>JBDHTX010000086.1:0-2575 GCA_039808885.1 Dongiaceae bacterium | reverse complement strand
TCCCCAAAATAGAATCGGTTCTGTTCGTCAGCGTTGCGGCAGGCCGCTAGGAAGGCCCCCGCCGACTTCGTCGGCGCTCGCATGGCGAATGTCCGCCTGCGCGGACATGGGGTCGTAGTGGAGCTACGGACCCGTCGGCGGGCGGCCTGACGACGCGGATGCCCGACCCCATAGTTTCCTGGGACGAACCCGGAGGGCCGGGCGCTTTTCGGCAAGGGCAGCGTCAGAGGCCTTGGCGGTAGTCCCACTACCGCCTGCGGCCTCTTCCTCCCCCTTGCCGAAAATCGATCCGGCAGAACCGCTTCTATTTTGGGGAAACCCGCTCTAGTGTCGCGGGCCGCCGGATGGATCGCGGGTGATCGCATGCAGGAAGCCGACAAGCTGTTCGCGGGCTCGATCCCGGAGAACTACGACCGCTACATGGTGCCGCTGATCTTCGCGCCCTACGCGGCCGATCTCGCCCGCCGCGCGGCGGCGCTGTCGCCGGGCGCGGTGCTCGAGGTCGCGGCCGGCACCGGCGTCGTCACCCGCGCCTTGGCGCCCATGCTGTCCGCCGGCGCCAGCTATGTGGTGACCGACCTCAACCAGCCGATGCTCGACTACGCCGCGTCGCGCCAGGCGCCCGACGCGCGCATCACCTGGCGCCAGGCCGATGCCCTGGCGCTGCCCTTCGCGGATGCGGCCTTCGACCTGGTGGTTTGCCAGTTCGGCGCGATGTTCTTTCCCGACCGCCCGGCGGCCTATCGCGAGGCCAAGCGGGTGCTCAAGCCCGGCGGCCATTTCCTGTTCAGCGTCTGGGACCGGATCGAGGAGAACGTCTTCGCCGATGACGTGACCAGGACGCTGGCCCGGATCTTCCCCGATGATCCGCCGCGCTTCCTGGCGCGCACGCCGCATGGCTACCACGACACGGCGCTGATCGGCGGCGAGCTGCGCGGCGCCGGCTTCGCGCCCGTGGCGATCGAGACCCGCGCCGAGCAAAGCCGCGCCGCCGCGCCGCGCATCCCGGCCGCGGCCTATTGCCAGGGCACCGTGCTGCGCACCGAGATCGAGGCCCGGGCCGCGGGGCAACTGGACGCGGTGACGGAATCCGTCGCGGCGGCGCTGGCAGCGCGGCATGGCGGCGGCGAAGTCGCCGCCAAGATCCAGGCCCACGTCATCGCCGCGGCGGTCTAGCGCATTCTCCGTCGCGAAGAAAACCGGTTCGACGCCGAAAACGCGACCATCCAGCAGGGCTGGAGCACGAGGCGATTCGATCGCATGACGCTCCAGGCGCCCCGCCATGCCGCAACGACGGTGTCCTCATCCGCGCGCGGCGCGCGCGGCGCGTCCCGCATCAGACCACGCTCAGCTTGACGTCGATGGTGGCCTTGATGGCGTGCGAATAGGGGCACACCACATGCGCCTTCTGCACCAGGTCCTCGGCCTTGGCGCGGTCGAGGCCGGGGATGTGGATGGCGAGCGCGGCGGTGATGCCGAAGCCCTTGCCGTCGTCGCGCGGGCCGATGCCGATGGTCGCGGTGACGGTGGTGTCTTCCGGCACCTTCACCTTCTCCTGGCCGGCGACGAATTTGAGCGCGCCGAGGAAGCAGGCCGAATAGCCGCAGGCGAAGAGCTGCTCGGGATTGGTGCCCTTGCCGCCCGGCGCATTGCCCTGGCCGCCCAGCTCCTTCGGCGTCACCAGGTCGATGTCGAGAATGCCATCCGCGGTCTTCGAATGCCCGGTGCGCCCGCCGGTCGAAGTCGCCTGCGTGGTGTAGAGAACTTTCATCGCCATCTCCCGTCCTGCTGTCGTCTTGCTACGCGCCGCCGCGCGGCCCGGATGCCCGGGGGATCTCGGGCGCGATCTTGGGCGCGATCTTGGACGCGATCTTGGACGGGGCGGCGCAGGATTCAAGCCTGCAGCGGCAAGGGTCTTTCGCCGCGCGCGAAGGCGATGGGATCTGGGGATCTAGCGTTCGGGCTTGGCCGCCGCGGCTGGCCCGGATTCGGGGGCGGTCTGCTCGGACTCGCGGGCGGCCTTGCGCTTCGCGGTCTCTTCGTCGCGCCGCTGCAGCTTTTCCAGCTTCTTGGCTTCCTTGGCGCGATTGCGGTCGGCGCGTTGCTGGAAATAGTTCGGCTTCATGGCCATGGCGCGTCTCCCGGTGTTGCCTGCACCGCATATGGGCCGGCGGCGGTAAGCCGAAAGCAACAAGGGCGCCGGCAGCGAGGCGCCCCCACCGCACATCGTGCGGCTTCAACCACGCCGCAACATCGTGCGGCATCAAGGCAGATCGCACATCGTGCGGCCTGAAACAGCAAGGGCGCCGTTTCCGGCGCCCTTGCCTTCGTTCTCGAGCGGCTTAGACCTTCTTCAGGTTCTCGGCCGAGCTCTTGCCGCGCTTCGGGTCGCGCTGCTCTTCGTAGGAAATCTTCTGGCCTTCATTGAGCGTGCCGAGGCCGGCGCGCTCCACGGCGGAGATGTGCACGAACACATCCGGTCCGCCGCCTTCCGGCTGAATGAAGCCATAACCCTTGGTGCTGTTGAACCACTTCACGGTACCGATCGGCATCGCTGTTTCTCCAAGTATGGGTC
>JBDHTX010000085.1:0-2578 GCA_039808885.1 Dongiaceae bacterium | reverse complement strand
ATCCGAGCCCACTCCGCATCGCTCAACCACGTGATCCCCTTCATCGCAAGCCTCCGCCGTTTGGAAGCTTGAATCACAATCCCCAAAACATGGGAATCACTAATTGAGTACAGACCCTAGCGCTGTTGCGTCTGCCAGTTCGGATGCACGAAGACCGGGGCGTTCGACTTCGGCAGCGCCGGCTTGCCCAGGATCATGTCGGCGCATTTCTCGGCCATCATGATCACCGGCGCGTTGAGGTTGCCGCTGACGATCGACGGCATGATCGAGGCGTCGACCACGCGCAGGCCCTGAAGGCCGCGCACCCGCGCCTGCGGGTCCACCACCGCCATCTCGTCGACGCCCATCTTGCAGCTGCAGCTCGGATGATAGGCGCTGTCGCCGCGCTCGCGGATGAAGGCGTCGATCTCGGCGTCGCTCTGCACCTTGGCGCCAGGCTGGATCTCCGGCCCGCGATAGGGATCGAAGGCCTTCTGGGCGAAGATCTCGCGGGTCAGCTTGACCGCGTCGCGGAACTCGCGCCGGTCGGCCTCGGCGGCGAGGTAGAAGGGCTGGATGCGCGGATGATCCTTCGGGCTGGCGGTCTTCAGCTTGATCCAGCCACGCGCCTCCTGCCGCATGTTGCCGATATGGACCTGGTAGGCGTGGCTGGTGCCGTTCTTGCGCCCGTGGTCGTTGACCGTCGAGGGCAGGAAGTGGAACTGCAGGTTGGGGTGCTCGATGCCCGCCGCCGAGCGGATGAAGCCGCCGGCCTCGAGATGCGACGAGGTGCAGACGCCGTTGCCGGTCAGGAACCACTGCACGCCGGCCAGCGCCATGCGGTGCGGCTTGGTGTAGGTGTAGAGCGTGATCGGCTTGGTGCAGTGCTGCTGGATATACATCTCCAGATGTTCCTGCAGGTTCTGCCCGACGCCCGGCAGGTGATGCACCACCGGCACGCCGACCTCCCTCAGGTGATCGGCCGGGCCGATGCCCGACAGCATCAGGAGCTGCGGCGAATTGATGGCGCCGCCGGAGAGGATCACCTCGCGCTCGGCCCGATAGCGCATGATGCGGCCGTTCTGCGAAAACTCGATGCCGATGGCCCGCCCGTTCTCGACGATCACCCGCAGCACCAGGGCGCGGGTCTCGACCCGCAGGTTGCGGCGCTTCTCGGCCGGGCGCAGGAACGCGGTCGAGGCCGACCAGCGCCGGCCGTTATGGGTGGTCATGTCCATCTTGCCGAAGCCTTCCTGGCGATAGCCATTCATGTCTTCGGTGTAGGCATAGCCGGCCTGCTGGGCCGCCTCGATGAAGGCCTCGAACAGCGGGTTCGGCTGGTTGCCGGTATGGACCCAGAGCGGGCCCTGGTCGCCGTGGTAGTCGTCGCCGCCCAGCTCGCGATGCTCGGCGCGTTTGAAATAGGGCAGGATCTCCTGGTACGACCAGCCGTCGCAGCCCTCCTTGAAGGCCCAGCGGTCGTAGTCCAGCGCATGGCCGCGGATATAGACCATGGCGTTGAGCGAGGACGAGCCGCCCAGCACCCGGCCGCGCGGCCAGTACATGACGCGGTCGTTCATGTAGGGCTGCGGCTCGGTGTGGTAGTACCAGTTGTACTTGTCGTCCATCAGGTTGTACATGAGCGCGGCCGGCATGTGGATCTTCCAGTTCCACCACGCATCGCGCGGGCCGGCCTCGAGCAGGCACACCTTGTTGCCGCCATCCTCGGTCAGCCGATAGGCCAGCACGCACCCCGCCGAGCCGCCGCCGACGATCAGATAGTCGAATACCGCGTCGAATTTCATGCCCCGATCTCGCTCACTTCACTCTTGCTCACAACCCACTCGATCGTCATGGCAAGGCTTGGCCTTGCCATCCACGAATTTGTCAACTCCACGCCGGGTTTTCCCGTCCTGCTCGATGGTCCGCTGCCGTCAACGGAGCCGGTACTCGTGGATGCCAGGGCCAAGCCCTGGCATGACGAGCACTGGATGTAACGACGCGCATGCCGATCAACTCCCCCACGGCACCGTGCCGACCTTCGCCCCCAGGCGATGGCGGATGAAGTCGATCGCCGCGCGGCGGGCGTCGGCGCCCTCCGGGGCCTCGGGCCGCAAGGCGGCGCGCAGCCAGATGCCGTCGATCAAGCACGCCAGGTCGCGCGCCACCGCCTGCACCTCGGCCGACGGCAGGAACGGGCGCAGCCCATGCGCCAGATTCGAATGCAGGCGCTCGATGATGATGCGCTGGATGCGGGCGAGGCGCGGCGAGGTCGGCACCTGGGACCAGAAGGCGAGCCAGGCGGAGACCGCCTCCGGCGTGAACAGCTCCGGGCCGAGATTGCCGTCGACCACCGCCATCAGCCGGTGCATCGGCGATTTCGCCGCGCGCAGGCGGCGCACGACGGAGGCGCTGAGATTGGCGCCAAGCTGGCGCAGGGTCGCCTCCAGCAGCTCGTCCTTGTCCTCGAAATAGTGATGCACGATGCCGGCGGAGACGCCGGCCTTTGCCGCAATGCGGGAGACGCTGGAATCCGAGAAGCCGACATCGTGGATCGAGGCGATGGTGGCCTCGATCAATTGGCGCCGCCGGATCTCTT
>JBDHTX010000084.1:0-2856 GCA_039808885.1 Dongiaceae bacterium | reverse complement strand
AAACTCAAACACTTCCGACGCATCGCAACCCGATACGACCGGCGCGCAAGCTACTTCCGAGCCTTCATACACATCGCTTGCTCAATCCTATGGATGCGATGAATGTCGATTCAGCCTAGGCCGCCGCCCGGTCGGGCAGTTCCAGCACGAAGGTGGCGCCCTTGGCGTCGTTGCTGGCGAGGCGCAAATCGCCGCCCTGCACCCGCATCAGCTCGCGCGCGATGGCGAGGCCGAGGCCGGTGCCGCCGGAGCGCGCCGAGCCCTGGAACGGCACGAACAGCTTCTGCAGCGCCTTGGGCGGCAGGCCGGGGCCGTCATCGGCCACTTCGATCTCGATCTTGCCGTCCTTGCGGCAGGCCCGCACCGCCACCGTGCCGGCGCCCATCTGCAGGGCGTTCTCGGCCAGGTTGTGGATCACCCGCTGCAGCTGCGCCCGGTCGGCGATGATCTGGAAATCCGGCGCGTAATCGGCGCTCAGCACCTTGGTGCCGTTCAGATACTTGCCGAGGCTCTCGCTCACCTCGCCTTGCAGATCGGCCAGCGCGAAGCGCGAATAGCTCGGCTTGCTCGGGCCCTCGCGGGTGAAGTTCAGCGTGTCGCTGCAGAGCGCGATGGCGCGGTCGAGCGAGCGCAGCAGCGCCGGCGCCATCTTCTGCACTTCCGGATTCGGGCTGTGCGCCAGGCGGTCGGCCACCAGCTGCGCCGTCGCCAGGACGCCGCGCAGGTCGTGGTTGATCTTGCTGACCGCGGTGCCGAGCGCCGCCAGCCTTTCGCGCTGCTTCAGCGCCTTCTGGATCTGCTTCTGCATCTGGATGAATTCGCGCTCGGCCACGCCGACCTCGTCGTTGCGCCGGCGCGCCGCCTCGTCGCGCGACATGTCCTCCGGATTGGCGCGGAACTCCATCATGCGCTGGGTGAGCAGCCGCATCGGCCGGATCAGCAGCCATTGCAGCGCGCCGAAGATGAGCGTGGCGGTGACCAGCGAGATGACGATGCTGAGGCCCAGGATGCGCCAGGAATAGGCGATCATCCCCTGGCGCAGCGGCGCTTCGTCCAGCACCACGTCGAGCCAGGCGTCGCCGGCCTGCGGGGTGTGGCCCTTGACCCGCAGCAGGCGGTTGCCGTCGCTCATCAAGGTGGTGAAGGCGTCCTTGATCAGCGTGGTGGCCATCTGGTCGGTCAGGTCGATGGTGGCGTCGATGATCGGCGGCGGCGTCGAGCCGCGCAGCACCAGGTTCTTGCCGTCGGGCGTGCGCAGCGCGATGAGCCTGGCCCCGGCATTGTCCAGCAGCTTGATCTCCAGCTCCGGGTCGATCATGAAGTCCGGCGTCGCCTCGAGGGCGAGGATCGCCAGGTAGGAATTGGCCAGCCGTTCCTCCAGCCAGGTGGCGCGGAAGCGCGCGATCGACGGCGCATAGATCAGCACCTCGCTCAGCATCACGAAGGAGACGGTGAGGACCAGCAGCTTGGCGGACAAGCCGCGGCCGAAGCCCGGCAGCGCTGGCTTTTCTTCCGACATGGCCTAGCGGCTCTTCCGACGGGGCAAGCCGCGGGAACGCTGGTTCTGCATGCTGGTTAGATAGCTTTTCAACCAAACCAGCGCAAGAACCGCACCAGACGCCGGACGGCCGGGGAGAACAGCCTTGGGGTGTAGAATTGCCCCGCGGCGCGCTTGGAAAGCTCGCCTAGGGTCGGATAAGGCAGCATCAGCCCGGCCAGGGCCGAGAGCTTCAGGCGGCGCGACATGGCCAGGCACCAGGGCGCCAGCATCTCCCCCGCCTGGCGGCCGACGATGGTGACGCCCAGGATCGTGCCGCCGCGGTCGCTGACGACCTTGATGAAACCGCTCTCCGCCCGCTCCGCCCGGGCGCGGTCGTTCTCGGCATAGGGAATGCGGGTGACGACAGGATCGCCGCCCCCACCCCGCGCGGTATCGCGCGCCGCCGCCTCGGTCAGGCCGAGCTGCGCCAGCTCCGGATCGGCATAGGTGACCCAGGGCAGCGTCCGGGCATCGAACTTCGCCGGCAGGCGGAACAGCGCGCTGCGGATGACCAGGCCCGCCTGGGCGCCGGCCACATGGGTGAAGGCCGGCCCGCCGGTGCAATCGCCGATCGCGTAGACGCGGCGGTTGCTGGTCCTGAGGCCGGCATCGACGCCGATGCCTTTCGGCGAGAAGGCAATCCCCGCGAGATCGAGGCCCAGGCCGTCGACCCGCGGCTTGCGCCCGACGGCGACCAGCAGATGGCCGCCTTCGAGCCATCGGGTGTTGCCGTCGGCGTCGCGACAGGCGAGGCGCACGCGGCCATCCGACGCCGCCGCTTCGGTCGCGGTGGCGTTCTCATGCAGGGCGACGCCATCGGCGACCAGCGCGGCGCGGACCAGACCCGCCGCCTCGGCATCGTCGCGCGGCAGCAGCTTGCCCATCTCCACCAGCTGCACCTTGGCGCCGAGGCGGGCGAAGGCCTGCGCCATCTCGACGCCGATCGGGCCGCCGCCCAGCACGATGAGGTCCCGGATCTCGGCGAAGCGCTGGAAGATCGTCTCGTTGGTGAGGAACGGCACCCGGTCGAGACCGGCGATCGGC
This sequence comes from Dongiaceae bacterium, assembly GCA_039808885.1. Taxonomy (GTDB): domain Bacteria; phylum Pseudomonadota; class Alphaproteobacteria; order Dongiales; family Dongiaceae; genus Dongia_A. Next base: position 272 of record JBDHTX010000084.1, on the reverse strand, counting down.
GGGATGAAGGCGCTGGATCCGACCGCCAGCACGAAGCGGCGCGCCCTGATCCGCGTGTCGCCCGCCTCGACGGTGCCGCGATCGACGAAACGCGCGCGCGCCTTGAGCACGGTGACGCCGAGGCCCTCGAAGCGTTCGACCGAATCATGCGGCGCGATGCGGGCGATGACATCCTGCACGTGGCGCGCGACGGCGGCGCGATCGATCGCCGGGGCCGGCGCCGCGACCCCGAAGGGTGCGGCGGCGCGGTGCGCCACGGCCGCGTGGGCCGC
>JBDHTX010000083.1:0-3751 GCA_039808885.1 Dongiaceae bacterium | reverse complement strand
CCTGGGCGAATTCGACATTGGTGGCCGGCGTCTCGATGCGCAGCTCGAGATCCGGGTGGCGGTGCTGGAAATCGGCCAGGCGCGGCATCACCAGGCGCCGGGTGAAGGTCGGCGGCATGGACAGGGTGAGCGGCGGGTTGGCATGCGCCACCTTGATCCCGGCGATCACCTCGGCGATGCGGTCGAAGGAGCCGGTGAGGACCGGGAGCAGCTTGCGCCCTTCCTCGGTCAGCTCCAGCGGGCCTTTGCGCTTCAGCAGCTGCACGCCCAGGATATCCTCCAGGTTCTTCACCTGGCGGCTGACCGCGCTTTGCGTGACCAGCAGCTGGTCGGCGGCCTTGGTGAAGCTCAGGGAACGGGCCACCGCCTCGAAGGCGCGCAGGGCATTCAGCGGCGGCAGGCGGCGGCGGGTCGGTCGGTCTTGGCTCATCGAGGCTTGGACAACCTGGCAATTCCGGCCCGGACCATATCGCGCGCCCATACTAACGCAAGGGGCATGCGGGTGGGGGCATGCGGGTGGGGGCATGCGGGAGGGAGCATGCGCGCGCGGGATGCGCGAGCGCTCCAACCCTCAGCCGACCCGCCTTTCGCGCCACACCATCCACAGCCCGGCGCCGATGATCGGCACCGCGCCGATCAGGGTGGTCGAATGCGGGATGTCGCGGAAAAAGACGAAGCCCCAGAGACTGGCCCAGAACAGGGCGGAATACTCGAACGGCGCCACGAAGCTGGGCGCGGCCGCCTTGTAGCCCAGGGTATAGAGCACGCTGGCCGCCGCCGCCGCCACGCCGAAGCCCAGCATCCACAACAGGTCGGTGATCGACGGGGCGATCCATCCGGCGGTCAGGTAGGCGAGGCCCGGACGCGCCGGGTCGTAGAACGCGCCGTTGCCGAAGACCAGCAGCAGCAGCGCCGACGTCACCACGAAGCCGCCCACCTGCCACAGTCCCATCACCGCCGAATCCACCTGCATGCCGAGCGGCCGGGTCAGCATCAGGCCGAGCGCGTAGCACAGGGTCGAGACCAGCACGATGAGCGAGGCGGGATTGAACACCCCGGTGCCGGGCTGCACCACGATGCCGACGCCGATGAAGGCGACGACGACCGCGACCCAGCGGCGCAGCGGCACGTGCTCGCCGATCACCAGGCCGGAGAGCGCCGCGATCATCAGCGGCATGGAGAAATAGATCGCCACCGCGTCGGCGAATTGCATGGCCGAGAGCGCGAGATAGAAGGTGAGGCTGGCGACGGCGAGGATCGCCGAGCGCAGCGCGAGCAGGCCGGGACGCGGGCCCAGCAGGCGGCCGAGCCCGCCGGTGGCGGCGAGCGAGGCCAGGATCAGCAGCATGGCGGTGCCGCCGCGCAGCAGCTGCATCTCGTAGACCGGATAGCTGGCGCTCAGCAGCTTGATCAGCGCGTCCTGGAAGCCGCCGACGGCGACCGCGGCGGTGATCATCAGGGCGCCCTTCAGGCGCTGTTGCGGCCGCCGGTCCGCATCGGCGCGGGCGCTGCCTGTCGCCGGCGCGCCGGCTTCCGCTCCGGCGGCCGATTGCCCGCGCCCATCCCTGTGCCCCGTCACCCAAGCCCCCGCAGTCATCGCGGCCCGCGATCGCCGCCGCGGCGCCTCTCTTACGCGGCCGCGGGCCGGCGCGCCAGGGCAACCCGCGCTCCGCGGCGGGTTGCGCGGGGATAGGAATTTGCGCCGGAAGACGACGCGGCGATTTACGCAACAGATTGGAGTTTACACGATCTTAAGCGGTACTGAGGCAAAACACCGCTGGGGGCATCAAGACAACCATCGCGCACGCCCCGGGGCCAAGTGGCCCTCGCTGCCGACCGTGAAAGGAATGTCGCATGCTCGGGTCCGTTTCCATCCGCCGCAAGTTCATCGCTTATGGCGCCCTGATGATGGCCGTCGCCTTGCTGATCGGCGGGATCGGCTTCTGGGGCATCCTGCGCCAGACCCGGGAGCTGGAAAGCGTCGTGACCACGTCGCTGGCGCTGCGCAACCACATGGAAGGCGACATGATGCATGACGCCTTGCGCGCCGATGTGCTCAACGCGCTGCATGCCGCCGCGGTCGGCCGGACCGGCGACTTCGCGACGATCAAGACCGACATCGCCGACCACGCGCAGAATTTCCGCGAGCATATCGACGCCAACAAGCAGCTGGTGCTGAACGACGAGATCACCGCCGCCTTCGCCGATGTGGGGCCGAAGCTCGATGCCTATATCTCCGGCGCCGAGAGCCTGGTCGACCTGGCCGAGAAGGATGGCCGCGGCGCCGAAGCCAAGGCGCCGGAATTCATCGCCCTGTTCGAGGAGCTGGAGGGCGCGCTCGGCAAGGTGAGCGACCTGATCGAATCCTCCGCGCAGGCGGCGAAGGAATCGGCGGACAGCACCGCGGCGCTGGCCCGCAACGTGCTGATCGGCGCCATCCTGGCGGCCTGCGCGTTCCTGGTGCTTTCGCTGGTGACCATGGTGCGCGCGATCTGCACGCCGCTCAACGACATGACCGCGGCGATGAGCACGCTGGCCGCCGGCGACACCACCGTGTCGATTCCCGCCCTCGGCCGCAGCGACGAGATCGGCCGCATGGCCGAGGCGATGCAGGTGTTCAAGGACAACGCCGCCCGCGCCGAGCAGCTTTCCGCCGAGCAGCGCCGCGAGGCCGAAGCCAAGGCCAAGCGCGCCGAGGTGCTGCACCAGCGCGCGATGGCCTTCGACCGCGCGGTGACGCAGTCGCTGAAGACCGTCTCCGACTCGACCAGCGAGATGAACGCCAGCGCCGCCGGCCTTTCGGCCACGGCGGAAGAGACCAGCCGCCAGGCGACGGTCGTCGCCGCGGCATCGGAAGAGGCTTCGACCAGCGTGCAGACGGTCGCCGCGGCGACCGAGGAATTGTCGAGCTCGATCGCCGAGATCAGCCGCCAGGTGAGCCAGTCCGCCAGCATCGCCAACCAGGCGGTGGCCGAGGCCGAGCGCACCAACGGCCAGGTGAAGAGCCTGGCCGATGCGGCCGAGAAGATCGGCGAGGTGGTGCGCCTGATCAGCGACATCGCCAACCAGACCAACCTCCTCGCCCTCAACGCCACGATCGAAGCCGCCCGCGCGGGCGAAGCCGGCAAGGGCTTCGCCGTGGTCGCGTCCGAGGTGAAGAATCTCGCCACCCAGACCGCCAAGGCGACGGAAGAGATCGGCGCCCAGATCGGCGCCATCCAGGGCGCCACGACCAGTTCGGTCGCGGCGATCCAGGGCATCAGCACCATCATCGGCCAGATCAACGAGGTCGCCACCTCGATCGCCAGCGCGGTGGAGCAGCAGGGCGCGGCGACGCAGGAGATCTCCCGCAACATCCAGCAGGCCGCGGTCGGCACCCAGGAAGTCTCGGCCAATATCGGCGGCGTCACCAAGGCCGCCGGCGATACCGGCGCCGCCGCCAGCCAGATGCGGGCCTCGGCCGCCGAGCTCGCCCGGCAATCCGACGCGCTGCGCGCCGAAGTCGACCACTTCCTCAGCGACGTGAAGTCGGCCTAGACCATGATGCGATTGGATTGAATCGCATCATGGTCCAATCCTGTTGATTGGTCGCATTTTCGACGCCGAACCGGTTTCCACTTCGGCGGAAAATGCTCTAGGTTCAATCGACATTCAGGATTCCCGCGCGTCGATTTGTGTGATTCATAGGTCTCCAGCTTGTTGTTGGCTGGAGGCGATGGATGGTGAAGCGCTACGAGTTGACCGAGGCACA
>JBDHTX010000082.1:0-4496 GCA_039808885.1 Dongiaceae bacterium | reverse complement strand
CGCCAGTCTCAGCCAGCACCTTCGTGATCGCCGCCGTCAACGACGTCTTGCCGTGATCAACGTGGCCAATCGTCCCAACATTGCAGTGCGGCTTATTCCGCTCAAACTTCGCCTTCGCCATTTTTCTTCAGTCCTGTGACCAGATCGGTTGCGCTCTATGCGATCCTTCGATCGAGCCGGAAACCCCGCGCGGATTTCGGCTGAACCATGCTCTCTTCCCCGTCTCGCCCCCGGTCCGGAGCGATCCGGGCGGCGGCGTAGTCTGGAGCGGGTGACGGGAATCGAACCCGCGTAGCCAGCTTGGAAGGCTGGAGCTCTACCATTGAGCTACACCCGCCGATTGTTCACCCGCTGCGCCAGCAGAGTCGCTGGTGGAGGGGGTAGGATTCGAACCTACGTAGGCCGAAGCCAGCAGGTTTACAGCCTGCCCCCTTTAGCCACTCGGGCACCCCTCCGGGCTCCCACGACTCCGCCCGCGACGGAGGATGCGCACTTATGGGCATTTACCTTTCGGTGTCAATTTGAAAACACACGAAAAACTCCGTTCCCGCCGATTTCGTTTCCGGCGGGAAGGGAGTTGTGGCAATACCCAATTTCAAACCGATACTAGGGTCCCGAATGTCAAAGCGCAAGTCGCCCATCCGCAACCGACCGCCCAAGCCCGGCAAGGGGAAGGATTTCCCGAAAAAACAGCGCGATAGCCGGAAATCCGAATCTTCTGCCCGAAGTCCGCGCCGAGACGATGCGGCATCCTGGCAGCGGCCCGCCCGGACCGGCGGCGAGGAACGCGGCCAAAGGCCCGCCTTCCAGGCCCGCGACCGCAATCCGCAGCGGGAGATCGACCGCGACGCCGGGGGCACGGGGCGCGGAGCCTCACATGGGCATGGCCCCGCCCGATTCCAAGGCGGCCGGACCCAGGACGAAAAGGCCCGGGGCGAGAAGGTCCAGGTCGGCGGCCCCTATTGGGTCTACGGCCACCACGCGGTGACGGCGGTCCTCGGCAATCCCCAGCGCAAGCTGCTGCGCCTGGCGCGCACCGGGTCCGACATCGAGCCGGGCGAGGTGGAAGGCGATGCCGGCGACTGGCCGGAATGGGAGCAGGTGCCGCGCGACGTCCTGGAAAGCTGGCTGCCCTATGGCGCCGTGCACCAGGGCATCGCCGCCAAGGTGCACCCCCTGCCCGAGCGCGGCATCGAGGACGTGGTGGCGGAGGCGGCGGACCGCGACCAGGCGGTGGTGCTGATCCTCGACCAGGTGACCGACCCGCAGAACGTGGGCGCCATCCTGCGCTCGGCGGCGGCCTTCGGCGCGCTGGCCGTGGTGCTGACCGAGCGCAACGCGGCGCCGGAATCCGGCGCGCTGGCCAAGGCCGCCTCCGGCGCCCTGGAACACGTCCCGCTGATCCGCGTTACCAACCTCGCCCGCGCCATCGACATCCTGAAAAAGGGCGGCTTCTGGATCGCCGGGCTGGCGGCCGAGGCCGAGCGGACCCTGGCCCAGGCCAGGCTGACCGGCAAGGTCGGGCTGGCGCTCGGCGCCGAAGGGCCCGGGCTGCGCCGGCTGACGCGGGAGCATTGCGACCTGCTGGTGCGCCTGCCGACCGGGGGCGCCATCGATCACCTCAATGTGTCGAACGCGGCGGCGGTCTCCCTATATGAATTGGTGCGCGAAGGCGGCGCATCGGCGGCGGAAGAATGATGAATGCGGCCCGGCAGGCCGGCTCACGCGGCGAAGCAAGCAAGGAACTCATGATGGCGATGATTGCGAGTACCCCGATCCTGCGCGTCCTGGCTCTGGCAGGCGTCCTCTTCGGCGCGACCTTGGCCCAGGCCCAGCAGCCGGAGACCGACCAGCAATCCGCCGCGCGCTATTTCGAGCGCCTCGACCAGAAGAAGCAGGGCTTCATCACCCTCGCCGACATGCAGCGCATCGAGGCCAAGGTCTTCACCCGCACCGACGAGAACAAGGACGGCGAGCTGACGCTCAGCGAATACAATTTCGGCATCCCCGAAGAGCGCGAGGATGTCATCGAGCGCTTCACCAAGCGCTTCCGCATGGCGGACGCCGACACCAACGGCCGGGTGACGATGGACGAGTACATGCAATTCTGCGCCAACGTCATCGCCGCTGCCGACGCCGACGGCGACGGCAAGGTGACGCTGGAGGAATTCGTCGCCGCGAGCGGCGGCGGCGGGGCGGAGTAGCCGCCGCGCCATCGGGGGAATTCGATCTGCTCTTGGCCTTGCCGGGCCGTCCTATTGCGGCCAGCACCGGCAATCCGGTATCTGACGAGGCATCAGCTGAATATCTTGCCGACGGGGCTGCGCCCGGCGGTGATGGCACGGGAAATTTCACGCCCGGCCGTCGCGATCGATGAGCCGTGTTTTCGGCCGCCACGGGCGGTCACGCAGTCACAAAGGCGCGCATTCCAATGGCACAGCCAGGCAAGCTCCGCTCCATCACCCTCCTCACCCTGGCCGAGGTCGCCGGGATGAGCCTGTGGTTCGCCACCGCTGCAGCACTTCCGGACATGGTGCGCGAGGCGGGGATCAGCGCGGCGCGCCAGGCGATGCTGTCGAGCGGCGTGCAGGCGGGCTTTGTCTTCGGCGCGCTCACCGTCGCCGCCAGCGGGCTTGCCGACCGCTTCGATCCGCGGCGCGTGTTCGCGGTCTGCGCGATCCTGGCGGCGCTGGCCAACCTGGCGCTGCTGGCAGCACCCATCGGCGGCAATCTTGCGATCGCCTTGCGCGTCGCCACCGGCGCGCTGCTGGCCGGGGTCTATCCGGTCGGCATGAAGATCGCCGTCGGCTGGGGCACCAGGGATCGCGGGCTGCTGGTGGGATTGCTGGTGGGGGCGCTGACGCTTGGCTCGGCGCTGCCGCATCTCACCGCCTATCTCGGCGGCGCGGAATGGCGCGCGGTCATCGTCTCGACCGCCGCGCTCGCGTTCCTGGCCGGGCTGCTGGTGCCGTTCTGCGGCCTGGGACCGCATCACGCGCGGGCGCCCCGCTTCACCATGCGGGCCGTGCACCTCGCCTGGAGCGACCGGCGCATCCGGCTCACCTATCTCGGCTATTTCGGCCATATGTGGGAGCTCTACGCCATGTGGGCGTGGATCGGCGCGGCGGCGGCGGCGTCCTATGGCGCGTCGATCGACGGCGAGGCGGCGACGCGGCTGGCCAAGCTCACCGCGTTCTTCGCCATCGGGCTCGGCGGGCTCGCCTGCGTGCCGGCCGGCGCCATCGCCGACCGCATCGGCAAGGCGCAGGTCACCATCATCGCCATGGCGGTGAGCGGCAGCGCCGCGGCGGCCACGGCGCTGAGCTTCGGCGGGCCGGTCTGGCTCAGCCTGCTGCTGATCGTGATCTGGGGGATCTTCGTGATCCCGGATTCGGCGCAGTTCTCGGCGCTGGTCGCCGACGCGGCGCCGGCCGATCTCGCCGGCAGCCTGATGACCCTGCAGACGGCCTTGGGCTTCGCCCTCACCGTGGCGACGGTGCAGACCACGCCGCTGCTGGCCGGGGCCTTCGGCTGGCCGGCGGTGCTGGCCGGGCTGGCTTTGGGGCCGGCGGCGGGGATCCTGGCGATGCGGCAATTGCTGGCGCTGCGACGCGCCGGAGGCTAGAGCGGCCGCGCTATTTGGCGTCCTTGCCCTGCCACAGCTTGTAGACGGCGAGATTGCTGTTCAGCGTCTCGAGCGCGGTCTCGAAGCTCGGCCCCGCCGCCGCCGAGGCCAGCGGCATGACGAGGGCAACTTGCCGCGGCGTCGAGGCCGCCTTCTCGGCGGGCTTCGCAATCTGGGAGTTGGCGCTCGGTTTGGTCTTGCGGGCCATCTTCGTCTCCGTGCGGCGCATGTTAACAAGCTTCTTGCGCCGGTTCACGTTCCATATGCGCATGGCGCCTTCGCGTTGCTGTGAACGGGGCCACAGGTCCGAATCCCGCGCCGCCGACCCGCAAGCCCCCGGGCGGGTCGCCGCCGCCCGATGCCAGTATTCCGGGCGGCGGCCCCCGCAACGCGCCCCCGCGGCTGCGCCCGCGGGATGCGTTCCGGGCCTCCGGCGCGACGCCGCGGTGGTCTGCCGCGCCGCGTCATGCCGGATGCGCGGATTTAGCGGCACCCTCGCGGCCCGCGCTGTGAAGCGCGCCACATGCTTCCCCGCCGCGCCGGGCTTCCGGCGGCTCACGGTTTCGTGAGGATGTGCGAATAAGTCGCAGTTGCATGTTCCGGCCGGATCGGCCTATCGTCGGGCCGCTTCCCTGGTTTGTCCGGAGTGCCCGACCATGCGCCTCACCCGCCGATCCCTGCTGCGCAATTCCCTGCTGGCCGGCGCCGGCGCTGCCTTCTCCGGCGGGTCCTTGCTGCGCCCGGCCCGTCCGGCGCGCGCCGATGCCGGCGAGGTCAACGTCTATTCCGCCCGCCACTATCCCTCCGACGAGCAGCTCTTCGCCCTCTTCACCGAGCAGACCGGGATCAAGGTCAACCAGCTCCAGGGCAA
>JBDHTX010000081.1:0-4722 GCA_039808885.1 Dongiaceae bacterium | reverse complement strand
ATTCCGCCGCGATCTGGTCCGGCGTGATCGGCAGATAGGGCGTCATGGTCGGCGTGTGCACCGAGCCCGTCACCGCGCAGGTGATGATCACCTTGCGGCCGCTCTTCGCCGCAGGTTCCGCCGCTTTCTGAGACATTCTGCTTAACCTCCCACTTTCACCCAATGCCATCGCGGCCGGTGGCCGTTGCGTGGCCGTTAGATAGTCCGGACGATTGACACGCCCATTTAGTTCATCCTAGCATCACAGTGCTTGTGATCACAAGACCTCTGGCCGAGAATCCTCGGATCGAACGGGAGGCTGCGCAACCGGATCACGTCGCGGCGCTGCGCCGCACAGGGAGGGAGAACCAATGACAAACCGCACTCTGCTTACCGGGGCCTTGAGCCTCGCCATCGCCATCGGGCTCGTATTGCCCCTCGCCGCCAAGGCCGAGGAGCAGGTCGTCGTCGTCGGCTGGGGCGGCGTCTGGCAGGACGCCTATCGCAAGGCCCTGTTCGAGCCGTTCCAGAAGGAAACCGGCATCAAGGTCGTCGAAGAGGAATTCGGCGGCGAATACGCCAAGCTGACCAGCCAGATCGAAGCCGGCAAGATCACCTGGGACCTCGCCGCCTTCGAGAGCCCGCAGGTCATCCAGGGCTGCGACGAGGGCGCCTTCGTCAAGCTCGACTGGGCCAAGCTCGGCGGCCGCGACAAGCAGATCGACTACGCCGCGCATGATTGCGGCATCGCCTCCGACATCTGGTCGACGGTGATGGCCTATGACGGCGACAAGATCAAGGACGGCCCGAAGAGCTGGGCCGATTTCTGGAACGTCGAGAAATGGCCGGGCAAGCGCGGGGCCTACAAGGACGCCCGCATCATGATCGAGATCGCCCTGATGGCCGATGGCGTGAAGAAGGAGGACATCTACAAGGTGCTGGCCGAGCCTGCGGGCTTCGACCGGGCCTTCAAGAAGCTCGACGAGCTGAAGCCGAACATCATCTGGGCGGAGAGCGCCGCCGAGGGCGTGCAGCGGCTGCTGGCCGGCGACGCGGCGATGATCATCAACTTCAACGCCCGCGTCAGCGGCGCGGCCACGGAGAACAAGCGCAACCTGGTGATCGGCTGGGACAGCGGCTTCTGGGTCGGCACCGACTACTGGGTGCAGATCGCCAACGGCCCGAACCCGTCGGCGGCGGAAAAGATGCTGGAGTTCTATTCCCGCCCCGAGACCCAGGCGAAGCTGGTGGAGAACCTGAGCTACGGCGTGCCGACCGTGGCGGCCTATGACCTGATGCCGGCGGAGATCAAGAACGCCCTGCCCACCGCGCCGGACAAGGCGCAATGGGCGGCGGTCTACAGCGACGATTTCTGGGTCGAGCGCCAGGCCGCGGCCACCGAGCGGTTCAACGCCTGGGCAGCCCAGTAGCTAGCGCGTAACCTCAGTCTTCCCGTCAACTGCCGGATCAGGCGGCGCCCGCATCCATTCGGGCCGCCTGATCCGGTCCTTCGTCGAAAGCAACACCGATGCCCAACGCCGCCACCGCCTCGACCGCCGCGCAACGCAACCAGGATCTGCCCTCCGCGGTGAAAGAGGCCGAGGACCGCTACATCGCCGCCAATCCTGAAAGCCAGCGGCTGTCCGGCATGGCCAAGGCGCATCTGCCCGGCGGCAACACGCGGACGACGGTGCATTTCTCGCCCTTCCCGCTCTACATGGCGGGCGGCAAGGGCAGCCGCCTCAACGATGTCGACGGCCATTCCTATGCCGACTTCATCAACGAATACACCGCCGGCGTCTACGGCCACTCCAATGCCGTGATCGCCGACGCCATCCGCCAAGCCTTGACCGGCGGCATCAACCTGGGCGCGCCCACCCGACATGAGCGCCTGCTGGCCGAGGAGGTGCGCCGCCGCTTCCCGGCGATGGAGCTGCTGCGCTTCTGCAATTCCGGCACCGAGGCCAATTTGCTGGCGCTCGCCACCGCGCGAGCCTTCACCGGCAAGGAAGCCGTGCTGATCTTCGACGGCGCCTATCACGGCTCGATCCTCTACTTCGCCCATGGCGGCTCGCCGCTGAACATGAAGTTCGAGTGGATCACCTCCGAATACAACGACCTGGAGCGCGCCACGGCGGACATCGCCAAGCACGCCGGCAAGCTCGCCGCCGTCATCGTCGAGCCGATGCAGGGCGGCGCCGGCGCGCTGGCCGGCGATCCGGCCTTCCTCAAGGGGCTGCGCAAGGCCTGCGACGCGCATGGCGTGCTGCTGGTGCTGGACGAGGTGATGACCTCGCGCCTGGATTTCGGCGGCGTGCAGCGCAAATACGGCATCAAGCCGGACCTGATGACGCTCGGCAAATATGTCGGCGGCGGCCTTTCCTTCGGCGCCTTCGGCGGCCGCGCCGACATCATGGCGCGCTTCGATCCGTCGCGCTCCGACGCCTATCCGCATGGCGGCACCTTCAACAACAACGTGCTGGCGATGTCGGCCGGCTACGTGGCGCTGACCCAAGTGCTGAGCGAGGATCGCCTGGCGCGCATGAACGCGCTGGGCGATTCGATCCGCCAGCGCCTCAGCGCGCTGGCGCAGAAGCACGACGTGCCGATGGTGGCGACCGGCCTCGGCTCGATCTTCGGCATCCATTTCCACAAGGGTCCCGGCCGCAATGCGGGGGAATTCGACCGCTTCGAGCATGGCCGCGAGGCGGTGATCGGCAACATCAAGAAGCTGTTCCACCTCGACATGCTGGCGGCCGGCCAGTACATCTCGCGCCGCATCATGGGCAATTTGTCGATCGAGACGACCGAGGCGGAGGCCGATGCCTTCTGCGCCGCGGTGGAGGAGTTCCTGGTGACGCGCGGCCCGGTGGTGCGGGCGGCGATCGGCTGATTGCGGCCCGCCGCCGGCCGATGCGGATTGCGCCCGAAGCGACCTACAGGTTCGCCGCGATGATCTTGGCGGCGTCCTCGATGTCGCTGACGATCGCGTCGCGCGCCTCGGCGGCGTCGCGCTTCTTCAGCGCCTTCAGCAGGCGGCGATGATGGGTCTGGATCAGGGTCTCCTGCGACCTGTATTCGCCCTGCTGGATGGTCAGCAGCGGGCCGATCTGCAGCCACAGCGCCTCGATGATCTTGACCAGGGTCGGCAGCCGCGAGCTCTGGTAGAGGTGGAAATGGAACTCGCGGTTCCGCACCAGGTAGTCCTGCTTGTTGGTGGCGCCCGGCCGCTCCATCTCGTCGTTGATCGCCGTCATCTGGCGGATCTCCTCGGCGCCGATCAGGGCCGCCGCCTCCTCCGCCGCCAGGCCCTCGAGCGAGGTGCGGATGCGGGTGATCTCGCGGAAGCGCTCGGGCGTGATGATCGGCAGGGACACGCTGCGGTTGGGCAGCAGCACCAGCACATGCTCGGCCACCAGCCGGCGCAGCGCCTCGCGCACCGGCATCGGCGAGATGCCGAAGGACGCGGCCAGCGACCGGATGGTCATGGTCGAGCCCGGCGCGATGCGGCCGGTCATCAGCGCCTGCTTCAGCTGCTGGTAGACCTCTTCGTTGAGGGTGTTGCGCTGGAGCTTCGGCATGCCGAGGCTGACATCGCCGAGGCTCGCCGTGGCTTGGGCGCCGCGCGCCTTGCGCGCCGGCGCGGACTTGGGGGTCATGCGGTTGGTCCTGATCGAACGGTCAAAGTCTGCCGCAAAACTGTAAGTGTAATGAGTGATCACAACAACTATAATCTTCCAAGCACAGCCGGTCGCCGCCGTCCCGCGTGCGGCCGGCGGCGCCGTGGGGAGGGCGCGATGATCCGACCGGCAGGCGGAGCCCAGCCATGAGCCTCGGAGCCGGCACGCTGGCCGCGCCCCCGCCCGCTTCGGCCGCGATCCGGCGGCAGATCCGCCGCATCGCGCGGCGCCAGGCGCTGCGCGACCTGCTGCTGATCCTGCCTTTGCTCGCCTTCCTGCTGGTGCTGTTCGTGGCGCCGATCGCCGGCTTCATGCAGCGCGCGGTCAAGAACGCCGTGATTCCAGGCGACCTGCCGCGGACGGTCCAGGTCCTGGCGGATTGGTCGCCGCCCGGCCTGCCGCCGGAGGAGGCCTTTGCCGCCCTGGCGGCCGATCTGCGCGCCCTGCCGGCCGACGGCGCGCCGGCGGTGCTCGGCCGCAACCTCAACGCCATCCGCGAGGGCTTCCGCAGCCTGGTGATGAAGACCGCCAACAAGCTGCCCGCCGAGCCCACGGGCAGCTGGCGCGACACGCTCATCGCCCTCGACAAGAAATGGGGCGACGAGGGCTATTGGGCGACGCTGAAGAACGAATCCGGCTGGCTGACGCCCTCCTACCTGCTGGCGGCGGTGGACCTGCGGCTCGACGACAACGGCGACATCGCCCGGGTGGCGCCCGACCGGCGGCTCTACCTCTCGCTGCTGCTGCGCACCTTCGAGATCAGCCTGGAGGTGGCGCTGCTCTGCGCCCTGCTCGGCTATCCGGTGGCGTTCGTGCTGAACGCGCTGCCGGCCAAGCGCGCCAACCTGCTGATGATCTGCGTCATGCTGCCGTTCTGGACCTCGCTGCTGGTCCGCACCACGGCCTGGATCATCCTGCTGCAGGGCAACGGGCCGGTGAATTCCACGCTGCAATGGCTGCACCTGATCAACCAGCCGCTGGAGCTGATCTTCAACCGCTTCGGCGTGCTGGTCGCCATGGTGCATGTGCTGCTGCCCTACATGATCCTGCCGCTCTACAGCGT
>JBDHTX010000080.1:0-4964 GCA_039808885.1 Dongiaceae bacterium | reverse complement strand
CTGGCCCAGCCGGCCCGCGCCGCGGCGGCGGCGGCGATGGCCGCATCCAGGTCCGCCGGCGCCGCCAGGGTGACGCCGCCGGTCGCCTGCTCGGTGCCCGGATCGATGACCTCGGCGATGCCGGCGCCGCCCGATCGCCAGGCGCCGCCGATGAAAAGCTGGACAGGTGGCCGCATGGTCATCGTCCGCTCACCGCACGTAGCTGGCGCCGTTGATGTCGATGGTCGTGCCGGTGGCGTGCTTGGCGAGCCCTGAGGCGAGGAACGCCACGGTATTGGCGATATCCTCGGGCTCGGCCACTTCGCCCAGCGGAATGCTCTCGGCCGCCGCGGCGACGCCGAACTTGTCGAAGAAATCCTTGTTCAGGTTGGTGCGCACGAAGCCCGGTGCAATGGCGAAGGCGGTGATGCCCTGGCGCCCGAAATGCCGGGCGATGGTGCGGGTCATCGACACCACGCCGCCCTTGGAGGCGGCATAGTGCATGTAGTCGGCGTCGTCGCCGCGGAAAGCGGCGCGGCTCGCCAGGTTGATGATGATGCCGCCGCCCTTGCCGCGGAAATGCCGGATCGCCTCGCGGCAGAAATCGCCCGGCGCCACCAGGTTGACCTGCAGGGTGCGCGCCCAGGATTTGCTCCAGACGTCGAAATCGTGGTCGATATCGGCGGATTCGTAGATGCCGGCATTGTTGACCAGGACGTCGATGCGGCCCTTCCAGGCCTGGCCCTTGGCCCAGACCTGCTGCGCCGCGCCGACCTGCGCCAGGTCGCCCTCGACCAGATGAACCCGCGCCGCGCCGAGCTCCTTCTGGATCTCCGCCGCCTTGCCGCCGGTGCGCACGTCATGCAGCACCGCATCGCCGCCCAGCTGCACCACCTTGCGCACGATGGCGGCGCCGATGCCGCCCCCGCCGCCGGTGACCAGGACTACTTTGTTGGAAAGATCGATCATGGGTTCCTCGTGCATGACGCAGTTTCGTGGAAGCTACTCGCTCTGCTCCTTCCCCCCTTGCGGGGGAAGGGTGGGAAGGGGGGGTGTTGCAGCGTCGGGTATCGAGGGAAGAGTCATCGCTGAGTTTCGCCTCCGGCGATGCGCGCCGCAGGGCGCGCTACCCCCCATCCGGCTACGGCTAAGCTCACTCTGCTCGCTAAGCCTCCGCTGCCTTCCCCCGCAAGGGGGGAAGGTAGATACTTTTGATTCCCGTTCATCGCATCATCACATCGGATCCAGCGCCCGGCAATCCTCGGGACGCCAGGCGACGCGGATGATGGCGCCGGGCGCCAACGCATCCGCTCGCTCCGCGACGGGCACCTTGACCATGAAATCGCTGCGGCCGAGCAAAGACAAGCGCAACCGCGTATGGTCGCCCAGGTAGATCAGCTCCTCGACCCTGGCGTCGAAGGCATTGTGCCCGGCGGCGCTGCCGATGCGGATGCGCTCCGGCCGCAGGGAAAGGGTGGTTTCCTCCCCCACCCGCGACGCCGCCACCGCCCGGGCGCGGATGCGCGCATCGTTGCCGACCCGCACTATGCAATCGGCGCCCTCGAAGCCCTCGATCACGCCGCTGAGGCGGTTGTTCTCGCCGATGAACTGGGCGACGAAGGAATTCTCCGGCCGCTCGTAAAGCTCGTTCGGGGTCGCCAGCTGGCGGATTTCGCCGTCGTTGAACACGGCGACGCGGTCCGACATGGTCAGCGCCTCGCTCTGGTCGTGGGTCACGTAGACGATGGTGATGCCGAGCTGCTGGTGCAGGTGCTTGATCTCCAGCTGCATGTGCTCGCGCAGCTGCTTGTCGAGGGCGCCGAGCGGCTCGTCCATCAGCACCAACGCCGGATCGAAGACCAGGGCGCGGGCCAGCGCCACGCGCTGCTGCTGGCCGCCGGAAAGCTGGCCCGGCCGCCGGTTGCGGAACTGCGGCAGCTTGACCATCGCCAGCGCGCGGTCGATGCGCTTCGCCACGTCCTCGCGCGGCAGCTTCCTCACCTGCAGCGGGAAGGCCAGGTTCTCCGCCACGGTCATGTGCGGAAACAGCGCGTAGTTCTGGAACACCATGCCGATGTTGCGCTTGAACGGCGCCACCGAATCGATCTGCCGGCCGTCGAGATGGATGCTGCCGCTGGTCGGCGTCTCGAAGCCCGCCAGCATCATCAGCGTGGTGGTCTTGCCCGAGCCGGAGGGACCCAGCAGGGTCAGGAACTCGCCGCGGCGGATCGACAGGTTGAGGTCGCGCACCACCAGCGTCTCGCCGTCGTAGCTTTTCTGCACGTCGGCGAAGACGACGAATCCCGCCGTTGCCGGATCCGCTGCGGTCATGGGATGGGCAATCGGCTGCGGCTCAGGGTTCGGCCATGCCGGCCCGCTTCGCCCAGTCATAGGGATAGAGCGCGTAGAAATAGGCGCAGCGGCGGCCGGTCATGTCGTAGTCCAGGGTGCAGCCCTCGGGCAGCCAGACGATGTCGCCGGCGCGGCACTCGAACTCGTTGCCGCCGGAGCGCACGATCATGCTGCCCTCGTGGATGAACAGGATCTCGTCATAGAGCGTGGTCCAGTGCACGCAGAGGTCCTCGCCGATCTCCAGCCCGCCGCCCATGTTCTTGCTGATCCGCTCGTTGATGACGCGGGCGATCTTGGTCTCGCCGCCCGGCGCCTTGCACGGGATGAAGGGCAGCTTGTCGTAGGGGAAATGCTCGGCCTTCGCCATAATCCGCTCCTCTGTCGCTAGTTCTTTGTGACGCGTGACGTGGTGATGCCGCCCGGCGCCAGCCCGGCCAGGCTGCGCACGATGAGGCCAGGGCGGCGCCCGGCATGGTCGGCGGCATCCTTGCGCTTGATCGCGGCGCGCACCATGTGGGCGCCGATGTAGCGGATCGGCTCCGGCGGCAGCCAGCGTTCCGGCGGCCGCACCAGGCCGCAGGCGGAATATTCGTCCTTCTGCCCCAGCGCCAGCGACGCCAGGATGCGCCCGGCGATCGGCGTGGTGGCGACGCCGTTGCCGGAGAAGCCGTAGCCGTAGAGGATGTCGGGATAGCCCGGCAGCGCGCCGAACAGCGGCAGGCCGCTCCGCGTGCGGTCGATCGGGCCGTACCAGGAATCGGCGAAGGGCACGTCGGCCAGCGCCGGGTAGCCGCGCACCACGCAGTCGCGGATCACGTCCTCGCGCATCGAGCGGCCCTCGAAGCGGTCGCCGGCGCCGTTGCCGAAGCCCATGGAGCCGAAGCCGATGACGCCGCCGGTGATGCCCGGGTTGAAGCGGTGGTTGCCGGTGGTGCGGAATCCGGTGACGAAGAGCTGGGAATCGCCCATCAGCGGCTTTGCCTTGTAGCCCAGCTTCTCCAGCAATTCGGGCACCGGCTCGGTCACCGCGTCGTCGCTGGCGATGACCACGATGCCCGAGCGCAACTCGGGGATCGCGAGCGACCAGGCGTTCATGGTCAGCACCACGCGCCGCGCGGTGATGTCGCCCTTGGCCGTGTGCACCACCGGCGGCGAGGAGCGCTCCAGCTTGGTCATCGGCGAGTTCTCGTAGACGCGCACGCCGAGCTTCAGCGCCACGCGTCGCACGCCGCGCACCCACTTGCCGGGATGGATGGTGGCGGCGGTCGGATCATGGATGCCGGCCAGGAACGCGGTGCTGCCGGTCTGGCGCGCGATCTCGTCCCTGGTGATCTCGCGGAACGGCGCCAGGTCGTGCTTGGCCAGCGCCGCCAGGATGCCGCGCCAGGAGCCCACGTGCCGCTCGCAGGTGGCGCCCCAGATCCAGCCGTCGCGGCGGAACTCGGCGTCGATGCCGTGCTCCTGGGCGAATTTCTCGATGTTGTCGGCCGAGGCGCCGAAATGGCGGCCGAGGCGCATGGCCCCGTCGGTGCCGCAGAAGGCCTCCAGGGCCTGGAACTTGGCCCATTGCGACAGCACCATACCGGAGTTGCGCCCGCTGGCCCCGCCGCCGCAGATATCGGCCTCGACGATGGCGACGTCGGTGGCGGGCGCCCGCGTCTTGATCTCGATCGCGGTCCACAGCCCGGCGAGGCCGCCGCCGACGATGCAGACATCCGCCTTCTGCGCGCCTTCCAGCGCCGGCTGGTCGAGCTCTCCCGGCGCGATCGCCTCGCGCAGCCAGGGCCCGCGGCCCTTGATCCGGGTCGGTTGGGTCATGCCTCAGTTCCCATTCAACAGATCGGTCGCGCGCTGCCGCGCCTCGGGGCCGAGCGGGGTCGATTTCCGCTGCGTCAGGCTGAACAGCGCGACCACGTGCTCGCTGGTCGCCCGCAGGGTCTCGCTGTCGGTGTCGCGCAGTTCGTGCAGGAAGCCGAGCGACGAATTGCCGAGCTTGGTCATCTGCGTGCGGATGACCAGCAGCTCGCCGGAGCGGATCTCGTGCTTGTATTCGATGACCTGGCGCAGATCGACCCAGCCGCATTCGGCCTTCTGCAGGTCGGAGCGCTTGGCGATCTCGGCCAGGAAATGCAGGGTCGCGCCGTCGAACAGCTGGCAATAGAACTGCGTGTTCATGTGGCCCATGAAATCGCAGAACCACGGATAGACGACGCCGCGAAAGGTCTCGATCCGGCGGGGCATCAGCGCACGGCCTCCCCACAAACTCGCCCGTCACCCCGGCCTTGAGCCAGGGTCCATCCATCCGCCTGCGCCGAGCCCAACCATGGCCCCCGGGTCAAGGCCCGTCGGCGAATGCCGACATGCGTCGGCGGGGTGACGATGGGATTGGCGGCCACCTCGCGCGAACAGTTCGTAGCGTGCATGAACAACGCCCCCCGCGTTGCTTGGCCGTCAGAACCCGACGTTGTCGCCGCCCTTGAGCTTCAGCATCTTGCGGGCCTCCTCCGGCGTGGCGATCTCCAGCGACATCTCCTCGAGGATGTTGCGGATCTTGCGCACCTGGTCGGCGTTGCTCTTGGCCAGCTTGCCCGGGCCGATATAGATGCTGTCCTCCAGCCCGACGCGGACGTTGC
>JBDHTX010000079.1:0-4992 GCA_039808885.1 Dongiaceae bacterium | reverse complement strand
TGAAGCTGCTGCGCATCAACGACCGCAACCTGGTGAACGAGCTCAACCGCGGCAGCTTCCTCACCAACCTCTACAACTGGGACAGCGAGCGCATCGCCACCGAGACCGGCGAGAAGATCTGGGAAGGCGCCATGCCCGTCGAGGGCGAGCGCAACCGCCGGGTCGTCACCTCGGTGCCGGTCGCCGAGATGATCCCGGAGCTCAAGCCGGGCGTGTATCTGCTGATGGCCCGCCAGGCGAGCCCCGACGAGGCGCCGGACCGGCAGAACGAATACTGGGATGCCTATGCGACCCAGTGGCTGGTGATTTCCGATCTCGGCCTCACCACGCTCTCGGGCGAGGATGGGCTCAACGTCTTCGCCCGTTCCCTCGAAACCGCGGAGCCGCTCAATCGCGTGCGGGTGCAGCTGCTCGCCCGCAACAACGAGGTGCTGGCCTCGACCCTCACCGACCGCCAGGGCCTCGCGCATTTCGATCCCGGCCTGCTGCGCGGCAAGGACGGCCGCACCGCGACGGCGGTGACCGCGTTCCGCAAGGACGGCGATTTCAGCTTCCTCGACCTGACCCGCGCCGCCTATGACCTGAGCGACCGCGGCGTCGGCGGGCGCGTCGCGCCGGCCAATCTCGACGTCTTCCTCTACACCGATCGCGGCGTCTACCGGCCGGGCGAGACCGTGCATCTGGGCGCGCTGCTGCGCGACTGGACCGGCAATGCCAAGACCGATACGCCCATCACGCTGCGCGTGCTGCGTCCCGACGGCGTCGAGGCGATGCGCTTCGACAACCTGAAGGACATGCTCGGCGGCTTCCAGCAGGATATCGCCGTCTCCGACGCCGCGCGCACCGGACAATGGACGGTGGAGGCCTTCGTCGATCCCACCGGGCCGGCGATCGCCAGCGAGACGTTCCTGGTCGAGGACGTCGTGCCGGCACGTATCGAGGCGACGCTGACGCCGTCGGCGGCGAGCATCGCCCCGGGCCAGCCGGTCGACGTGGCGGGCGCGGCGAAGTTCCTCTATGGCGCGCCGGCGGCCGACCTCGCGGTCAAGGCCGACGTCGTGGTGGCGCCGGATTCCGATCCGTTCCCGGAATACGAAGGCTACCGTTTCGGCCTCGCGGAGGAGCAGGCGGACCCGGTCCGCATCGCGCTGCCCGACGGGCGTACCGATGCCACGGGCGCCTTCGCGCTCCCGGTGGCGCTGGAGGACCTGCCGGATGTGCAGGCGCCGCTGAAGGCGACCCTGCGCGCCGAGGTCTACGAGTTCGGCGGCCGGCCGGTGATCGAGAGCGTCGATCTGCCGGTGCGCAATCGCGACCTTTATCTCGGCATCAAGCCGCTCTTCGCCGATGACGAAGTGGCGGAGAACAGCGCCGCCGAGTTCGAAGTCATCGCCCTCGGCAAGGACGGCAAGCCGGTGGCGGCGCCGGCCCTGCAATACCGGCTGGTGCGCGAGGAATGGGACTACAACTGGTTCTACGCCGATGGCGCCTGGGACTATCAGGTCTCGATCCGCGACGGCGACGCCAAGGCCGGCAATACGCCGGCCGGCAGCGCCGAGCCGGTCAAGATCAACGAGACGGTGCAATGGGGCAATTTCCGCCTGGAGGTCTATGACCCGGAGAGCGGCACCGCCAGTTCGCTGCGCTTCCATGCCGGCTGGTCGGCCAAGCCCGGCAGCGGCGAATCCCCCGACCGGCTGCAGATCGTCGCCAACAAGGAAAGCTACCAGGCCGGCGAGACGGCGGAGGTGATGCTGCGCGCGCCCTTCGCCGGCGAGGCGCTGGTGACCATCGCCACCGACCGGGTGCTGAGCACGCGTCTGGTGTCGGTGCCGGCGGAAGGCCACACGATCAAGATCGACGTCGACAAGGAATGGGGCGCCGGCGCCTATGTGCTGGCCACCATGTTCCGCCCGGGCCGCGAGCAGGAACGCGGCCCCGGCCGCGCCGTGGGCGTGGCCTGGCTCGGCCTCGATGCGACGCCGCGGACCTTGCAGGTGCAGATGACCGTGCCGGAGAAGGTCACGCCGCGGCAGAAGGTCGAGATCCCGTTCAGCCTCGGCAATTTCACCGGTTCGAAGGTCTACCTGACCGTGGCGGCGGTGGATGAGGGCATCCTGACGCTGACCGATTTCGCGACGCCGGACCCGGTCGACTATTTCTTCGGCAAGAAGCGGCTGCAGGTCGAGTTGCGCGACCTCTACGGCCAGCTGATCGACGGCAAGGCCGGCCGGCGCGGCGACATCCGCGAGGGCGGCGATGGCGGGCTCGACCAGCGCGGCGCGGCGAAGAACATCCAGATGGTGGCGCTCTATTCCGGCCTGGTCGAGGTCGGCGCCGACGGCAAGGCCACGGTCGCCTTCGAGATCCCCGACTACAACGGCCGCCTGCGCCTGATGGCGGTCGCCTATGACGAGAACAATGTCGGCTGGGGCGAGGCCGGGCTGGTGGTGCGCGATCCGGTCGTGGCCGAGATCTCGGCGCCGCGCTTCCTGGCCCCGGGCGACAAGAGCACGCTGTCGCTGAGCCTGCAGAATGTCGATGGACCCGCCGGTCGCTACGAGGCCGCGTTCACCTCCACCGGCGACGTGCAGATCGGCCAGGAATCCGGCCTCGGGGTCGACCTGGCACAGGGCGCGAGCAGCCATGTCCGCGTCGCCATCCTGGGGCAGCGCGTCGGCAACGGCGAGATCACGCTGACCGTCAAGGGGCCGGACGGCTTCACCCTGGAACGCGCGCTGTCGATTCCGGTGCGGCCGGCCACGGCGCCGGTGACGGAGACGCTGACCCGGCGCCTGCAGCCCGGCGACGCGCTGACCCTGAGCCAGGCGGCGCTGGACCCCTATATCGACGGCGCGACCCTGCGCGCCAGCTTCAGCACCACGCCGAACCTGGACGTGCAGACCATCCTCGCCAATCTCGACCACTATCCCTATGGCTGCCTGGAGCAGACCATCAGCCGCGCTTATCCGCTGCTGGTGGCCGGCGACGTGGCGGAGCTGTGGTCGCTGGAGGACCGCTACAAGCAGATCGACAAGCAGCAGCTCGACAAGGCGATCCAGAGCACCTTGAACCGGCAGCGCTTCGACGGCCTGTTCGGGCTGTGGACCGCCTTCGATCCGGCCGAGCCGTGGCTTTCCGCCTTCACCATGGATTTCCTGATCCGCGCCAAGGCCAAGGGTTTCCTGGTGCCGGATTCGGCGATCGAGATGGGTCTCGACGGCCTGCGCCGCGTCGCGGCCGGCGAGGGCGGCACCAGCAACGACAGCGACCGCTATGGCCGCGGCCCCTCGGCCCAGGCCTATGCGTATTATGTGCTGGCGAAGCAGGGCCAGGCCAGGCTCGCCGATCTGCGCTATGCGGCCGAACAGATGGCCAATGGCAACGGGCCGGCCCTTTCCCTCGGCCACATCGCCGCGGCGCTTGCCATGGCCGGCGAGCAGCAGCGCGCCGCCGAGATGTTCGACGCGGCGGTCGCCGCGGCCGAGCGGCGCGGCAGCAACTGGTGGGACTACGGCTCGAAGCTGCGCGACCTCGCCGCCGTCGCCGCCCTGGAGGCGGAAGCCAAGCTGCCCGGGCTCGACCCGACGGCGGTGCTGGAGCGGGTCGCCGACCTGCAAAGCACCGATCGCTGGCTCTCGACCCAGGAGCAGGTCTGGATCCTGCTGGCGGCGCAAGCCAGCGCCGGCAAGTCCAGCGGGCTGCAGCTCGCCATGTCGGACGGCAACGCGGTGGCGCAGGACAAGGACCTCTATCTGATGCCGGCGGCGGCCTCGCTGTCGACCGGACTCACGATCACCAACCGCGGCGCGACGCCGATCTATGCCAAAGCCTCCGTCACCGGCGTGCCGCGCGAGGACCTGCCGCCGAGCGACGAGGGCTTCAGCATCACGCGTACCATCTACAACACCGACGGCAGCGAGTTCGACCCGGCCCAGGTGAAGCAGAACGACCTCTTTGTCGTGCTGATCACCGGCCAGGCCAGCGCCGACGTCAATCACCAGGCGCTGGTGACCGATCTGCTGCCGGCCGGCTTCGAGGCCGAGGTGGCGAGCCTGGCGAACGCGCGGCAGACCGGCGACTATTCCTGGCTGCCCGAGCTGACCCAGCCGGTCTACCAGGAATATCGCGACGACCGTTTCGTCGCCGCCTTCGACATCTACGACGAGGAGAGCGGGGCGCAGAACCGCGACTTCGCCTTCGCCTATCTGGTGCGCGCGGTGACGCCCGGCGACTACAAGCTGCCGGCGACATCGGTCGAGGACATGTACAAGCCGACCTATCGCGGCCGCGGCGCGGCGGGCCGCATCCAGGTGCAGGCGGCGGAATAGGCGATGCTGGCGCGCCTGCGACGCCCGGCCTTCTGGAGCGGCCTTGGGCTGCTGGCCCTGGTCGGCGCGGCGTTCTGCGCCGACCGGCTGGCGCCGCCGCCGCTCGATCGCCTGGCCTCGGTGTCGACCCTGGTGGTCGACCGCGACGGGCGCGTGCTGCGCGCCTATACGACGCCTGAGGGCAGCTGGCGCCTGCCGGCGCGGCTCGACGCGCTCGACCCGAAGCTGATCCGCTTCCTGCTGAGCTACGAGGACCAGCGGTTCCGCGACCATCCGGGAGTCGACCCGCTGGCGGTCGGCCGGGCGGCGCTGCAGGCGGTGAGCCACCGCCGCGTCGTCTCCGGCGCATCGACGATCACCATGCAGCTGGCGCGCCTGATGGAGCCGAGCCCGCGCAACCTCGGCGCCAAGCTTTACGAGATGGCGCGCGCGCTGCAGATCGAGCATCGCCTCGGCAAGGACGAGATCCTCGCCGCCTATCTCACCTTCGCGCCCTATGGCGGCAACCTGGAAGGCGTGCGGGCGGCGAGCCTCGCCTATTTCGGCAAGGAGCCGCGGCGGCTGACCGATGCCGAGGCGGCGCTGCTGGCGGCGCTGCCGCAGGCGCCCGAAGCGGTGCGGCCGGACCGCGCCGCCGCCACGGCGCGCGCGGCGCGGGACA
>JBDHTX010000078.1:0-5037 GCA_039808885.1 Dongiaceae bacterium | reverse complement strand
TCCATGCCGCCGACCTTCACCCGGCGCCTGGTGATGCCGCGCCTGGCCGATTTCCAGCACCGCCACCCGGATCTCGAGCTGCGCATCGAGACGCCGGCCACCAATGTCGAATTCGCCCAGGCGCCGATCGACATGGCGATCTTCTTCGGCTTCAACCGGGTCGACGCCCTGGTCACCGATCTGCTGATGATCGAGGAAATGACGCCGGTCTGCTCGCCCAGGCTGGCGGCGCAGGTTGGCAAAGATGGAGCCGGCAGCGACATCGGCGCGTTCCTGCGCGCGCATCCGCTGCTGCATGTGCGCCAGGGCGAGGATCTCTGGCAGTGCTGGACCATCTTCGCCGAGCGCGCGGGGCTCGAGGATCTGGCGGTCGATCGCGGCGTGGTCATGGGCACCGCCGACCTGGTGGTGGAATCGGCGATCAATGACGGCGGCGTGGCGGTGGTCGACCTGCGGCTGTTCGCCGAGGAGGTGCGCTCTGGCCGCCTCGCCGTGCCGTTCCAGACGACGGTGAAATCCGGCCGCTCCTATTACCTGGTGAGCCGGGCGGAGGAGATCGAGATTCCCCGCATCGCCGCCTTCCGCGCCTGGGTCATCGACCAGTTCGCCGGAGCTTTTGCGGCGGCGCAGGCCTAGCGCCGCTGGACCGTGCCGCCGCCGGGCCGCGCTCTGTCCCGCGCCTTGATCAGCCGGGCGCGCAGCCACAGCGCCAGGATCACCTCCACCGCCGCGACGGCATAGAACAGGAACGGAATCCAGGCCGCTTCGGGGCCGGTGATCCCCGCCAGGGCCGGTACCGTCGTGCCGATCACCGCGACCAGGATGGCGCCGAAGATCATCGCCGCGAAGAGGACGTTGGGGTTGCCGCCTTTGCCGGTCTGCTGGGTCATGCGCCGTCCCTTCAGCGCATCCGCTGGACCGTCGGCGGCCGGTGGACCGCGATGGCGGCGCTGCCGCGCTGGTTCTTGGCGGCGGCCTGGGCCTTCGCCTTGGCAGGCGTGGGCCTGCCCGTTGCGGCCTTGGCCGGCGGTCGGCGGGACCGATTGGCAAGCACCCCGCGCAGGTGGCGCAGGCCGGCGACCAGGCTGTAGACCGCCAGGGCATAGCAGGCGATCGCCACCCAGGGCGCCAGTTCCGGCGAGAACTGGGCGACCAGGGGTGGCGGCAGCAGCGCCGCCAGGGCGAGCCAGAAGCCGACTGAGAAGATGGCGCCGATCAGCGGCCCGACCCGGCCGCCCAGACTGGTTTGGCTGGGCTGGATGTTGCGTGCCATGGTCATCCTCCGCACCGCCCCTGGGGAGATACGCTGGGGGGGGGACAATCCTCCCACGGAGGGCCGGACCGCTCAATGGCTTCCGCAAGGTCCTTCCGTTGGCCGGCGCGGGGCGCCGGAGCGACTTTGCGGGGCCGCTGGCGGCCTCCCCCATTTGTCACAGGGGGCCCCGCATCGCCTTGCAAGCGCTGGAAAAGGCCCTATATATCCCAGCGAAAACCGGGGGTCTTTCGGGTCCGGCCCAGGCGCCAGTTCAGGCGTCGGAGGGGTTCGGGACCGGCGGGCCTCCGTGCGGCGGTCGGCCCGGCTTTCTTCCCGGTGGGGCTTCCTTCCCGGCGGGGTGGACAAGGCGGATCGTTCGAACCTGAAGAGACATCCCACGGGGGCTCCCGCGGCGCTTCATTCGGGAAGGCTGCGCCGGGGCCTGCTGAAAAGAGAGGACAGCATGAGTAAAGTCATCGGCATCGACCTCGGCACCACCAATTCCTGCGTCGCCGTTCTCGACGGCAAGGATTCCAAGGTCATCGAGAACGCCGAAGGCGCGCGCACCACGCCTTCGATGGTCGCCTTCACCGATTCCGGCGAGCGCCTGGTGGGCCAGGCCGCGAAGCGCCAGGCGGTGACCAACCCGGAAAACACCCTCTTCGCCATCAAGCGCCTGATCGGCCGCCGCTTCGACGACCCGGTGACGCAGAAGGATGCGAAGCTGGTGCCGTACAAGATCGTCTCCGGCGACAACGGCGACGCCTGGGTCAGCTCCCACGGCAAGAACTACTCGCCCTCGCAGGTCTCCGCCTTCATCCTGCAGAAGATGAAGGAAACCGCCGAGAACTATCTCGGCGAGAAGGTGACCCAGGCGGTCATCACGGTTCCCGCCTATTTCAACGACAGCCAGCGCCAGGCGACCAAGGACGCCGGCAAGATCGCCGGCCTCGAGGTGCTGCGCATCATCAACGAGCCGACAGCGGCCGCGCTCGCCTACGGCATGGAGAAGAAGGGTTCCGGCGTCATCGCGGTCTATGACCTCGGCGGCGGCACCTTCGACATCTCGGTGCTGGAGATCGGCGACGGCGTGTTCGAGGTGAAGTCGACCAACGGCGACACCTTCCTGGGCGGCGAGGACTTCGACGCGCGGATCATCGATTACCTCGCCGACGAGTTCAAGAAGGAGCACGGCATCGACCTGCGCAAGGACAAGCTGGCGCTGCAGCGGCTGAAGGAGGCCGCCGAGAAGGCGAAGATCGAGCTGTCCTCGGCGATGCAGACCGAGGTCAACCTGCCCTTCATCACCGCCGACCAGAACGGCCCGAAGCATCTGGCCATCAAGCTGACCCGCGCCAAGCTCGAATCGCTGGTCGACGATCTGATCGAGCGCACGATGGAGCCGTGCCGCAAGGCGCTGAAGGATGCCGGCCTGAAGGCCAGCGACATCAACGAGGTGATCCTGGTGGGCGGCATGACCCGCATGCCCAAGATCATCGAGAAGGTGAAGGAGCATTTCGGGCGCGAGCCGCATCGCGGCGTGAACCCCGATGAAGTGGTCGCCGTCGGCGCCGCCATCCAGGGCGCCGTGCTGAAGGGCGAGGTGAAGGACGTCCTGCTGCTCGACGTGACCCCGCTGTCGCTGGGCATCGAGACCCTTGGCGGCGTGTTCACGCGGTTAATCGACCGCAACACCACGATCCCGACCAAGAAGAGCCAGACCTTCTCGACGGCGGAAGACGGCCAGACCGCGGTCACCATCCGCGTGTTCCAGGGCGAGCGCGAGATGGCGGCGGACAACAAGCTGCTCGGCCAGTTCGACCTGGTCGGCATCCCGCCGGCGCCGCGCGGCGTGCCGCAGGTCGAGGTCACCTTCGACATCGACGCCAACGGCATCGTCAACGTCTCGGCCAAGGACAAGGCGACCAACAAGGAACAGCAGATCCGCATCCAGGCCTCGGGCGGCCTCAGCGACAGCGACATCCAGAAGATGGTCAAGGATGCCGAGGCGCATGCCGCCGAGGACAAGAAGCGCAAGGCCCTGGTGGAGGCCCGCAACCACGCGGACGCCACAATCCACGGCGCCGAGAAGCAGCTGAAGGAAGGCGGCGACAAGGTCGCGGCCGCCGACAAGGAAGCGGTCGAAACCGCCATCACCCAGTTGAAGGGCGCGATGGAGGGCGACGACGTCGAGGCGATCAAGAGCAAGACCGACGCGGTCATGCAGGCCTTGATCAAGGTCGGCGAGGCGCTCTACAAGGCGGCCGGCGAAGGCGCCGCGGCGGGCGGCGATGCCGGGGCTTCCGCCGGCGGCACTGCCGGCTCCGAGGAAGAGAAGGTGGTCGACGCCGATTTCGAGGAAGTCGACGACCGCAAGGGCAAGAGCGCCTGAGCGACACGCATCGGCGGAGCCGGGCAGGGGGCCCGGCTCCGCTGTTTCATTCCACCATGCGTTAGCCGATCGCGCGCGCAAGCGCGCAGATCGGCCGATCACGCGGCAGATCACGTCGGGCGATGGCCAAGCAGGACTACTATTCGACCTTGGGGGTGGCGAAGGACGCCGATCTTGACACGCTCAAGAAGGCCTATCGCAAGCTCGCCATGGAATTCCACCCCGACCGCAACCACGGCGATGCGGCGGCGGAGCAGAAATTCAAGGAGATCAACGAGGCCTATGACGTCCTGAAGGACGAGCAGAAGCGCGCCGCCTATGACCGCTTCGGCCACGCCGCCTTCGACGGCACCGGCGGCTTCCGCGGCAACGGCGCCGGCGGGCCCGGCGGCTTCGACTTCAACGCCTCCGGCTTCGCCGACATCTTCGACGAGATGTTCGGTGAGTTCATGGGCGGCAGGCGCGGCAACCAATCGCGCGCCCGCGGCGGCGACCTCCGCTACAACATGGAAATCACCCTCGAGGAGGCCTTCGAGGGCAAGCAGGCGACGATCCGCGTGCCGGGCACCGAGCAATGCGGCGCCTGTTCGGGCACCGGCGGCGAGAAGGGCGCGCAGCCGACCACCTGCCCGACCTGCCGCGGCCACGGCAAGGTGCGCGCCACCCAGGGCTTCTTCACCATCGAGCGGACCTGCCAGAGTTGCTCCGGCACCGGCAAGGTGATCGAGAAGCCCTGCCCGCAATGCCACGGCCAGGGCCGCGTCGCCAAGGACAAGACCTTGCAGGTCACCATTCCACCAGGGGTGGAAGATGGAACGCGCATCCGGCTCGCCGGCGAGGGCGAGGCCGGGCTGCGCTCGGCGCCCTCCGGCGATCTCTACATCTTCCTCTCGGTCAAGCCGCACCGCCTGTTCCAGCGCGACGGCGCCAACGTGCATTGCCGGGTGCCGATCTCCATGAGCAAGGCGGCCTTGGGCGGCGGCATCGAGATCCCGGCCATCGACGGCTCCCGCGCCAAGGTGCAGATCCCCGCCGGCACCCAGACCGGCCAGCAGTTCCGCCTCAAGGGCAAGGGCATGAGCGTGCTGCGCTCGACCCAGCGCGGCGACATGTATGCCGAGATCGTGGTCGAGACCCCGGTCAACCTGACCAAGAAGCAGAAGGACCTGCTGGAGCAGTTCGAGGCCGAAGGCAAGAAGGGCAGCTCGCACTCCCCCGAGGCCGACAGCTTCTTCGCCCGGGTGAAGGAATTCTTCGGCAAGGAAGAGGGCTAGGGTCTGTACTCAATTAGTGATTCCCATGTTTTGGGGATTGTGATTCAAGCTTCCAAACGGCGGAGGCTTGCGATGAAGGGGATCACGTGGTTGAGCGATGCGGAGTGGGCTCGGAT
>JBDHTX010000077.1:0-5091 GCA_039808885.1 Dongiaceae bacterium | reverse complement strand
CCACTGTGCCTCGGTCAACTCGTAGCGCTTCACCATCCATCGCCTCCAGCCAACAACAAGCTGGAGACCTATGAATCACACAAATCGACGCGCGGGAATCCTGAATGTCGATTGAACCTAGTCATTCCGGGCCGGGGGCCTGTATAAGAGGCCCCATCATGGCGATCGGCTTGAATCTGCATCGTTTTGCCAACCCGGGACGCTTCCTGCGCCTGGCCGACCGGCTGCTGCCCTGGCTGACGCCGGCGGCGATCGTCGCGCTCGGCCTCGGGCTCTATTTGGCGCTGATCGGCTCGCCGCCGGATTACCAGCAGGGCGAGACGGTGCGCATCATGTACGTGCACGTGCCGGCGGCCTGGATGGCGATGTCGACCTATCTGCTGCTGGCCCTGGCCGGCGCCGCGGCGCTGATCTGGCGGCATCCATTGGCCGAGGTGGCGGCGGAGGCGATGGCGCCGCTGGGGGCAGGCTTCACCTTCATCGCGCTGGTCAGCGGCTCGCTCTGGGGCCGGCCGATGTGGGGCACCTATTGGGTGTGGGACGCGCGGCTGACCTCGTTCCTGCTGCTGTTCTTTCTCTATCTCGGCCACATCGCGCTGACGCACGCCTTCGACGACCGCCAGCGCGGCCGGCGCTCGGCCGCGGTGCTCGCCATCGTCGGCGTGATCAACCTGCCGATCATCAAGTTCTCGGTCGATTGGTGGAACACCCTGCACCAGCCGGCCTCGATCATGCGCATGGGCGGGATCTCCATCGATCCGGCGATGCTGTGGCCGCTGCTCACCATGATGGCCGCTTTCCAGCTCTATTTCTTCGCCCTGCTGGCTTTGCGCATGAAGGCGATGCTGCTGGAAGCGCGCCATCGCGCCGCCGCATTCGCGCGCTAGGGCGGAGAGCGCGGGCATATGAGCACTGGCATATGAGCACGGGCATATGAGCACTGGCATATGAACATGGGCGCATGAACGAGGGCACGACCTTGCTGAACGGCTATTTCGCCATGGGCGGCTACGCGGCCTTCGTCTGGCCGGCCTATGGCGTGGCGGCGCTGGTGCTGCTCGGCTTCGCGGTCACCAGCTGGCGCCGGCTGAAGGCGGCGGAGCGCGCGCTCGACCGGCTGAGCGAGGCCGACCCCAATCTCGGGGACGATGCATGAGCCGCAAGCGGCTGCGTCTCTATCTGGTGCTGGCGAGCCTCGCCGTGCTGGGCCTGGCGACGGCCCTGGTGCTGCGCGCGCTGGACAGCGAGCTGGTCTATTTCCTGAGCCCCAGCGAGATCGCGCAGAAGCCACCGACGCCGGGCCAGCGCATCCGCATCGGCGGCCTGGTCGAGAACGGCAGCGTCGACAAGAGCGGCGGCGAGGTGATCGCCTTCGTCGTCACCGACCTGGCGAAGGAGGTGCGCGTCACCTATCGCGGCATCCTGCCCGACCTGTTCCGCGAGGGCCAGGGCGTGGTGGTGCAGGGCGCCTTCGACGAGCAGGGCCAGTTCGTCGCCGCGGAAGTGCTGGCCAAGCACGACGAGACCTACATGCCGCCGGAAGTGGCCAAGGCGCTGAAGGAATCCGGCCGCTGGCAGGAGACGGGCGGCCAGAATTCCGGTGGGCAGGGCACGCAGCAGGTGACGCCGTGAAGCTTTTCTCGTCATGGTCGGACTTGGTCCGACCACCCACGAGTTCCGGTCGGCGAAACCTGAATGTGGCAGGCAAATTCGTGGGTGGCCGTGCCAAGCACGACCATGACGAAAGTGTACGGGAGCGTAAGACATGATCCCCGAGCTCGGCCACTACGCGCTCGTCCTGGCACTGGTGATGGCGCTGGCGCAAGGCACCTTGCCGATGATCGGCGCCCAGCGCGGCATCCGGCCGTGGATGCAGCTGGCGATGCCGGCGGCGCTGGCGCAATTCGCCTTCGTCGCCTTCGCCTTCCTGGCGCTGGTGCGGGCCTTCGTGACCTCGGATTTCTCGGTCGCCATCGTCGCCCAGCATTCGCACAGCGACATGCCGCTGATCTACAAGGTCTCCGGCACCTGGGGCAATCACGAGGGGTCGCTGCTGCTCTGGGTGCTGATCCTCAACATCTTCGGCGCGCTGGTGACGGCGTTCGGCGCCAATCTGCCGCCGCGGCTGAAGGCGCGGACGCTGGGCGTGCAAGCGCTGATCTCGGTCGGCTTCCTGCTGTTTCTGCTGCTCACCTCCAATCCCTTCGCGCGGCTCGACCCGGCGCCCTTCGAGGGCGAGGAGTTGAACCCGCTGCTCCAGGATCCCGGCTTGGCGATGCATCCGCCGATGCTCTACCTGGGCTATGTCGGCTTCTCCATCGTGTTCTCCTTCGCCGTCGCGGCGCTGATGGACGGCAAGATCGACGCCGCCTGGGCGCGCTGGGTCAGGCCGTGGTGCCTGCTGTCCTGGACCTTCCTCACCGGCGGCATCGCGCTCGGCTCCTGGTGGGCCTATACCGAGCTCGGCTGGGGCGGCTGGTGGTTCTGGGACCCGGTGGAGAACGCGTCCTTCATGCCCTGGCTGATCGGCACCGCCCTGCTGCATTCCGCGCTGGTGGTGGAGAAGCGCGATTCGCTGAAGGCCTGGACCATCCTGCTCTCCATCCTCGCCTTCGGCTTCTCGCTGCTCGGCACCTTCCTGGTGCGCTCGGGGATCATCACCTCGGTGCATGCCTTCGCCGATGACCCGACGCGCGGCGTCTTCATCCTGATCCTGCTCGCCATCGCCATCGGCGCGCCGCTGACCCTGTTCGCGCTGCGGGCGCCGAGCCTGCGCCCCGGCGGCCTGTTCGCGCCGATCAGCCGCGAGGGCGCCATGGTGATGAACAACCTGCTGCTGGCGGTGATGACGGCGACGGTGCTGCTGGGCACGCTCCTGCCCCTGATGCTGGAGCTGACCACCGGCAAGACGCTCTCGGTCGGCGGGCCGTACTATCAATGGACCTTCTGCATCCTGGCGCTGCCGCTCATCCTGCTGATGGCGGTGGGACCGTTCCTGGGCTGGAAGCGCGGCGACCTCAGGGGCGCGCTGCAGCGCCTGGCGGCGGCCGGCATCGTCGCCATCCTCGGCGCCGCCATCGCCCTGTGGATCAGGTTCGACGGGCCGCTCCTGGCGCCGGTGGCTCTTGCCTGCGCCCTGTGGCTGCTGGTCGGCACCATCATCGAGTTCCTCGAGCGCATCAGGGCGTTCAGCGGCAACTGGCGCTCGGTCATGAACCGCGCGCGCCACCTGCCGCGCGCCGCCTATGGCATGAGCCTGGCCCATGCCGGCCTCGCCATCGCCGTCATCGGCATGACCGGCTCGGCGGCGTGGAAGTCGGAGCAGGTGAAGGTGCTGCAGCCGGGCCAGTCGGTGGTGCTGCAGGGCTACGACTTCAAGCTCGACAGCGTCGGCCCGGCGCGGGGCGAGAACTACCTTGCCGACCGGGCGCATTTCGTGGTGACCAAGGATGGCGATTTCGTCGCCGATCTCTATCCGGAGCGCCGGCAATACCTGGTGCAGCCGATGCCGACGACGGAGGCCGCGATCCATTCCTCCTTCCTCGCCGATCTCTACGCGGTGATCGGCGAGCCTGATGGCGCGGGCGGCTGGGCGGTGCGCGTCTATCACGAGCCGATGGTGCCGTGGATCTGGTTCGGCGCCCTCGTCATGGTGGCGGGCGGGCTCACCAGCCTGAGCGACCGGCGCTACCGCGTCGGGGCGCCGGTGAAGCCGGGCGCGGTGCAGGTCGCCGCCAAGGTGGAGGCCTGATGCGCCGCCTGCTCTATCTGCTGCCGGTGGTGCTGGTGGCCGGGCTGCTGGCGATGTTCTGGCGCGGTCTGGCGCCCGACCGCGACCCGCGCGCCTTGCCCTCGGCGCTGATCGGCCAGCCGGTCCCGGCGCTGGAGCTGGCGGCGCTGCAGGACGGCGCGGCGCCGGTGGCGCTGGCCGCCTTCAAGGGCCGGCCGGTGCTGGTGAACTTCTTCGCCTCCTGGTGCCTGCCCTGCCGCGCCGAGCATCCGATGCTGGCGCAGCTCGGCGCCGAATTCGGCGTTCCCGTCATCGGCATCGTCTACAAGGACAAGGCCCAGGCGGCGCGCGACTATCTCGCCGATCTCGGCAACCCGTACCAGGCGATCGGCCAGGACGAGAGCGGCCGCGCCGGCATCGAGTTCGGCATCACCGGCGTGCCGGAGACCTATGTGATCGACCGCGACGGCATCGTGCGCTATCGCCTGGCCGGGCCGATCTCGCCGGAGAATCTCGACACGCAGCTGGCCCCGGCGATCAAGGCGGTGCTGCAGTGAGCAGGTGGCGTCAGATCCTCGCGGCGCTGCTGCTGAGCTTCGCGACCACCGCCGCGCTGGCGCAGGAGACGCAGCTTGCCGATCCGGCGCTGGAGCAGCGCGCGCGCGACCTCTCCTACCAGATCCGCTGCGTCGTCTGCCAAAGCCAGTCGATCGCCGAATCCGACGCCGACATCGCCCGTGACATGCGCGGCCTGATCCGCGAGCAGATCGCGGCGGGCAAGAGCGACCAGGAGATCCGCGACTACCTGGTGGCGCGCTACGGCGACTTCGTGCTGTTCGCGCCGCCCTTCAAGGCCTCGACCTACGTGCTGTGGCTGGGTCCCTTCGCGCTGCTGATCGTGGGGCTGGGCGGGATCCTCGTCTATTTCCGCCGCCGCGCCGCGGCGCCGGCCGCGGGCGCGCCGCTGAGCGCCGCCGAGCAGCGGCGCGTGGCCGAGCTCTTGAAAGGCGAAGGCGGCGGGGAGGGCGGCGCATGATCCTGTTCTGGATCATCGCCGGGCTGCTGACCCTGGTCGCCGCGGTGGTGCTGGCGGCGCCGTTGTTCGACACCCGCAAGTTCAAGAGCGAGGATGCCTATTCGCTCGCCGTCTATCGCGACCAGCTGGCCGAGCTGGCGCGCGACGAACAGCGCGGGCTGCTCAACGCCGAGCAGGCCAAGGCGGCCCAGGTGGAGATCTCGCGCCGCATCCTGGCGCTGGACGAGGGCAAGAAGTTCCTGCCGGCCAAGCCGCCGGGGCATCACCTGACGCTGGCCATGGCGGTGATCCTGCCGCTCGCCGCCTTCGCGCTGTATCTCAAGCT
>JBDHTX010000076.1:0-5298 GCA_039808885.1 Dongiaceae bacterium | reverse complement strand
AGCTTAAGCACTTCAGGCGCGTCGCAACCCGCTTCGACAAGCTCGCCAGGAACTTTCTCGCCGCCGTCGCCCTTGCCTCAACCCGCCTCTGGACCCGAACTTATGAGTCCACTACCTAGCCCGAGCCGATCATCCGTTGTCATGCAAGGCCTTGCCATGACGCATCGGCAAAGCACTTAGCAACGCCAAGTCAGGCTCCGGCGCCGCCCGCCTCCTTCAGCAGCCAGTTGCGGAAGGCGCGGATGGGGGCGGAGCTCATGCGCTCGGGCGGATAGACCAGGAAATAGGCGGTGCCGGTGGCGAGGCTTTGCGGCAGCGGCGTCGCCAGCCGGCCTTGCGCCAGTTCCTCGGCGATCAGCGAGCGCCGCACCAGGATGACGCCCTTGCCGGCGATGGCGGCCTGGATGCCGATGGCGGTGTCGACCAGCAGCGGCCCGCGGCGCCAGTCGATGGGCACCCCCTGGGCTTGCAGCCACAGGCGCCAGTCGTCGCGGGTCTCGATGTGCAGCAGGGCGTGTCGGGTGAGGTCGTTCGGATTGCGCAGGCGGTTGCGGCCGCGCACCAGTTCCGGGCTCGCCGCCGGGACCAGGTCGTCATCCACCAGCTTCTCCGCCACCAGCCCCGGATAGCGGCCGAGGCCGTGGCGGATGCCGAGATCGACATCCTCCAGCCGCAGATCGACCAGCCGGACCGAGGCGTCGATGCGCACGTCGATTTCCGGGTGCCGGTCCTGGAAGTCCTGGAGGCGGGGCACCAGCCATTGCACGGTGAAGCCCGGCGTGCAGGTGATGCAGATCGACTGCGTGGCGCGGCCGGCGGAGAGCGATTCGGTCGCCTCGGAGATCTGCTCGAAGGCGGTGGCGAGCGCGCCCTGATAGGCCTTGCCCTGGGCCGTCGGCTGCAGCTTGCGGGCGCCGCGCTCCAGCAGGGGAAAGCCGAGCCAGCGCTCCAAATTCTGCACTTGCTGGCTGACCGCGCTCGGCGTCACGTTCAGCTCGCGCGCCGCCTGCTGCACGCTCTGCAGCCGCGCGCTCGCCTCGAAGGCGCGCAGGGCATTGAGCGGCGGGAGTTTCCGTTTCATAAGTTAGATTTTCTAAATCGATGCGTTAGAGCTTCGAGGTTGAAGTGATGCCAGATCAGCGCGGATATTGCCAGTCGCTGCGCGAGGCCCTTTCGAAGGAAATTCCATGTTGCCGATTGCCGATCGCTGGTTCGAGATCAGGAAGGTCAGCGATGACATCACCCTGCTGTGGGAGCCCCATGTCACCCCGCTCATGCGCTGCAACATCTGGCATGTGCGCGGCCGCGACCGCGACCTGATGATCGACACCGGCATGGGCATCGTCAGCCTGCGCCAGGCGGCCAAGCACCTGCTGGACAAGAAGGTGACGGCGGTCGCCACCCATACCCATACCGACCACATCGGCGCGCATCACGAATTCGACCACACCCTGGTGCACGAGCTGGAGGCGGAGGAACTGCGCAGCCCGCGCGACAAGGGCACGCTGCTGGCCTCGGTGCTGGGAGCCGAGGAGATCCGCAAGCTGGCGGCGGCGGGCTATCCGATCGAGGGCGATCTGATCACCGCCTTGCCCCATGCGGGCTACGACATGGCCGGTTACGGCACCAGGGATTCGGTGGTGACGGAGATCGTCACCGAGGGCGACGTGGTCGATATCGGCAACCGGCATTTCGAGGTGCTGCACCTGCCCGGGCATTCGCCGGGCAGTATCGGCCTGTGGGAGCAGGCGAGCGGGACCCTCTTCTCCGGCGACGCCATCTATGACGGGCCGCTGCTGGACGAGATCGACGGCGCCGATATCCCGACTTATGTCCGCACCATGAAGCGGCTGCGCGAATTGCCGGTCAACGTGGTGCATGCCGGCCACGATCCGAGCTTCGGCCGCGCGCGGCTGATCGAGCTGTGCGACGCCTATCTGGAGAAGCGCGCGTGAGGCGCTTCGACGCCAAGTGGGCCATCGTCCTGGTCGGCTTCCTGGCCCTCAGCCTGGCTTTCTCCGGCCGCGCCATGCTGAGCTTAGCGATGCCGGAATGGATCGCCGAATTCGGCTGGTCGCGCAGTTTCATCTCCAACGTCATGGCGGCGACCCTGGTCATCATGGCGGCGCTGGCCCCGGTGGTCGGTTTCGGCATCGACCGCGGCGGCCCGCGCCTGATCCTGACCGGCGGGCTGCTGCTGGTCGCCGCCAGCACGATGCTGCTCTCGACCATGCACAGTCCGATCGCGTTCATCCTCGGCTTCGCGGGATTGGGCGCATTCGGTTTCGGCCTGGTCGCCACCCATGCGGTCAGCAGCGCGGTGGCGCGCAGCTTCGACGGAAGGCAGGGCCTCGCCATCGGCATCGCCACCTCCGGCTCCACGGCGGGGCAGTTCGTCTTCGTGCCGATCCTCGGCCTGCTGCTGGCGAGCGGCGGCTGGCGCCTGGGTTACGAGGCGCTGGCCGGTGGCTGCGCGCTGCTGGCGCTGTTGAGCTGGGTCTTGCTGCGCCATGCCGGGGCGGCCGCCCGCGCCGCGGCGGCGCGCGACAGCGGCGAGGGCTTCGTCACCCGCGTCTGGTACCTGCTGCGCCGGCCGGCCTTCCACGGCCTGTTCTGGAGCTTCCTCTTGTGCGGCTACACGACCACGGGCGTGATCGAGACGCACCTCATCCCCTATGCCGAGTTCTGCGGCGTGCCGCCGGCGCCGAGCTCGCTCGCCTTCGGCATCCTGATGGGCGTCAACACCTTGGGCATGGTGGCGGCGGGCTGGCTGACCGACCGGGTCAACCGCACCTGGCTGCTCGCCTCGATCTATGCCGGGCGCGGGCTGGTCTTCCTGCTGCTGCCGGTGCTGGTGCGCGATACCTCGGTGCTGTGGGTCTTTGCCGTTTTGTTCGGCATCTTCGACTACGCGACCGTGCCGCCGACGGCGAGCCTCGCCGCCGGGCACCTGGGGCGCGAGCGGGTCGGCACCGCGATGGGCCTGATCTCCGCCGGCCATTCCATCGGCGCGGCGATCGGCGCCTTCATGGGCGGCTACCTGTTCGACACCACCGGCGGCTATGGCTGGCTGTGGTCGAGCTCTTTCGCCCTGGCGCTGCTGGCGGCCGCCATCGCGGCGCTGGTGCCGCATCGGGTGCGCGGCGCAGCGATTATCGCCTAGCTCGATGCGTCAGCGGGCTCGCTGAGCTCCTTCCCTCCCTTGCGGGGGAAGGGTGGGAAGGGGGGTGATGCAGCGCTGGGCCTATCCCGAGAGTTTCTTCGCTCTCTATCGCCTCCGGCGATGCGCGTCCGCAGGACGCGACCTCCCATCCGGCTCCGACTAGGCTCACTGCGTTCGCCAAGTCTCCGCTGCCTTCCCCCGCCTGTCGGCGAATGCCGACATTCGTCGGCGTTGGGGGGAAGGTCAGAAGGGACGGTTAGACGTTAAACCGGAAGTGCAGGACGTCGCCGTCTTTCACCTCGTAGTCCTTGCCCTCGGAGCGCAGCTTGCCGGCGTCGCGGGCGCCGGCTTCGCCGCCGCAGGCCACGAAATCGTCATAGGCGATGGTCTCGGCGCGGATGAAGCCGCGCTCGAAATCGGTGTGAATGACGCCGGCCGCTTCCGGCGCCTTGGCGCCGTGGCGCACGGTCCAGGCGCGGGCCTCCTTCGGGCCGACGGTGAAGAAGGTGATGAGGTCGAGCAGCTTGTAGCCGGCCCGGATGACGCGGGCGAGGCCGGTCTCCTTTAAACCGAGGGTCGAGAGGAACTCGGCCTTCTCGGTCTCGTCGGTCAGTTGCGCCACTTCCGCCTCGATCGCGGCGGAGATGACGACGGAGACGGCGCCCTCGGCTTTGGCCCGCGCGGCCACCTTCTGCGACATCGCATTGCCTTCGGCGGCGTTGCCTTCCTCGACGTTGCAGACATAGAGCACCGGCTTGCCGGTCAGCAGCGCCAGTTGCTTGAACAGCGGCTTCTGCTCGGCCGACAGCCTGGCGACGACGGAGCGCGCCGGTTTGCCGTCGCGCAGCGCGTTGAGCGCCGGCTCCATCACGTCCATCTGCGCCTTGGCTTCCTTGTCACCACCCTTGGCCTTCTTGGCGGCGGCGTCGAAGCGTTTCTCGAGGCTTTCCAGATCGGCCAGCATCAACTCGGTCTCGACGATCTCGGCGTCGCGGATCGGGTCGACCGAGTTCTCGACATGCGTGACTTCGCCTTCAAAACACCGCAGCACGTGGACGATGGCGTCGACCTCGCGGATATTGGCGAGAAACTGGTTGCCGAGGCCCTCGCCCTTGCTGGCGCCGCGCACCAGGCCGGCGATGTCGACGAATTCCAGCTGGGTCGGGATGATCTTGGCCGATTTCGCCATGGCGCAGAGCTTTTCCAGCCGGTCATCCGGCACCGCCACGCGGCCGACATTCGGCTCGATGGTGCAGAACGGGTAGTTCGCCGCCTGCGCCGCCGCGGTCGAGGTCAGCGCGTTGAAGAGCGTGGACTTGCCGACATTGGGCAGGCCGACGATGCCGCAATTGAAACCCATCTCGTCTTTATTCCTTGTTAGGTTCGTCCGCCTTCGGCGGCTTCGGCGGCTTCGGCGGCGGCGGATTGATCGCCAGCGCCACCTTGGTCATGAAATGCTCGTGGCCGCGCTCGTAGAACAGCGCGAAGTTGTCGGCGATGGCGTCGAGTATCTTGTCCAGCTCCGGCTTCTCCTCGGCATCGAAGTCGTGCAGCACGTAGTGCTTCACCAGTTCCTTCTGCCCCGGATGGCCGACGCCGATCCTGACCCGCCAGTAGTTCACCCCGACATGGGCGTCGATGGAGCGGATGCCGTTATGGCCGCCCGAGCCGCCGCCCTTTTTCACCCGCACCTTGCCGAAGGCCAGGTCGATCTCGTCATAGAGCACGACCACGTCGCCGAGATCGAGCTTGTAGAACTGGAGGGCCGCCTGCACGGCGCGGCCGCTGTCGTTCATGTAGGTCTGCGGCGCCAGGATGACGGCCTTGTCGCCCGCGATGTTGCCCTCGGCGATCAGGCCGTGGAACTTCTCGCGGGGGCTGGAAAAGCCATGGCGGCGGGCGATCTTGCCCGCCGCCATGAAGCCTACGTTGTGACGATGACCGGCATATTGCGCGCCCGGGTTGCCCAGGCCGACGATCAGCCGCATCGCCAGCTCCTGCTGAGTGAGGGAGCCTACTTCTTCTTCGGCGCAGCAGCCGGCGCCTTGGCCGCACCGCCAGCCGCCGGAGCCTTGGCGCCCGCAGCAGCAGCGCCCGCCGCCGGAGCCGCAGCACCCGCCGCCGGGGCAGCGCCC
>JBDHTX010000075.1:0-5404 GCA_039808885.1 Dongiaceae bacterium | reverse complement strand
GATGTCGCGCCCCGGGCCGCAGCCGCCCGCCCCGATGTTCTCCGAGGCCGAGATGCAGGGCGCCTGCGACATGGCGCGCAAGCAGGGCGAGGAGGCCGGCCTGGCGCGCGGCCGGGCCGAGGCCGTCGCCGCCTTCGACAAGCAAGTGGCGGGCGCCCTGGCCGCGATCGGCCAGCAGGTGGCGGCCATCGCCAAGGCGACCGCTGCCGAGGCCGCCGCCGCCGGCAAGTCGGTCGACCTGGCCCTCGCCATCGTGCGCAAGCTGTTCCCCGCGCTGGCGGCGCGCGACGGCATCGCCGAGATCGAGGCGATCCTGACCCAGTGCCTGGGCTCGCTGAAGCAGGAACCGCGGCTGGTCGCCTATGTGAGCGCCGCGCAGCTCGACGCACTGCAGGCGCGCCTCGCCGAACTCACGGCGGCCAGCGGCTTCGAGGGCCGCGTGGTGCTGATCGGCGACGACAAGATGGCGGAAAGCGACTGCCGGGTCGAGTGGGCCGAGGGCGGCGTGGAACGGGACAGCGCGCAGATCCTGCGCACGGTGGAAGAGACGCTGAGTGGCTATCTCGCGGTCGAGGACCGCGAGGCGACGTGATCGAAAGGAGAGTGTGATGGGCGACGAGGAGAATCTGGAGCTCACCGAGTTCCAAGGCGCCGAGGGCCAGACCCCCGATGCCAGCCAGGACAGTCCCAGGCCGCCGGCCAACGCCAAGGACCTGGATGCCGTCTACGACATCCCGGTCCAGGTCTCGGCCGTGCTGGGTCGCACCTCGATGCAGGTGAGCCAGCTGCTGAAGCTCGGCCGCGGCGCCGTGGTGGAGCTCGACCGCAAGGTCGGCGAGGCGGTCGACATCTACGTCAACAACCGCCTGGTGGCGCGCGGCGAGGTCGTCGTCGTCGAGGACCGCCTGGGCGTGACCATGACCGAAATCATCAAGGCCGACCGGGCCTGAGCCGGTTGCTGGACAAAGCGCGAGGCAGCAAGCCATGACCGACATCACGCCGCAGCAGACCAACGAGGCGAGGCGCCTGCCCGACGCGCCCCTGCGCTTCGACGCGCCGCGACGCAAGATGGACCTGGCGACCCTGCTGGGCCTGCTGGCCGCCATCGCGCTGATCGGCACTGCGATCACGCTGAACGGCTCGCCCCTCGCCTTCATCGATCTCCCGGCCACGCTGCTGGTCGTGCTCGGCACCTTCGCCGTCACCGCGATCTCCTATACCGGCGAGGAGCTGCGCGAGGCGCAGCCCTCCTTCCGCCAGTGCCTGATGCGCGCCGAGACCGACGCGCGGGCCTGCGCCCGCCGCGTCATGCTGCTGGCCGACAAGGCGCGCAAGCGCGGCCTGCTGCAGCTGCAGGGCGATCTCTATTCGCTGCGCGACGTGCCGTTCCTGCAGCGCTCCCTCGGCATGCTGATCGACGGCATGCATGTGGACGAGGTCGAGCGCAACATGACCCTGGAAAGCCACGCCATGGCCCAGGGCCGGCACCGCGCCGCGGCGATCCTGCGCCGCGCGGCAGAGGTCTCTCCCGCCATGGGACTGATCGGCACCCTGGTCGGCCTGGTGCAGATGCTGGGCAGCCTGGATTCGCCGGAGCGTATCGGGCCGGCCATGTCCATCGCGCTGCTCACCACGCTCTATGGCGCGCTGATGGCCAATGTCGCCTTCCTGCCGCTCGCCAGCAAGCTGGAGCGCAATGCCGGCGTCGAGCAGCTGAACAACCAGATCTACATCATGGCAGTCGCCTCCATGGGCCGGCAGGAGAACCCCCGCCGCCTGGAGATGCTGCTCAATACGGTGCTGCCCGCCGGGCAACAGATTCGCTTCTTCGATTGATTTGAAAACGGCGCCGCAGCCGGAACACCAGGAGTCAAGCCATGCGTCTACTCATCGTTGGATCCCTCGACGGCCACATCACCGCGGCGGGCAAGATCGCCATCTCGCGCGGCGCCAAGGTCGCCCATGTCGACGACGTCGACCAGGCAATGCACGCCCTGCGCAACGGCCAGGGCGCCGATCTGATCATGTTCGACGTGGCGCTCGACATCCAGCGCATGATCGAGTCCCTGCGCAACGAGCGGATCAACATTCCCGTGGTGGCCTGCGGCATCGGCACCAGCGCCGAGACCGCGGTCAAGGCGATCAAGGCCGGCGCCAAGGAATACGTGCCGCTGCCGCCCGATGCCGAGCTGATCGCCGCCGTGCTGGCCGCCGTCACCGAGGAGAGCTCCGCCCTCATCTTCAGCGACCCGGCGATGAAATCGGTGCTGAAGCTGGCCGACCAGGTGGCGCCGTCCGACGCCAGCATCCTGATCACCGGCGAATCCGGCACCGGCAAGGAGGTCATGGCGCGCTACATCCATGCCCATTCGCGCCGCGCCAACAAGCCCTTCATCTCGGTCAATTGCGCGGCGATCCCGGAGAACCTGCTGGAATCCGAGCTGTTCGGCCACGAGAAGGGCTCCTTCACCGGCGCCATCGCGCGCCGCATCGGCAAGTTCGAGGAGGCCAACGGCGGCACCCTGCTGCTCGACGAAATCAGCGAGATGCATCCCCGTCTGCAGGCCAAGCTGCTGCGCGCGATCCAGGAGCGCGTGATCGACCGCGTGGGCGGTTCGCAACCGGTCAAGGTCGACATCCGCCTGCTCGCCACCTCCAACCGCGACATGCAGGACGAGGTGCGCAAGGGCAATTTCCGCGACGATCTGTTCTTCCGCCTCAATGTCATGGCGCTGGAGCTGCCGCCGCTACGCCAGCGGCCCGGCGACATCGCCGCGCTGGCCGAGCACTTCATGAAGAAGTATGCCGAGGCCAACGGCATGCACATCACCGCGATCGCCCCGGAGGTGCTCGACATGCTGCGGGCCCATGAGTGGCGCGGCAACGTGCGCGAGCTGGAGAACACCATGCATCGCGCGGTCCTGCTGGCGCAGGGCCCGGTGATCGGGCCGGAGGCGATCATGCTGACCGGCGGACGCGGCATCCCGGTCTCGGCGCTGCAGTCGCAGGCGGCAGCCGCGGGCCCGGCCTCGGCCAGCGCCAAGGCGGCGGCGGGCGTCACCAGCGCGCTGGTGGGCCGCACCGTCGCGGCGGTGGAGCGCGACCTCATCATCGACACGCTGCAGCATTGCCTGGGCAACCGGACCCATGCCGCCAACATCCTCGGCATCTCGATCCGTACGCTGCGCAACAAGCTGAAGCAGTACAACGAGGAAGGCATCCCGGTGCCCGGCGCGCACGGCGAAAGCGACCATATGCCGGCCGCGTAAGCCGGCGGCGCAGCCCAGGGACCCGCATCGATGGCCGATACCGGAAGCACACAAACCAATCCAGGCGGCGGCTTCGCCTGGGTGAGCCAGTTGAGCCGCACCCTGCGGCGCGGCGAGATCGCCCTCGCGGGCGGCCTGATCTGCATCCTCACGGTGCTGATCCTGCCGCTGCCGGCATGGCTGCTCGACGTCAGCCTGGCGTTCTCGATCACTGTCGCCGTGCTGATCCTGATGGTGGTCCTGTTCATCCAGAAGCCGCTGGACTTCAGCACCTTCCCGACCGTGCTGCTGATCGTCACCATGACCAGGCTGTCGCTCAACCTGGCGTCGACGCGCCTGATCCTGACCCACGGCCACGAGGGCACCGACGCCGCCGGCCACGTGATCGAGGCCTTCGGCGGCTTCATCATGGGCGGCAACTACGTCATCGGCCTGATCGTCTTCGCCATCCTGGTCCTGGTCAATTTCGTCGTCATCACCAAGGGTTCCGGCCGCATCGCCGAGGTCTCGGCGCGCTTCAGCCTGGACGCCATGCCCGGCAAGCAGATGGCGATCGACGCCGACCTCTCCGCCGGATTGATCGACGAGAAGGAAGCCCGCGCCCGCCGCAAGGAGCTGGAGGACGAGAGCAGCTTCTTCGGTTCGATGGACGGCGCCGCCAAGTTCGTGCGCGGCGACGCCATCGCCGGCCTGATCATCACCTTCATCAACATCGTCGGCGGCATCATCATCGGCGTGGCCCAGCAGGACCTGTCGATGGGCGACGCAGCGAAATCCTACACCCTGCTGACGGTCGGCGACGGCCTGGTAACGCAGATCCCCGCCCTCATCGTGTCGACCGCGGCCGGCATGCTGGTGACCAAGGCCGGCATCGCCGGCTCCACCGACAAGGCGCTGTTCGCGCAGCTCTCCAGCTATCCCGCCGCGCTCGGCATGGCGTCCTTCCTGATGGTCGTGATGGCGGTGCTGCCGGGCATTCCGGCGGTCCCCTTCCTGCTGCTCGCCGGCCTGGCCGGCGGCGGCGCCTATGTGGTCTCGCGCCGGCAGAAGGTGGTGGCCGGGGAGGCCGTGACCGCGGTCGCCCACCAGCAGGCCGCGGCGCCGGTGCTGGAGGAGCCGATCTCCTCCGCC
Source organism: Dongiaceae bacterium (assembly GCA_039808885.1). Classification (GTDB taxonomy): domain Bacteria; phylum Pseudomonadota; class Alphaproteobacteria; order Dongiales; family Dongiaceae; genus Dongia_A. The sequence continues at coordinate 1,004 of JBDHTX010000075.1, read as the reverse complement.
CTCTCCATCGACGCGGTGCGCATCGAGCTTGGCTATGGCTTGCTCGGCCTGATCAATGCGGAGGCGGGCCACCGCCTGACCGACCAGATCAAGGCGCTGCGCCGCCAGCTGGCGGGCGAGATGGGCTTCGTCCTGCCCGCGGTGCGCATCCAGGACAACCTGCAGATCAACGCCAATTCCTATGTCGTGCGGGTCAAGGAGATCGAGGCGGGACGCGGCGATCTGCGGCCCAACATGCTCCTGGTCATGGATCCGCGCGGCGACAAGATCAACCTCGCCGGGGAAGAGACCGTCGAGCCGACCTTCGGCCTGCCGGCGATGTGGGTCGACCCGTCGCTGCGCGAGGAGGCGCTGTTCCGCGGCTATACCGTGGTCGACCCGTCGACGGTCATCACCACGCACCTGACCGAGCTCATCAAGGACAACATGTCCGAGCTGCTCTCGCATGCCGAGACGCAGAAGCTGCTCGACGAACTGCCCAAGGAGCAGCAGAAGCTGGTGGCCGATCTGATCCCCGGCCAGATTTCGGTCAGCGGCGTGCAGCGCGTGCTGCAGGGGCTGCTGGGCGAGCGCATCTCGATCCGCGACCTGCCCAACGTGCTCGAGGGCATCTCGGAGGCCTGCGGCTACTCCCGCAACGTCACCATGATCACCGAGCATGTGCGGGCGCGCCTCGCCCGCCAGATCAGCGACGCGGCCACCGACCAGACCGGCGTCATCCCGATCCTCACCCTGTCGCCGGAATGGGAGCAGGCCTTCTCCGATGCGCTGCATGGCGAGGGCGAGGAGAAGCAGCTGGTCATGGCTCCCACCGTGCTGCAGCAGTTCATCCAGCTGGTGCGCCAGGCCTTCGAGCGCCACACCATCATGGGCGAGAGCCCGGTGCTGCTGACCAGCCCGGCGATCCGTCCCTATGTGCGGTCGATCATCGAGCGCTTCCGGCCCATCACCACGGTGATGTCGCAGAACGAAATCCATGCCCGCGCGCGGATCCGCACGCTGGG
>JBDHTX010000074.1:0-6792 GCA_039808885.1 Dongiaceae bacterium | reverse complement strand
GCCATCGCCGGACCTATATCGGCTCGATGCCCGGCAAGGTCATCCAGGCGATGAAGAAGGCGAAGTCGTCCAACCCGCTGTTCCTGCTCGACGAGATCGACAAGCTGGGACAGGACTGGCGGGGCGATCCGTCGTCGGCGCTGCTCGAGGTCCTCGACCCGGAGCAGAACGTCAACTTCAATGACCATTACCTGGAGGTCGACTACGACCTCTCGGACGTGATGTTCATCACCACCGCCAACACGCTGCGCATGCCGCAGCCGCTGCTGGACCGCATGGAGGTCATCCGCATCCCCGGCTACACCGAGGATGAGAAGGTGGAGATCGCCTTCCGCCACCTGATCCCCAAGCAGATGAAGGATCACGCGCTGAAGAAGGCCGAATGGTCGGTTTCCGAGGACGCGATCCGCGACCTGGTGCGCTACTACACGCGCGAGGCCGGCGTGCGCAACCTGGAGCGCGAGATCGCCAACCTGGCGCGCAAGTCGATCAAAGAGATTCTGATGAAGAATCTCAAGAAGATCGCCATCAACCGGCGCAATCTCGGCAAGTTCGCCGGGGTGAAGAAGTTCCGCTACGGCGAGGCGGAGGCGCACGACATGGTCGGCGTCACCACCGGTCTCGCCTGGACCGAGGTGGGCGGCGAGATCCTGACCATCGAGGCGGTGACGGTGCCCGGCAAGGGCCGCGTGATCGCCACCGGCAAGCTCGGCGACGTCATGAAGGAATCCGTGCAGGCCGCGGAATCCTTCGTCAAGTCGCGGTCGACCGAATTTGGCATAAAGCCCACCTTGTTCAACCGCAAGGACATCCATGTGCACGTGCCGGAAGGCGCCACGCCGAAGGATGGCCCATCGGCCGGCGTCGCGATGGTGACCACCATCGTCTCGGTGCTCACCGGCATCCCGGTGCGCCGCGACGTGGCGATGACGGGCGAGGTCACGTTGCGTGGCCGCGTGCTGCCGATCGGCGGGTTGAAGGAGAAGCTGCTGGCCGCGTTGCGTGCGGGTATCAAGACAGTTCTGATCCCCTCGGAGAATGAGAAGGATTTGGCTGACATCCCGGACAATGTGAAGCGCGGTTTGGCGATCATTCCTGCATCGACGGTCGACGAAGTGTTGCGTCGCGCGTTGGCGAGTCCGCTGACGCCGATCGAGTGGATCGAGCCGCCCGAGCCTGCGACGGCGGTTGCCGACAAGGGCGGCGATGACGATGTTGGCATCGTGACGCATTGATGCGACGCTAAGTTTTCCGCACCGAAGCATCGAATAAAGTCCGCGAAGAACCGCGATTATCCTGGGGATAATCGCGGTTCTTTCATTGACGGCATCAAAAACCGGGTTCTAAAATCCGGCCTCCAAGGGCCTAGAAGAAGCAATCCGTCCGTTTCAGAGAGCAAGGGGGGTTCCACGTGAACAAGAACGATTTGATTGCGGAAGTGGCCGATGACACGGGCCTTTCCAAATCCGATGCGGCGCGTGCGGTCGACGCCGTGTTCGATGCGATCACGAAGGCGCTGAAGAAGAACAACGAGGTTCGCCTGGTCGGCTTCGGCACGTTCAGCGTGGCGAAGCGCGCGAAGTCCAAGGGACGCAATCCGCGCACCGGCGAAGAGATTCAGATCCCCGCCTCGAAGCTGCCGAAGTTCAAGGCCGGCAAGGGCCTCAAGGACGCGGTGAACTGATCGACAAGAGATTCCACATCGACGATGTGACGACCGGCTGCCCAAAAGGCGGCCGGTTTCGTTTTGGAATGCGATCGAGAGAGGGTTCGGAATAGGCGGTCGCTAAGTCAATCGCTTCTTCGAGAATGCCCTGCCTGAATGCGACTTCAGATACCGCTCAAAGGCTAGAGCCCTCTTCTTGTCCGGGAAGGCGCAATACCAGAGCAGCTTCCAGGGCAGGAATTTTGCCGTATGTGTCGACTTGCCGGCATTGTGATCCGACAGCCTTTGCTTGAGATCCTCGCTGAGCCCGACATACTCTTGATCGGGATCGGCCGTGCTGCGGATGATGTAGACGTACCAGATTATGACCTCCAACCAGTCCGTCTTCGCTCTCGCTGCGCTCCAGCTACGCCGGACGCGCTTCGCCCTGAAGGTCTCCTCGTGGCTGCGCCACGCGTAGCCCTTCAGGGCGAAGCGTGGTGGGCGATGACGGACTCGAACCGCCGACATCTTCCGTGTAAAGGAAGCGCTCTACCAACTGAGCTAATCGCCCCCGTGCGCGAGTAGTTACCCGTGCGCGAGTAGTTACCAGTGCGCGAGTAGTTATCGGATCGCCGCCATCCGCACAAGCAGCGCGCCGCCGGGACGTCGCGTGCGCTGCGGCGCGCCGCGGCGAAGGTGTGCGCCACAAAAAGGGGACGGGCCGCTGCCTTGCGACAGCGGCCCGGTTGCCGGGCTTCGATGGGGGACGGGGCAATTCACCCGGCTGGGACCTCGAGATCGGGATGCCGGCATCAAGGGGCATTGCTGCGGCGGCCCGGAATTGCAGTCCCAGGATAGCCGGCCCGGATGAATCAGCCGTGAAGGAAACCTCCAGTTTTGTATTTGATTTGATTGAACTATTCGCATTCAGCGGAACTGCAAGATCGGTCGCTAAGCGGCTGCGAAAGCAGCGAAGCCTGTCCGGGAAACGTCGCCGGCCGACGGAAATTCGACAAGAAACAGTCGCCTTCAGGCTTTCTCGGATTGCGGTTTCTCCATAGGCTTGGCCGCGTTTTTCAACACCCCGCCACATTGCGCAGCGCCCGACGGCAGAGGCCGGCCGGCGCGGCCGGGCGACGGGGTCCATCGTCGGTTCCAAGGAGCAGGGGTCCATGAGCAAGAAAGTCGGCAGCGACATCGAGATCGCGCGCGAAGCCAAGATGAAGCCGGTGCGCGAAGTCGCCGCGAAGCTGGGCATTCCGGAAGAGAGTCTGCTGCCCTACGGCCATACCAAGGCCAAGATCTCCATGGACTTCATCGAGGCGCAGAGGAGCAAGCCGGACGGCAAGCTCATCCTGGTGACCGCGATCAGCCCGACCCCGGCGGGCGAGGGCAAGACCACGACCACGGTCGGCCTCGGCGACGGCCTCAACCGCATCGGCAAGAAGGCCATCATCTGCCTGCGCGAGCCGAGCCTCGGCCCCTGCTTCGGCGTGAAGGGCGGTGCCGCCGGCGGCGGCTATGCCCAGGTCGTGCCAATGGAGGACATCAACCTGCATTTCACCGGCGACTTCCACGCCATCGGCACGGCGCACAACCTGCTCTCGGCGCTGATCGACAACCACATCTACTGGGGCAACGACCTCGGCTTCGACACCCGCCGCGTCACCTGGCGCCGCGTGATGGACATGAACGACCGCGCCCTGCGCTCCATCGTCAATTCGCTGGGCGGCACCGCCAACGGCTTCCCGCGCGAGGACGGCTTCGACATCACCGTGGCCTCCGAGGTCATGGCCATCTTCTGCCTGTCGCGCGACCTGAAGGACCTGACCCAGCGACTGGGCAACATCATCGTCGGCTATACCCGCGACAAGAAGCCGATCTACGCCCGCGACCTCAAGGCCGAGGGCCCGATGACCGTGCTGCTGAAGGACGCCATCGCGCCGAACCTGGTGCAGACGCTGGAGAACAACCCGGCCTTCATCCATGGCGGCCCCTTCGCCAACATCGCCCATGGCTGCAACTCGGTGATCGCCACCACCACGGCACTGAAGCTCGCCGACTACGTGGTGACCGAGGCCGGCTTCGGCGCCGATTTGGGCGCCGAGAAGTTCTTCGACATCAAGTGCCGCAAGGCGGGCCTGAAGCCGGCGGCCGCGGTGATCGTCTGCACCGTGCGCGCGCTGAAGATGCATGGCGGCGTCGCCAAGGAGGATCTCGGCAAGGAGAACATCGAGGCGCTGAAGAAGGGCGCCTCGAACCTCGCGCGCCACATCGAGAACGTGAAGAAGTTCGGCGTGCCGCCGGTGGTGGGCATCAACCGCTTCGTCGCCGACACGGATGCCGAGCTGGATGCGGTCCGGCAGATCTGCAGCGAGCTGGGCGCCGAGGCCATCGAGTGCAACCACTGGGCCTATGGCTCCGCCGGCATCGAGAAGCTGGCCCATGCGGTGGTGCGCCTGGCCGAGCAGAAGAACAACTTCAACTACCTCTATCCGGAGAACATGCCGCTCTGGGACAAGGTGCGGACCATCGCCCAGAGCCTCTATGGCGCCCAGGGCATCATCGCCGACAAGGCGGTGCGCGACCGCTTCACCGAGTTCGAGAAGATGGGCTTCGGCCACTACCCGGTCTGCATGGCGAAGACCCAGTACAGCTTCTCCACCGACCCGAACCTGAAGGGCGCCCCGAGCAACCACGTGGTGCCGATCCGCGAACTGCGGCTGTCCGCCGGCGCCGAGTTCATCGTCGTGGTCTGCGGCGAGATCATGACCATGCCGGGCCTGCCGCGGGTGCCCTCGGCAAATTCGATCAAGCTCAATGCCAAGGGCGAGGTCGAGGGGTTGTTCTAGCCTTTCCGCCCGCGCCAAATCCGGCATTCGAAAATCTCAACGGGCCGGTCCTTGTGACCGGCCCGTTTTTCTTTGACGGCGCGACTGCCGAAGCCTAAATCTGCTGGCTATACCTGTCTATACAAGTGGTCAGCCATGTCCGCCCGCGAAGCCGTCCTGCCCCTGGTCGTCCGCGACGACGCCCCTCTCGGCTGCGACGCCATCGCCGCCATCGCCCATGGCCGCGCGAAGCTCGCCATCGGCCAGGCGGCGCGGGCCAAGCTCGCCAATGGCCGCGCCATCGTCGAGCGCATCGTCGCCAAGGGCGAGAAGGCTTATGGCATCACCACCGGCCTGGGCGCGCTCAGCGACGTGCCGCTGGCGCCGGACGAGCTGGCGAAGCTGTCGCGCAACACTTTGCTGAGTCACGCCTGCGGCGTCGGCGAGCCGCTGCATCCGGCCGAGACGCGCGCCATCATGGTGGCGCTGGTCAACGACATGTGCCACGGCCATTCCGGCGTCGGTGTCGCGGTGGTCGACCAGCTGGTTGCCTTTCTCAATCGCGGCATCAATCCCGTGGTGCCGAGCCAGGGCTCGGTCGGCTACATCGTGCACGGCGCCCATATCGGCCTCGCCCTGATCGGCATCGGCGAGGTCGAGATGGACGGCCAGCGGATGCCTGCCGCCGATGCCATCGCCGCTGCCGGCCTGCATGTCATCGAGATCGGCCCGAAAGACGGGCTCTGCCTGGTCAACGGCACGCGCTGCCTCGCCGGGCTTTCCTGCCTCGGCGTGGTCGAGGCGGCGCGGCTCGCCGCCTGGGCCGACATCGTGGCGGCGCTCTCCTTCGAGGCGCTCAAGGGCCAGACCGACGCCTTCGACGAAGAGGTGCTGAGTTTGAAGCCGCATGCCGGCGTCGTCGAGGTCGGCCGTCGCCTGCGCCGGCTGCTGAAGGGCAGTGAGATGGTGGAGCGCTACCGCGGCCACCGCACCCAGGATGCGCTGTCCGTGCGCTCGATCCCGCAGGTGCATGGCGCGACGCGCGACCAGCTCGATCATGCGGAGCGACAGATCGTCATCGAGCTCAAGTCCGCGACCGACAATCCACTGGTGCTTGGCACGCCCGCCAATTATCGCGTCATCTCGAACGCGCATCCGCACGGCCAGTCGGTGGCGATGGCGGTGGATCTGATGGCGCTGGCCATCGCCGAGCTCGGCTCGATCGCCGAGCGCCGGATTGACCGCCTGCTCAATCCGGCGACCAGCGGCCTGCCGGCCTTCCTGGTGAAACAGCCGGGGGTCAATTCCGGACTGATGATCGTGCAATACGTCGCCGCCTCGCTGGCGGCGGAGAACAAGCGCCTGAGCCAGCCGGCCGTCGCCGACAATTACGTCACCTCGGCGCAGCAGGAGGACCACATCAGCCTCGGCACGCCGGGCGCCCTCAAGGCGCTGAAGGTGATCGACAACACCCGGCGCATCCTGGCGATCGAGTATCTCTGCGCGGCGCAGGCCATCGAGTTCCTGCCGCGACTGCATCTGGGGCAGGGCACCCAGGCGGCCTATGATCAGCTGCGCGCGGCGATCCCGTCGCTGGAGCAGGACCGCTACCTCAGCCCGGACATCGCTTTCATCGAGGATGCCATGCTGCAGCCGGAGTGGCTGAAGCGCATCGAGGCGCGGCTTAATTAGTTGCCATCGTCAACTAAATGCCTTAACGTCAGCAAGAAATCGGTCCGGCGCTGGCGGAGGTGGCGATGGAGCCTGGATACTGCGTGGAAGCGGTCCGGCGGTTTTCCCGGTTCTACACGCGGCGCATCGGCGTCCTGAACGAGGGGCTGGTGGGCAGCGAGTTCTCGCTGGCCGAGGCGCGGGTGCTCTACGAGCTGGCGCATCGCGAGCAGGCGATGGCGAAGGACCTGGCCCAGTGGCTCGATCTCGACCCCGGCTATCTGAGCCGCATCCTGAAAAGCTTCGAGGCGCGCGACCTCATCCGGCGAACCGCATCCAGGACCGACGGGCGCCAGCAAGTGCTCAGCCTCACGGAGGCCGGCCAGCGCCGGTTCGGCGAGCTGAATGCGCGCTCGCGCGACGACATGGCGCTGATGCTGAGCGACCTCACGCCGCGCCAGCAGCAGCGCCTGATCGCGGCGATGAGCGAGATCGAGACGCTGCTTTCCGCCGAGCGCGAAACGCGCGTGCCCTACATCCTGCGCCCGCACCAGCCCGGCGATATCGGCTGGGTCGTGCAGCAGCACGGCAGGCTCTATGCGCAGGAATACGGCTGGGACGACACCTTCGAGGCGATGGTGG
>JBDHTX010000073.1:0-7117 GCA_039808885.1 Dongiaceae bacterium | reverse complement strand
CGACTACAACGGCTTCACCATGGTGACCAAGCCGACCAAGGAATACACCGATTCCATGGGCCGCCGGAAAATCAAGGGCAACATGGACATCGAGCTCGCCATCGACGTGCTCGAGATGGCCTCGCATCTGGACCACGTGGTGCTGTTCTCCGGCGACGGCGACTTCCGCCGCCTGGTCGAGGCGGTGCAGCGCAAGGGGGTGCGCGTCTCGGTGGTCAGCACCATCCGCTCGCAGCCGCCGATGGTGGCCGATGAATTGCGGCGCCAGGCCGACAATTTCATCGAGCTGGAGGAGCTTTCCCCCCTGATCGCGCGCCAGCATGCCGGGCCGCGCCCGCAATCGAGCCATTCGCACCACAGCGCCGCGGCGGTGGCCGCCAACGAGGCGGGCGAGGCCGACGCCTCCTGATGCGCCTTATTCGCGCGGCTTCCTGACTCGTGCGCTTCGGCTAGAGTGCGGGCATGAAGACGCCCGCACTTGACCTGCCGCCGACCGGTTGCCCGCCCCCGGATTGCCAGCTGTGCCCGCGCCTGGCGGGATTCCGCGCCAAGGCCCGCGCCAAGTATCCCGACTGGCACAATGCCCCGGTCATGCCCTTCGGCCCCGTGGATGCCGGGCTGCTGATCGTCGGCCTGGCGCCGGGGCTGCAGGGCGCCAACCGCACCGGCCGGCCCTTCACCGGCGACTATGCCGGCGACCTGCTCTACGCCACCCTGCTGGAATTCGGCCTCGCCCGGGGCGTCTATGAGCGGCGGCCGGATGACAGCCTGGAACTGGTCGACTGCCGCATCTCCAACGCCGTCAAATGCGTGCCGCCGGAAAACAAGCCGACGCCGGAAGAGATCCGCATCTGCAACCGCTTCCTGAAGAGCGAGCTCGCCGCCCTGCCCCGGGTCAAGGTGGTGCTGGCCCTGGGCTCGATCGCCCATGACGCGGTGCTGGTGGGCAGCGGCCTCAAGAAATCCGCCGCCAGGTTCGGCCACGGCGCCAGGCACGACCTGCCGGCCGGCCGCGTGCTTTTCGACAGCTATCACTGCTCGCGCTACAACACGAACACCAACCGGCTGACGCCGGCCATGTTCAGGGACGTGGTGGGCAAGGCCAAGGCTGCGCTGGGGCGGTAGGACGTCGCCGCCCGCGCGCCGTCTATTGTCCCGCGCGCTGCAGCTTCGCCAGCGCCGTGCGCATGGCGATGAGGCTCCAGCGCGCCACCTTCTTGTCGCGGATCTCGACCCCGAGCGTGGAATAGAAGTGCTGCGCCCGCGTGTTGGAGACCTCGATCTCCCAGCGGCAGGGCATGCCGGCGGCGATGCCGATCTCGGCGATGCGCGCCATCAAGGCACTGCCCGCCCCCGCCCCCCGCGCCCGCTCGCGCACGAAGACGTCATCGATGCGCAGCACGTCGCCGCCGGTCCAGATGGCGAAGTCCACCGTGTAGGTGGCAAAGCCGGCTATGCCGTCGGCATCCTCGGCGATCAGGCCGCGCAGCCGCGGCGCCTCGCCGGACAGCGCCGCCGCCAATTGCTCGACGGTGAAGGTGAGCTCGATACTGGTGCCCTCATAGGCAATGAGCTCGCGGATCATCAGCTTGATCGCCGTGGCGTCGGCGGGCGTGGCGTCGCGGATCTTCATCTCTTCCCCCGAAAAACGCGGCGACTCAGGAGGCGGCGATTTCCGCGACCAGCCTAGCGATTTCCGCCAGATGCGTCACCCGCTTGAAGCGGGGATGATCGAGCGGGGCCTCGGCGTGCTCGAGCGCCCAGGTGATGTGATAGGGGACGTGCACGCCCCAGCTGCCCGCCTCGATCGCCGGCAGAATGTCGGATTTGACCGAATTGCCGACCATCATGGCCCGCTCCGCCCCCGCGCCGTGGCGGGCGAACAGCCGCTGATAGGTGGCGGCGTTCTTGTCGCTGACGATCTCGACGCCGTGGAACAACTCGGCGAGGCCCGAGGCGGCCAGCTTGCGCTCCTGGTCGAACAGGTCGCCCTTGGTGATCAGCACCAGGCAGAAATCGCCGCGCAGGGCCTCCAGCGTCTCGCGCACGCCGGGGAAGATCTCCACCGGATGGCGCATCATCTCGCGGCCGGACTCAAGGATCTCCCGGATCGCGGCGGCTGAAACCCTGCCCTCCGTCAGCTCCAGGGCGGTCTCGATCATCGACAGGGTGAAGCCCTTGATGCCGTAGCCGTAGAACTGCAGGTTGCGCCGCTCCGCCTCCAGCAGGCGCCGGCTCACATCCGGCGCCGGCGCGTGGTCGCCGAGCAGGGCGGCGAAGCGCTCCTCGGTCAGGCGGAAGACACGCTCATTGTGCCAGAGCGTGTCGTCGGCGTCGAAGCCGATGACGGAGAGCGCGCTCACTGGTCTTTCGTGCGATGGGCGAGGAGCCGCGACTGCTCGCGCTTCCAGTCGCGTTCCTTCTCCGCCGCGCGCTTGTCGACCTTGCGCTTGCCCTTGGCCAGGCCCAGCTCGACCTTGGCGATGCCGCGCTCGTTGAAATAGATCGACAACGGGATCAGCGTCAGGCCGGCGCGCTGGGTGAGCCCGATCAGCTTGTTGATCTCGCGCTTGCGCAGCAGCAGCTTGCGGGCGCGCCGCGGCTGGTGGCCGAAATGGCTGGCGCCCTCGTATTCCGGGAAATAGGCGTTGAACAGGAAGAACTCGCCGTTCTTCTCCGCCGCGAAGGCCTCGGCGATCGAGGCGCGGCCCAGGCGCAGGGTCTTCACCTCGGAGCCGGTCAGCATCATGCCGGCCTCGATCGTCTCCTCGATCAGGTAGTCGTGGCGCGCCTTGCGGTTCTGCGCCGCGAAGCGCTGGGTGCTGGGATCTCGCGCCATGTCGTCATGACCGCCCGGTATGCCTGATCAATCGGCAGCTCAATTGATCAGGCCGGCCTTGGTCATTGCCGCCTTCACCTTCTGGCGGGAAGCCTCGGCGATCGGCGCCAGCGGCAGGCGGAGCTCGTCGGAGGCGCGGCCGAGCAGGCTGGCGGCATATTTCACCGGGCCCGGGCTGGTCTCGCAGAACATCGCATCGCTCACCGGCAGCAGGCGCTCGTTGATCTGCATCGCCTTCTTGAGGTCGCCGCCGCGCCAGGCGCGGTGCATTTCCGCCGTCAGGCGCGGCGCCACGTTCGAGGTGACCGAGATGCAGCCGACCCCGCCCTGGGCCAGGAACGGCAGGGCCGTCGCATCCTCGCCCGAGAGCATGCAGAACTCCTTGTCGATGGCGAGCTTGGTGCGGATCGGCCGGGCCAGATCGGCGGTCGCGTCCTTCACCCCGACGATGCGGGGCAGCTTCGCCAGCCGCGCCATGGTGTCGACCGACATGTCGACCGCGCTGCGGGGCGGGACGTTGTAGATGATGATCGGCAGGTTGGTGGAATCGTGGATCGCCTTGAAGTGCTGGTACTGCCCTTCCGGCGTCGGCTTGTTGTAATAGGGCAGCACGATCAGCGCCGCGTCGGCGCCGGCCCTTTGCGCGTGCTGGGTGAGGTCGATCGCCTCCTCCGTCGAGTTCGACCCGGTGCCGGCGATGACGGGAACCTTGCCTTTCGCCACCTCGACGCAGAGTTCCACCACCCGCTTGTGTTCGTCATGCGAGAGCGTCGGCGATTCGCCGGTGGTGCCGCAGGGCACCACGCCGTCGATGCCTTCGGCGATCTGCCAGGCGACGAAGCTCTGGAAGCCCTTCTCGTCGACCTTGCCATCCTTGAAGGGGGTGATCAGGGCCGTGATCGAACCTTGGAAGATCGCCATGTCGGGCCGCCTTTCCTGCATAACGCTGCCCGGACTGTGACGCGGATCACGTCGCGGCGCGAAGGGCGAGAATTGCCACGCTCCTGCCGTGCTTTCAAGCCAATGATAACGAATTGGTCACCATAATCCGGCGATCTTGGCGGGGAGTCGGCGGATGCAAGCTGCCGGCCTTGCCGTAGCCGCGGCCGGCCTGCTGTTTACGGGACCCGGGAGCGCCCATTAAAATGCCGGAGCGTTATGGTTAAGAGGGTCAAAGTGCGGCAATTCCTGGCTTTTTTCGCCTGCCTGGTGGGGCTGGCGCTGTTTGCCGTCGCCCCGATTCCGGCCGGCGCCGCCGATTCGGCCGGACTCAACGCCAAGGACATCAACCTCTACAAGCAGGCCTTCGCCGCGGTCGACAAGGACCGCTGGAAGGAAGCCCGCCGGCTGGCCGCACGGGCCAAGGACCCGCTGCTTGGCAAGGTGGTCATCTGGCTCGACCTGACCCGGCCGGGACCGGGGCGCGACTTCAAGGAGATGGCGGCCTTCCTCAAGGCCAATCCCGACTGGCCGCTGCGCTACACCCTGACCCAGCAGGCCGAGCGGGCCATGCCGGACTACCTGAAGCCGCAGGACGTCCTGCAATGGTTCGGCGAGCGCGAGCCCAGCACGGCCGAAGGCGCGATGAAGCTGGCCGGCGCCCTGATCGCGACCCGGCAGGAGCAGCGCGCCGAGCGCGTGGTGCAGACCGCCTGGGTCGAGCGCGATTTCGACCGCGAGGACGAGCAGACCTTCCTGCAGCGATTCGGCCACCTGCTCCATGCCAAGGAGCACTGGGCCCGCCTTGATCGCCTGCTGTGGGACGATGAGCGCGACGACGCCATCCGCCAGCTGGCGCGCGTCGACAAGGACCACCAGGCACTGGCTCGCGCCCGCATGAAGCTGGAGGACCAGGCCAAGGACGCCGCCGCGGCGGTGGCGGCGGTGCCGCAATCCCTGCGCAACGATCCCGGCCTGATCTTCGAGCGCGCCCGGCTGCTGCGGCGCCAGGACAAGTTCGAACAGGCGGCCGATTTGCTGGACCCGCCGCCGCAGAACGTGCCCAAGCCGGACCTCATGTGGGCGGAGCTGAAGAAGGCCGCGCGCGGCTCGCTCGACAGCGGCAACGTTTCCGCCGCCTATCGCCTGGCCGCCGCGCATGGCTCGGATTCGGGCGAGGCTTTCGCCGAGGGCGAGTTCCTGGCGGGTTGGATCGCGCTGCGCTTCCTCGACGACGCGCCGACGGCGATGCGGCATTTCACGGCGCTCTATGCCGGCACCACCTCGATCATCTCGCAGTCGCGCGGCGCCTATTGGGCCGGCCGCGCCGCCGAGCAGATGGGCGACGTGGCCAAGGCGCAGGACTGGTACAAGGCCGCCGCCAAGGGCATCACCAGCTTCTACGGCCAGGTGGCGGCGCTGCGCCTCGCCGACAAGCGCGAGATCCGCCTGGCCGGAACGCCGAAGCCCTCGGCCAAGGAAAAGCAGGTCTTCGACAAGAAGGAGCTGGTCCGCGTGGTGCGCCAGCTGACGGCGGTGGGCGAAGGCGACCGCACCCGCCTGTTCCTCTCCAAGCTGATGGAGCTCAGCAGCAAGCCGGCGGAATACCAGCTGGTCGCCGGCCTCGCCGACGAGATCAAGCGCCGCGATTTCGCCGTCGCCGTCGCCAAGGAGGCGCGCACCCGGGGCGTCGAGATGATCGACTACCTCTACCCGGTCATCAAGCTGCCGGAGGGCCAGAACCCCGAGCCGGCGCTGATCCTGGGCCTGATCCGCCAGGAAAGCGCCTTCGACGCCGGCGCGGTATCCGCGGCCGGCGCGCGCGGCCTGATGCAGCTGCTGCCCAGCACGGCCAAGGGTGTGGCCAAGAAGATCGGCGTCAAATTCGCGGAAAAGCGCCTGAGCGAGGCCAGCTACAACGTGACCCTGGGCCGCGCCTATGTCGATGACCTGCTCAACCGCTTCGACGGCTCCTATGTCCTCACGGCGGCGGCCTACAATGCCGGCCCCAGCCGGGCCCGCGACTGGATCTACACCTATGGCGACCCGCGCCAGCGCGGCGTCGATGTCATCGACTGGATCGAATCGCTTCCCTTCGACGAGACCCGGAACTATGTCATGCGGGTGCTGGAAAACACCCAGATCTACCGCGCCCGCCTGAACAAGGGCGTCGCCGGTCTGGGTCTCGCGGAGGATCTCGGCCTTGCAGACAAGAACTGAGGCGGCAACCGCCGACACGACATCAGCCCTTCCCGCCCTCGCCGACATCCAGGCGGCGGCGCGGCGCATCGAGGGCCATGCCCAGCGCACGCCCTTGCTGCGCTTCCCGGAGCTCGACCGCCGGCTCGGCTGTAGCGCCTTCGTGAAGCCGGAATGTCTGCAGATCACCGGGTCGTTCAAGTTCCGCGGCGCCTACAACAAGATCCGCGCGGCCCAGGAGGCCGGCAAGGTCGCCGGCGTGGTCGCCTTCTCCTCCGGCAACCACGCCCAGGGGGTCGCCGCCGCCGCCGCGCAGCTGGGCGTCAAGGCGATCATCGTCATGCCGGCCGACGCGCCGCGCATCAAGCTCGACAACACCCGCGGCTGGGGCGCCGAGGTGGTGCTGTTCGACCGCTACAAGGAGGACCGCGAGGCGATCGCCCGCGGCATCGCCAAGGACAAGGGCTATGTGCTGGTGCCGCCCTACGACGATCCGGCGATCATTTCCGGCCAGGGCACCATCGGCCTGGAGATCGCCGAGGACATGGCCCGGTTCGGCCTGAAGCCCGATGTGGTGCTGGCCCCGGCCAGCGGCGGCGGCCTCGTCTCCGGCATCGCCACGGCGGTGAAGGCGCATCATCCGGCGGCGCGGGTCTATGCCTGCGAGCCGAAGGATTTCGACGACCACGTCAAGTCGCTGGCCGCCGGCAAGCGGATCGAAAACACCGGCAATGCCCGCTCGATCTGCGACGCGCTGATGTCGAAGAGCCCGGGCCTCATCACGTTCGAGATCAATCGCCGGCTGCTGGCCGGCGCGCTGACCGCCAGCGACGACGAGGCGCTTTCCGCCATCGCCTTCGCCGCGCGCTGGATGAAGCTGGTGCTGGAGCCGGGCGGCGCCGTGGGCCTGGCGGCGGCGCTGCGGGGCCGCGTTCCGCAGCCGCACGACAACATCGTCATCGTCGCATCCGGCGGCAATATCGACGACGACATGCTGCGCCGCGCGCTGGACCAGGCCGACTAGGTTCTGTACTCATAAGGGGATTCCTTTGCGGGCGGGATTGTGATTCAAACTCCGTAGACGAGAGGGAGTTTGGTCATGGCTCGCTTCGATCTGTCGGACCGGGAGTGGTCGATCAT
>JBDHTX010000072.1:0-7262 GCA_039808885.1 Dongiaceae bacterium | reverse complement strand
CCCGCGACCAGCGGCAGCGGCAACGCCGCGCCGCCGCCGCGGCCCGCCACGCCGGCCATCCCGGTCGCCATCGCCGGCAGCGTGCTGCAGGGCACTATCGTCCAGGCGCCGCCCGACACCCTGACCCAGTTGTTCCGCTCCCTGCTGCCGAGCCCGACCCTGCCGGCGGCGCCCGCGGCGCCCGGCCAGAACCCGGTTCAGCTCGGCGCCGCCATCATTCCCGGCCTGACCGCCTTGCCGGAAGAAGCGCTGAACCTCGCCAGCCCCGGCGTAAACCCGGCCGGCGCAAATCCTCCCGGCGCCACTCCCTCCGGCGCAAACCCAGCCCAGGCGGCCCAGCCCTCGCTTCCGGGCCAGCCCGTTCCCAACGCGCCGGTCGCCCTGCCCTTGCCGCCGGCACCCGGCGCGACACCGCCGCCGAAGCTCGGCAGCACGTTGCAGACCGAGGTGCAGGCGAAGATCGAAACCCTGTTCCTGGCCTCCGGCGGAGCCGCTCCCGCACTCGCCGCCGCGGCCGGAGCGGGACAGACCCCGGCGCAGGTGCCGCAGAACCTCGCCGCGTCGCTGAAGCTGCTCGCCGCCTTGCCGACGGGCACCGAGGTCAAGCTGCGCCTCATCGCGATCTCGCCGGGCCCCGGCCAGCCGGTGGTCCTGCCGGCAGCCAGCGCCGGCGCGCCGCACGTGATGGCCGGCCGCATCATCGGCTATACGCCGACCGGCCATGCCGTGCTGCATTCGCCGCTCGGCGCCATCGTCCTGCATGGCAATCTCGCGGTGCCGGTCGGCACCGAGCTGTCCTTCGCCATCGAGCCCGCCATTCCGGTGCCCGCCGGCGCCGCCGGCCTCGCCGCGCCGTCGTTGCCGCAATTCCTGCTGACGCTGTCGCGCGGCTGGCCAAGCCTGTTCGAAGCGATCGCTGCGATGCGGCTGGGGAACGCCACGGCCGGCCCGAATGCGGATCCCGGCGCGGCGCTGGCGCATCTGCCGCAACCCGGACCGAAGCTCGCCGCCGGATTGGTTGCGGCGATGCAGGCCCTGCGCAGCGGCAACATCGAGGCGCTGCTGGGCGGCATCGCCGCCCAGCGCGCGGGCTCGGCCGAGCGCGACGAGACCGTGCGCAAGCTGCGCCAGGAATTCGGCCAGATGTCCAGCCTCGCCCAGGACAAGGGTGGCGCCGATTGGCGCTGCTTCTTCATCCCGCTGCTGGATGACGGCACGGTGCGGCAGATCAACCTGTTCTACCGGCGCGACCGCGGCAAGAACCGCAAGGACGAGGAGACCGCCAAGAGCGGCACCCGCTTCATCGTCGAAGTCGACATGTCGAAGATGGGGCCGTTCCAGTTCGACGGCCTGGTGCGCGAGAAGCGCTTCGACCTGATGGTGCGCAGCCATGTCGCGCTGGGCCCAAAGATGCGCGAGGACATCGGCGCCTTGTTCCAGGAGGCGCTGGCCATCGGCGACTACACCGGCACCCTGCAATTCCAGAAGGTGAAGGAATTCCCCGTCTCGCCGCTGGAAGAGATCGAGAAATCGGCGACGCGGGTCTCGGCCTAGCCCTTGCGACGGTGCAGCTGCAGGCCGATCTCGTCGGCGACGATCTGGTCGCGGCGACGCTCGGCGACCTTCTGGCGCTGTTCCCGGTTCTTCATCGTCTGCTCGGTCTTCTTGAGCTCGGAGAAGGCTTCGGTGATCTCGTCATGCAGCTTGGCAAGCTCGGCGCGGAGGTCGTTCATCGACTTCTCCAGCCGCTTGCGCCGGTCCTTCATCGCCTCGCGGTAGTTCGGCAGGGCGCGCTGCATCTCGACGTCGTTGCGCGCCGCATCGATCTCGTTCTGGACCTCCTGCTCGAGCTTCAGGATGTCCTTCACCAGGCGGTCGATGAGCAGTTCCAGGTCGCCGGCCTGGCGGCGCTTCTCGTCCAGGGTCCAGCGCTGCAGGCGCAGCAATTGGTCGAGGCCGCTCATGCGTCAACCGCCTTCGCGGTTCCGACGGGCTCGGCATCGGGATGCGGCAGGCCGAGGATGTCGGCCAGGCGGCAATAGCCGGTGAACAGGTCGGAGTGCTCGGCGCGCTTCTGGCCGAGGAAGGCTTCGATCGCCGGATAGAGGCGGATCGCCTCGTCCACCGCCGGGTCGGTCCCCTTGCGGTAGGCGCCGAGGCGGATCAGCTCCGCCATGTCCTCGTAGACCGAGAGATGCTGGCGCGCGCGGCGGACGATGTCGGTCTCCGCGTCGCTGTTGCAGTTCGGCATGGTGCGCGAGAGCGAGCGCAGCACGTTGACCGCCGGATAGCGGCCGCGTTCGGCGATGCTGCGCTCCAGGACGATGTGGCCGTCCAGGATGCCGCGCACGGCGTCGGCGATCGGTTCGTTGTGGTCGTCGCCCTCCACCAGCACGGTGAAGAGCCCGGTGATGCTGCCCGTGCCGCTGGTGCCGGGGCCGGCGCGCTCCAAGAGCCGCGGCAATTCGGCGAAGGTCGAGGGCGTGTAGCCCTTGCTCGCCGGCGGCTCGCCCACCGACAAGCCGATCTCGCGCATCGCCATGGCGAAGCGGGTGACGCTGTCCATCAGGCACAGCACGTCGTCGCCGGAATCGCGGAAGAATTCGGCGATGGCGAGGGTCGTCTGCGCCGCCTGGCGCCGCATCAGCGGCGATTCGTCCGAAGTGGCGACGACGATGACGGAATTGGCGAGGCCCTCGGGGCCGAGCTCGTCGACGATGAATTCCTGGACCTCGCGCCCGCGCTCGCCGATCAGGCCGATGACGTTGACGTCGAGCGAGGTGTAGCGCGCCATCATCGACAGCAGCACCGACTTGCCGACGCCGGACGCGGCGAAGATGCCCATGCGCTGGCCGCTGCAGCAGGTGGCGAAGGTGTTGATGGCGCGCACGCCGAGGTCGACCTTGCCGCCCACCCGGTTGCGGGCATGCGCGGGGGGCGGCACGTTGCGGATCCTGACCGGATGCTTGCCGGTGGGCAGCGGTCCCTTGCCGTCGATCGGCTCGCCCAGGGCATTGATCACCCGGCCGAGCCAAGCGCGGGTCGGGCGCACGACGGGGTCGGTGTCGACGACGATCGCCTTGCTGCCGAGGCCGATGCCTTCCAGCGAGCCGAAGGCCAGCGCAAGCGCCCGCCCGTTGCGGAAACCGACCACCTCGCAGCCCACCTTGCGGTTGGCGCGGTCGAGCAGGTCGCAGCGGGCGCCGATGGCGAGATTGGTGTCGATGCCGGCGATCTCCACCAGCATGCCAAGCACGGCCGCGACCCGCCCATAGATGCGACGGTCCGGAATCCGGTCGATGTCCTGCAAGATATCGTCGAGCGGCAACGCTAACGCCATGCCCAGGTTGGTCCCTGCGCCAAATGACCCTCTTGTCACAGAGAGTACACAAGTAGCGTTAATCAGCGGTTAAAGTTAAGGTTGCAAGCCGGCGCCAAAATCCCGGCGCGATATCAATAAGTTACCCACAGATTCATCCACAGGGCAAAGATCTCGCCAAGCTCCCGGAAACGCCCTGCACGGGCACCCCGTCCCGCACCCGCAGCCCGGGTGGAATCCCGGCCCATCGGAAAAAAGTCGAAGAAATCTGCGGATTTCCAAGATCATTGCTTTACAGCGAGGCCTTTAGATGGTTAAGATTCATCAGTATTAATGCTCGTCAAGCCATCACGGGGAGTTGGGGCCATGCGAGTATTGCTGGTCGAAGACGACGCCAATACGGCTCAGAGCATCGAGCTGATCCTGAAGTCGGAAGGCTATATCGTCGATACAACCGATCTGGGCGAAGATGGCCTGGAGATCGGGAAACTCTACGATTACGACATCATCATTCTTGATCTGATGTTGCCGGACATTGATGGATACGAAGTGCTGCGGCGCCTCAGATCCTCGCGGGTCAACACGCCCATCCTGATTCTGTCAGGCCTGTCCGAGCTCGACAACAAGATCAAGGGTCTGGGCTTCGGCGCCGACGACTACCTGACCAAGCCGTTTGACCGGCGCGAATTGCTGGCGCGGATCCAGGCCATCGTCCGCCGTTCCAAGGGCCATTCGGAATCGGTGATCAAGACCGGCAAGCTGACCGTGAACCTCGACACCCGCACCGTGGAGGTCGAGACCCAGCCGCTGCACCTGACCGGCAAGGAATACGGCATCCTCGAGTTGCTCTCGCTGCGCAAGGGCACGACCCTGACCAAGGAGATGTTCCTCAATCATCTCTATGGCGGCATGGACGAGCCGGAGCTGAAGATCATCGACGTCTTCGTCTGCAAGCTGCGCAAGAAGCTCAGCAACGCGACGGGCGGCGAGAACTACATCGAGACCGTGTGGGGCCGCGGCTATGTGCTGCGCGATCCGGAAGAAGCCCGCACCGGCGCGCCCAAGAAAGCGGAAGGCGCCAACGCCTAGCACGCTGGCTGCCGGGATTTACGTTTTCAGGAGATGCAACGCGCGCCAGGTCGGCGCGCGTTTCGTTTCAGCGCTTCGCGCCGCCCGATCTAGCGCTTTGCGCCGGCCGCGGCGGCGAGCGGCGCCATCGCCGGCTTCTGGCCGCCGGTCAGACCGTAGACGCCGCGCTGGCCGGGCATCATCTGGAACTTGTCGGTGATGCCGAGCACGGTCTCCGCGCCGCCGAGGAACAGGAAGCCGTCATCCGGCATCTGCTTGGCGATCGAGTTCAGCACCCGGCCCTTGGTCGGCTGGTCGAAATAGATCAGCACGTTGCGGCAGAACACGACATCAAAGCGGCCAAGCGCCATCGGGTCGTGCAGCAGGTTGAACTCGCGGAACTGCACCATCGAGCGGATCTTGGCATTGATCTGCCAGCGGTCGCCCACCTGGGAGAAGTATTTCACCAGCATGGTGATGGGCAGGCCGCGCTGCACCTCGAACTGCGAGTACATGCCCTCTTTCGCGCGCGCGAGGATGTCGGTGGAAAGGTCGGTGCCGATGATCTCGATGCGCCAGCCGTTGAGCTGCGCCGCCATCTCCGACAGGATCATCGCCAGCGAGTAGCCTTCCTGGCCGCTCGAGCAGGCGGCGCTCCAGATGCGGATCGTCTTGCTGCTGGCGCGGTTCTTCAGCATCGCCGGCAGCACCAGCGACTTGAACTGGTCGAACGGCTTGGTGTCGCGGAAGAAGAAGGATTCATTCGTCGTCATCGCCTCGACGACGTCCTTGATCACCGCTTCGTCCATCTTGGAGCGGATCACCCGCACCAGGTCGTCGAAGGTCGCCAGCTTCCACTTGCGCGCGACCGGCAACAGGCGGCTTTCGAGCAGGTACGCCTTGTCGTTGGTGAGGACCAGGCCCGATCGCTCGCGCAGGATCTGACAGATGAACTCGAAATCGGTCACGGTCATGCTGCCATCCTCGAAATCGTCTTGCGCAGGAAGGGCCCGATATCCGACAGCGGCAGGACCGCGCTGCACAGCCCCGCCGAGGTTACGGCGCCGGGCATGCCCCAGACCACGCTCGTCGCTTCGTCCTGGGCGGCGACCACGCCGCCGGCATCGACGATCTCCTTCGAACCTTTCGCGCCGTCCTGCCCCATTCCCGTCAGCATCATGACCATGACCTTGCCGTTATAGGCCTTGGCCAGGGAACGCAGCATCGGGTCGACGGCCGGCCGGCAGAAATTCTCCGGCGGATTCTTGTTGAGGCGCATGACCTTGCGCCCGCCCTCGACCGCCACCGTCATGTGGAAATCGCCCGGCGCCACGTAGATGCGCCCCGCAGTCACCGGCTCGCCGTCCTTGGCTTCGGCCGCGGGCATGCCGCTGGCCTGGGCCAGATGCTCGGCCAGGATGGTGGTGAACGTCGCCGGCATATGCTGGGTCACGAAGACCGGCATGTTGGTGACCTTGCCCAGCATCTGGAACACCTTGAACAGGGCTTGCGGCCCGCCGGTGGAGGACCCGATGGCCAGGCAGTCCGGGCGGAACAGCGTCGGCATGTCGCGCAGCTTGATCGGTCCGGTCGCGTAGAGCCGCTTGAGGGCCGAACCCGGCTGGATCGGCGCCGTGGGCGCGCTGCCCGGCTTGCGCCGCCTTCCGGCCGTCCCCCAGTTCTTGACCTTCGAGATCAGGTCGCGCTTGAAGCCTTCCGCGGAATTGATCTCGCCGGTCGAGGTCGGCTTCGGCACATAGTCGACGGCCCCGCGCGAGATCGCCTTCATGCTGATGGAGGCGCCCTTGAGCGTCAGCGTCGAGGCCATGATGACCTGGATGCCGGGGCGCGTCGCGATCAGCTGCGGCAGCGCGGTCATGCCGTCCATCACCGGCATCTCGATATCGAGCACGACCACGTCGATCTCGTTCTTGGCAACCTCTTCGATCGCCGCCTTGCCGTTGCTGGCCGAGGCGACGACCTTGATGCCGGGATCGGAGTCGAGCGTGCGCGTCAGCAGGCCGCGGATGACGTGGGAATCGTCAACCACCAGCACGCGGATCGGCGCGGCGGTGCTGCCTGTCCCCGGTTTCCTCACGCCCGCTTCGACCACACCCATCTCCCGCACTCTCTACTCAGATCAGCCCGACCTGGCTGAACTTCGACTCGATGATCTCGCTGTCGAACGGCTTCATGATGTATTCGTTGGCCCCGGCGCCGATCGCCTCCTGGATATGGGCGATGTCGTTCTCGGTGGTGCAGAAGACCACGACCGGCATCTGCCCGCCGTCGGACTTGCGCAGCACGCGCAGGAACTCGATGCCGCTCATCACCGGCATGTTCCAGTCGAGCAGGATCACGTCGGGCATGCGCTTCAGGCAGGCGTCCATGGCGATCCGGCCGTTCTCGGCCTCTTCGATCTCGAAATTCAGACCCTCAAGGATCTTGCGCGCGACCATGCGCACGACCTTGGAATCATCGACCACCAGACAGGACTTCATCGCGCGGCTCCGTCCTCACATCGCTTGTCCCAAATCACCATCCTGCCTCCGCCCCCACCGGCCCTACGCGGCGTCCTTATGGTTGCCGAAATTGAGCAGGGAGCCGACCGACAACACCACCAGCAGCGAACCGTTCAGGCGATAGATGCCGTCGGAGAACTCCCGCAGGCGCGCATTCAGCGTCGGCGGATTGCGCTGGTAGTCCTTCATGTTGAGGCTCAGCACCTCGCCGACCGAGTCGACCAGCAGGCTGTAGGCTGAATCGACATTCATCGCATCCATAGGATTGAGCAAGCGATGTGTATGAAGGCTCGGAAGTAGCTTGCGCGCCGGTCGTATCGGGTTGCGATGCGTCGGAAGTGTTTGAGTTTGTT
>JBDHTX010000071.1:0-7425 GCA_039808885.1 Dongiaceae bacterium | reverse complement strand
GGCCGGCGCGGCCGGCTGCGGGGCCGGCTGGCCGGCGGTCTGGTCGGGCGCGACCACCGTGCCGGAGTTCGGCCCGGTCTGCTGGATCGTTGGCTCGAGCGCGCCGGGATCGATGGTGACGGAGCCATCCGGCGAGGTCGTGGTGCCCGGCAGCGCGCCAGGCGCCGTGCCCACCTGGCCCGTGCCGGTGGTCGCGGCGCCCGCAGGCGGCACGGGCTGGGACGCCGTGCCCGAGACGACTCCGCCGCCGGTCGGGTCGGTGCCGTAGGCGCCGGTGGAATCGATGATCATCGTGCCGCCCTGGTAGCCCTCGCCGGAGGTGCCGAGCGGAATGATCGAGCCGTAGCCCGCATCCTGGCCGTAATTGGTGACGCCCTGGATCAGCGCCTGCACGCCGGTCGGCTCGGTGCCCGGCTTGAAGGCTTCCAGGATCACCTTCTCGGCCCCCGGACCGGCGCGCTCGCCGGTCATGTAGTCGACCCGCACCAGGCGGATGCCCGGCGGCACGCGGAAGGGCGTCGCCGGCTTGTCCTTCAGGGCCTCGATCATGAAGTCGCGGAAGATCGGCGCCGAGAGCCCGCCGCCGGTCGCCTTCGGGCCCAGCGAGCGCGGCTGGTCGAAGCCGAGATAGACACCGGCGACGAGGTCGGGCGAGAAGCCCATGAACCAGACGTCGCGCCCGTCATTGGTGGTGCCGGTCTTGCCGGCCAGCGGCTTGCCCACCGCCTTCACCGCCGTGCCGGTGCCGCGCTGCACGACGCCTTCCAGCATCGACACCATCTGATAGGCGATGGCCGGGTCGATGACCTGTTCGCGGGCGTCGGGAATCTCGGGCATCTCGCCGCCGGTATAGTCAGCCGCCTGGCAGCCGTCGCAGGGCCGCTGGTCGTGCCGGTAGATGGTCCAGCCCTGGTTGTCCTGGATGCGGTCGATCACCGTCGGCTCGACCTTTTTGCCGCCATTGACGATCTCGGCATAGGCGCCGGCCAGGCGCAGCACCGTGGTCTCGCCGGCGCCGAGCGACATGGCGAGCGTCTGCTGCATGTTGTCGATGACGCCGAGGCGGCCCGCCATCTCCGCCACCTTGGCCATGCCGATGGTCTGCGCCATGCGGATGGTCATCAGGTTGCGCGAATTCTCCAGGCCGCGGCGCATCGTGGCGGCGCCAAGGAAATCCTGCGCGTAGTTCTCCGGCCGCCACAACGGCAGGCCCGGGCCTTGGTCGATGACGATGGGCGCGTCGAGGATCATGGTCGAAGGGGTGAACCCCGCTTCCAGCGCCGCCAGATAGACGATCGGCTTGAAGGAGGAGCCCGGCTGGCGCTTCGCCTGGGTCGCGCGGTTGAATTCCGATTGCTGGTAGGACCAGCCGCCGGTCATGGCGAGGACGCGGCCGGTATGCGGGTCCATCGCCACCATGGCGCCGCTGATCTCCGGCACCTGGCGCAGCGCGAAGGCGCCCTCGACCCGCTTGCCATCCTCGACCAGCGGCTCGGTCGCGAGCAGGTCGCCGACCTGGATGATGTCGCCCACCGCCTTCACCGCCGGGCCGATGCGGCCCTCCGGCGTGCGCCGGTGCGCCCAGCCGAGGGCGGCCAGGGGAATCTTGCCTTCGCTGCCGTCCTTGAAGCCGATGGTGGCGGCGCCAGGCTCGACGTTCAGCACGATGGCCGGCTGCCAGTCGTAGAGCCAGGGCATCGGCGGCAGATCGGTCAGCGTCTTCTGCCAGTTCTCGACGCTGTCGAAATGCTTCAATGGCCCGCGATAGCCCTGCGTCTTGTCATAGGCGACGAGGTGCTGGCGCAGCACGCGGTCGGCGATCTCCTGCAGCCGCGGGTCGACCGTCGCGCGCACCGCGAGGCCGCGCTTGTAGAGGCCATCCTCGCCGAAGCGCTGCACGATCTCGCGGCGCACCTCCTCGGCGAAGTAGTCCGCGGTGAAATGCTCCGTGTCGGAGCGCGTGCGCTGCTCCAGCGGCTCGGTCAGCGCCACCCTCGCCTCGTCGGCGGTGATGTGGCCGTCCTCCAGCATGCGCTGGATCACCCAGTTGCGGCGATCGAGGGCGGCCTCGTGGTTGCGCTTGATGTTGTAGTTGTTGGGCGCCTTGGGCAGCGAGGCGAGATAGGCCGCCTCGCCGATGGTGAGCTCGTCCAGCGACTTGTTGAAGTAGTTCAGCGCCGCGGTGGCGACGCCGTAATTGCCCGAGCCGAGATAGATCTGGTTCAGGTAGAGCTCGAGGATGCGGTCCTTGGAGAACGCCTTCTCGATGCGCAGCGCCAGGATCATCTCGCGGATCTTGCGCTTGTACGAGACCTCGCTCGACAGCAGGAAGTTCTTGGTCACCTGCTGGGTGATGGTGGAGGCGCCGACCGGGCGGCGGTCGCTGCCGTAGTTGCGCAGGTTGAGGATGAGGGCGTTGAACACGCCCGGCAGGTCGACGCCGGGATGGGTGTAGAAGGTCTTGTCCTCGGCCGCCAGGAAGGCGTTGATCACCCGCTTGGGCATCGCGGTGATGGGCACGAAGACCCGGTTCTCCACCGCGTATTCGGCGAGCAGGCGGCCGTCGCCGGCATAGACGCGCGAGACCACCGGCGGGTCGTAGCTGGCCAGCTGGTAGTAGTCCGGCAGGTCCTCGGAGAAATGCTGCCAGACCAGCCACAGGGCGATGGCGCCGACCGCTCCGAGGAACAGCAGGCTGCCGAGCAGGAAAGAGAGGATTCGCGTCAGTCGCATGATCCGGCCGGCCTCGGCCACCTTTGCAATTTCACCGCCGCCAGGACAGCCCCGGCCGGACGCCATCCGCCGACTTTGGACGCGCCCTGCCGCCCGGGACCGTCTTATCCAACAGTACCACGCTCTTCAACTGGTGACCCAAGATCAAGGTGGAATTATGACAAACAAGCCGCGATCCGGCAGGGGGTTCCCCGGCTGCCGGCCGGTCGTCGGGACTGGCCTCAGGACCGGCGCACCATTTCCTGCCAGCTGAAATAGTTCTCGATCGCGCCGCGGATAGCCTTGGCCAGCCGCTTCTGGTGCGTGACGTTGGCCAGCAGGGCCTCGTCCTTGCTGCTCGAGATGTAGCCCATCTCGATCAGGACCGAAGGCACATCGGGCGCCTTGAGCACCGCGAAGCCGGCGTACCGGTGGGTATTACCCAGCAGCATGGTCTCGCGCTTCAGCTCGTTGACCAGCAGCCCGGCGAAGCGGGTCGACATGTTCTTGGTGTCGCGCTGGGCCAGGTCGATCAGGATATCGGTGACGACATTGCTCTGCTTGCTGAGATCGACGCCGGCGATGATGTCGGACTTGTTTTCCTTGGCTGCCAGCGCCTCGGCCTCGGCGTCGGAGGCCTTCTCCGACAGGGTGTAGACCGAGGCGCCGCGGGTCAGCGGGTCGTTGTGGCTGTCCGCGTGCAGCGAGATGAACAGGTCGGCGCCCTTTTCCCGGGCCAGGCCGAAGCGCTCGCGCAGCGGGATATAGACGTCCTTGGAGCGGGTCAGCGCCACGCGGAAATTGCCGGTCGCCTCCAACTCCTTCTTCAACGCCTTGGCGACCGCCAGGGTCAGTTCCTTCTCGGTCGCGTTCTCGCCCACCGCGCCGGGGTCGATGCCGCCATGACCGGGGTCGATGACGATCAGGGGCTTGCCGCGCTTGGCTTCCTGCTCGGGCTGCTTGGCGGCGCTGCCGGTCAGGCCGGGCGCACCGGCCGCACCGCCCGCCGCGGTGGTGATGTCAGGGTCGCGCGGGGCAAGGCGCGGCTGCAGCTTGGGCGCGGCGCTGGAACTCAGGGTCTGGCTGGCGTTGAGGGTCTGGTTCGGCTTCACCGGCTTGCTGCCGGCTTGCGGCGTCGCCGCCGCGACCGCGACCGGCTTTGCCGCCAGGGTCTCGGGGGCCGGATTTCCGCCCGCCAGGGGATCGGCCTTGGAGGCGAAGATGGCCGTCTTCAGCTGGGCGCGGAACTGGCCGTCCGCCACCGGCCGCAAATCGACCAGCAGGCGCGGCGGCTCAGCGCCCTCGGCCGGCAGCAGGGTCGCCTGCGCCACCTCGGACGGCTCGATCAGATCCAGGACGACGCGGGACGTGCCGGCCTTGAACAGGCCATAGCGCATGGCGGCCACCAGGCCGCGGCCCTGCAGCTTGGTGCCCCCGGCGATCTTCCAATCCACCTCGTCCAGGTCGATCACCACCCGGTAGGGATCGGCCAGGGTGAAGACGCGGAAATCCCGCTGTTCGGTGAGGTTTAGCACCACCCGGGTCAGGTTCGGCTCGACTCCAAGCCGGGCATCCGTCACGGCTGGCTTGGCGAACGCCGACGCCGCCACCGCCAGGATTGCGACCAGAGTCACAACCAGGAGCGTGATCAGGCGTGGAATCCGACCGATTGCGTGCATTTAGCGGAGACTCCGGTGAATCGAATCGAATATAAACCGGTAACACACTGCGAATCAACATTTTTCCTGATCGACTCGGCAAGCCTGAACCAGCGCTGCGCCGGCGCGCTCTTTGACATTGTCATGCCCGCGCCTCGCCCCTATGCTGCGAGGGTCCCGGCCGAGATTCGCCTGGCTGTCATTAAGCCCTTCTAAGGCTTAATAATTAGACAACCTCAGGCGGTCGCATCCCCGGGAAGTTTAGTCCGCGCCTGGCCTTTCGGCCTTGTCGCCCCGCAAGCTGCGGAGCGGGTCAAGCCAGGGCGGCGCGGATACCGGAGCGACCTGCCGACGCACTTTCATCGAGAGATAAAGGCCGAGGCAAGGTGGCTCGTAAGCCACAGGTAGTCATGTTGCACGCCTGGAATTCAATCACCCGTTTCGCGCCGCCGCCTGCGACAGACGCAGCCGACGATTGGCGCGTGGAGGAGTCTCTATACGATGGCCA
Organism: Dongiaceae bacterium; assembly: GCA_039808885.1. Lineage (GTDB taxonomy): Bacteria > Pseudomonadota > Alphaproteobacteria > Dongiales > Dongiaceae > Dongia_A. The sequence goes on along the minus strand of JBDHTX010000071.1, from coordinate 2,547 downwards.
AGGTCATGTTGATCGACGCCACCCACCCGGAGGAAACCCGGGTCGCGGTGGCGGACGGAAGGAAGCTGGAAGAATTTGACGTCGAGATCGCCAGCCGACGCCCGCTCAAAGGAAACATCTATCTCGCCAAGGTAACCCGCGTCGAACCGTCGCTGCAGGCGGCGTTCGTCGAATATGGCGGCAACCGCCACGGCTTCCTGGCGTTCAGTGAAATCCACCCGGACTACTACCGGATCCCGGTCGCCGACCGCGAAGCGCTGATGCGCGACGTGGCCGACGAGGATGACGCGCTCGAGGCCGAGGAGGCCGAGGAGCAGCCCCGGCGCGACCGCGGCCAGGACCGCGGCGGCCGCAACCGGCGCGACCGCGGCCGGCACCGGCGCAATGGCCGCCATGCCGAGCGCGGCGGCAACAATGCCGACGCGCAGACGGAGGTGCTCTCGCCGGAAATCTCCGCCGGCGATGACCACGAAGAAACCATCGCGCGGGAGGATTTTCCCGGGGACGAGGCGCACGGCGGCTGGCCCGACGAGGCGTCGCCGCAGGGTCACGCTGATGACGACCCGGCAGGTTACGACCAACCCGACTATGAAGAGCGCGATCGCGGCCACGACGCGGACATCCGCCCCGCCGATGAATCGAGCGAGCCGATGGCCAACGATGCCTGGGGCGACGACGCCGCGGGCGATCACGCAGAGACGGATGACCGTGCGCCCGCCGATCGCGACGTGATCGAGCGTGAGCCGATGGCGCTGGAAACGCCGCGCTTCGAGCTGCGCGGCGAGACGCAGTACGAGATCCTTCCGGCCCATTCGGAGAGCCCGTCGCAGATCGCCGCGCGCGATGCCGGGAACTTCGATGAGGCGCCGGCCGAGGCGATGATCGAAGGCGGCCATGGCGGCCTCGATGCCGAATTGCCGGCGCCGGGCCACGGCGAGCTGGTCGAGGTGCAGACCAGCCAGGAAGTGGTCGACGTGGTCGGCGGCGAAGAGCCCGCCCAGCAGGACGACCCCGAGCTTGACGAGGAACAGGCGCGCCGGCGCCGCGCGCGCAACCTGCGCCGCTACAAGATCCAGGAAGTCATCAAGCGCCGGCAGATCCTGCTGGTCCAGGTGACCAAGGAAGAGCGCGGCAACAAGGGCGCCGCCCTCACCACCTATCTGTCGCTGGCCGGCCGCTATTGCGTGCTGATGCCGAACACCGATCGCGGCGGCGGCATCTCGCGCCGCATCACCAGCGTCAACGACCGCAAGCGCCTGAAGTCGATCATCGACGATCTCGACGCGCCGGAAGGCATGGCGGTGATCGTGCGCACCGCCGGCATGGAGCGCGCCAAGCCGGAGATCAAGCGCGACTTCGAATACCTGCTGCGGCTGTGGGACGAGATCCGCGAGGTGACGCTGAAGTCGACCGCGCCGGCGCTGATCTACGAAGAGGCCAGCCTGATCAAGCGCTCGATCCGCGACCTCTACACCCAGGACATCGGCGACATCGTGGTGGCCGGCGACGAGGCCTATCGCGCCGCCCGCGCCTTCATGCGCGCCCTGGCGCCGAGCCATCTGCGCCGGGTCCAGCATTATCGCGACGCGTCGCAGCCGCTGTTCCAGCGCTACCAGATCGAGAGCCAGATCTCGGCCATCCACGAGCCGGTGGTGCACCTGAAGTCCGGCGGCTATATCGTCATCAACCAGACCGAGGCGCTGGTCGCCATCGACGTGAACTCGGGCCGCGCCACGCGCGAGCGCAACATCGAAGAGACGGCGCTCCGCACCAATTCGGAAGCGGCGGAGGAAGTCGCCCGGCAGCTGCGCCTGCGCGATCTCGCCGGCCTCATCGTCATCGACTTCATCGACATGGAGGAGAACCGCAACAACGCCTCCGTCGAACGCCGCCTGAAGGAGGCGCTGAAGAACGACCGCGCCCGCATCCAGATCGGCCGCATCTCGACATTCGGCCTGCTGGAGATGTCGCGCCAGCGCCTGCATCCGAGCCTGGTCGAGGCCTCGACCGAGATGTGCCCGCATTGCCGCGGCTCCGGCCGGATGCGCTCGGTGGAATCGACGGCGCTGCATGTGCTGCGCATGGTCGAGGAAGAGATCGCGCGCAATTTCAGCCCCGGCGCCACGATCTTCGTGCCGACGTCGGTTGCCTTGTTCATCCTCAACCACAAGCGGACCTCGATCGACGACATCGAGCAGCGTCGCGGCGTCAGGATCTACCTGCAGGCCGATGACGAGCTGACGCCGCCGGAATACCGCCTCGAGCGGATCAAGATGCTCAATCCCGGCGAGGAGGTGCTGAAGCGCATGGCGCCGCCCCCGCCGGTCATCGAAGAGGAGGACGAGCTTCCGCCAGAGGAGTTCGAGACCGAGGCGATGGAAGCCGAGCCGGTCGAGAGCGCCGATGAGGAAGCGCCCGCCGCCGGCCAGGCGAGCGAGCGTGGCGGTCGACGCCGGCGCCGCCGGCGCGGCCGCGGCGGTAAGTTCCGCGCCGACGAGTTCACCGAAAGCAGCGGCCCGGAGGAAGGCGCCGAGGGCGCCGCCCCGC
>JBDHTX010000070.1:0-9508 GCA_039808885.1 Dongiaceae bacterium | reverse complement strand
CCGATATCGACGTCTTCGACATCGAGATCAACGAGACCGACCCGGACAAGCTGGTCGACATCATCGCCAGCCTGGAGCCGAGCTTCGGCGGCATCAATCTCGAGGACATCAAGGCGCCGGAATGCTTCGAGGTCGAGCGCCGCTTGAAGGAGCGGATGAAGATTCCGGTCATGCACGACGACCAGCATGGCACGGCGATCATCGTCGCGGCGGCGCTGCAGAACGCCCTGCAGGTGGTCGGCAAGAAGATCGACCAGGTGAAGCTGGTCGCTTCCGGCGCGGGAGCGGCCGCGCTGTCCTGCCTCGACCTGCTGGTCGATCTCGGTATGAAGCTCGAGAACATCACCGTCACCGACCTGGCCGGCGTGGTCTATGAGGGCCGCAAGGAGCTGATGGACCCGCGCAAGGAGCGCTACGCCAAGAAGACGAACGCGCGCAAGCTGGCGGACGTGATCGCCGGAGCGGACATCTTCCTGGGCCTCTCGGCGCCGAAGGTGCTGACCCAGGACATGGTCAAGCAGATGGCCAGGCAGCCGCTGATCTTCGCGCTCGCCAACCCGACGCCGGAGATCCTGCCGGAGGAGGTCCAGGCGGTGCGGACCGACGCCATCATCGCCACCGGACGCTCGGACTATCCGAACCAGGTCAACAACGTCCTCTGCTTCCCGTTCATTTTCCGCGGCGCGCTCGATGTCGGCGCCACCGCGATCAACCAGGAAATGAAGATCGCCTGCGTCCACGCGCTGGCCAATCTGGCCAAGGCGGAATCCTCCGACATCGTCGCCAGCGCCTATGGCATCGAGAGCATGGCCTTCGGCCGCGACTACCTGATCCCCAAGCCTTTCGATCCGCGCCTGATCCTGGAGATCGCGCCCGCGGTGGCCAAGGCGGCGATGGACAGTGGCGTCGCCACCCGGCCCATCACGGACTGGCCCGCCTATCGCGACAAGCTCAACCAGTTCGTTTTCCGCTCCGGCCTGATCATGAAGCCGCTGTTCGAGCGGGCGCGGCGCGACTGCAAGCGCGTGGTCTTCGCCGAGGGCGAGGAGGAGCGGGTGCTGCGCGCGGTGCAGACCGTGGTGGACGAGAAGCTGGCGGCGCCGATCCTGATCGGCCGCCGCGCGGTGGTCGAGCGCCGCATCGAGAAGCTCGGCCTGCGCCTGCGCGAGGGCCGCTGCTACGAGCTCTGCGATCCGCAGGACGATCCGCGCTACAACGAATACTGGACGCTCTATCACTCCCTGACCGAGCGCAAGGGCGTCAGCCCGGATGACGCGCGCACCATCGTGCGCACCTTGAACACGGTGATCGCCGCCCTCATGGTGCGCCGCGGCGAGGCCGATGCGATGATCTGCGGCGTGGTTGGCCGGTTCCACGCCCATCTGGCGCACGTGACCGATGTGATCGGCCGGCGGTCGGGCGTGCAGTCGCTTTCCACCGTGACCTGCCTGGTGCTGCAGACCGGCACCGTCTTCATCGCCGATTCCGAGGTCAAGCTCGACCCGACCGACGACGAGATCGCCGAGACGACCATGCTGGCGGCCGAGGTGCTGCGTCGCTTCGGCATCACGCCCAAGGCGGCGCTGCTGTCGCACTCCAATTTCGGCACCGCCAATTCGGATTCGGCGCGCAAGATGCGCCGGGCGCTGGGCATGATCCTGCAGCGCGACCCGGAGATGGAGGTCGAGGGCGAGATGCGCGGCGACAGCGCGGTGGCGGAAGCGGTGCGAGAGCGCCTGTTCCCGTCCTCGCGCCTGAAGGGCAAGGCCAACCTGCTGGTCATGCCCACGCTGGATGCCGCAAACATCGCGCTCACCCTGCTGCGCCATCTGGCGGAGGGCCAGATCGTCGGCCCGATCCTGCTCGGTACCGCGAAGCCGGCGCATATCGTTTCCCCGGCCGTCACCGTGCGCGGCCTGATCAACATGACGGCCGTCGCCGCGGTCGAAGCCCAGGACCGCAAGGTTCATGGCCGCGCCTGAGCAGGAAGAGGATCGCGAGACGACCGTCGAGACGGTCGACGAAGAAGAACTGTACGGGCCGTCCGAGGAATTGCTGGAGAACATCTCCGCCGCCCTGGCGGAGGGAGACATCCCGCAGGTCGAGACGCTGATCGAGGACCTGCACCCGGCCGATGTGGCCGACCTCATCGAGCATCTGGAGCCGGAGGAGCGCAAGCTCTTCGTCGAGATCACCCGCCATGTGATCGAGGCCGAGACCATCTCGCATCTGGACGAGACGGTGCGCGATGAGGTGGTCGAGCAGCTGGGCCCCCAGGCGGTCGCCGAGGTGGTGGGCGAGCTCGACACCGACGACGCGGTCGAGCTGCTGGAAGACCTCGAGCCGGAGCAGCAGCAGGAAGTGCTGCAGAGCATCCCGGCCGCGGAGCGCATCCTGCTGCAGCAGGGGCTGACCTTCCCGGAGGACAGCGCCGGCCGCCTGATGCAGCGCGAGCTGGTCGCGGTGCCGTCGCACTGGACGGTGGGCGAGACCATCGACTTCCTGCGCGCGGCCAAGGACCTGCCGGACGATTTCTACGACCTGTTCGTGGTCGACCCGGCGCACAAGCCGCTGGGCTCGATTCCGCTCTCCCGCGCCATGCGCTCGCCGCGCGCGACCAGGCTGACCGATATCATGGATGAGGAGCTGCGCCTGGTTCCGGCCGATACCGACCAGGAGGCCGTCGCCTACCTGTTCAAGCAGTACGCGCTGGTCTCCGCGCCGGTGGTCGACGATGCGGGGCGGCTGATCGGCGTGGTCACGGTGGACGACGTCGTGCGCGTCATCGACGAGGAGGCGGAGGAGGACCTGATGCGGATTGTCGGCGCCTCCGACACCGATTTCCATGCCCCGGCGCATCTCATCGCCTGGCAGCGGGTGCGCTGGCTGATCGTCACCCTGATCAACACCATGATCGCCGCCACCGTCATTTCCCAGTTCCAGGACACCATCCAGCATTTGGTGGCGCTGGCCGTGCTGATGCCGATCGTCGCGGCGATGGGCGGCAATGCCGGCGTGCAGGTCATCACCGTCACCGTGCGCGCGCTGGCCACCCGCGAGATCACGCCGCAGAGCAATCTGCTGCGCATCGTGGGTAAAGAGCTGCTGGTCGGCTTCCTGAACGCCCTGGTCTTCGCCGCCATCCTCGGCGTGGTGGCTTCGGTCTGGTTCGGCCATATCGAGCTCGGTTTCGTGCTGGCCGGGGCGATGATCTTCAACATGATCTGGGCCGGTTTCGCGGGCACGCTGATCCCGCTCGCGATGGACCGCCTGGGCTTCGACCCGGCCATCGGCGCGGGGCCGTTCCTCACCACCACCACCGACGTGCTCGGCTTCTTCTCCTTCCTCGGGCTGGCGACCTTGTTCCTGACCTGAGGCGATAGCATCCTGATCCACTCACCACACGAGGCTGCAATGACCCGTCAACTGATCTCCTCCGGCTCCGCCTTCGAGAAAGAGGCCTGCTATTCGCGCGCCGTGCTCGACGGCGACTTCGTCTTCGTGTCCGGCACCACCGGTTTCGACTACGCGACCATGACCATCTCCGAGGATCCGGCGGAGCAGGCGCGCCAGACCTTCCGCAACATCCAGGCGGCGCTGCAGAAGGCGGGCTCGTCGCTGAACGACGCGGTGCGCGTGACCTACTACATGCCGAACGCCGCCGACTGGCCGAAGATCTACCCGGTGTTCAAGGAGTTCCTGGCGGAATCGCGGCCGGCCTCCAGCGCGCTGATCTGCGGGCTGATCGACCCGCGCATGAAGATTGAGATCGAGATCACAGCACGCAAGCGCGCCTGAGCCTATCTCGTCGCCGCAGGAGGCAAGACATGGTCCTGACCGAAGAACAGCAAGCCATCGTCGACATGGCGCGCAATTTCGCCGAAAGCGAATTGAAGCCGAATGCGACGGCCTGGGAAAAGGCCGGCTACATTCCCGACGAGGTCGCCGTGAAGATGGGCGAGCTGGGCCTCATGGGCATGCTGGTGCCGGAGGAATGGGGCGGCGCCGGGGTCGATTACGGCACCTATGCCCTGGTGGTCGAGGAGCTTGCCGCGGGCGACGCCTCGGTCAGCACCATGATGAGCGTGCACACCTCGGTCGTGTGCCTGCCGATCCTCAATTTCGGCATCGAGGCGCAGAAACAGCGCTTCCTGCGGCCGCTCTCCACCGGCGGCATGGTCGGCGCTTTCTGTCTGACCGAGCCGGGCACCGGCTCGGACGCCGCCGCGATCAAGACGCGGGCGGTGCGCGACGGCGATTCCTATGTGCTCAACGGCTCCAAGCAGTTCATCTCCAACGGCAAGCGCTGCGGCGTGGCCCTGGTCATCGCCGTCACCGACCCCGCCGCCGGCAAGCACGGCATCAGCGCCTTTCTGGTGCCGCAGGGCACCAAGGGCTTCGAGGTGGCGCGGCTGGAGGACAAGCTCGGCCAGCGCGCTTCCGATACCGCGCAGCTCGTCTTCAACGATTGCCGCATTCCGGCCGATCTGCGCCTGGGCGAAGAGGGCGAGGGGCTGAAGATCGCCCTTGCCAACCTGGAAGGCGGGCGCATCGGCATCGGCGCCCAGGCCGTCGGCATGGCGCGCGCCGCGCTCGACGAAGCCGTGCGCTATGCCAAGGAGCGCAAGACCTTCGGCAAGCCGATTGCCGAGCACCAGGCGATCGCCTTCCGCCTGGCCGAGATGGCGACCGAGGTCGAGGCCGCGCGGGCGCTGATTCAGCATGCCTGCGCCATCCGCGCCACCGGCCAGCGCGCGCTCAAATATGCCGCGATGGCCAAGCTCTTCGCCACCGAGATGGCCGAGCGCGTCTGCTCCGAGGCGATTCAGGTCCATGGCGGCTACGGATTCCTCAAGGACTACTTGGTCGAGCGGATCTATCGCGACGTGCGTGTGTGCAAGATCTACGAGGGCACCAGCGACATCCAGAAGATCGTCATTTCCCGCGAATTGCTGGCGGAGTGAGCGGTGACCGGCGCGCCCATCGCGTTCTATTTCGACTTCTCTTCGCCCTACGGCTATCTCGCCTCGGAGCGCATCGACGCCATCGCCGCCGAGTTTGGCCGCGAGGTTCTGTGGCGGCCGGTCCTGCTGGGCGTGATCTTCAAGACCACCGGGCAGTCGCCGCTGGTCAGCCAGACCCTGCGCGGACCCTATCACCAGCGCGACATGGAGCGCAGCGCCCGCAAGCACGGCATCAAATTCGCGCTGCCCGATCCGTTCCCCTTCGCCTCGGTCTATGCCTGCCGCATCTTCTATTGGCTGGAGGCGCGCGATCCCGCCGCCGCCAGGGCCTATGCGCATGCGGTCTATCGCGCCGCCTTCACCCGCAACCGCCCGGTGTCGGAGGCGGTGGACGCCATCGCCGTTGCCGTCGAGCTCGGCCATGAAGAGGCTGCGGTCAAGGCGGGCATGCAGGAGGCGGCGGTCAAGGATCGCCTGCGCGACGAAACCCAGGACGCCATGCACAAGGGCGTCTTCGGCTCGCCCTTCGTCATCGTCGACGGCGAGCCGTTCTGGGGCAACGACCGGCTCGGCGAACTGCGCGAATGGCTGCAGACGGGCGGGTGGTAGGGGCCAGCGCCCTAGCCTGTCATCCCGTTGCCTCGGCACGCACGCGTTCGTCACCCCGGCCTCGCGCCGGGGTCCATGGTGCAGTCGCACGAGCCGGTGTGATGACGTTCCGCCCCTGCGGCGGAGGAATGGATCCCGGCGCGAGGCCGGGATGACGATCTGGGCGAGGATCAGGCCGTCGCGTTCCCGCCGATGATCGGCGCGAAAACCTCGGCGTCGACATTGCCGCCGGAGAGGATGAGGCCGACCTTCGCCCCGGCCTTGCGTTGATTGTCCTTCAGCGCCGCGGCGAGGCCGGCGGCGCCGGCACCTTCCGCGACGTTGTGGGTGTCGTCGAAATAGGCCCGCATCGCCGACTTGATCTCCGTCTCGCTCACGCGGATGACGCGCGCCGCGCCCTTGCGGATGATCTCCAGCGCGTCCTCGACCGGCACCCGGCAGGCGACGCCATCGGCGATGGTGTCGGCGGTGTTGGTGGAAATCACCCGGCCGGCTTCGAAGGACAGGGCATAGGCGGGCGCATTCTCCGCCACCACGCCGACGATCTCGGCCTTTCGTCCAAGCGCGTCGCGCGCCTGGATGGTCGAGCAGACGCCGGAGCCGAGGCCGATCGGCACGTAGATGGTGTCGAGGTCCGGCGCCGCACTGAGCAGTTCCCAGCCATAGGTGGCGACGCCGTGCAGCAGCCAGGGATGGAACGACTTCACGAAGTGCAGGCCGCGTTCCTCGGCGATCTGCTGCGTCGCCTCATAGGCGGCCTGGAAATCGTGCCCGGTCTCGATCAGCTCGGCGCCATAGGCGCGCATGGCGGCGTTCTTCGACCGGCTGTTGCCGTGCGGCACAACGATGACGCAGGGCAGGCCGAATTGCCGCGCGGCGAAGGCGATACTCTGGCCGTGATTGCCGCGCGTGGCGGCGATGATGCCGGCAAGCCCCGGCTGGTCGTGCTTCAGTTGCGCCACATAGGTGATGCCGCCGCGGGCCTTGAAGGCGCCGGTCGGCAGGTGGTTCTCGTGCTTGACGACGACCTCCGCGCCCAGGCGCCGGGCCAGCAGCGGCCAGGCGATCTGCGGGCTGCTGCCGAGCCGCTCATGCACCAGCGCCGCCGCGGTTTCGATCTCGTCCCGGGTGATGGGCGCGAGCGGCATGGGCGGGGCTATTCGGGCTTCGGGGTGAAGGCGCGGGCCTCGGCCAGCGCGGCTTCGATCTCTTCCGGGGCCATGCCCTCGGCGAGGTGGTCGCGGGTCGAGGCGACCTTCTCGGCATCCTGCGGCGACAGATTCTGCGTGCCGGCGATGACCAGCCAGCGGAACGCCACCTTCTTGTCCTGGGGAACGCCCTGGCCGAAGCCGTAGATCACGGCAAGGCCCAGCATGGCGTCGGTGTTGCCCTGGTTGGCGGCGCGCTCATACCACATGCGCGCCTTCTCGAAATTCACCGGCCCGACACGGCCGTAGTGATGGAAACCGGCAAGCTCGTATTGCGCCACGGGGTCGCCGCCCTCGGCCAGGTCCTGCAGATCCTGGTAGGCGTCGAACAGGCGCTGCTCGGCAATCGCCTTGCGCACGTCTTCCATGGTCGCCGCCTGGGCCACAGCGGAAAATGCCAGCCCGGCGATCAATCCGGCGACCAGCCTCAAAGCCACAATTCGTCGCGACAGCATCAAAACTCTCACGCCAGCACAGTCCCCGACACGCCCCGGGAATTGCGTTCCGCCGGGCGCGGCAGTGTTCTAGCCGGTTTGCCTCCCGCTGTCGAATTGGACGGCGGAAAGCGTCAGTGGGTCGCCGTCGGCATGTTGAATTCGCCCGACCGGACGATGTTGACCAGGTCGAGCAGGAATTCGGCGGTGGTCTCCTGGCCATGCCGGGCGACGATCGCGAACAGGGCCGACGAGATCGACATCGTGCCGATGGTGTCGAACGGGATGCCGCGGTCGGCGGCTTCCTGCCAGAAGGTGTTGAACATCTCGAAACAGGCGAGGCGCTGCTCCTCGTCGGAGAGCGGCCGCGGCTCCTCGAGCGCACGGGCCAAAGCGGGCATCATGGGTATTCTCCCTAGTTTCAGGTCTAGCGAGAATCATTAACGCAAGCGCCATGCCAGGGGATTTCCCCGGATTTTCACGTTATTTCAATGAGATAAAACGATGGGGTGGAGCGGCACCGGGATCCGCCCGGCAAGAATTGCCGGCATCAGGGCAGGAACGGCGCGTCCTCCCGGACCTCGATCAATGTCGGGCCGGCGGCGGTAAAGGCCCGCTCCAGGGCATCCTGGAGCGCGGCCAGGCTGCCCGGGCGTTCCGCCCGGGCGCCGAAGGCCTGGGCCAGGGCCAGGTAATCCGGGTTGCGCGGCTTGACCCCCAGCGGGGCGATATCGCGCGCCACCATGTCCTTGGCGATCTGGCCCAGGGCATCGTTGTTCCACAGCAGGATGGGCAGGGGGAGGCCCAGCTCCACCGCCGTGCCCAGTTCCTGCAGGGTGAACAGGAATCCGGCATCCCCGGCGATGGCCAGGGTGGGGCGCTCCGGGCAGGCGATCTTGCCGCCGATCGCCGCCGGCAGGGCGTAGCCCAGGGTGCCGAAGCCGTTGGGGTGGAAACAGCGCCGCGGCTTCTCGAAGGGAAAGCGGAAATTGGCGGTGTAGGCGATCTGGGTCATGTCGGTGAACAGCTGGCCGTCCTCGGGCAGCGCCGCGCGCACGGCATCGAGGACCAGCTGGTGCTTGCGCTGCAACGGCCGCAACGCGGCGTCATTGGCGGCACGGATCGCCGTGACGCGCGCCGGATCTGGTTTGCGCGCGGTCGCGATGCGCGCCATGAGTGCGGCAAGGGTCGGCCCGGCATCGGCCAGCAGGCCGATGGTTGGCGCATAGTCGCGGGTGAGGGTGTGGGCATCGAGGTCGATGCGGATGAGCTTGCCGCTGAACTTGAGGAAGCTGGTCCAGGAATCGGTCTCGCCCAGCTCCGTGCCCACCGCGATCACCAGATCCGCCTCCGCCAGTGCCTTCTGGGTGGCGTCCTGCTGCAGCGTGGCGCGCAGGGTCGCCGGGTGCGAATCCGGAATCACGCCGCGGCCGGCCGTGGTCGTCACCGCCAGCGCACCGGATTTGTCGATGAAAGCGCGTGCCTCTGCCGCGCAACCGACGCAGCCTCCGCCGAAGATCGCGACCGGGTGCCTGGCCGCGTCGATCAGCTGCGTCGCCGCGGCGAGGTCGGCCTCGCGCGCCTGCGGCCGCTGGAACGCGGCCCGTGTCTGCTGCGGCACATCGGCCGGCCCGCGCAGCATGTCGAGCGTCAGGTTCAGCACCGCGGGACGCGGCCGCCCGGTCTCGAACAACCGGAAGGCCGCCGCCATGGCCTCGGGCAGTTCGGCGGCGCTGCGGATGGTCCGCGTCAAACCGGTCAGCGGGGCGATGGCGGCGTGCTGGTCGGTGATCTCATGCAGCCGGCCGCGGCCCTTGCCCAGGTCGTCGCTGGCGTTGACGCTGGCCAGCACCAGCATCGGCACGGAATCGGAATAGGCTTGGCCGATCGGCGTCGCCGCGTTCAGCAGGCCGGGTCCGGTGATCAGGCAGCAGGCCGCCGGCTTGCCGGAGGCGCGGGCATAGCCGTCGGCCATGAAGCCCGCGCCCTGTTCGTGGCGCACGCCGACATGGCGCAGCTTGCGATCGGCGAGGCCGCGATAGAGGTCGAGCGTATGGACCCCGGGAATCCCGAACACCGTATCGACGCCATAGGCCTCCAGCAGGGCGATCGCCGCCTGGCCGCCGATCTGATTGGACGACATGAAATTTCCCCGTCGGATTGCCAACTTAGGTAAAGCTGTGTACAGCTCTCGGCGGCGAATGTAAGGCCAAGGTCGGGGCTGCGGCAATCGCAATTCCGCTGCGGATTGGTCTGGCGCAGAATGGGGATGCGCGAGGTCGGGTATGGGGGA
>JBDHTX010000069.1:0-10329 GCA_039808885.1 Dongiaceae bacterium | reverse complement strand
TCGACGCGGCGAAGGAAGTCGGCAAGCTGATCGCCTCCCGCGCGATGGCGAAAGGCGTCAAGGCGGTCGTGTTCGACCGCGGCGGCTACATGTATCACGGTCGGATCAAGGCGCTGGCCGATGCGGCCCGCGAAGGCGGCCTGGCCTTCTGAGGCCGGCGCTCCAGGAAGGATGTAACGGAATGGCGAAGAACCCTAAGGGCGAGCGGCGGGATCGGGATCGGGAGCGCGAGCGTTCCGCGGAGCCCGAGCTCATCGAGAAGCTGGTCGGCATCAACCGCGTCGCCAAGGTGGTGAAGGGCGGCAAGCGCTTCGGCTTCGCGGCGATCGTGGTCGTCGGCGACGGCAAGGGCCGCGTCGGCCACGGCGCCGGCAAGGCGCGCGAAGTGCCGGAGGCGATCCGCAAGGCGACCGAGCACGCCAAGAAACAGATGATCCGCGTGCCGCTGCGCGAGGGCCGGACCCTGCACCACGACGTCGTCGGCCACTACGGCGCCGGCAACGTGGTGATGCGCGCGGCCGATGCCGGCACCGGCATCATCGCCGGCGGCCCGGTGCGTGCGATCTGCGAGGCGCTCGGCGTCCATGACGTCGTCGCCAAGTCGGTCGGCACCTCCAACCCGCACAACATGATCAAGGCGGCCTTCGACGCGCTCGGCCGCTGCAACAGCCCGCGTTCGGTCGCGGCCCGCCGCGGCAAGAAGGTGAGCGACATCATCGGCAGCAAGCGCGGCGCCGAAGCCGACGCGCGCGAGTAAGGCGAGGATACGATGGCTGGCAAACTGAAAATCACCCAGATCGGCAGCCCGATCGGCCGCCCGAAGGACCAGCGCGCCACGCTGATCGGCCTGGGGCTGAACCGCATCCGCCGCACCAGCGAGGTCGACGATACCCCGTCGGTGCGCGGCATGCTGCGCAAGGTCGGCCACCTGGTGCGGGTCGAACCGGCGAAGTAGGGGCCGGCGAAGTAAGCAATCCGCGGCCGGTCGGCGCGCGAGACAGGACAAAGACCATGAAACTCAATCAGCTTTCCGACAATCCGGGCGCCCGCAAGCGCCGCATCCGCGTCGGTCGCGGCATCGGCTCCGGCAAGGGCAAGACCGGCGGCCGCGGCGGCAAGGGCCAGACGGCGCGCACCGGCGTCGCCATCAACGGCTTCGAAGGCGGCCAGATGCCGCTGTTCCGCCGCCTGCCGAAGCGCGGCTTCAACAACGTTTTCCGCCTCGATCTCACGGAAGTGAACCTCGGCCGCCTGCAGGCCGCGATAGAGTCGAAGCGCCTGGACCCCAAGGGTACCATCAACGGCGAGGCCCTGGTGGCCGCCGGCCTGCTGAGCCGGGTGCGCGACGGCGTGCGCCTGCTGGGCAAGGGCGAGCTGAAGACCAAGGTGACCATCGAGGTCGCCGGCGCCTCCAAATCCGCCATCGCGGCGGTGGAGAAGCTGGGCGGCTCGGTCATCGTCAAGGCGCCGAAGGCCAAGAAGGCCGAGGCGAAGGCCTAAGGCTACCGGCCCGACAGCTCCGTTCCCGCCGCTTTCCGGCGGCGGGTGGATTGGCCGGGCCGGCAATACCATATAGGCTGCGGACCGTCATAGAGGAGCTTGCCACGCATGGCATCGGCCGCGGAACAACTGGCTTCCAGTATCAATTTCGGCGCGCTCGCCAAGGCGACCGAGCTGAAGCAGCGGATCTGGTACACCCTCGGTCTGCTGATCGTGGCGCGTCTCGGCGCCTATATCCCCCTGCCGGGCATTGACGCGGCGGCCTTCCAGGCGATCTTCGAGCAGCATTCGGGCGGCGTGCTCGGCATGGTCGACATGTTCGCCGGCGGCGCCATCCGGCGCATGACCGTGTTCGCGCTCGGCATCATGCCCTACATCTCCGCCTCCATCATCATGCAGCTGCTGACCTCGGTCTCGCCGACCCTGGAAGCTTGGAAGAAGGAAGGCGAGAGCGGCCGGCGCAAGATCAACCAGTACACCCGCTACGGCACGCTGGTCCTGGCCCTGCTGCAGGCCTTCGGCATCGCCAACGGCCTGCAGAACATGAGCGGTCCGAGCGGCGGCGCGGTCATCGATCCGGGCTATTTCTTCCTGGCGACCACGGTCATCACGCTCACCTGCGGCACGATGTTCCTGATGTGGCTGGGCGAGCAGATCACCGCCCGCGGCATCGGCAACGGCATCTCGCTGATCATCTTCGCCGGCATCGTCGCCCGCCTGCCGACCGCGCTGAAGCAGATCTTCGAGCAGCTCTGGGCGGGCTCGATCAGCGGCTTCCTGGTCTTCGGCATCGCCGTCGGCGTGGTCGTGGTCATCACCGGCGTGGTGTTCTTCGAGCGCGCGCAGCGCCGGCTCATCGTGCAATACCCGAAGCGCCAGGTGGGCAACCGCATGTTCGGCGGCGAGTCCTCGCACATGCCGCTGAAGCTCAACATGTCGGGCGTCATCCCGCCGATCTTCGCGTCCTCGCTGCTGCTGCTGCCGCTGACCGTCGCCAGCTTCTATTCCAACCGCGCCGACCTGCCGGAATGGATGCAGACGACCATCCGCCTGTTCAGCCACGGCCAGCCAATCTATATCGGCCTCTATCTCGGCCTGATCACCTTCTTCGCCTTCTTCTATACCGCCATCGTCTTCAACCCCGACGAGACGGCGGAGAACCTGAAGAAGCACGGCGGCTTCATGCCGGGCATCCGGCCGGGCAAGAACACCGCCGAATACCTCGACTACGTGCTGACGCGCCTCACCGTGATGGGCGCCGCCTATCTGTGCGCGGTCTGCGTGCTGCCGGAAGTCCTGATCTCGCAGTATTCGGTGCCGTTCTATTTCGGCGGCACGTCGCTGCTGATCGTGGTCTCGGTGACCATGGACACGGTTTCGCAGGTGCATTCGCATCTGCTGGCGCATCGCTACGAAGGCCTCATCAAGAAAGCCAGGCTGAAAGGACGTCGGGGGTGAAGCTAATCCTGTTGGGCCCGCCGGGGGCGGGGAAGGGAACACAGGCCAAGCGGCTATACGACAAGCACAAGCTGGTGCAGCTCTCGACCGGCGACATGCTGCGCGCCGAGCGCGACGCCGGCACTGAGCTCGGCAAGGCGGCCGACAAGGTGATGGCGGCCGGTCAGCTGGTCTCGGACGAGATCGTCATCGGCATCATCGACCATCGGATCGACGCGCCGGACTGCAAGTCGGGCTTCGTGCTGGACGGTTTCCCGCGCACCGAGAAGCAGGCCGTGGCGCTCGACGCCATGCTGGCCCGCAAGGGCGGCAAGATCGACGGGGTGATCGAACTGGCGGTGGACGAGGCGGCGCTGGTTGAGCGCATCTCCGGCCGTTTCACCTGCGCCAAGTGCGGCGCCGGCTATCACGACAAGTTCCAGAAGCCGAAGAAAGACGGCGTCTGCGATGTGTGCGGCGGCACCGAGTTCACCCGCCGCAAGGATGACAACGCCGAGACGGTGAAAGCCCGTCTGGTCGCCTATCGCCAGCAGACGGCGCCGATCCTGCCGTACTACAAGGCGAAGGGCCTGCTGCATCGGGTGGACGGCATGGCGGATCTGGACCAGGTAACCAAGGAGATCGAGGCGGTCCTTTCCCGGATCAAGCCATAACCTGTTGATCCAATTGGAAAAAAGGATTCAAAAGAATCCTTGCTTGACAATTGACGGGGGCGCGAATCGCAATATAATGCGCGCCTTCTCGATCGCCAGGGGCGACCGGGCCGATTGGCTTTGCCCTGATCGAACAAGAGCTTAAGAGCCTAAGGAGCATCAACGTGGCGCGTATTGCTGGCGTGAACATTCCGACGCAAAAGCGGGTGATCATCGCCCTGACCTACATCCATGGCATCGGCCCCGCGAAGGCGAAGGAAATCGCCGCCAAGGTCGGCATCCCGGCCGAGCGCCGCGTGTCGCAGCTGACCGACGCCGAAGTCGTCCGCATCCGCGAAGTGATCGACCAGGACTACCAGGTCGAGGGCGATCTGCGCCGCGAAGTGGCGATGAACATCAAGCGCCTGATGGACCTCGGCTGCTATCGCGGCCTGCGTCACCGCAAGGGTCTGCCGGTCCGTGGCCAGCGCACGCATACCAATGCGCGCACCCGCAAGGGCCCGGCCAAGGCGATCGCCGGCAAGAAGAAGACGGCCTAAGGGCCTCCAGAGAGAACGGACAGGATTATGGCGAAAGCTCCAGCAGCAGCAGCGGCGGCAACCACCGGCACGGCCAAAGAAGGCGGCCGGGTCAAGCGTCGCGAGCGCAAGAACATCAGCTCCGGCGTCGCGCATGTGAACGCCAGCTTCAACAACACCATGATCACCATCACCGACGACCAGGGCAACACCATCGCCTGGTCCTCGGCCGGTGCGCTCGGCTTCAAGGGCTCGCGCAAGTCGACCCCGTACGCCGCGCAGGTGGCGGCCGATTCCGCGGCCAAGAAGGCCTCGGAGCACGGCGTGAAGATCCTCGAGGTCGAGGTGAAGGGCCCGGGCGCCGGCCGCGAATCCGCGCTGCGCGCCCTGCAGGCCGCGGGCTTCACCATCACGTCGATCCGCGACGTGACGCCGATCCCGCATAACGGCTGCCGCCCGCCGAAGCGCCGTCGGGTCTGATCCGGTTTCCTCCGGCCCCGTTCGCGGGGCCGGACTCCCATCGGCCACCAGCGGGTTCATGACCCGCGCTTTTTCATTCCGGATGGCCGGTACTCGCGTATCGAGGTTGAACCAGGCGAGAGCGATTGAATGGCTGCTCGCCCAGACGCACGAAGGTAGACGCCCGTGATTCAGAAGAACTGGACCGAACTGATCAAGTCGAACAAGAAGATCGAGACCGGCAGCGATGCCAAGCGCTTTGCGACCGTGGTCGCCGAGCCGCTGGAGCGCGGTTTCGGCCTGACCCTCGGCAACGCGCTGCGCCGCATCCTGCTGTCCTCGCTGCAGGGCGCCGCGGTGACCGCCGTCCACATCGACGGCGTGCTGCACGAGTTCTCGTCCATTCCGGGCGTGCGCGAGGACGTGACCGACCTTGTCCTCAACATCAAGCAGATCGCGCTGCGCATGGGCGGCGACGGCCCGAAGCGCATGCGTTTGCGCGCCCAGGGCCCGGGCGAGGTGAAGGCCGGCCAGATCGAGACCGGCCATGACATCGAGATCCTCAATCCCGATCTCGTGCTGTGCACCCTCGACCAGGGCGCCACGCTGAACATCGAGTTCACCGTCAATTCCGGCAAGGGCTACATCGCCGCCTCGCAGAACCGTCCCGAGGATGCGCCGATCGGCCTGATCCCGGTCGATGCGATCTTCTCGCCGGTGCGCAAGGTCTCCTACAAGGTGGAGAACAGCCGCGTCGGCCAGGTGACCGACTACGACAAGCTGTCGATGCAGGTCGAGACCAACGGCGCCGTGACGCCGGAGGATTCGCTCGCCATCGCCGCGCGCATCCTGCAGGAGCAGCTGCAGCTCTTCATCAACTTCGAGGAGCCGTCGGCCGCCAGCGAGGAATCGAAGTCGGTCGAGCCGCCGTTCAACAAGAACCTGCTGCGCAAGGTCGACGAGCTCGAGCTCTCGGTCCGCTCGGCCAACTGCCTGAAGAACGACAACATCGTCTATATCGGCGACCTGGTGCAGAAGACCGAGGCGGAGATGCTGCGCACGCCGAATTTCGGCCGCAAGTCGCTGAACGAGATCAAGGAAGTGCTGGCGCAGATGGGCCTCCATCTCGGCATGGAGATCCCGAACTGGCCGCCGGAGAACATCGAGGAACTGGCGAAGCGGCTCGACGAGCCGTTCTAAGCCGGAGAGTTTGCTGTTACCGGGCCATGGTGGCCCACCCTTCCGTTCATGGCGCCCCGTCTAACCAACAGACGGGCGCTGCGGCGGGAAGGGAGCGAAACCGGTTTCGCCTAGACCCCGCGGGGCGGACGAGGCCAAGAGGAGAGGAGAGCCAAGATGCGTCACGCAGTTGCCGGCCGCAAGCTGAACCGCACGTCGTCCCACCGCAAGGCGATGTTCAACAACATGGCCGCCGCGCTCATCAAGCATGAGCAGATCAAGACGACCCTGCCCAAGGCGAAGGACCTGCGTCCGATCGTCGAAAAGCTGGTGACGCTCGGCAAGAAGGGCGGCCTCGCCGCCCGCCGGCAGATCCTCGCCTCGCTGAAGGACGACAAGCTGGCGGACAAGCTGCTGACCACGCTGGCCGCCCGCTACAAGTCCCGTGCCGGCGGCTATACCCGCGTGCTGAAGGCCGGTTTCCGCTATGGCGACATGGCGGCGATGGCGATCATCGAGTTCGTCGACCGCGACGTCAGCGCCAAGGGCAAGGATTCCGGTCCGGTCCAGGTCAAGGAAACCGAAGGCGAAGCCGCCGAGGCGTAGGCTTCCGCCGATAGATCACGCAAAAGGGCAGCCTTTTCGGCTGCCCTTTTTGTTACCATATGCACCTCAGTGCGGTAGCGTTCGCCACCAGCGGAGAGACCCATGCGTTTCCTGATTGCCCGGTTCGGCCTGATCGCGGCGGTATTGCTGCCGATACCGGCGTTCGCCCAGGACGCCGTGCCTGAATCCGCCCAGCAGATCGAGCTCAGCTTCTCGCCGGTGGTCAAGAAGGTGACGCCGGCGGTGGTCAACATCTACACCAAGAAGGTGATCCAGCAGAAAGCGCTGTCGCCCTTCTTCGACGACCCGTTCTTCAAGCAGTTCTTCGGCGACCAGTTCGATTTCGGCCGGTCCAGGGAGCGGGTGCAGAACTCGCTCGGCTCCGGCGTGATCGTCCAGGAAGACGGCCTGGTCGTCACCAACAACCACGTCATCGACGGCGCCGACGAAATTCGCGTCGTCCTCAATGACGGCCGCGAGTTCCCGGCCAAGATCGTGGCGCAGGAGGAGCGCATGGATCTGGCCCTGCTGCGCTTCGACACCAAGGGCGCCAAGCTGCCGACGCTCGCGTTCCGCGATTCCGACGACCTCGAGATCGGCGACCTGGTGCTGGCCATCGGCAATCCGTTCGGCGTCGGGCAGACGGTGACCAGCGGCATCGTCTCCGGTCTGGCGCGCACCAATACGGGCATCAACGATTTCGGCTTTTTCATCCAGACCGACGCGGCGATCAACCCGGGCAATTCCGGCGGCGCGCTGGTGACCATGGATGGCCGGCTGGTCGGCATCAACACCGCGATCTTCTCCAAGAGCGGCGGGTCGATCGGCATCGGCTTCGCCATCCCCGCCAACATCGTGCGCGCCGTGGTGACGGCGGAGGCCGGCGGCGGCAAGCTGGTGCGGCCCTGGATCGGCGTGACCGGGGAGGCGTTGACCTCCGACATCGCCCAAAGCCTCGGCTTCGAGAAGCCCGGCGGCGTGGTCATCAATCAGCTCTATCCGGACGGCCCCGCGGCCCAGGCCGGCCTCAAGCCCGGCGACGTGCTGGTCGCCATCAACGGCCGCGACGTGCTCGATCCGCAGGGCATGGCATTCCGCCTCGCCACCCTGCAGGTCGGCGGCACCGCGACGCTGGGCGTGGTGCGCAAGGGCGAGCGCCTCGACGTGCCGGTGCAGCTGACCCCCGCGCCGCGGGTGCCGGAGCCGAACCAGACCGTGCTCGACGGCAAGCACCCGTTGAACGGCGCCGAGGTCGCCAACCTGTCGCCGGCGCTGGCCGACGAGTTGTCGATCAGCGGCTGGAAGGGCGTGGTGGTGACGGGCGTGAAGCGCGGCTCCTATGCCCGCGAGCTGGGCCTGCGGCCCGGCGACATCGTCGCCCGCATCAACGGCGCCGAGATCGAGAACGTCGCCGGCCTGCAGGCGGCACTTGCCGATCCGCATGACGAATGGGAAATCTCGATCATGCGCGACGGCAAGCTGCAGACCGTCACGATCCGCTAGGGACGGCGGGCGGCGCGGTGTCCAGCCTCTTCGAGACCCAGGCGCAACGCCCGCTGGCCGACCGGCTGCGGCCGCAGAAGCTGGATGAGATCGTCGGCCAGGATCACCTGATCGGGCCGCTGGGTCCGATCGGGCGCATGCTGGCGGCGCATCACATCTCGTCGATGATCCTGTGGGGGCCGCCGGGCTGCGGCAAGACCACGATGGCGCGGCTGATCGCCGAGCAGGTCGATCTGCAGTTCGAGATGCTCTCGGCGGTGTTCTCCGGCGTCGCCGATCTGCGCAAGGTATTCGATGCCGCCAAGCAGCGCCGCATGATGGGGCGCGGCACGCTGCTCTTCGTCGACGAGATCCATCGCTTCAACCGCAGCCAGCAGGACGGCTTCCTGCCCTATGTCGAGGACGGCACCATCGTGCTGGTCGGCGCGACGACGGAGAACCCGTCCTTCGAGCTCAACGCCGCGCTGCTCTCGCGCTGCCAGGTCTTCGTCTTGAACCGGCTGACCGAGGCCGACCAGCTGAAGCTGCTGGGCCGCGCGGAGCAGCTGATGGGCTTCCGCCTGCCGCTCAATGACGAGGCGCGGGTCGCGCTGATCGCCATGGCCGACGGCGACGGGCGGTATCTCCTGAACATGGCCGAGGAATTGTTTCGCCTGCCGCCCGACGTGGTGCTGGATCCGGCGGCGCTCAGCAAGGCGGTGCAGAAGCGGGCGCCGATCTACGACAAGGCCCAGGAAGGCCACTACAACCTGATTTCCGCTTTGCACAAATCGCTGCGCGGGTCTGATACCGACGCGGCCTTGTATTGGCTCGCGCGCATGCTGGCGGGCGGCGAGGACCCCAAATACATCGCCCGGAGACTGCTGCGTTTCGCCGTCGAGGATATCGGCCTGGCCGACCCGCAGGCGCTGGTGCAAGCGCTGTCAGCCTGGGATGCCTATGACCGGCTGGGCTCTCCCGAGGGCGAATTGGCAATTGCCCAATGCGTCATCTATCTAGGGACAGCGCCCAAATCGAATGCCGCCTACGAGGCCTTGAGCGCGGCGAACCGGGCGGCGCGCCAGACCGGGTCCCTGATGCCGCCCAAGCATATCCTCAACGCGCCGACGCGGCTGATGAAGGATCTCGGCTACGGCAAGGGCTACGCCTACGATCACCACACCGAGGACGGCTTCTCCGGCCAGAACTATTTTCCCGACGGCATGGCGCGCCAGCGCTTCTACGAGCCGGTGGAACGGGGCTTCGAACGCGACATCCGCAAGCGCATCGAATACTGGGACCGTTTGCGGTTGCGAAAAGCCGAGGGCGGCGAAGAGCCCTGAGCGCGCCGCGCCAAGGCCCGGATTCCAGGCCTTTCCCACCCATGCCAGAAATGCAGATTCAGCGGCCGAGGCATGCGCGGTTTTGACTTGTCCCGTTACAATGCCGTCGCTAGGGTCGCCGCTTGTGGCCGGAGCTTAGGGATGGGTACCGGTCCAGCGTGCAACCAAAATCAGGGTATGGGGATGCAGGACTATCTGTCGCCGGAGCGCCAAAAGATTGCGTTGCTCACCATCGATGCCCAGCGCGATTTCATCCTTCCCGGAGCACCAGCGACAGTAAGCGGAAGCACGGCGGCGACGGCGCAGATGCGCCGGCTGACCGAAGCCTTCCGGGCGCAGCACGCGCCGATCGTGCACATGGTGCGGCTCTATCGCTGCAACGGCTCCAACGTCGATCTCTGCCACCGCGCGCTGATCGAGGCCGGCCAGCGCATTGTCATGCCGGGCACCCTCGGTGCCGAGATCGTCGATGACTTGAAGCCGACCGTCGGGCTGCGTTTGCAGCCCGATCTGCTTCTGGAAGGCAAGATGCAGGACATCGGCCCGAAGGAGTGGATCTGCTACAAGCCGCGCCTCTCGGCTTTCTTCCAGACCCCGGTCGAGGATCACCTGAAGGCGATGGGCATTTCCACCATCGTCATCTGCGGCACGGATTTCCCGGCCTCGCCGCGTTCCACCGTCTACGCCGCCGCCAATCGCGATTTCCGCCTGGTGCTGGCGACCGACGCGATCTCCGGCGCGACCGATGCCGGCCTCGACGAGATGGCGCAGATCGGCGCCTACCTGATGGCGACTGACCGGCTGCTGGAATGGCTGCCGCGCAACCGCGCCGCGGCGTGACGGCAAAGGCGGGCTTCCAGCCGCGCCGCCGCTCGTCTATGACTGGCCGATGAGCGGCGTCCAGCAAATCGAGATCTCGGAGGCGGATTCGGACCAGCGGCTGGACCGCTGGTTCAAGCGCCGCTTTCCCGCGCTCAGCCACGGGCGGCTCGAGAAGCTGCTGCGCACCGGCCAGGTGCGCCTCGACGGCAAGCGCGCCAAGGCCAGCGACCGGGTCGAAGCGGGGCAGGTGGTGCGCGTGCCGCCGCTCGATCTGGCGCCGCCGGCGGCGGCCGCCGGTGGCGAGCCGAC
>JBDHTX010000068.1:0-10510 GCA_039808885.1 Dongiaceae bacterium | reverse complement strand
GCCCGGCGGGTCAGCAGGTGCTCGGCGCCGTAGATCTCCGGCGTCTCGGAGAGGATCGCCGTGCCGCCATGGCGCACCAGCAAATCGGCTGCGGCCCCCAGGGCCGGATTGGCGGTGATGCCGGAATAGCCGTCCGACCCGCCGCATTGCAGCGCCAGGGACAGATGCGATGCCGGGACCGTCTCGCGCTTCACCTGGTTGGCCCTGGGCAGCATCGCCTTGACGCGCTTCACGCCCTCTTCGATGGTCATCCGGGTGCCGCCGGATTGCTGGATGGTCATGTACTGGAAGTTGTCGCTCGCCTTGAGGCCATAGGCTTCGAGCAGGAAGCGGATCTGCGCCGCCTCGCACCCCAGGCCGATCAGCAGCACGCCGGCGAAATTCGGATGCCGCTGATAGCCCCACAGGATGCGCTGCAGCGCGTCGAAGCCCTCGCCCTTGGTCGCCATGCCGCAGCCGGTCGAATGCACCAGCGCCACCACGCCGTCGATGTTCGGATACTCGTCGAGCAGGCCGGCCTCGAAGGCGGCGGCGACGCGCTTCGCCACCGTGGCCGAGCAGTTCACCGTGGTCATCACGCCAATATAGTTCCGCGTCGCCACCCGGCCATCCTCGCGCACGATGCCCTGGAACGTCGCCTGGTCCTTGCCGGTGAAATAGGCGGTCGGATGCGCGTCGGCGCAGAAGGCGTAGTCGCGCTCGAACTCGCTCATGGCGCAGCTCTGCACATGCACATGGCTGCCCGGCGCAATGTCGGCGGTCGCCACGCCGATGATCTGGTTGTATTTGCGCACATAGGCGCCGGAGGCGATCGGCGCCGTCGCGATCTTGTGGCCGGACGGCACCGCGGAAGCGGTGGTCACCCCCTCGCCGGGAATGACGCTCCCCGCCGCGATCGCCTGCGAGGCGACCACGACATTGTCGGCCGGATGCAGCCGGATGGTGAGGCCGACCGCCTTGGGGGGTGTCATCTGGTTCATGGCTGTCTCCACCAACAAAATCGTCCTTCCCCCCTTGCGGGGGAAGGCAGCGTAGCCTTAGCGAGCGAAGCGACCCCCGGGTCGATAGAGCCCGGGGGCGGATGAGGGGTGGCGCGCCCTGGTGGCGCGCATCGCCGGAGGCGATAGAAGCAAAGGCTCTCGCCGGATGCACTTGGCGCTGCATCACCCCCCTTCCCACCCTTCCCCCGCAAAGGGGGAAGGAGCACATCGGGTTCGTTGAGCGTATCGTGCGTCGTTTCAATCACGGCCGCTGCACGCCCGTGGTGTTGACATAGACCGCGTAGAGCGACGTGGTCGCGGTGATGAACATGCGGTTGCGGCGCTTGCCGCCGAAGGTCAGGTTGGCGACGATCTCCGGCACGTTGATGCGGCCGAGCAGCGTGCCGTCGGGCGCGTAGCACTCGACGCCGTTGGCGCTGGTCCAGACGTTGCCGTTCACGTCAATCCGGAATCCGTCCGGGATGCTGCCGCCCTTGATGTCGCAGAACACCCGGCCATTGGCGAGGCGGCGGCCGTCGACCACATCGAAGGCACGGATGTGGTGCGGCGCGGCCGGATCGTGCGAGGCGGCGGAATCGGCGATGTAGAGCGTCTTCTCGTCGGGCGAGAAGGCGAGGCCGTTCGGCTTCACGAAATCGTCCACCACCACCTCGATGGCGCCGGTCGCGGGATCGACGCGATAGACGTAGCACCCGCCCTGCTCCTGCTCGGAGCGGCTGCCCTCGAATTCCGTCATGATCCCGTAGCTCGGATCGGTGAACCAGATACTGTGATCGGATTTCACCACCACGTCGTTCGGCGAGTTGAGGCGCTTGCCCTGGTATTTGTCGGCGATCACCGTGATGGAGCCGTCCGGCTCGGTCCGCGTCACCCGCCGCGTCAGGTGCTCGCAGGTGACCAGGCGGCCCTGCCGGTCGCGCGTGTTGCCGTTGCTGTTGTTGGACTCGGCGCGGAACGTGTCGACGCCGGTATTGGGATTCCAGCGCAGCATCCGGTTGTTGGGTATGTCGCTCCAGATCAGGTACCCGGCATCGGCGAACCAGACCGGTCCCTCCGCCCAGAGGCAGCCGCCGGCCAGCTTCTCGAGATGCGCGATCCCGATGGTCAGCGACCGGAAGCGCTTGTCGAAATGCTCGTAGAGCCCGTCATTCGAAGCCATTGCTCACCTCTCCCCATTGGCGCCGCACGGCGCCGATCCCCCAGGCTTGCCGCCCGTCTCTTTCATCTTGATATACTAATATACCAGTTATCGCCGCCGCAACCGGGACCCGGGAGGCACCGGCCTCCCGGGGCGGCCACGGTTCAGTGGGATTCCTTCGGCACCTCGGCGCCGCGGCAGCCGACCAGGAAATCGAGGTCGGCGCCCTTGTCGGCCTGCAGCACGTGGTCGACATAGAGGCGCTGATAGCCGCTCTTGAATTCCGGCTCCGGCGCCTTCCAGGCGGCCTTGCGCTTGGCCAGCTCCGCGTCGGAGACGTCGATGTGCAGCCGCCTTCCGGCGACGTCGAGCTCGATCATGTCGCCGTCCTTGACCAGCGCCAGCGGCCCGCCCGCCGCCGCTTCCGGCGAGGTGTGCAGCACCACGGTGCCGTAGGCGGTGCCGCTCATCCGCGCGTCGGAGATGCGCACCATGTCCTTGATGCCCTTGGCCAGGATCTTGGGCGGCAGGCCCATGTTCCCGACCTCGGCCATGCCGGGATAGCCCTTCGGCCCGCAATTCTTCAAGACCATGACGCAGGTCTCGTCGATGTCGAGATTGGGGTCGTAGATCTTCTTCTTGTAGTCCTCGATGTTCTCGAACACCACGGCGCGGCCCTTGTGCTGCATCAAGGCCGGCGTCGCCGCCGACGGCTTGATGATGGCGCCGCCCGGCGCCAGGTTGCCGCGCAGCACCGCGATGCCGCCGCTCTTGGTCAGCGGCTTGTCCCAGTCGCGGATCACCTCGGTGTTGTAGTTCTTGGCGTCCTTGATGTTGTCCCACACGGTCTTGCCGTTGACGGCGACGATGTCCTTGTTCAGCAGGCCATGATCGGCGAGCGCCTTCATCACCACCGGGATGCCGCCGGCGTAGCAGAAATCCTCCATCAGGAAGCGGCCCGAGGGCATCAGGTCGACGATGGTCGGCACGTCCTTGCCCCACTTGTCCCAGTCGTCGAGCGTGAGGTCGATGCCGAGCCGGCCGGCGACGGCGAGCAGATGCACGACCGCGTTGGTCGACCCGCCGATGGCGCCGTTGGTGCGGATGGCGTTCTGGAACGCCTCCTTGGTCAGCACCTTCGACATGCGCAGGTCTTCCTTGACCAGCTGCACCGCGCGCATGCCGACCATGTGGGCGAGCCGCTTGCGCCGCGCGTCGACCGCCGGATAGGCGGCGTTCTCGGGCAGGCCGATGCCGAGGCTCTCCACCATGCTCGCCATCGTCGAGGCGGTGCCCATGGTCATGCAATGGCCGGGCGAGCGCGACATGCCGCTTTCCGCGCTCATGAAATCGGCGAGCGTCATCTCGCCCGCCTTCACCGCCTCCGAGAACTGCCAGACCGAGGTGCCGGAGCCGACGTCGCAGCCGCGGAACTTGCCGTTCAGCATCGGCCCGCCGCTGAGCGCGATGGTCGGCAGGTCGACGCTGGCCGCGCCCATCAGCAGCGCCGGCGTGGTCTTGTCGCAGCCGACCAGCAGCACCACGCCGTCTATCGGGTTGGCGCGGATCGATTCCTCGACCTCCATGCTGGCGAGGTTGCGGAACAGCATCGCCGTCGGGCGCAAAGTCGTCTCGCCCAGCGACATCGCCGGGAACTCGACCGGGAAGCCGCCGGCCTCGTAGACGCCGCGCTTCACCACCTCGGCCAGCTCCTTGAAGTGGGCGTTGCACGGGTTGAGGTCGGACCAGGTGTTGCAGATGCCGATCACCGGCCGGCCGTCGAACATATGGTCCGGGTGGCCCTGGTTCTTGATCCAGCTGCGGTGCATGAAGGAATCCTTGTCGGCGCCGCCGTACCAGGCGCGGGAGCGCAGCGTCTTCTTCTTCGGATCGGTGCCGTCAGCCATGGTCTGGTGTCCTTGTTGCTAGCGAGTTGCCTGCCGCAGCCGCCGGGGTTGCGGCTGGGAATGGGATTGGGATTGGGGTTGTGCCGCCGGCTTGTCCCGGCTGCCGTCGAGAATGCGTTCGATCTCGTCGCGCGCGTTTTCCAGCAGGCGCAGCATCGCCGCCTGCGCGCCGCGCGCGTCGCGCGCCTCGATGCGCTCGAGCACCGCCTTGTGCAGCGGCAGCGAATAGGCCGCGTCGTCGCGCGCCCGCGCCGAGACCTGGAAGCTGAAGGCGAGCGCCGATTCGATCATGTGGCCCATCGAGGCGAGGAAGGTGTTGCCGGTCGCCTCCAGGATCGCCTGGTGGAAGCGCAGATCGTGCGGGATGCTCTGCTCCAGGTCGTCGCCCGCCGCCGCCATCGCCTCGTAGGCTTCGCGGATGCGGGCCAGTTGCTCCGCCGTCGCCCGCTCCGCAGCCAGGGCAGCGCCCGCCGGCTCCAGGATGTGGCGCATCTCGGAGACGCCGGCGGCATAGCTCTCCGCCTGGTGCGAGGCGAGGCTCCAGCTCAGCACGTCGGGGTCGAGCATGTTCCAGTGGTCGCGCTCGCGCACGCGGGTGCCGATCTTGGTCCGCGATTCCACCATGCCCTTGGCCGCCAGCACCTTGATCGCCTCGCGCAGCACCGTGCGGCTGACGCCGAATTCCTGGCCCAGCACCGTCTCGCTGGGAAGCACCTCGCCCGGCGCCAGATCGCCATGCAGGATCTGCTGGCCGATCTCATGGGCGATCCGGCCATGGATGCTGCGGCGCGAAAAGATGCGCGAATTCTTGCCCGTGGAAAACAAGCCCTGCTGCTCCGCTGCGGCGCCTCTCCCGCTCCCGATTTCCGGCGCCTTCTGGCATTTGTAGTATTATATGTTTTATCTGTCCCGGCGCACCGCGGAGTCAAGGGCAAGGTCTCGGCGGACGGCAATTCGCAAGGAATGTACAAAGGCGCGCCGATCTCCGCTGGCGAACCTGAACAGGCACGATAGGATCGCAGGCATGACGCTGACAAAACTCGGAATGGCCGGAAACGACGCCGTGCACGAGGTGGCGATTGCCGGCGCCTGTGGCAGCACGGCGAAAGTGCTGACCTATGGCGCCACCTTGCGCGACCTGGCGATGCCGGTGGGCAACGGCCCGAACCGGCGCGTGGTGCTCGGCTTCCGCTCGCTCGAGGGCTACTTGCAGGACCCGTCCTATATCGGCGCCACGGTCGGGCGCTGCATCAACCGCATCGCCGATGGGGCCTTTGTCCTGGACGGCCTCAGCTACCAGGTGCCGATCAACGAGGGCGACGACGTGCACCTGCATGGCGGGCTACGCGGTTTGACGCGGCGGGTCTGGCAGGTCGCCGAGCAATCGGAGAATGCGGTCGCCCTCGCCATCACCTCGCCCGACGGCGAGGAAGGCTATCCCGGCACCCTGCAGGCGCGCTGCACCTATCGCATCGACGGGCCCGGCACGCTTACCCTCGAGCTCATCGCCACGACCGATGCGCCGACCATTGCCAATCTCGGCCACCACTCCTATTTCACCCTGCAGCCGGGCAGCGACGTGCGCGACCACAAGATGAGCGTCGCGGCGGATTTCTTCACGCCGCTGAAGCCGAACCTGATCCCGACCGGCGAGATCCGCAGCGTCGCCGGCACGCAATACGATTTCCGCCGCCCACGCCGGATCCGCCTGGATGACGGCTACGGGCGCGATTTCGAAGGCTACGACATCAATTTCGTGCTCAACCAGGGCTGGCTGCCCGGGCGCGCGGCCGACGATCTGCCGGTTGCCGCGCGGCTGGTTTCACCCGCGGGCGACCTGGCGATGGAGCTGTCGACCAGCGAGCCGGGATTGCAGTTCTACGAGGGCATCCGCCTCGCGCCCACGACGGAGGATTTCGAGGGCGCGCCGCACGTCCCCTATTCCGGCCTGTGCCTGGAGCCGCAGCGCTTCCCCGATTCCATCAACCGGCCGCATTTCTCGCCGGTCGTGTTGCGGCCGGGCGAGACCTATCGCCAGATCAGCCGCTTCCGCTTCCGCGCGCCCTGACCCTACCTGCCGGCCCAGCCCTTCAGCACCAGGTCGGCGGCCTGGCGCGCCTGGGCGGCGGCGTTGCGGTTGCCGGCGCAGGCCGAGACGATCGCGCCCTGCATCAGCATGTGCCAGACATCGGCGAAACCGCCCGGATCCTCGATGCCGGCCTCCAGCGCCAGTTCGCGCAGCACGGCGCGGATCTGCGCCAGGTGATGGGCGGCCGCGACGTGGATCTTGTTGTCCGCCTCGTATTCCAGCAGCACGCTGATGAACGGGCAGCCTTCGAAATCAGGGCTCTGGAACCATTCATGGAAGGCGTCGAAGATCGCCAGCAGGCGGCCGCGCGGGTCGGTGGCGCGAACGCGGACCTCGCGGCCCAGCCAGTCCATGGTCCAGAGCTGCTCGCGGCGCTGCAGGAAAGCCAGGACCAGGTCCTGCTTGGAGCGGAAGTGACGATAAAGGGTCATCTTCGCGACGCCCGAGCGCTCGATAATGGCATCGACGCCCACCGCCCGCGTCCCCTGACGCGAGAACAGCTCATAGGCCGCCTCGATGATGCGCTCCCGGGCGCTCAACGGCCGATCCGTCGGCGTGGCGACAGCGAAATTCCCATGCACGCGAACCCCCTCATGCGGTTGTGCAACTATGGCAATTATCGCTGGGCAAAATTTCCGCGCCATAAGGGTCCGCAATAATCTGAGAGCGACTTTCCCCCTTACTACATACTCCCGTATGGTGATCGGAAGATTTCGGATGTCATGAAAGCGTTGTGGCGAGGCCGCCACCCTTTCCTGGTTTTTTGGGGAAATTCGTGCTGAATCAAGGCCAAATCACCGCCGGCACCAATCCCGCCGAGGAGCCTTTTGCAGGAGTTCAGCAATGCCACGGCTGCAGACTTCCTTCCTGTTCGACCTCGATGGCACCCTGGTCGACAGCGTCTATGAGCATGTCCTGGCCTGGCGCGATGCCCTCGACCACGAAGGCATCGAACTCTCGGTCTGGCGAATCCACCGCAAGATCGGCATGAGCGGCGGGCTGTTCACCAACATGCTGCTGCGGGAGACCGGCCTGGATATCAGCGACGAGCGGGTCAGCCGCCTGCGCCGGCTGCATGCCGAGGCCTACAAGAAGCGCGCCGCCAGGATCCCGCCTTTGCCCGGCGCCCGCGCCCTGCTCGCCTATCTGAGCGAGGCGGAGATTCCCTGGGCCATCGCCACCAGCGGCCGCATGGAAACCGCCGGGCCGGTGATCGAGAATCTGGGCGTCGACATGGCCAAGGTGCCGGTGGTGACCCGCGACCAGGTGAAATACGCCAAGCCGGACCCCGACCTGTTCCTGGCCGCGGCCGAGCGCCTGGGGGTCAACATCGAGCATGCCTGCGTGGTCGGCGACAGCATCTGGGACATGCTGGCCGCCCGGCGGGCCCGCGCGCTTGGCATCGGCGTGCTCTCCGGCGGCTATGGCTCGGAAGAGCTGGAACGCAGCGGCGCCTACCGGGTGTATGAGGACCCCGCCGACCTGCTGAAGCACATCGACGAGGTGGGCGGGCGGCGATAGGCGCTCGTTTCCGCCTGCAGGCCCCGTCTATAGCTACAGGCCCCGTCTACAGGCTGAGGCGCATGATGCGGTCGTAGAGGCCGCGATATTCGCCGGCCAGCCGGCCGCCGAACAGCGGGTCATCCTTGGCCACGGCGGAGGCGTCGATCTCCTGCCAATCGTCGTCGCTCAACGTCACCATGGCGAGCGGGAAGAAACGCTGCTCCTCCGCCGCGATGTGACGGCGATTGACGCTGAGATACTCCTCCACCAAGCCCTCCAGCCAGGCGCGCGGCACCTCGACATCCTGCGCCACGTTGTGCAGCGCGGCAGCCAGTTTGCGCGTGAGCTCGGCCAGATGCGCATGCTCCTTCATCAGATCGCCGACCCGCGCCTCGGTACTCGGGTCGCGCCGCACCAGGCGCCGATAGATCACGTCTTCCTTCGGGTGGTGGCAGATATCCGGATAGTGCAGCGCGTATTCCATGACGCTGTGCAGCAGGTCGAAATCCGGCGGCTCCCCGGAGCGCATGGATTCCAGCTCCGACTGCACCAGATTGAGCAGCCGCGTCATGTTGCGGTGGTCGAGCTTCAACTGCTCGATGGCCTTGGGGATATGGTCCAGCATCATGCGTCCCTCCCAATTGAGGAAATGAGACGACGCTTTCCACCGCCGGTCAATGTGCGCGTTGCCGCAGGCCGATGTTGCAATGCAGCGCGATCAGCGCCGCTTGCTCGCGACGCAGCGCAGATCCTGCTCGCCGAGGCTAGTCCCCGCCCCGCTGATTCCGAGGCGCAGGCGGTCCCCGGGTTTCAGGAAAACCGGCGGCTTGCGGCTGAAGCCGGTGCCGAGCGGCGTGCCGGTGGTGACGATGTCGCCCGGCAGCAGGGTCATGAACTGGCTGACATAGGCGAGGATGAAGGCGACGCTGAACACCATATGCGCGGTGCTGCCGCTCTGCATCCGGGTCCCGTTCAGATCGAGCCAGACATCGAGCGCCTGCGGGTCCGGGACCTCGTCCGCCGTCACCAGCCAGGGGCCGAGCGGCGCGAAGCTGTCGCAGCCCTTGCCCTTGTCGTAGGTGCCGCCGCGATCGAACTGGTAGGAGCGCTCGGTCACGTCGTTGCAGACCAGGTAGCCGGCGATGTGGGCAGGCGCGTCTTTCTCCTTCACGTGGCTTGCCCGGGTGCCGATGGCGAAGGCCAGCTCGGCCTCCCAATCGGTCTTCTCGGCGCCCGGCGGAATCACGATCGCGTCGTTGGGGCCGTTGATCGCCGTGACCGCCTTGGTGAAGATCAGCGGTTCCTTCGGCAATTCCATGCCGGCGCGCGCGGTGTGGTCGGCGTAGTTGAAGCCGATGCCGATCAGCTTGCCGACCTGGGCCACCGGCGGGCCAAGGCGCGGCTTGCCGCGCACCTTCGGCAGCGCCGCGATCTTAAGCCGCCGCAGCTTGCGCAGCTGGGCGGGCGCCAGCGTGGCGCCGGAGATGTCCGGCACGATCCCCGCGAGGCTGCGCAGCGTGCTGTCGGCGTCGACCAGGCCCGGCTTCTCGCGGCCGGCGGCGCCATAGCGGACCAGCTTCATGGCGGGCCTCTCCTTACAGGAACGTCTGGCTGACCAGCTTCATCTGCTGGAACGCGGCGATGCCCTCGCGGCCGCCCTCGTAGCCATAGCCGCTGTCCTTGACCCCGCCCACCGGCGCGTCGGGCAGCGACGGGCTCATCTGGTTGATGCCGATATTGCCGGCCTCGATCTCGGCCACGAACTTGGCCGCCACGCTGCTCGACTGCGTGTAGATATAGGCGGCGAAGCCATAGGCCACGCGGTTGCCGCGGGCGATCGCCTCCTCCACCTCGTCGAATACCGCCATCGGCGCGATCGGGCCGAAGGGCTCCTCGTTCATCACCGCGGCCTGGTCCGGCACCTGCAGCAGCACGGTCGGGCTCCAGAAGAATCCCGGCTGGCTGTGGCGCCTGCCGCCGGTGGCGAGCTCGGCGCCGGATTTCACCGCGTCGTCGGTCAGGCGCTGCATCGCCGCCAGGCGCCGCGCATTGGCGACCGGTCCCATCTGGATGCCCTGCTCCAGGCCGTTGCCGACCTTCAAGCCGCCGGCCGCCGCGGCAAACTTGCCGGTGAACTCGGCATATCGGCTGCGATGGATGTAGAAGCGGCTGGGCGCGATGCAGGATTGCCCGGCGGAGGTGAACTTGAAGGCCATGGTCGCCGTCACCGCCGCGTCGACATTACCGTCGGCGCAGAGGATGACCGGGGCATGGCCGCCGAGCTCGAAGGTGCAACGCTTCAAATCGGGTGCCGCCAGCTTGGCCAGTTCCTTGCCCACCCGGGTCGAGCCGGTGAAGGTGACCTTGCGCACTTCCGGCGCGCCGAGCAGATGCTTCGCCACCATCGGCGGGTCGCCGAAGACGAGATTGACCGCGCCGGCCGGAATGCCGGCATCGGCCAGGCATTGCACGATGGCGGCGGCGGTATAAGGCGCCTCCTCCGCCGCCTTCAGGATCACCGGGCAGCCGGCGGCAAGCGCCGCGCCCAGCTTGCGGGTGGCCAGCACCGCCGGGAAGTTCCAGGCGGCAAACGCCGCGACCACGCCGATGGGGGACGGCACCAGCATGCGCACCGAATTGCGCGCGCGGCCGGGCAAGGTCGTCCCGCCGGCACGCCCCGCCTCCTCGCCGTTCCAGGCCAGCGTCTCGATGGAGCGGTTGATCTCGCCCAGGGATTCGGTGAGCGTCTTGCCCTGCTCCAGGGTCAGCGCCCGCGCCACCTCGGCGCTGCGCTCCTTGAGCAGCGCGGACGCGCGCAGCAGCATGGCGCCGCGCTCGGCCGCCGGCACGCTGGCCCAGCCGGCCCGCGCCG
>JBDHTX010000067.1:0-10535 GCA_039808885.1 Dongiaceae bacterium | reverse complement strand
GCATGTTTGGGTATGCTCCCCGCCATGTCGACGACTCTGACGCAACATTCCGCCCGTTCGCTCCGCGGCATCAAGCTGTTCGATAGCCTGCCGGACGCGGATCTGAAGGCGCTCGAGGCGCAGTGCCGCTTTCGCTCCTATACCAAGGGTGAGACCCTGCTGGACAAGGGCAGCCTGACGCGCGAGGTGTTCTTCGTGCTGAAGGGCGCCGCGGCGGCGGTCACCTTTTCGCCGGCCGGCCGCGAAGTGACGCTCGGCATCATCCGCGCCGGCGACCAGTTCGGCGAATTGGCGGCCATCGACCAGGAGCCGCGCTCCGCCACGGTCACGGCGATGGAATCGACCGATGTCGCGATCATGCCGGCCGAGGTGTTCCGCGACCTGCTGATGACGCACGCCACCGTCGCTTTCGGCGTGCTGCAGCGTCTGGCGGCGATCATCCGCAACACCGGCATCCGCATCATGGAGCTCGCCACCCTGCAGGCGGCGCAGCGCGTCTATTCCGAATTGCTGCGCATGGCCAAGCCAGACGTGGCCGTGCCGGGTCTGTGGGTGGTTCGCCCCCTGCCGCCGATGCACGAGATCGCCAGCCTCACCGGCACCACGCGCGAAACCGTGAACCGTTCGATCAGCCAGCTCTATCCGACAGGCATCCTGAAGCGGAAGGGCCGCAACCTGTTCCTGATGGAGCGCGAGAAGCTGGTGGACATCGTCCAGAGCCTGCAGGTCCATCATGGCCGCAAATAGGCTGCGTCGCTAGGCAGCTGCCTGCGGCGATCTTCCGCGGGACGAATTCAGCCGGAACCGAGCGGGAAAACCGCCCACGCGAGTGGTCTTGCGATCCGGGCTGCGCGTATCGATCTAGCTGGGCAAGAGAACAATTCGAAGAGACGACGAACAGATCATGCGACGTTCCTACCTGATTGCGGCAGCGATTGCCCTGCTGGCGGCCGGATGGCTGGCTTCCGGTCTGCTGCTGCGCTCCGACGAGACCGCCACGCCGGTTTCCGCGGACGCCGGTGCGGCGCCCGCGCCGGCGGAAGGCGACACCGGCACGAGCGCGCCAGCCCAGACCGGCGCCACCGCGCAATCCGCCGCGCCGCAGCCGGCGGCCACCAATGACGCCACGCCGCCCGCGATCGTCAGCGTGCAGACCTTCGATTCCGTGGCCCAGCCGCAGCCGCGCACCATCGTCCTGCGCGGGCGCACCGAGGCCGACCATCTGGTCGAGGTGCGCGCCGAGACCTCCGGCCGGGTGATCAAGACCCCGGCGGAAAAGGGCACCATCGTGCAGGAGGGTGACCTGCTCGCCGTCATCGACAGCTCCGACCGCGCCGCGCGGCTGGCCGAGGCCAAGGCCCTGCTGCAGCAGCGCAAGGCCGAATCCGATGCCGCCAAGCGGCTCGCCGACAAGGGCTTCTCGCCGAAGCTGAACCTGGCCGAACTGGCCGCCAATCTGGCGCTGGCGCAGGCCCAGGTCACCGCCATGGAGATCGAGATCGGCCATCTGTCGATCAAGAGCCCGATCCGCGGCGTGCTGGACGAGCGCGCGATCGAGGTCGGCAGCTATCTGCAGACCGCCGACCGGGTCGCGACGATCGTCGACCTCGACCCCATCGTCCTGGTCGGCTTCGCCACCGAGCGCGACATCGGCCAGCTCGTCGTCGGCGGCTCGGCGACCGCGCGTCTGCTCGATGGCCGCGAGGTCGCCGGCACGCTGCGCTTCATCTCTTCCCGCGCCGAGCAGGAGACCCGCACGTTCCGGGTCGAGGTCGAGGTGCCCAATGCCGACTACGCGATCCGCAGCGGCCTTTCAGCCGAACTGGTGATCCCGGTCGATGCGGTGCCGGCGCATCGCGTCTCGCCCGCCATTCTCACGCTCGGCGCCAATGGCGAGGTCGGCGTCAAGACCGTCGACGATGCCGACAAGGTGAGATTCATTCCGGTTGAGATTCTGCGCGAGGATCCCAGCGGCCTCTGGATCATGGGATTGCCGGATCGGGCGCGACTCATCGTCGTAGGCCAGGACTTCGTGCTCGACGGCCAGGTCGTCCGCCCGGTCGCGGCGACCGTCCCGCCGGCCGGGGCCGCGCCGCAATGAGCCGGCTGGTTGAGGCCATCATCGCCAACAGCCGGGTGGTGCTGGCCGGCCTGATCCTGCTGCTCGCCGCCGGCTGGATCACCTACAAGAACCTGCCCAAGGAATTGTGGCCGGACATCCAGCTGCCCTTCATCTACGTGATGATGTCGCTGGAAGGCGTCTCGCCGGACGATGCGGAACGGCTGCTCGCCCGCCCGATGGAACAGCGCCTGCGCACCATCGAGGGGTTGAAGGAGTTCCGCTCCATGACCTATCTCGGCGGCGGCTCGGTGGTGCTGGAGTTCCAGGCCGGCTACGACATCGACAAGGCGCTGACCGACGTGCGCGAGCAGGTCGACCTGGCGAAACCCGACCTGCCGGAAGATGCCGACGAGCCCTTCGTCCAGGAAGTGGCCTTCAGCCGCTTCCCCGTGCTGGTGGTGACGCTCTCGGGCGATGTGCCGGAACGCTCGCTGCTGAAGCTGGCCGAACACCTGCAGGACAAGATCGAAGGCATCCCGGCCGTCCTCGAGGCGCCGATCAGCGGCAAGCGCGAGGAACTGGTCGAGCTGGTGATCGACCCGCTGCGGCTGGAAGCCTATGGCCTGGCGCTGGACGAGGTTGGCAGCATCGTCGCGCGCTCCAACAGGCTGGTCGCCGCCGGCACGATGGATACCGGCCAGGGCCGCTTCGCCATCAAGGTGCCGGGCCTGTTCGAGACCGCGGGCGACATTCTCGACATGCCGCTCAAGGTGGCGGGCGACGCGGTGATCCGGGTCAAGGATGTCGCCACCATCCGCCGCACCTTCAAGGACGCGGATTCCGTCGCGCGCATCGACGGCCTGCCGGCGATCGGCATCGAGGTTTCCAAGCGCGCCGGCGAGAACATCATCGAGACCATCAACCAGGTCCGCGCCCTGGTGGCGGAGGAAAGCAAGACCTGGCCGCCGCAGGTCAAGGTCACCTTCTCCCAGGACAGCTCCAAGGAAATCCGCTCGATGCTGGGCGAGCTGGAGAACAGCTTGATCACCGCCGTCCTGCTGGTGCTCATCATCGTCGTCGCCTCGCTCGGGCTGCGCGGCGGCCTCATCGTCGGCATCGCCGTGCCCGGCTCGTTCCTGATCGGCATCCTGATGCTGGCCGGCTTCGGCATCACCATCAACCTGGTGGTGCTGTTCTCGCTTATCATGGCGACCGGCATGCTGGTCGACGGTGCGATCATCCTGGTCGAATACGCCGACCGCTGCATGCTGAACGGCATGGACCGGCGCAGCGCCTATGCCGAGGCGACCAAGCGCATGGCCTGGCCGATCTCATCCTCGATCCTCACCATCATCGCCGCCTTCGGGCCGATGGCCTTCTGGCCCGGCACCACCGGCGAGTTCATGAAATACCTGCCGATCACCCTGACGGCGACCTTGTTCGCCTCGCTGCTGATGGCGATGATCTTCATCCCCTGCATCGGCGCCATGATCGGCAAGCCGAACGGTGAGGATATTGACTTGGTCGAATCCGAGCGCCTGAGCGCCCAGCAGCAGCTGGCGCGGGCCCGCGGCCTCGACCGCATCTACCTCGCGGCCTTGCGCGGCGCGCTGCGCCATCCGGCGATGGTCATCCTCGGCGGCGTCGGCATCCTGTTCGCCACCGTCATCGCCTTCATGATGTGGAACGCCGGCATCGAATTCTTTCCCGATGTCGAGCCGGAACGGGCGCAGGTGCAGATCCACGCCCGCGGCAACATGTCGGTCACCGAGCGCAATGATCTGGTGAAGAGCGTCGAGGCCAAGATCCTCGAGGTCAACGCCGAGCATCATGAGATCCGCAGCATCTACAGCGTCACCAAGGCCGATGTCGGCGGCCGCTCCGGCGGACAGGAGCTGGCCGAGGACGTGATCGGCATGATCACGCTGGAGTTCGGCGACTGGGACAAGCGGCGCAAGGTCGACGCGATCCTCGGTGAAATCCGCGAGAAGACCGCGCCCATCCCGGGCATCCAGATCGAACTGACCGAAGAGGAAGGCGGCCCTAGCGGCGGCAAGCCGATCCACCTGCAGCTGACCTCGCTGGATTTCCCGGCGCTGGAACAGGCGGCCGGCATGGTGCGCAAGAAGCTCGAATCCATGCCGAACCTGATCGACGTTCAGGATTCGCGTCCGGTTCCCGGCATCGAATGGGAGCTCACCGTGGATCGCGCCGAGGCGGCCAAATACGGCCTCGACGTGACCGCCGTCGGCAACGTCATCCAGCTGGTGACGCGCGGCCTGAAGTTCGGGGACTACCGGCCGGACGACGCCGACGACGAGATCGACATCGTCGCCCGCTTCCCGGAATCCATCCGCAACCTCAGCGAGCTCGACCAGCTGCGCATCCCGACCGCCAGCGGCTCGGTGCCCCTGAGCAATTTCGTGAAACGCGAGGCGAAGCCGAAGCTGGCGCTGGTCCGCCGCGTCGAGGGCATGCGCGTGATCGATGTCGAGGCCAATCTGAAACCCGACGTGCTGCCCTATGGCGAGCTGGAGCAGATCAAGGCCTGGGTCGCCGGCGATTCCGGCATCCCCGCCTCCGTCAACGTCAGCTTCCGCGGCGAGGACGAGGACCAGGCGGAATCGGCCAATTTCCTCAGCCTCGCCGCCGGCGCGACGATGTTCCTGATCACGCTGATCCTGCTGCTGCAATTCAACAGCTTCTTCTCGGTGCTCCTGGTGCTGACCGCGATCGTCATGTCCTCGATCGGCGTGATGTTCGGCCAGCTCATCATGCAGGAGCCCTTCGGCATCGTGATGACCGGCATCGGCGTCATCGCGCTGGCCGGCATCATCGTCAACAACAACATCGTCCTGATCGACACCTACGACCATCTGAAGAAAACGATGGCCTCGCGCCGCGATGCGCTGCTGGTGACGGGGGTGCAGCGCCTGCGCCCGGTGATCCTCACCAAGCTCACCACTGTGCTGGGCCTCTTGCCGCTGGTCTTCCACATGACCATCGATTTCACCGCCCGCGACATCACCTTCAACGCGCCCTCGACGCAGTGGTGGTCGCCGCTGGCGACGGCCATCACCTTCGGCGTGCTCTTCGCCTCGCCGCTGACCCTGCTGTTCACGCCCTGCGCGCTCGAATTGCAGGGCCGCTTCTACGACTGGCGCGCGCGTCGCCGGGCGCGCCGCATCGGCGCCGCGCCGGAACCGGCGGAGGCTGAAAAAGGCCTCGCCGAGTAGCTATCTGAGGCGCTGCACCGCGGCGCCGATCCGGCCCAGCGTGGTGAGCCAGCACAGCGTGCCGAAGACATAGGCGGCGATCGGGAAATAGTCCGGCAGCAGGCAGATGAACACGAAGAGCAGGATCGTCTCGGTGCCTTCGGTGATGCCGCCCAGATAGTAGAAGCCCTTCGCCGTCTCGCTCGCGGGCCGCAGGCTGCGCTTGGCGGCGAAGATGGCGAAGGCGAGGAAGCTCGATCCCGTGCCCATGAAGGAGAAGATCAGGAACGCGGCGGCCAGGGCATCTTCCGGCATCGCCAGCGCGAAGGCGAAGGCGGCGCCGGAATAGACGATGAAATCGAGCACGATGTCGAGATAGGCGCCGAGATCGGTCGGCCCGGACCTGCGCGCCAGGCAGCCATCGACGCCGTCGGCCAGCCGGTTGAGCAGCAGCAGAACCAGTCCCAGGAGATAGGCCTGCGCGGTAATCGCCGCGATCGCCGCCAGGCCGAAGCCGAAGCCGATGATCGTGACCTGGTCGGCGTTCAGCCGCAATTCCGCCGCGCCCGCCGCCACCGATTCGAGAATTGGGTCAACCAGCCGCCGCGCGGCGCGATCCAGCATCGGGCGGCTTCAGTGCGGCCCCTGGTCCTGCCCGTGGTCCAGCTCGACGCGCTGATCGACGCTCGCCGCGTGCGGACGCTGCATCGACAGCCTCTGGAACTGCCGGTGGCTGAACGGGATGGAGGCCAGATAGAGCAGGCCGCAGGCCAGGATCGTGTTCCAGGTCTCGCTCGCCAGCAGCGCCACGAAGACGGTGACGATCACCATGGCCGGCAGCACCCAGCGCTGGGTGATCGCCAGCCGCTTGAACGAGAAGGTGGGGATGCGGCTGACCAGCAGGCCGGAAACAATGACCATCCAGATGCCGACCAGGGCCGGCGCATCGGCGATGCCCGTGCCGTATTCGTTGTAGGCGATCAGCGGCATCAGCGCCAAACCGGCCCCCGCCGGCGCCGGCACGCCGGTGAAGAAGCGCGAGGTCCAGGCCGGAACATCCGCGTTGTCCAGCTTGGTGTTGAAGCGCGCCAGGCGCAAAGCCATGCAGGCGCTGAACAGCATGGAGCAGCCCCAGCCGATGCGCCCGGCCTGATCCATGGTCCAGACATAGAGGATGATCGACGGGGCGACGCCGAAGGCGATGAAGTCGGAAAGCGAATCCAGCTCGGCGCCGAACTTGCTGGTGCTTTCGAGCAGCCGGGCGATGCGGCCGTCGAGCGCGTCGAACAGCGCCGCCACGATGATGGAGATGCAGGCGTGCTCCCACCTGCCGTCCAGCGCGAACTTGATCGAGGTCAACCCGGCGCAGAGCGCGAACAGGGTCAGCATGTTCGGGATCAGGCGATTGATCGAATGGTCCCGCAATCGTGTGCGCCGCATCGTCTTGCCCTCCTGGATCAACCTAGAGTGCCGCAATCACCGCTCTTCGCCAAGCCGCGACGATTCCTCGGACCTGATGTCGGCCAGGACCGTCTCGCCGGCCACGGCCCGCTGGCCGACGCAGACCAGCGGCGCGATGCCGTCGGGCAGGTAGACGTCGACCCGGCTGCCGAAGCGGATCAGGCCGACCCGCTCGCCGGCGCGCACGTTGCGCCCGGCCACCAGGTCGCACTTGATGCGTCGCGCCACCAGCCCGGCGATCTGCACCATGCAGATGTTGAGGCCGTCCCGCGTGCGCAGATGGATGGACTGGCGCTCGTTGTGCTCGCTCGCCTTGTCCAGCGCCGCGTTCAGGAACTTGCCCGGGCGATAGGCCAGCGCGATGACCTCGCCGTCGATCGGCGCCCGGTTCACGTGCACGTCGAACACGTTCATGAAGATGCTAACGCGCGTCAGCGGCCTTTGATCCATGCCGAGCTCGGCCGGCGGGATCGCCGGCTGGATCATCTGCACCACGCCATCCGCGGGCGAGATCACCAGCCCGTCCCGGTTGGGCGTGACCCGCGCCGGATCGCGGAAGAAATAGGCGCACCACAGCGTGAGGATCACCCCCAGCCAGCCCAGAGGCTGCCAGAGATAGAACAGCACAAGCGTAACGACGGCGAACATGGCAACGAATCGCCAGCCCTCTCGGTGGATCGGCGGGACGGTAAAGGTCGACAAAGAGGCCACCTCACTGCAGCGCGGCGCGACTCCCCGTGGCTCGGCCGGGCGCTCGCTAGAACCTTGATCTGCCATAGATTTGGGGAGGGGTCACGCGCATTTCCACCCGCGATCCGGCGGCCTGGCGCGGAAAGCCGCCGGTTTCGCCCGGTGAGCGGCCCGGTCTGTCACTTTCAGGGTTAATTAATGATCCCGCCGCTACCATTACCGCTGTTCACCATTCGATCCAGGCCCAGGCGGCGACCATGATGCCGAATACCAGCAGCAACCCCGTGCCCGAAGAGTTGCTCGGGCTCGACTTTCTGCCCGACGGCACCGTGGCCATTTCCAACGGCAAGACCAACGTGGTCTTTTCCTTCCAGGCCTATGGCCTGACTTTTTCCGCCAATACCCGGCTGATCGACACCGGGCCGGTGCTGCAGATCGCCGCCGATATCGGCAGCGATCCCTATACCGCCGAGGGTGTCGAGCTGCGCGACCACGCGCATGCCGTCATCCGCGCCAGCCAGCGCGTGCCGGCGTGCCGGCTCATGGTGTCGCGGCAGAAGCGGATCTACTGCGTCGGGCGCGCCGAGATCACCGAGCCCTGGACCCCGACCTCCCTGCTTGCCGCCGCCGCCGGGCTCATTCTCGAGGTGCGGCCCTATCTGCTGGTGCTGCGCGACATCCTGCCGAAATGGCCGCATGCGGCCTCGGTCCAATAGGCTCTGCCACAAGTTACATCACGTCTTCAGCGCGTGCGCCGGGCGGCAACCCGAGGCGCGGCCACCGCGGAATCGCGAAGCGTTCAGTTCTCGGCTGGGACGGAAAAGACCTGGCCAGGATAGATCAGGTTGGGATTGGTGATCTGCTCCTTGTTGGCCTCGTAGATCACCGTGTAGCGCACGCCGGCGCCGTAGCTCTCGCGCGCCAGGCGCCACAAGGTATTGCCCGGCTGCACGACGATGGTGCCGACTCCCCCCGGGGCGGCGGCGCCCTGCTGGCCCGTTGCCGCGGCTGTCTCTGAAACAGCGGCGGGCTGCGTGGCGGTCCCGGCGGCGAGCGGGAACGTTGCCTGCTCGAACGGCGTTTCGGCGCGCGCCAGGACCTTGCCGGAACCGTCGACCTGGTCGACGCGGATCACATGCAAGCCGGGGGCGATCGCGGCCTTCGGCGTGAACGACCAGGCGCCATCCTCGTCGGCCACGGTCTCGCCCGCCGGCTTGTTGTCGACATAGACGAACAGCCGCGCGCCGCCCGGTGCGCGCCCGGACAAAACCGCGCGACCCTCCGCGTTGTAGTCGATCGCGGCGATCTCCGGCCCGGCCGGCGCCGCGGCGGCGGCTTCGGCCGTGGCGTTCGGCACGTTCAGCACCCGCGTCGGGCCGTCTCCGGTCTTCGGCACCTCGATGGCCAGCGCCCCGGCCGGCTGGTCGCTCGGCTGCCCGGCGATGTCCTTGGCCACTTCCGGCACGATGACAACGACGGTACTGTCGGATTCCTGTTTCGGCGCGTCGCCGGCGCCGCTTTCAAGGGTGAAGCTGTGCTCTCCCGGATTGAGCGCCGCGTCGGGCAAGAACACCCATTCGCCCCGCCCGTCGGCATCGACGGTGCCCAGCACGTTGCCGCGATCCAGGATGGTGACTTTGGCGTTGGGCTCGGCGCGGCCGGCAATCACCGTGTCGCCGCTGGGATTGACCCGGACCACGTCGAAGCTGGGCGGCACTGGCGTCACGCCGGCTCCCGCCTCGGCCCCAGCCGCGGCACCCTGCGCGGCGGTCTGGCTGCCGCCCTGGCCGGCCCCCTGGCCGCCGGCCTGCTCGCCCTGGGTCGAGGCGGTCTGCTCGCCACCGGTCGTGGCGGCCCCACCTGCCGCCTGGTCTGCTGGCGCAGAGGATGCAGCTGGCGGCGCATCCGCCGTGTCGTCCTGGTCCTGCTGGTAGATGGCGAAGAACAGACCGAGGGCCGCCACCAGAACGGCGGCGCCGATCGTCCCGGTCAATGCCACGCGCGTCACGTGCAGCCTCCTGTGACCACCCTGTTGCAGGACAGTATCAGACCCGGCCGCGCATGAGAAAGACCGAAGTCATGTCCCGCGTTCTTGTGATCCTGCGGAAATCACAGCGAATTTTGCCCGCGATCCCGGGGGCGGACGCCTGCCGCGGGCCGGCCGGGCGGGCCGGCGGTGCGGGCGCGCCGCACCCGGTGGCGGCCATCCCGCACCTTGCCGCCGGGACGAATTCCCGCCATAACATGGCTGGCAAGAAGGACAGAGATGAAAGGCCGAGGGGATGGCCCCTTGGATAATATATGAGTCAAATGATTAGATCCGTTTGTGTCTATTGCGGGGCTTCGCCCGGCACTTCCGAAACCTTCATCGAGATCGCCAGGGAGCTCGGCCGCGAACTGGCCGAACGCGGAATTCGCCTCGTCTATGGCGGCGGCGGGATCGGCCTGATGGGCGCCGTGGCAGATGCGACGATGGCGGCCGGCGGGCAAGTGCTGGGCATCATCCCGCAGCATCTGGAGCGCGCCGAGCTTGGCCATCGCGGGCTGACCGAGCTCAAGATCGTCGACACCATGCACACGCGCAAGCGCATGATGTTCGACCAGTCCGACGCCTTCGTGATCCTGCCCGGCGGCATGGGCACGCTGGACGAGACCTTCGAGATCATCACCTGGCGTCAGCTCGGCATGCATGACAAGCCGATCGTGCTGATCAATCACCGCGGCTATTGGGACCCCTTTCTGGGCCTTATCGACCACGTGATCGACAACGGCTTCGCCCGACCGGCGGCACGCCAGTTGTTCTCCGTCGTGGCCGGCGTCGGGCGCCTGTTCGACCTGCTGGAGGCATCGCCACAGACCCGCGAGCCGAGCTTCCCGGAGCGGATCTAGGGGCCGAATGGTCGCGCTGGAAATCCGCGGAAGCGGTGCTATCCTGCGGCCCGATTTTGCAATGCAACAAAGGTTCCGGCGCGAAGTGGCGCGCCGAGCCGGTCTTTCGGAGGCAGCGTCCTAATGGCGAAGATCAAGGTCAAGACTCCGGTCGTGGAGCTCGATGGCGATGAGATGACCCGCATCATCTGGCATTTCATCAAGGAGAAGCTGATCCT
>JBDHTX010000066.1:0-10823 GCA_039808885.1 Dongiaceae bacterium | reverse complement strand
GGCGGCCGCCGGTGGCGAGCCGACGGCGCGGCAGCGGCCGCGCTCCGACGCGGCGCGCCTGGTCGACGAGCGCATGGGCCGCCAGCTGCAGAAGGCCGTGCTCTATAAGGACGATGACGTGCTGGTGATCGACAAGCCGGCCGGGCTTGCGGTCCAGGGCGGCACCGGCCTGTCGACCAGCGTCGATGCCCTGCTCGATGCGCTGCGCTTCGGCGCCAAGGAGCGGCCGCGCCTGGTGCATCGCCTCGATCGCGACACCTCCGGCGTGCTGGTCCTGGCGCGCAACGCCAAGGCGGCGAGGAACCTGGCCGAGGCCTTCCGCCACAAGGAGACGCGCAAGATCTACTGGGCGGTGGTCGTCGGCGTGCCCAAGGTCCATCATGGCCGCATCGACGCGCCTTTGCAGAAAAGCGCCGGGAAGGCCGATGGCCGTTCGCGCGAGCGGGTGCATATCGACGAAGAGGGCAAGCACGCCATCACCGAATTCGCCCTGGTGGAGAAGGCCGGCAAGAACGCCGCCTGGCTGGCGCTGATGCCGGTTACCGGGCGCACGCACCAGCTGCGCGCCCATTGCCTGGCGCTCGGCACGCCGATCCTGGGCGACGGCAAGTATGCCGGGAGCGAGGCCTTTCTCGCGCGCGATGACTTGCCGCGCCAGCTGCATCTGCATGCGCGGCGGCTCACCATCCCGCATCCCACGCGCAAGGGCGTCATCGACGTGACCGCGCCGCTGCCCGAGCACATGAAAAAGACCTGGGCCTTCTTCGGCTTCGCCGCCGAGCCGGCGCGCGACCCCTTCGCCGGGCTGGACTGTTGATCGCGGCAGCCGCGAAGTCCCGGCTGTGTCGCGCGACAAGATATTTGTGACGAGGATTTGAGAGCCCATTTCCATGTGGACCGACATTCCCCATCGCCTGTTCGTCTTCGATTGCGATGGCACGCTGGTCGACAGCCAGCACAACATCATCGCCGCCATGGGCGAGGCCTGGAAGCGCCATGACCTGCCGGCACCTTCGGCGGCCGACGTGCGCCGCGTCGTCGGGCTGACCCTGGAGGTCGCCATCGCGCGGATGCTGCCGGCGGCGAGCGATGCGACCCATCATGCGTTGGCCGCCGCCTATCGCGAGATCGTGCATGCCCTGCGCCAGGAAGAGGTCGCCGGCGGCGTCTCCGACGAGCCGCTGTTTCCCGGCATCCGCGACCTGATCCTGGATCTCGAGGCGCCCGACGTGTTCCTGGGCGTCGCCACCGGCAAGAATTTGCGCGGCC
Source organism: Dongiaceae bacterium (assembly GCA_039808885.1). Classification (GTDB taxonomy): domain Bacteria; phylum Pseudomonadota; class Alphaproteobacteria; order Dongiales; family Dongiaceae; genus Dongia_A. The sequence continues at coordinate 9,554 of JBDHTX010000066.1, read as the reverse complement.
TGGAGCACACCCTGCGCGGGCATGGCCTGCGCGAACGCTTCCATACCCTGCAGACCGCCGATCTCTGCCGCAGCAAGCCGGACCCGGAAATGGTGCTGCGCGCCATGGCCGAGACGGCGATGGAACCTGCCGCCACGGTCGTGATTGGCGATACCAGCTTCGACATGGAGATGGCGCGCGCGGCCGGCGCCACGGCGATCGGTGTCGCCTGGGGCTACCATGACGTTGCCGAGCTGTGGTCGTCCGGGGCCCAGGCGGTCATTTCCCACCCCGCGGAGCTGCTGGACGAATTGCGGCGCATGACGGCGGCGGCGTAAACTGCCCTTGGCGACAGCCCTGGGGGCGGGGCCGCCGGAGGTTGCGGTATGAGGCTCAAGGTTGTCCTGACCGGCATCGCGCTGATTGTCCTGGCGCTGCTGGCGCTCGCCTTCACCATCGTCAAGGCCACCGATTTCAACCAGTACCGCGACTATGTGGCGGGGCGCATGAAGGCGGCCACCGGGCGTGACCTGGTGATCGCCGGTGACGTCAACGTCTCCTTCTCGCTGTCGCCGCGGCTCACGGCGCGCGACGTCAGTTTCCGCAACGCGGCCTGGAGCGACCAGCCGCAGATGGCCCGCCTTGGCGAGATCGAGGCGGAGGTGGATCTGCTGTCGCTGCTGACCGGCGAGATCCGGATCAAGGACGTGGTCCTGCGCGGCGGCCAGGTGGTGGTCGAGACCAACAAGGATGGCGTCGGCAACTGGGTGCTCGATCTGGCGCCGGCGACGACCCCCACGCCCGTCGATTCCACCACCACCGCGAGTGGCTTGCCGCGGGTCGACCAGGTGGCGATCGAGGATGTGGCCCTGCTCTATCGCGACGGCGTCGCCGGCACGCAGCAGGTGCTTAAGATCGACCGGTTCAAGGCCGCCGCGGCGCCCGGCGTCGGCCTCAACGTCTCGGTCGCCGGCAGCTGGAACGACCGGCCGCTCGACCTCGCGGGCACCACCGGCATGCCGCGGCAATTCACCGAGGGGCCGCTCCCGGTCGACCTCAAGGGCAGGCTCGGCGATGTCGCGCTGGAGCTGCGCGGCACGATCGGCGACCCCACTACCTTCTCTGACCTGACACTGGACGTTGTTTCCAGTGGCCCGTCCTTGGCCGCTTTGGGCGAGATCCTGGGCATCGAGCTGCCGAAGAGCCGGGCCTATGCGCTTTCGGGCCGGCTGAGCGGCGGTGACTCGAACTACGTCGCCGACCGTCTTTCCGCCAAGGTCGGCGGTTCCGACGCCTCCGGCCGTGTCGCCGTCGACGCCGCGGGCAAGGCAACGAAGCTTACTGCGACCCTGACCTCCGATCGTCTCGATTTCGGCGATCTTGGTCTCGACCAGGACGAAGGCGCGCAGCCCGCGGAGGACGGCCGGCTGTTTTCCGCCGAGCCCTGGCCAGTCGAGGTGGTGCGGGATGTCGACGGCGAGATCACCTGGCTGGCCGGGACGCTGGTTCGCGGCGGCTCGAGCGCGAAGGACGTGACCGTCGCGCTGGTCCTGAAGGACGGCACCGCCAGCCTCAACAATCTGAAGGCGCAGATCGCCGGCGGCACGGTCGCCGCCACCGGGACGCTGAAGACGCTGAAGACCGCCGCCGCCCCCGGCGCCTCTTTGGCCCTGAAGCTGAAGGCCGAAGGCATCGAATCGGCACCGCTGCTGTCGATGATGGGCCTGCAGAACGTGCTGACCGTCGGCCGCGTCGACATCGTCCTCGACGTCAACGGCCCCGGCACGTCGTTGCGCGACCTGATGGCGGGGTTGAACGGCACGGCCAGCTTCGCCACCGGTTCGGGCGAAGTGCGCAACAGCTTCGCCCGCTTGCTGCTCGCCAACCTGTTCGGCCTGCTGACGCCGGGCGGCCAGGACGCGGCCCGCATCTCCTGCATCGCCGGCCGCTTCGACATCAGGAAGGGCATGGCCACCACGCGCGGCACGGTGGTCGACACGCCGGGCGCCATCGTGGTCGGCGCCGGCAACATCGACCTGCGCAACGAGCGCATCGATCTGCGCGTCGATCCGAAATCGCGCGACCTCAGCCTCTCCGCCCTGGCGGTGCCCGTTCGGGTCACCGGGCCGCTGGCCAGCCCGAACGTGGTGCCGGATCCGGTGGCGACGGTCGGCAACACGGTGGATTTCGCCACCGGCACGGTGAACGTTGCGACGCTCGGCATTTTCGGCGCATTGACCGGGCTGGGCGAGAACGATACGCCCGGCACCAATTCCTGCGCCGGAGCCGTCGGCGCCGCCCTCTCCAACAAGGCGCCGCTCAGCCCTACCGACAAGGTGCTGAAGGGCGTCGGCGATGCGGCGACGGGCGTGGGCGAAGGTGCCGCCGACGTGCTGCAGGGGATCGGCACCGGCTTGAAGGACCTGTTCGGCAATTGAACGGAGCTGGGATCACCGCATGATGCCGAACGCGCCGCGCCGTTTCTACAAGGCGGTCACCGTGGAACGGGGGGATCACGGCTGGCACGTCCATCTGGACGGCAAGCAGCTGCGCTCCCCGGCCAAGCAGGCGCTGGCCCTGCCGACCCGCGCCCTGGCCGAGGCGATCGCCACCGAATGGGACGCCCAGGGCGAGAAGATCGCGCCCCAGACCATGCCGTTCATGCAATTGGCGTCGACCGCCATCGACCGCGTTGCGGCGGACCGCACGCGGGTGCTGGCGGAGACGGCGGGCTATGCCGGCAGCGACCTGGTCTGCTATCGGGTCGCGGCGCCGGAAGACCTGGCGCGGCGCCAGGCGCAGCACTGGCAGCCGCTGGTGGACTGGGTGGCGGAACGCTACGACGTCACCCTGGCGGTTACCACCGGCATCCTGGCGGTGCCGCAGCCGGACCAGGCGCTGGAACGCTTCCGTCGGGTGCTCGCGGCGGCGGACGATTTCGCCCTGACGGCGCTGGCGGCGATAACCGGGGCGGCGGGCTCGCTGGTCATTGCCCTGGCGCTGGCCGAGGGGCGGCTGACGGCCGAGCAGGCGGCCGAAGCGGCCTTGCTGGACGAGCTCCACCAGGCCGAGAAGTGGGGCAGCGACCCCGAGGCCGAGCAGCGCCGCGCGGCGATCCGGCGCGACCTGGCGGACGGACTCGCATTTCTTCGGCTTAGTCAGGCTTAAAGCATTGTAACTTGCCGGTTTTTCCGCCGCTGGCCGAGGCCCGGGCTTCGTGCTATGGGAGGCGCTCTCGCAGTTGCAACAAAAGCGCCGCACGGGTTTAACGGGGCCGCCGGTTGCAAGTGTCGCCGGGATGGCAGACGGACTGCGACAGAACAGGGGCAGGGGATGCAGGAAATCCTGAAGCAGCTGGAGGACATGCGGCAGGCGGCGCGCGCCGGCGGCGGCGAGCGGCGCGTCGAGGCGCAGCATGCCAAGGGGCGCCTGACCGCCCGCGAGCGCATCGAATTGCTGCTCGATCCCGATTCCTTCGAGGAATGGGACATGTTCGTCGAGCATCGCTGCGCCGATTTCGGCATGCAGCAGCAGAAGGTGCCGGGCGACGGCGTCGTCACCGGCTATGGCACCGTCAACGGCCGGCTCGTCTTCGTCTTCAGCCAGGACTTCACCGTCTTCGGCGGCTCGCTCTCCGAGGCCCATGCCGAGAAGATCTGCAAGGTGATGGACCAGGCCATGAAGGTGGGGGCGCCGGTCATCGGCCTGAACGATTCCGGCGGCGCCCGCATCCAGGAAGGCGTCGCCTCCCTGGCCGGCTATGCCGAGGTGTTCCAGCGCAACATCATGGCCTCCGGCGTGGTGCCGCAGATCTCGCTGGTCATGGGCCCCTGCGCCGGCGGCGCCGTCTATTCGCCGGCGATGACCGACTTCATCTTCATGGTGAAGGACAGCTCCTACATGTTCGTCACCGGCCCCGACGTGGTGAAGACGGTGACGCATGAAACCGTCACCCATGAGCAGCTCGGCGGCGCCGTCACCCATTCGCAGAAATCCGGCGTCGCCGATCTCGCCTTCGAGAACGACGTCGAGGCGCTGCTGCAGCTGCGCCGCTTCATCGACCTCGTGCCGTCCTCCAACCGCGAGAAGGCGCCGAGCCGCGAGACACCGGACCCGACCGACCGCGACGAGCCTTCGCTCGACACGCTGGTCCCGGCCAATCCCAACAAGCCCTATGACATGCACGAGCTGATCTCGAAGGTCGTCGACGAGGGCGACTTCTTCGAGCTGCAGCCGGACTTCGCCAAGAACATCATCATCGGCCTGGCGCGCATGGGCGGGGATACCGTCGGCATCGTCGCCAACCAGCCGATGGTGCTGGCCGGCTGCCTCGACATCGACAGCAGCCGCAAGGCGGCGCGCTTCGTGCGCTTCTGCGACTGCTTCAACATCCCGATCGTCACCTTCGTCGACGTGCCCGGCTTCCTGCCCGGCACCACGCAGGAATACGGCGGCATCATCAAGCACGGTGCCAAGCTGCTCTTTGCCTATGGCGAGGCGACCGTGCCGAAGATCACCGTCATCACCCGCAAGGCCTATGGCGGCGCCTATGACGTCATGAGCTCGAAGCACATCCGCGGCGACGTCAACTTCGCCTGGCCTTCGGCCGAGATCGCGGTGATGGGGCCGAAGGGCGCCGTCGAGATCATCTTCCGCGCCGACATCGGCGACAAGCAGAAGATCGCCGACCGCACCGAGGAATACCGCCGCAAGTTCGCCAATCCCTTCGTCGCCGGCGCGCGCGGCTTCATCGACGACGTGATCAAGCCGCATTCCACCCGCAAGCGCATCTGCCGCTCGCTCGCCATGCTCCGGGACAAGAAGCTCGAGAATCCCTGGAAGAAACACGACAACATTCCGCTGTGACGATGACTCGCCGCCCTCTCAATACCTCAGCCGTCATGCCAAGGCTTGGCCCCCGTCGGGTTGACCTGGGCATCCACGAGTTTGTTAGCCAAGGAACTCGTGGATGCCCGGACCAAGTCCGGGCATGACGACTGAGTGATTCGTTCCCCGGAGAATCGCCGCCCGATGTTCAAGAAGATCCTCATCGCCAATCGCGGCGAAATCGCCTGCCGGGTCATCCGCACCGCGCGGGCCATGGGCATCAAGACGGTCGCGGTCTATTCCGACGCCGATGCCGATGCGCTGCATGTGCGCGAGGCCGACGAGGCGGTGGCCATCGGTCCGGCACCGGCGGCGCAGAGCTACCTGGTGATCGACAAGATCGTCGAGGCCTGCAGGCAGACCGGCGCCGAGGCGGTGCATCCGGGCTACGGCTTCCTGTCCGAGAACCGCAAGTTCGCCGACGCGCTGAAGGCCGCCAACATTGCCTTCATCGGCCCCGACACCCATGCCATCGCGGCGATGGGCGACAAGATCGAATCCAAGAAGCTGGCCAAGGAGGCGGGCGTCTCCACCGTCCCCGGCTATCTCGGCGTGATCAAGGACGCCGAGGAGGCGGTGAAGATCGCCAAGGAGATCGGCTATCCGGTCATGATCAAGGCGTCGGCCGGCGGCGGCGGCAAGGGCATGCGCATCGCCCGCAACGACCAGGAGGCGCGCGAGGGCTTCCGCTCGGCCACCAACGAGGCGCGCTCCAGCTTCGCCGACGACCGCGTGTTCCTGGAGAAATTCGTCGAGGAGCCGCGCCATATCGAGATCCAGGTGCTGGGCGATTCCCACGGCAACTGCATCTATCTGGGCGAGCGCGAATGCTCGATCCAGCGCCGCCACCAGAAGGTCATCGAGGAGGCGCCGAGCCCCTTCCTCGACGAGAAGACGCGCAAGGCGATGGGCGAGCAGGCCGTGGCGCTGGCCAAGGCGGTCAACTACAAGTCCGCCGGCACGGTCGAGTTCATCGTCGACGGCAAGCGCAATTTCTATTTCCTCGAGATGAACACCCGCCTGCAGGTCGAGCATCCGGTGACCGAGATGGTGACCGGGCTGGACCTGGTCGAGCAGATGATCCGCGTCGCCGCCGGCGAGAAGCTGAAGATCCGGCAATCGGACGTGAAGCTGAAGGGCTGGGCCATCGAGGCGCGCGTCTATGCCGAGGATCCGGTGCGCAACTTCCTGCCCGCGATCGGCCGTCTGGTGCGCTATCGCGAGCCGTCCGGTGGCCCGGCGGTGCGCGTCGACAGCGGCGTCTACGAGGGCGCCGAGATCAGCATGTTCTACGATCCGATGATCTGCAAGCTGATCACCTATGGCGAGGATCGCCCAGCGGCGATCTCGGCCATGCGCGAGGCGCTCGACAGCTTCTACATCCGCGGCCTGGGCCACAACATCAGCTTCCTGGCCGCGCTGATGGCGCATCCGCGCTTCGAGGCCGGCCGGCTCACCACCGGCTTCATCGCCGAGGAGTTCCCCGACGGCTTCCACGGCGTTTCCCTGCCGGAGGAGGCGACGGGCGACCTGGTCGCCGTCGCCGCCGTGGTGCACCAGGCCTATGCCCAGCGCGCCGTCGCCGGCAACCCGCATTTCAAGACCGGAGCCGCCATCGCCAACGGCAATTGGACGGTGAAGCTCGGCGCCGAGCAGCACCCGGTGACGGTGGTCGAGACCGCGATGGGCCATGCCGTCATCGACGGCAAGCGCAGCCGCGAGCTGGTCAGCGCCTGGACGGTGGGCGAGACCATCTATCGCGGCCGCATCGATGGCCGCAGCGTGACCGTCCAGGTCGACCGCGACGGCGTCGGCTATCGCATGACCCACGGCGGGGCGCAGCTGAAGGTCCAGGTGCTCTCGCCGCGCGCCGCAGCCCTGGCCGGCCACATGCTGGAGAAGGTCGCGCCGGACATGTCGAAATACCTGCTCTCGCCGATGCCGGGCCTGCTGGTCTCGCTGGCGGTGCAGGAAGGCCAGGAGATCAAGGCCGGGCAGGAATTGGCCGTGGTCGAGGCGATGAAGATGGAAAACCTGCTGCGCGCCGAGCGCGATGCCAAGGTTTCCAAGCTGCATGCCAAGCCGGGCGACAGCCTCTCGGTGGACCAGGTCATCGTCGAGTTCGCGTGATGCCGGCGGGCGCGTCTGGGAAAAAGGCGGTGCAGGCCGTGATCACGGGCACCGTCCAGGGCGTCTGGTTCCGCGCCTGGACGGTGGAGCAGGCAAGCGCGCGCGGCCTCGACGGCTGGGTGCGCAACCGCCGTGACGGCAGCGTCGAGGCGGTCTTCGCCGGCGATGCCGCGCTGGTCGACGACATGATCAAGGCCTGCCACCGCGGCCCCGACGCGGCCGAAGTCGCGGGAGTCGCCGTCTCTCCCGCCGCGGACATGCCGGCGCCCGGCTTCCGCAAGCTGCCCAGCGCCTAGTCATCGAAGTCGGACGGATCATGCGTCTCAACAAGTTCTATCGCCGCCATCTGCGCTACCCTTTGTGGCGGCTGATCCATCCTTTTGCGCGCTATGAGACCTACTACGCCTGGGTTGTGACGCGAAAGCTGAAGCGCGGCCGCAAGCACCCGGCGATCGGCCCGCATGCCAAGGCCGCGCGCGGCGAGCGCGAGATGATCGACGTGCTGCTGCGCCACGGGCTGCAGCCCCGGCACGTGGTGGTGGATTACGGTTGCGGCAGTCTGCGCCTCGGCCGGCCGGTGGTGGAATACCTGGCCTCGGGCAAATACTGGGGTCTCGACCTGGCGCCGGAATTCCTGGAAGCCGGCGTCGCGCATCTCGGGCCGGCGCTGAATGCGGAGCGACGGCCGCAGCTGCACGTCATCGACGCGGCGGGACTGGCGGCCGCCGCGGCGGCGCGGCCCGATGTCATCGCCGCCTGGCATGTCTGCGGCAAGATCCCCGATCGGATCTTCGAGGATTTCTTCCGCAAGATCGTGGGTCTGATGCATCAGGGCACCAGGGCCTATCTGCAATTCGAGGACACGCCGACCCGCCGGCAGCTGCATGGCCTCGCCTGGTCGATCCCGCGCCAGATGCTGATCGACACGCTGAAGCGCATCGACCCGCGCCTGTCGGTGACGATCCACGAGCTGAAGTTCAACGAGCACCGAGGCATCCGCTATGTCTATGCGGAGGTGGGGTACTGAAGGCGAGTCCCCTCCCCCGGAACGGGGGAGGGTGAGGGAGGGGGCAGCCGCGCCTCGACGGTCGCCAATTCTCGCTCGCTGCCCCCACCTCAATCCTCCCCCGTTCCGGGGGAGGAGGTTGGCTGAGCGGGCTACTCCGCCGCCTCTTGCTGAACCGTGCCGAATACCTCCTCGAACGCGCCGCGGAGCGCCATGTCGAATTCCGGCATGGAGACGATGTAGCCGAGTTCAGCCAGCGAGGTGACGCCGAGCGGCGCCGCGGCGCTCTCCTGGATGCCGCAGGGGACGATGCCGGAAAAATGGCCGAGGTCCGGATCGACATTGATCGAGATGCCGTGGAAGGTCACCCAGCGGCGCACCCTGACGCCGATGGCGGCGATCTTGTCCTCGCGCCCGTCATGGGCGACCCAGATGCCGACCCGGCCTTCGCGCCGCTCGCCCTTCAGGTTGAAGCGGGCCAGGGTGCGGATGATCCATTCCTCCAGGTCGCGGACATAGCGCCGGACGTCCTCGCCCCGGTTCTTGAGGTCGAGCATGACATAGGCCACGCGCTGGCCCGGGCCGTGATAGGTATATTGCCCGCCCCGGCCGGTGGCGTAGACCGGGAAGCGGTCCGGCTGCAGCAGGTCGCCTCCCTTGGCGCTGGTGCCGGCGGTGTAGAGGGGCGGGTGCTCGACCAGCCAGACCAGCTCCGGCGCGCCCTGGTGGCGGATGGCCTCGGCCCGCGCCTCCATTTCGGCGAGCGCGGCGGGGTACTCCACTAACCCCTCAGAAATACGCCATTCCATCGCCGGTCCGGGCCCTCGCGGCCTGCTTTCAATGCTTGATACTAGGGTCCCGATTTGCTATTCCCGCCCTCGGCTTCTGGCAAGGGTTCTATGCCCGGTTTCGGGGGTCCTGATGCGGTCGTGGCGGAACTGGTAGACGCGCAGCGTTGAGGTCGCTGTGGGGCAACCCGTGGAAGTTCGAGTCTTCTCGACCGCACCAACTATCCCTTGGCTGACCTGACCTAAGGCTTTGATAAATCGGCAAAATTTGCCGATGGGTGGCGTTGGCGCCAGTGCCCGCCACCCGGCCTGGAAGGGCATGCAACAGGGGGCGCGATGCCAGACAAGAATCTGAAGGCCGGGGCGCTCGAATACCACCGCCAGCCGCGCCCGGGCAAAATCGCCATCCAGCCGACCAAATCGCTCGCCAGCCAGCGCGACTTGGCCTTGGCCTATTCGCCGGGCGTCGCCTTCGCCTGCGAGGCCATCGTCGCGGACCCGCAGGCCGTGGCCGAGATGACCAGCCGGGGCAACCTGGTGGCCGTCATCACCAACGGCACGGCCGTCCTCGGCCTCGGCGCCATCGGCCCGCTCGCCGCCAAGCCGGTGATGGAAGGCAAGGCGGTTCTGTTCAAGAAATTCGCCGATATCGACGTCTTCGACATCGAGATCAACGAGACCGACCCGGACAAGCTGGTCGACATCATCGCCAGCCTGGAGCCGAGCTTCGGCGGCATCAATCTCGAGGACATCAAGGCGCCGGA
>JBDHTX010000065.1:0-11221 GCA_039808885.1 Dongiaceae bacterium | reverse complement strand
TTTCTTGAGGATCTGCGCGGCCGCGTGTCGATCACCGATGTGATCGGCCGGCGCGTCCGGCTGACTCGCAAGGGCCGCGGCGAGGCGACCGGCCTGTGCCCGTTCCACAACGAGAAATCCCCGTCCTTCACCGTCAGCGAGGACAAGGGCTTCTTCCATTGCTTCGGCTGCGGCGCCCATGGCGACGTCATCGGCTTCGTCATGCGCTCCGAAGGTCTCGAATTTCCGCAGGCGGTCGAGCGGCTCGCCGGCGAGGCCGGCATGGAAGTGCCGCGCGAGACGCCGCAGGACCGCGAGCGGGCGGAACGCCAGGCGACCCTGGGTGGGGCCGTCGAATTCGCCGCCAGGTTCTTCGAGCAGCAACTGCGCGCCAGCGCCGGCCGCGCCGGGCTCGATTATTTCAAGCGCCGGGGCCTGACCGACGACACCATCCGCCGCTTCCGCCTGGGCTATGCGCCCGACAGCCGCCACGCCTTGAAGGCGGCGCTGGAAAAGGCCGGCATCCCCGAGGCCATCGCCATCGAGGCCGGGCTTCTCATAAAGCCGGAAGATGGCGGGCATTCCTACGACCGCTTCCGCGGCCGGGTGATGTTCCCGATCCTCGACCGCAAGGGCCAGGCCATCGCCTTCGGTGGCCGCATCCTGGACCAGGGCGAACCCAAGTATCTGAACTCGCCGGAGACGCCGCTCTTCCACAAGGGCCGCGTGCTCTATGGCCTGTCCCACGCGCAGAAGACGGCGCGGGAGAAGAACGAGATCATCGTCGTCGAAGGCTACATGGACGTGATCGCGCTGGCCCAGGCGGGCGTTTCCAACGCCGTGGCGCCCTTGGGCACGGCGCTGACCGAGGAGCAGATCGAGCTGCTCTGGCGCCTGGCGCAGGAGCCGATCCTCTGTTTCGACGGCGACAATGCCGGCCAGCGCGCCGCCGCGCGCGCCGCCGACCGCGCCATCCCGCTGCTGAAGCCGGGGCTCTCGCTCCGCTTCGCCTGGATGCCCCGGGGCGAGGATCCGGATTCCCTGGTGCGGGCCAAGGGTGCCGCCGGCTTCCGGGCGGAGCTCGACCGCAACGAACCCCTGGTCGATGTGCTCTGGGCGCAGGTCCTGGCCGACCGACCGCTGGACACGCCCGAGCGCCGGGCCGGTTTCCGCAAGGATCTGGCGGCCGCCGTGGGCCGGATCGCCGACAAATCGGTGGCCGAGGCCTACCGGCAGGAGGTCAATCGGCGCCTGGATGACCTGTTCCGGCCGGCGCCGCAGCCGTCCCGACCCCAGATCGGGGGCAATCCGGCCCAATTCGGGGGTTTTCCGGGCCGGAAACCGCTGCAGCCGGTGGGTGGCGAGGCGGCCAGGCGCGGGACCGCCAGTATCCAGCGCATCCCCTATGAACTGATCCTCGCAACCCTCGTTAACCATCCGGAGTTGATTGGACGGCATTGTGAGAGTTTGGGTGACGTGGCCTTCCCGGCCGGCGACCTTGACACGCTCAAGGGCGCAATTATAGACCTCGCTGCCCGGGAGCCGCACCTTGACGCCGCCGGGTTCCGGAACCACTTGAATGACGTGGGTTTTGCCGGAACCTTGGAGGCTCTGGCGGCGCGCACCGGCCACAACAAGTTCACCCTTCCAGCGGCGGATATCGTTTCCGCCGAGGAGGGTGTTTTGCATGTGTTGGGGCTATTGAGGGAGCGGCTGAGCGTGAAACCCGAGGTGACCGCGATGGCCCAGGCGCTGGAAAGCGCGATGGCTGGTCCCGGCAACCCGCAAGCAGAGACTTCCGCCCTGACCCGGTTCGAGGCGGCGCGACAGATGGCGCTGGACAGCGAGAGCCAGCGCCGCGATCTCGACCGCGCCCCGGGTAGTGGGGACTAGACATAGAGTAGGGACATGCGTCGTGCCGGGACCGGGGGTTCTGCCCGTCGCGACCGTAGAAACGTAAAGCAGGTGTGAAATGGCCGTGAAGCCGCAGCCGAAGCAGGATGCGAACAAGCCGCGCGAGGAGACCGCCGAGGGCCCGTTGATGGACGGCATGAACAATGCCGTCCGCAAGATGCTGGCCAAGGGCAAGGAAAAGGGCTTCGTCACCCTGACCGAGCTCAACGCGGTGCTGCCGCAGGAGCAGATGTCCGCCGACCAGATCGAAGACACGATGTCGGCGCTCAACGAAATGGGCATCAACGTCGTCGACAACGACGAGGAGCAGGAAGAGACCGAGGATTCGCCGGAGGAAGAGACCAGGACGGTCGGCAACCTCGACGACGAGGAAGTCGGCCGCACCGACGATCCGGTCCGCATGTACCTGCGCGAGATGGGCTCGGTCGAGCTGCTGTCGCGCGAGGGCGAAATCGCCATCGCCAAACGCATCGAGGCCGGCCGCGACATGATGATCGGCGGCATCGGCGAGAGCCCGATCACCCATCGCTACATCATCGACTGGCGCGACCGCCTGAAGGCAGGCGAGATCCTGCTGCGCGACATCATCGACCTGGACGCCACCATGGGCGGCGGCCCGACCCAGGAACAGCTGATGCGCGAGGGCGAGGAAGAGGAGGCCGAAGAAGAAGAGTCGGCCGAGAAGGTCGCCGAGGGCGAGGCCCAAGCCGAGGGCGCCGAGGATGCCGACGAGGTGAACATGTCCTTGGCCGCCATGGAGCAGCAATTGCTGCCCGGCGTGCTGGAGAATTTCGACAAGATCGCGGCGCTCTACAAGAAGCTGGAGAAGACCCAGCAGAAGCGCCTGGATTCGATCAAGGAAGGCGAGGAGCTCAACACCCGCTCGGAGAAGAACTACGAGAAGCTGAAGCTCGAGATGGTCGAGCTGATGCGCGCCATTCGCCTCAACAACAACCGCATCGAGGCGCTGGTCGACGAGATGTACGGCCTCAACCGCCTGATGATCGGCCTGGAGGGCCAGCTGCTGCGCCTGACGCAGAAGGCCGGCGTGACGCGCGAGGAGTTCCTGCAGCGCTATTACGGTTCCGAGCTCGACCCCAAGTGGTTCCAGAAGCTCGCGCGCTTCACCAGCAAGGGCTGGAAGAACTTCCTCGCCAACCACAAGGACGAGGCCAAGCACATCCGGAGCGAGATCGCGCTGGTGGCCGACCGCGTCCACCTGCCGGTCGGCGACTTCCGCCGCATCGTCAACATCATCCAGAAGGGCGAGCGCGAGGCTTCGCGCGCCAAGAAGGAGATGGTGGAGGCGAACCTGCGCCTCGTCATCTCGATCGCCAAGAAATACACCAACCGCGGCTTGCAGTTCCTGGACCTGATCCAGGAAGGCAATATCGGCCTGATGAAGGCGGTCGATAAGTTCGAATACCGCCGCGGCTACAAGTTCTCGACCTACGCCACGTGGTGGATCCGGCAGGCGATCACCCGCTCGATCGCCGACCAGGCGCGCACCATCCGCATCCCGGTGCACATGATCGAGACGATCAACAAGCTGGTGCGCACCAGCCGCCAGATGCTGCACGAGATCGGCCGCGAGCCGACGCCGGAGGAATTGGCCGAGAAGCTGATGATGCCGCTGGAGAAGGTGCGCAAGGTCCTGAAGATCGCCAAGGAGCCGATCTCCCTCGAGACGCCGATCGGCGACGAGGAAGACAGCCATCTGGGCGATTTCATCGAGGACAAGAACGCCGTCCTGCCGCTCGATGCCGCCATCCAGGCGAACCTGCGCGAGACCACGACCCGCGTGCTGGCGACGCTCACCGCGCGCGAAGAGCGCGTGCTGCGCATGCGCTTCGGCATCGGCATGAACACCGACCACACGCTGGAAGAGGTCGGCCAGCAGTTCAGCGTCACCCGCGAGCGCATCCGCCAGATCGAGGCCAAGGCGCTCCGCAAGCTGAAGCACCCCAGCCGGTCGCGGAAGCTCAGGAGCTTCCTGGATACGTAAGGGCGATCCCATACCCGACGATCAAGGCGCCGGCCGAAGAGCCGGCGCCTTTTTCTTTGCTGCTGAAGGCGATCTCCCGCCGTCCGCCTCCTCTCACCCGTCATTCCGGCCTTGAGCCGGGATCCATAGCTCCGCGGCGGAGATGGTTCCAGCATGGATCCCGGCTCAAGGCCGGGATGACGATCGTGTTTGTGGCGAAGCCCGATGGCATCCCCGCGCAATTCCTGATACCAATTCCCCGCACCCGAGCGCCTTGGGGGCCTGTAGTTCAGGTGGTTAGAACGCGCCGCTCATAACGGTGTTGTCGCAGGTTCGAGTCCTGCCGGGCCCACCATTTTCTCCTTGCTGCGCGGGACGAACGACAACGCGCGTCACTGTGCTCAACCGTCCAACATCGTGCGCGATGTCGAATCGCACATACTCTTGACGGCTTCGGTCAATCGCAGCCTGCCCTCCGCAACCCAAGCTGGCATCAAACAAGAAGCGCACGCCGCAACGTGCCGCCAGCGAAAGCGTCTTGCCAGGGGAGGGGACAAATGCCGCGACAGACCAGCCACGCGTGGGCATCCGCGATCATCGCCGCAGCACTGCTGACGACGGCGAGCGCGGCGCAAGCTGCGGACCGCATCACCCGGCAACAGCTGCTCGGCGCCGAGGCCGTCACCGGTCTGGTCGACAACGGCGCCTTCCTGCCGAGCGCGCAAGCTGGACCGGCGCGCCATGACTTCGTCGGCAGCCTGGCGCTCGACGAGGTCGAGATGGGGACTGATCCCGCCGCCTTCAGCGCGCCGGAGGTCCTCGGCAAGAATCCGAAAATCTTTCCGCATGTCTCCTTGTCGTTCTTCACCAAGGACGGCGATCTGGTGCCCGTCGATCGCGACGTGATCCGCGCCGGGTCGACTCCCGACGGCAGCAGCTACTGGGACGTCATCGTGCAGCCGGGCCGCGTCTGGTCCGAGCCCGGCGACGGCAAGTGGTCGCGCGCCTCGTTCCCGTTCTCGCTGGTGCATTCGATCGAGGGCGAGACCCATCACGGCGTCGCGACCTTCCTCTACACCGACAAGGAGGTCTCCAACCTGCGCTTCCAGATCGTGCAGCAGACGGCGCCGTACTACATCGAGGACTATTTCACCGCCTGGGGCCGCGTCCCGGCCCGCTACGTCGCCGGCGGGATCAAGGACCTGGCGCTGCTGCGCTTCGACTACGCCCGGGAAGTGGCCGACCGTTTCCCGATGGCCGACTGGAGCGCCCTGGAAGCCAAGGTCGGCGCCGACAAGCTCGCCGATTTCGAAAGCGCGATGGCCCCGGACGAGGTGCTGGTGAGCGGCCTGGTCGTCGACGGCACCTTCTATCACAAGCCCTGCAAGAGCGCGGCCGGGCCGCTGCCCTATTGCGAGACCGCCGGCTTCGGCGTGTGGTCGGCCACCAAGTCGCTGGCCAATGCGGTGGCGCTGCTGCGACTGGCGCAGAAACACGGGCCGGAGGTGTTCGACGCCAAGGTCGTCGACTATGTCGAGATCCCGGCCGCCCATGACGGCTGGCGCGACGTCACCTTCCGCGACCTGCTGAACATGGCGAGCGGCGTCGGCTTCGGCACCGACAAGCGTGACCCCAACGACATCGATGACGGCTATCTCGAGGGCAATTACGCCGAGTGGTACGAGGCGCGCGGCGTGGCCGACAAGATCGCGGCCCTGGCCCAGACGCCGGATTTCCCCTGGGGCCCCGGCGAGGTCGCGCGCTACCGGGACCAGGACATGTTCCTGCTCGGCGTCGCCATGGCGGAATACCTGAAGCGGAAGGAAGGCCCCGGCGCGGACCTTTGGGCGATGCTGGTCGACGAGGTCTATCGCCCGATCGGCATCCATCACGCGGCCACCAACCGCACCATCGAGAGCGACGGCAGCGCAGGGCAGCCGATCATGGCGTTCGGCTACTATCCCAGCCTCAGCGACCTGGCGAAGATCGCGACGCTCTACCAGGACAAGGGCCGGCATGGCGACACCCAGATCCTCTACGCGCCGATGATCGAGACCATGCTGGCGGGGTCGGATGATCGCGGCCTGCCCATCGGCAGCGGCAACGCCTTTGGCGAGGGACGCTACTTCATGTCGCTCTGGAATGCGCGCTACGACGCCAGCGTGACCTGCAAGCTCTATTTGCCGGCGATGATCGGCTGGGGCGGCAACATCGTGGCGCTGATGCCGAACGGCATGACCGGGATCCGCCTGTCGAAGAACTGGGACGGCAACGAGGCGGTCGACGATTACACCGGCATGGCGAACGTCGCCAACCGGCTGGCCGGATTCTGCCGCTGACGATCGGGCGGCGCGGGGAATTCCCGCGTGGGTCCGCGACCGGCGCCTGACCGGCGGTTCCCGCCCAGGGGCGGCCGGCGCCTCTAACGGCTGTCGCAATTCCAAATGTAGACAATGGGTTAGTGGGATTCCGGCGCTGCCCGGAGCGCCTCCGTGACGCCCTATTTCGCGGCCTTGGCCGGCGCGAAAAATAGGGAGGACTCCCGATGTGCGGCCGATCCGGCCTGCATACCTTCCCGCCGTCCGAACCAGGCGCCAGGCGCGACGAAACCGGTTTTCCGAAGCGCGATCCGCTTCTTCGGGCAACCGCTGCAGCCAGGTGTCGGGGCCACACGACAGGCCCCAGGTCGCTCGCAAACGTCACAATGAGGAATCAGGCCATGTCCAATTCAGTTCAGTCCGGAAAGTGCTTCTGCGGCTCGGTGGAGATCGAGGTGAGCGGGCAGCCCGCGGCGATGGGATACTGCCATTGCTCTTCCTGCCGCGAATGGTCCGCGTCGCCGGTCAATGCCTTCACGCTCTGGCAGCCGGAGACGGTCAAGGTGACCAAGGGCGACAAGAACCTCGCCAGCTACAACAAGACCCCCGGCAGCACGCGCAAGTTCTGCACCAAGTGCGGCGGCCATGTACTGACCGATCATCCGGGTCTCGGCCTGATTGACGTCTTCGCGGCCATGCTGCCGAAGCTCGACTTCAAGCCGGGTGTCCACGTGAACTACGGCGAAACCGTCCTGCGGATGAAGGATGGCCTGCCGAAGCTGAAGGACTTCCCGAAGGAGTTCGGCGGCTCGGGAGAGATCGTCGCGGAATAGGCGCGGCGCGCCGGCTCCCGCGAGGCGAGAGCCGGCGCCGCGTTGCGGAAGGAATGGAAATGCTGCGGAAATACCAGAACATCACGGAGACCATCGGCCGCACGCCGGTGGTCAAGCTGTCGCGGATGGCGCCCGACGGCGTCGAGATCTTCGTCAAGGTCGAGGCCTTCAACCCGATGGGCTCGGTCAAGGACAGGTTCGCCCTGGCCGCGATCGAGGATGCCGAACAGAAAGGCCTGCTGAAGCCGGGCCAGACCGTCATCGAGGCGACCAGCGGCAATACCGGCATCAGCCTCGCCATGGTCTGCGCGCAGCGGGGCTATCCGTTCGTCGCGGTGATGGCGGAGAACTTCAGCGTCGAGCGGCGCAAGCTGATGCGCTTCCTCGGCGCCAAGGTGGTGCTGACGCCGGCCGCCGAGCGCGGCAGCGGCATGCTGGCCAAGGCGGTGGAGCTTGCCAGGACCCATGGCTGGTTCCTGACCCGCCAGTTCGACAACGAAGCCAATGCCGAGATGCATGCGCGCACGACGGCCCGGGAGATTCTCGCCGATTTCGAGGGCGAGCGGCTTGATGCCTGGGTTACCGGCTATGGCACGGGCGGCACCCTGAAAGGTGTCGCGCGGACCCTGAAGGCCGAGCGGCCGGAAACCCGGATCGTGGTCGCCGAGCCGGACAACTCGCCGCTGCTGGGGAGCGGCATCCGCTCGCAGCGGAGCGCCGACGGCACCGAGGCCGGCGCCCATCCGGCCTTTCGCCCGCATCTGATGCAAGGCTGGACGCCGGACTTCATCAGCAAGCTGGTCGAGGATGCCGTCGATCTCGGCCACGTCGACGAGATCGTTCCGGTCGCGGGCAATGACGCGCTCGCCGCGTCCCGCGACCTGGCGCGCTATGAGGGCATCCTGGCCGGCACGACCGCGGGTGCCACCCTGGCCGCCGCCATCACCCTGGCCCGCCGCGCCCCGAAAGGCAGCAGGATTCTCTGCATGCTGCCCGATACCGGCGAACGCTATCTGAGCACGCCGCTCTTCGCCGACGTGCCGGTCGACATGACCGAAGAGGAATACGCGATCTCGCGCTCGACACCGTTCGGGAGGTTCGACAGCCCGGCCGGCACCCCGGCGAAACCGCCGGTGGCACCAGCGCAGCCGCCGGCGGTCCTGCCGGAAGCCGCCGAATTCGTGACCGCCGCGATCCGCGACCCGGCCAATCCCGTCGTCATGTTCGCGCTGGAATGGTGCGAGTTCTGCTGGTCCGCGCGCAAGATGTTCAAGCACCACGGCATCGCGTACCGGTCCATCGACCTGGATTCGGTGGCGTACCAGAAGGACGATTGGGGCGGGAAGATCCGCGCGGCGCTGAATGCGCAGACCGGCCTGCGGACCATTCCGCAGATCTTCATCGGCGGCCGGCATGTGGGCGGCTGCACCGATCTGTTCGACGGCTGGAAATCCGGCCGCCTGCAGAGCGAGATGGAGGCCGCCGGCATCGCGTTCCGGCGGGACGGCGCGGATCCCTACAGCTTCCTGCCGGGTTGGCTGCACGCGCGGAACTGAGGGCGGCGGCGTCGCTGCCGCGTCGTCCTGGAGTCAGCCGGCGGCGGAAGGATTGCGGGTCACGGCGCGCGCATCCCACGCGCGCCGGCCCGGCTGCGCCAGTTCCTCGCGCTTCAGCTTGCCCACGTCGGTGTAAGGCAGGCTGTCCACGATCTCGATGTAGCGCGGCACCATGAAGCCCGCCATGCGGCTGCCGGCATAGGCGTGCAACGCGGCCTCGTCGCTGGCGGCGCCCGCGCGGCGCACCACGACCAGCTTCACCTCCTCGCCCATCACCGGGTCGGCGATGCCGACGGCCGCGCAGGCGGCGACATCGGGGTGCTCCAGGAACACCTGCTCGACCTCGCTGGCGGAGATGTTCTCGCCGCCGCGGCGGATCGCGTATTTCATCCGGTCGAGGAAATAGAGGTATCCCGCGTCGTCGAACCGGCCGCGATCGGTGGTGTGGAACCACAGGTTGCGCCAGGCGGCCACCGTGGCCTCGGGGTCGCCCTCGTAGCCCAGCATCATCACGTGGGGCGTTCGCGGCCGCACGCAGATGCGGCCGGCTTCGCCGGTCGGCAGGGGATTGTCGTCCTCGTCCAGGATGGCGACCTCGAAATCGGGGCAGATCCGCCCGCAGGAGCCGGGCGGCATCTCGCCGGGGCGGGGCAGGGTCAGCGGCTCGCACTCGCTCATGCCATAGGTGTCGAGCAAGGTGACCCCGAAGCGGCGCTCGAAGGCGGTCAACGTCTCGGCCGGCATGTTGCCGATCAGCCCGACGCGCAGCCGGTGCCGGCGGTCATCCGGCCCCGGCGGCGATTCCAGCAGCAGCGACAGGATGCTGGCGAAGCCGCTGAACACCGTGGCCTCGGTCGCGCGGACCTCGTCCCAGAAGCGGCTGCGCG
Source organism: Dongiaceae bacterium (assembly GCA_039808885.1). Taxonomy (GTDB): domain Bacteria; phylum Pseudomonadota; class Alphaproteobacteria; order Dongiales; family Dongiaceae; genus Dongia_A. The sequence goes on along the minus strand of JBDHTX010000065.1, from coordinate 1,750 downwards.
AGAATGCGGGAAACTGCACCAGGCACCCGCCGGCCACCACGGCCGTCATGGTGACGTGCAGCTGCCCGCCGATATGCGACAGCGGCATCCAGTCGTGGAACCGGTCGTCGCTGCGATAGCCGAAGCAATCCGCGAGATTTGCGGCGCCCCGGCAATACATGTTGTGCGGCAGCAGCACCGCCTTCGACCGGCCAGTGGTGCCGGAAGTATAGAGCAGCGTGGCAAGGTCGCCGGGCCGGCAGGGCAGCGGCGCGGCCGTTGCGCTGGCCGCGACATCGCCCCAGGTGAAACTCCCGCCGGGCCTTGGCGGAGCTTCCGGCGCATGATCGGCGAAGAGCACCCGCTCCACCGCCGCCGGCAGCAGCGGGCCGATGAACTCCCAGCTCGCCAGGTCGGTCACCAGCAGCTTCGCCCCGGACCGCTCCACCAGGTCGCGCAGCACCGCGCCGCGATGGGCGTGGTTGATCGCCACGTAGACGCCGCGGCTGATCGCAGCGCCGAACCAGGTGAACAGGGCCTCCGGGCATTTCGGCAGGAACGTGGCGATTCGGGCGCCGGTCAGATCGTTCGCGGCGAGGAAGCCGGCGAAGCGGCGGCTTTCGGCCCAGGCCTCGGCATAGGTCCAGCGGCGGTCGCGCTGTTCGATGAAGGGCGCATCCGGCGTGGCGGCGACGCGCGCCGCCAGCACCTCGCCGATGGTGGCTTGGCCCTTGCCGACCAGCGAGAGCAGGCGCTGCGGATCGCTCATGCCGGCGCTAGCGTCCCTTCCAGTTGGGCTTGCGCTTCTCGGCGAAGGCGCGCGGGCCTTCCGCGTGATCCTCGGAGCGCAGCATGGCGGCATGCACCGGAAAGCGCCGTTCGCGGATCGCCTGGAAAGCCTCGGCGACCGACATCTTCTCGCTGTCGCGCAGGACCTCCTTGATCGCCCGCACGCTGAGCGGCGCGCCGTCGACGATCATCCGCGCCCAGTCGCGCGCCCGTTCCATGACCTGGCCGGCCGGCGCCACCGCGTTGATCAGGCCGTGATGCAGGGCCTCCGCCGCCGGCATGCGCCGGCCCAGCAGCAGCAGCTCGAGGGCCACCCGGTACGGCAGCTGCCGCGGCAGGCGCTGCAGTCCGCCGGCATCGGCGGCGACGCCGATCTGGGTCTCCGGCAGGGCGAAGGCCGCATGTTCCGCCGCCACGATCAAATCGCAGGCCATGGCCAGTTCGAAGCCGCCGCCGATGGCGAGCCCGTTGACCGCCGCGATCACCGGCTTGTCGAGATCGAACAGCTCGGTGAGGCCGGCAAAACCGCCCGGGCCGTAGTCGGAGTCCTCGCTCAGCGCGCCGGTCGCCGCCGCCTTCAGGTCCCAGCCGGCGGAGAAGATCTTGTCCCCCGCGCCGGTGATGATCGCCACCCGCAAGGCCGGATCGTCGCGGAAGCGCACGAAGACCTCGCCCATCCGCCGGCTGGTGGCGGCGTCGATGGCATTGGCCTTCGGCCGGTCGAGCACGATCTCGAGGATGCCGTCATGCTCGGCTGTCCGGATCGGATCGGTCATCGTCGCGTGGCTCCGCTTCCGCCGCTAGAACCCGACGTTGTCGCCGCCCTTGAGCTTCAGCATCTTGCGGGCCTCCTCGGGCGTCGCGATCTCCAGCGACATCTCCTCGAGGATGTTGCGGATCTTGCGCACCTGGTCGGCGTTGCTCTTGGCCAGCTTGCCCGGGCCGATATAGATGCTGTCCTCCAGCCCGACGCGGACGTTGC
>JBDHTX010000064.1:0-12049 GCA_039808885.1 Dongiaceae bacterium | reverse complement strand
GCTTAAGCACTTCAGGCGCGTCGCAACCCGCTTCGACAAGCTCGCCAGGAACTTTCTCGCCGCCGTCGCCCTTGCCTCAACCCGCCTCTGGACCCGAACTTATGAGTCCACTACCTAGCGCCATATGGTCACGGCACGCCGCGCGACGATCGCCGTCGCGCGGCTGTTCTTTTTGCGCGCGTGATTCCGCGCCGTCGAACCCTTGCATCCGAACGCCTGGACTTGCGCGCTCGAATTTGAACTGGCGCGTTAGAACTGGTGCGTAGCGTGTTCTTTCACGCAACTGTGATTCGCGTGCGCGGTCGCGCGGCGCGCGGCGTTCATCTTTCGAGTTGCGCGCGGGCCGCATCGCGCATCGCGCGGGAAAGGCCCGCGCCATCGGCGCTACCCGCGGGTTCGCTGAGCGCAAGTGCAACGCGACGCGCGCGCCGGTTCAATTCCCGTTCATCCGCCGTTCAGCTTGCCGCCACAGCTTGGTCACAGGGGGCGGCGCGCGCCGCGCCGTTACAGTCGTGTTGGTAGACCCAAGGGCGAGCGACGGCATCGGGCCGGCGCCGCTCCAGACAAAAGGGTGGGGACCATGACACCGAACGACACCGAGACGATGCGCGGCGCGCCGCTGACCAAGACCAAGGGTGGTCGCATGCTCGCGAGGCTCGCGGGCTGCTCGCTCGTCGCCGTTGGCCTGCTGGCGGCGGCAATCGCGCCGGCCAGCGCCGACAACGACGATTGGGGACACGGCCACGGCCATCACAAGCATCACCGCTGGAACCAGTACCCGCAGGGCCCGGCCTATGGCTACTACTACGCGCCGCCGCCCCCGCCGGTCTATTACGCGCCGCCCCCGCCGCCGGTCTACTACCAGCCGGCGCCGGTCTATTACCAGCCGGCCCCGGTGGTGGTGTATCCGCGCCGCCCGTCGGTCAGCATCGTGTTCCCGATCAACATCGACTGAGACGCTTCCCGCGCCGCCGGCGCTGATCCCGGCGGCAGAAGAGAAGGGGCACCGTGCTGCGCGGTGCCCCTTTTTTCGTGGCTGGCCGCTTCCTCTTTCGTCATCACCGGGCGAAGACCCGGTGATCCAAATTCGCAGCGAGAACGCGATGTGGGCACCTGGATTGCCGGGTCTCGTCGCTGGCGCGGCGGCCCGGCAATGACGAGGGGGAAAACAGGATGCCGGTTCGCCTGGCGAACCGTCAGCTCTTCAGCCGGTAGCCGCTCCGGAACCAGCGGTGCACCCAGAGGAACAGCGCCAGGTTCATGGCCAGCGCCACCAGCACCGAGCGCAGCGGGTCGGCGGCGGCCACCCCGCTCATGCCGTAGCGGAAGCCGTCGATCAGGTAGAAGATCGGGTTGAGGCGGATGAGGTGCTGCGCCAGCTCCGGCATCTTGTCGACCGGGGCGAAGACGCCGGACAGAAACGCGAGCGGCAGCAGCACGAAGGTGTGCAGCGCCGTGTACTGGTCCCATTTCATCGCCCAGATGCCGAGCAGCGTGCCGATCAGCCCGTGCATCATCCCGGTCGCCAGCCCGAAGAAGACCAGCGCCCAGGGATGCGCCAGGGCCGGCAAGGCGAAGGCCAGCGTCATGATGGCCACCGCGCCGCCCACGACCACGCCGCCGATGGTCGAGGAGAGCGCGTAGCAGGCGGCGCGCTCGGTCGCGGTCAGCGGCGCCATCATCCAGTCGTTGTGGGTGTTGTGGTGCTTCTCGAAGATCAGGTTGGCGCCGGAGACCTCGAAGGCGCGCTCGGCGATGGCGAAGCAGATCAGGCCGGGGGCGATGAAGCTGACCAGCGCGATCGGGTCCAGGCTGGTGAGCGAGGCCGAGGCGATGACGAAGAGCAGCAGGTAGAGCGCGTTGGAGACGACGGGACCGAGGATCGTGTAGTGCAGGTCGGAGAAGCCGGACTTGAACTGCCGGCGCAGCAGGCTCCAGCAGCCGATCCAGTTGACCCGGCCGAAGCGCCTCGGTCGCAGTGATGGGGGCTGCAGCGTCACGGCGGGGGATTCCATGCTCAGGCCTTCAGGTGATAGCCGAGCGCGAACAGCCGGTGGGTCAGCCAGACCAGCACCAGGTTCGCCCCCAGCATCACCGCGATGCCGGCGCCGAGCGACCCGTCGGCATGGCCGATGAAGCCGTAGCGGAAGCCGTCGATCAAATAGAAGAGCGGGTTGGCATGCGCCACCTTCTGCCAGAATTCCGGCAGGCGCTGGGCCGAATAGAAGGCGCCGGACAGGAAGGCGGCCGGGGTCACCACGAAATTGGTGATCGCCGCCATGTGGTCGAACTTCTCCGCCCAGATTCCAGCGATGACTCCCAGCAGCGACATCATCAGGCTCGCCATCAGCGCGTGGAACAGGATGTAGAGCGGATGCGCCATCGGCATCGGCACGAAGGGCAGCATGGCGACCCAGGTCGCCACCCCGACCACCAGCCCGCGCGTGAGGCCGCCCGCCGCCAGGCCGATGGTGCGCTCCAGCGGCGACAAGGGCGGCATCAGCAAATCGACGATGTTGCCCTGGATCTTGGAAATGAGGATGGAGGAGGAGGTGTTGGCGAAGGAATTCTGGGTGATCGCCATCATGATCAGGCCCGGCGCCAGGAAGCTCATATAGGCGACGTCGCCGACCTTGTCGACGGCGTGGCCGAGGGCCAGCACGAAGACCGCCAGGAACAGCAGCGTCGTCACCATCGGCGCCAGCACGGTCTGCGTCGCCACGGTGAGGAAGCGCCGCACCTCCTTGGAATAGAGGGTCCACAGGCCCACCCAGTTCACCGCCTGGTAGCGGCGCGGGCCCAGGGTCATGGTGGGGGGCAGCGTGGGGGTGGCGGCGGTCGCATTGGGGGACATATCGGACATCGCGCGGGACCATACTGAGGCGCGGGAGCGGAGGCAAGCTGTCGGCCACTTTCCCGATCGCCACCCCGGACTTGTTCCGGGGTTCATGTCTCCTTCGCACGGGTTGGCGACAAGGAAACGACCCGAGTCGAGAAAGCACCAAATATCAATCGGATCCCCGGCAATCAGGTTTTCGGGCCGGCGATGGTTTTGCAGCGACAGCTGACTGGCAGGAAGCGTTTGGGCACTCTAGGCGGCCTGGTCGATCCGTATTTCAACGTCCCGTGGAGTCATGTCGGCGCCGTTGGTCGGCACCATGTCCTGAGGGCAGGCCGAGAGCACGACCAGCGCGTCAAGGTGCAGCAACAGGTCGACCCGGTCGCCCGGGCGGCTGAGCGGCGCCGCAATCTCTACCGAGCCGCCAGGCAGAAAAGGCGCGTTTTCAAAGAGATTGAACGGTGCCGGCGTCACCGGCGTCGAAACGCCCATTGTCGCAAGCGCGGCATGCAGATTGTCCGTGCAATTGGCGTGCGTGCCATCGCACCCCAGCAGCTCGTAGCGCCAGCGATCGCATGCGGCCAGGAACCAGTCGTGGATTCCTGGTGACGTGTCGCCGGTGATCTCGAGGATCGGTCGCCGGCGGTTGGTGACGAACCGCGTGCCAACCCTCGGAGTCGGATCGTGGCAATGAACCCGGCTGTGCTCCATGGACATGAACTCGGTTGGATCGGCGGCGGCGAAAGCCCAGGCATCCACGACTTGGCTGCCATAGGTATTGACGACCGACAGAAGCTGGTTCCGCCGCAAGGAAAAGGCCAGCGCAGTGCGGGCGGCGAGGCGTATCACAGCCGGGCGGGCCCGGATGAGGAGAGTAGCACGGTGTAGAGGCTGCTGCTCGCCGTGATGTAGAGGCGGTTCCGCTTCGGTCCGCCGAACGTGAGATTGGATACTTCTTCCGGCACGAAGATCTTGCCAAGGAGGGTTTTGTCGGGGTGGTAGATATGGATGCCCTCACCGGTAGAGGTCCAGATCCGGCCCTCCTTATCCAGCCGGAATCCATCGAACACGCCGGCCTCGCAGGTCGCGAAGACCTCGCCGCCCTTCAGCTTGTCACCTTCCACGCGAAAAGCGCGAATGTGGCGTGGCGCGTCGGGATAGCGCGTCCCACCGGAATCGACGATGTAGAGGATGCTCTCGTCCAGAGAGAAGGCGAGGCCGTTCGGGCACACGAAATCGGTCGTGACGCGCGTCACCTCGCCCGAAGGTGCGATGCGATAGACGTGCTGGCCGTCCTGCTCCTGCTCGGCGGCGAAGCCTTCGTAGTCGGTCTCGATCCCGTAGGACGGATCGGTGAACCAGATCGAGCCGTCCGACTTCACCACCACATCGTTCGGCGAATTGAATCTCTTGCCCTGATACCGATCCGCCAGCACGATCACCCGACCGTCATGCTCGATCCGGGTCACCGACCGGGTTCCGTGGTTGCACATGACCAGGCGGCCCTCGCGGTCAAGCGTGCTGCCGTTGGTATAGCAGCCGAGCCCGGAGCGGTGGTCGCCCACGGCGCCGGTCAGCTCGTCGTAGCGCAGCCTGCGGTCATTCGGGATGTCGCTGAAGATCACCGAGCGCCAGAGGCTGGAATAGACCGGCCCCTCGGTCCAGCGCCCGCCGGTCCAGAGCTTTTCCACCGGCTCGTCGACCTGGACGGAGCGCTTGAAACGGGGATCGCGGATTTCGTAGCTGCTGGCGTTCACGGCCGTCTTCCAGTTCCTGCCGGTTGTGTGCTATAGAATTCATAGCATGAGACGATGCCGGGTGCTATGGAAATTATAGCATGACAGTGACGCGCAAGACCGCCATCCCGAGGCCGGGCCAGCCGGTGCGCGGCTCCCGCTCGGGCGCCCCGGTGATGGCGCTGTTCGATCTGCTCGGCCGCCGCTGGGCGATGGGCGTTCTGTGGTCGCTGGCGGAAGCCGGGCCGACGACCTTCCGGGGCTTGCAGGGGCGCTGCGAGACGATCTCGCCCGCCGCTCTGAACCAGCGGCTCAAGGAATTGCAGGAGGCCTTGCTGGTCGGGCGGACGGAGGAGGGCTATGCCGCCACGGCTCTGGGTATCGAGGTCTATGAAAAGCTGGTGCCCCTTGGCGCCCTGGCAAAGGACTGGGCGCGGGCGCTTGAAACCAGGAAGCCCCGCCGATAGATACGCTGGTTTGAGGCGTTGCCAGAGCCCTGGCCAGAATGTTGGCGGGCCCCATCGAACGCCACCTGCATGTTGGCCGAAGGTTGCGAACGCCGCTGCATCACGCGCCTAAGCACTGCGTGTCCCGTTTGCAGGGCAACGCCTGTGAGCTGTCATTGCAAACAGTGCACTACCTGCGTGAAACGCGGGTGGGCGACTGCAGGACTTGCTCAGAAGCCAGGATGCGCAACGTCTCCACCGTTCCAGCGACGGCGCGGTGGATCCCGGGTCAAGCCCGGGATGACGACCGAGCGGAAAGCACGACCTTGCGACGCTCATCCTTCCTTCACCATGCCGCGCGCTTGGCAAAAATCGCGGCTTCTGTCACCATACCGTCATGTCCCAGCAGACGTTTCGGGGAACGTTGGCACAGACGTCGCACATCGACCTGCAGGAGATCGCGCCGGGGACGGAAGTTCCGGGCGGCGCCGCGCCCTCTGCCGGCCGCAAGCGCAAGGCGCCGCGCCGCGTCACCGCCGCCGACCTCAAGGGCCTCGCCCTCGATTATCTCGACCGCTTCGCCGCGTCGCGCCAGCGCCTGCGCCAGGTGATGCTGCGCAAGATCCGCAAATCGGCGCGGCTGCATGGCGACGACCCAGAGCCGATCATCGCCGCCCTCGACCAGGCCATCCTGTGGCTTGAAGGGCGCGGCTTCCTTTCCGACAAGGCCTATGCCGAGAGCAAGGCCCGCGCGCTGGTCGCCCGCGGCACCTCGCGCGCCCATATCCTCGCCAAGCTCGCGGCCAAGGGCGTCGGCGGCGAGGATGCGCGCGCGGCGCTGGACAGCGTCGCCCTGGAATACGAGGAGCCGGAGCTGGAAGCGGCCCAGCGCTATGCCCGCCGCCGCCGCCTCGGCCCCTATCGGCTCGACGCCGAAACCCGCGCCGCGGCGCGCGACAAGGACCTCGCCGCCATGGCCCGCGCCGGCTTCGCCGGCCGCGTCGCCCGGCAGGTCATCGATTCGGAAGCGGACGCGTAGCAGCGCCTTGGCCCCCTCCCCCGTTCCGGTGGAGGGGATCTAGGACGCCTTCCTTCCCCACACCGCGAAGACGCAATGCGGGACCGCCATTGGCTCGGCGGGGAAGTCGCGCGCCAGCATCGCGGCGAGCTCATCGTCGAAGGCCTGGACCGCCGGCGGCGCCAGGCTGCCGGAAATGGGCGCCGAGGCGCGCATGCGGCCGCGCCAGGCCGCGTGGCTGTAGGCAATGTCGAAATCGCGCGAGAAGCTCTCGACCGCCGCGAAGCCCGCCGCGCGCAAGTCGCGCACGAAATCCGGCGACAGGCCGCTCAAGCCGCCGAAGGGCCAGGCCGGATTGTGGCGCAGGACGATCTCCTCGGTGCGCGCCGCGACATTGCCGGGCAAGGGCAGCCAGGATTGCAGGCAGATCATCAGCGCCCCGCCGGACTTGAGCAGGCGCAGCACTTCGGCTGCCGCCTTGGGCCGGTCGAACCAGTGCCAGCAGGTGCCAGCGGTCACCAGGTCGAAGCCGGCATCGGGCAGGCCGGTTTGCTCGGCCTTGCCCTGCACGTAATCGAGCGCCACGCCCGCCGCGGCGTCGAGATCGCGGGCGGCGGCGATCATCTCGGCGGAGATGTCGAGGCCGGTGGCCCGCAGCCCGCGCTGCGCCAGGCCGCGGCCCAGGTATCCCGTGCCGGTGGCGAGGTCGAGCGCCCGCATGCCCGGCCGCGCCAGACCGGCGCGCATCAACCGCTCGAACAGCCAGTCGGGATAGCCGGCGCGGTGGCGGGCATAGTCCCCGGCGGTCTTGCCGAAATCGGCGCTGAAACTGTTCCTGTTCTCCATGCGTCCTTGTAGCGGCTGGACTTTCCGCGGCCAAGCGGCCACCCTCCGCCGATGAATGCCAAGGAAAAGATCGCCGGGGAAGAACCGGCCGGAACGGCCGATCTGATCATTGTGGGCGGCGGGCTGGTCGGCCTGTCCCTCGCCATCGCCTGCGCCGAGGGCGGCATCGACACGCTGGCGATCGAGGCGGAAGCGCCCGACACGCTCACCAACCCGAACTACGACGGCCGCACCTGCGCCATCGCCCACGGCTCGCAGCAGGTACTGGCCGCGATCGGCGCCTGGGAGGCGATGGCGCCGCACGCGCAGCCGATCCTCGACATCCGCGTGACCGACGGCGGCTGGCACATCAAGGGCGAGAGCCGCGCCTATGTGCACTACGCCAGCAGCGACCTGGAGCAGAAGCGCGCGGCGCCGGGCGCCGAAGGCGATGCGGCCCTGCCCGCCTCGGTCCCCGGCGAGCGCGGCGCGGTGATCCTGGCCTGCGAGCCGGCGGAGCAGCCGCGCGCCACGCCCTTCGGCTATATCGTCGAGAACCGCGTGACGCGCATCGCGCTGCTGGCGCGCGCCAAGGCCTGCGCGAAGCTGACCCATGTGGCGCCGCACCTGGTGACTTCGCTCGACCTCGCCGCCGATGCGGCCCGCGTCACTCTCGATGACGGCCGCGTCTTCGCCGCGCGCATGGTGGTGGCGGCCGACGGCAAGCAATCGGCGCTGCGCCGCATGGCCGGCATCGCCAGCCGCAATTCCGACTACAAGCAGACCGCCATCGTCTGCTCGGTCTCTCATGAGAAGCCGCATCGCGGCGTGGCGCATGAGCATTTCCTGCCCGCCGGCCCCTTCGCCATGCTGCCGATGACCGACGAGACGCTGGCAGACGGCTCCGTGCGGCACCGCTCCTCCATCGTCTGGTCGGAGGACCCGCGCCTGGTGCCGATGCTGCTGAAGCTGGACGACGAAGAGTTCGGCCGCGAGATCGAGCGCCGCTTCGGCCTGAGCCTCGGCCACATCCTGCCGCTGGGGCCGCGCTTCTCCTATCCGCTCACCATGCTGCTGGCCGACACCTATGCCAAGGAGCGATTCGCGCTGGTCGGCGACGCGGCGCATGGGATCCACCCGATCGCCGGCCAGGGCTTCAACCTCGGCGTGCGCGACGCCGCCGCTTTGGCGGAGATCCTGGTCGAGGGCCAGCGCGGCGGGCTCGACATCGGCTCCATGCAGGTGCTGGAACGCTACGTCAGGTGGCGCCGCTTCGACAATTTGATGCTGTCGAGCTTCATGGACGGGCTGACGCGCCTCTTCTCCAACGATTCGGCCCCCCTGCGCCTGGCGCGCGATGCCGGCTTCTACCTGTTCAACCGCCTGCCGCCGCTGAAACGCCTCGCCATGCGCCACGCCATGGGCGTGGTCGGCAAGCTACCCAGGCTGGTGCAGGGCAAGCCGCTGTAACGCCGTCTCCTCAGATCGTCATCACCGGGCTTGACCCGGTGATCCAAGTTCCATCGCGCAGCTGCCGCAGACTTGGATTGCCGGGTCAAGCCCGGCAATGACGGAGAGGGATGAATCGCCATGCACAATCGTCACCCCGGCCTTGAGCCGGGGTCCATGGTGCCGCCGCAAGAGCCCCGCAAAGTGACCCACCGCCCCTGCGGTGGAAGAATGGGCCCCGGCTCAAGGCCGGGGTGACGGGTGGAGATGCGGTTGGAGCGCGCCCTATTTCCGCGGATCGCGGCTGAGGCCCCTGGCTTCGAGCGCGGCGAGGTAGTCGGCCCAGACCTTGGCCTGGTTGAGGCCGAGCTCGTAGAGATACCGCCACGAGAAGATGCCGGTGTCGTGCAGGTCGTCGAACTTGATGCGGATGGCGTAGTTGCCGACCGGCTCCACGCCCAAGATGCCGACCTGGGCGCGGCCGGCGACGATGGTCTTCTGGCCCGGGCCGTGGCCCATCACCTCCGCCGAGGGGCTTTCGACGCGCAGCAGCTCCGCCGGATAGCGGAACTTCGCGCCGTCGTCGAAATCGACCTCGAGCGCCTTCTCCGCCTGCTTCAGGCGAATCTCCACCGGCCAGTGCTGGGTCGAGAGGTCGTCGTGGTTGTCGGTCATGCGGCTGGTTCCAGAATCCCCTCCACCTGGAAAGGGGGAGGGTTAGGGAGGGGGCAGCCGCGTTTCGATGCCGGACAGCTTTCGCTCGCTGCCCCCTCCCCAGCCCTCCCCCAGCTGACGCTGGTGGAGGGGGATTGTTCTTCAGTTCCCCGCCAGTTCCGCGTCGCTCAGCTGGCGGGCTTCGTCGACCAGCATGATCGGGATGCCGTCGCGGATCGGGTAGGCCAAGCCGGCTTCCTTGCTGACCAGCTCCTGCTTGTCGCGGTCGTAGCGCAGGGTGCCCTTGGTCAGCGGGCAGACCAGGATTTCCAGCAGCTTCGGATCGACCGCGCCGGGGCTGCGGTCGGCACTCTTTTCCGGAATCATGTCGGTCATCGGCGTAGGTCTTTCAATGCAGGATCCGGTCTCAGTGCAGGATTCGATCTGGCGCCTGCCGGTTGGCGACGGTCACCTCGAACAGGGCGGTCAGCATGGCGGCCATCTGCTCCAGGTCGCGGCATTCCAGCAGGCTCTGCTTCTCCTCCGGCGAGAGCGGCGAGAGCATGGCGAGCGAGATCAGCAGGTGATCGTCTGGGGCGCCCTTGATCGCCTCCCAATCCACCTTCAGGTTCCTGGCCTCGACATAGGCCTTGAAGGCGGCGAGGAAGTTGGGCCGCGCCGGGATGGCGAAGTCGCGCTCGGCCATGTCCTCGGCATAGGGCGTGAAGTCCGGCTCGACCAGGCGGAAGCCGCCCGCGTCGACCGGCAGCTCGCGCTTGATGGCGAAGCGGATCAGGCCGCTCAAGGTCAGGCCGTAGCGGCCTTCCTCGGTCTCCTGGAAGCCGACGATGCGCCCGGCGCAGCCGATGCGCTGCACCGCGTGGCGCGCGGTCGGGTCGAAATCGCGGTCGGCGTTGGTCTCCACCGGCTGCACCATGCCGATGAGCCGCGTCGGCTGCTGCAGCGCATAACGCGCCATGGCGAGGTAGCGCGGCTCGAAGATGTTGAGCGGCAGGCGGCCGCCCGGCAGCAGCACCGCCCCGGTCAGCGGGAAGATGGCGAGGCGCTCCGGCAGCTCGGTATAGAGCGGATCGAAGGGGCCGAGCGAGGTCGGGCCGGGGCGCATCGCCGGATCGCGGCCTAGCTGAACAGCAGCGAGGAGAGCCGACGCCGCGAGGAGAGGGTGATCGGATCGGTCGGCCCCATCGCCTCGAAGAACTTCACCAGCTCCTTGCGCGCCGCCTCTTCGTTCCAGGCGCGGTTCATGCGGATGATCTCGAGCAAATGGTCGACGCCGCCCTCCTTGTCGCCGCCGGCGAACAAGGCCTGGGCCAGCGCGAAGCGCGCCTCGAAATCCTTCGGGTTGGCCTCGACGCGGGCGCGCAGCTCCTGCGACTGGCCGGCGGCCTTCTGCCCCGCCTCGGCCAGCTCGAGCGCCGCGCGCGCGGCGCTGATCGCCGGGTCGTTGGCCTGGGCCGCCGGCACCTTGGCCAGGAACTGCCTGGCCTGGTCCAGCTCGCCCACGGCGATCAGGCAGCGCGCCAGGCCGGCGACGGCCTTCAGGTTGTCCGGCTCATGCTCCAGGATCTGCGAGAAGATGGCGCTGGCGGATTCGTGGTCGCCGTCCTTCAGCGCCGCCTCGGCATGCTCCAGCGCCTCGTCGATGGGCGACGGGCCGACTTCGCCGCCGGCGATCTTGGCCAGCTTGGCGACGAACTGCTTCAGGGCGCTTTCCGGCTGCGCGCCGACGAAGCCGTCCACCGGGCGGCCCTGGAAGAAGGCATAGACCGCCGGGATGGACTGGATGCGCATCTGCGCCGCCAGCTCTTGGGCTTCGTCGACGTTGATCTTGACCAGCTTGACCGCGCCGCGCGCGTCCTTCACCGCCTTTTCGATGATGGGGCCGAGCTGCTTGCACGGACCGCACCAGGGCGCCCAGAAATCGACGATTACCGGCACCTGCATCGAGGCGTCGAGCACGTCGGCGCGGAAGGTGGCCTGGCTGCCGTCCTTGATCACGTCGGCGGGCACCGCACCACTCATTCCGGCTCCGGGCTTGCCGCCACCAATCAACTGCTCCATCGCGAAAAACTCCGATCTTTCCGGTCCCCGCGGGGACCCACAATTGGCCTCTAATTTGGCCCCGCCGCTGCCCGCAATCAAGGCGGGCCGGGAGGGTGTGCGAAGCGGGCCCGGAAGGGGGCGGGCCGGCCCAATGCCCCTAGCCGAGCGCGATGATCTCCGGGCTGTGGCCCTCGGCCTCCAGGAACTTCAGCAGGCCCTGGGGCGGGATCGCCGTGGTCATGGTGTTGACCAGGGGGTGGCAATTGACCGGGTCCTTGTCCAGCAGGTCGCGGTCCAGCACCACCTTCACCTTGCGGTCCGTGTCGTTGATGATGCCGAAGGGCGTGACGGCGCCCGGCAGCACGCCCAGATAGCGCCGCAGCCGGTCGGGCGAGCCGAAGGAGAGCTTGCCGGCATTGAGCCGCTCGCCCAGCGCCTTTAGATCGACGCGCTTGTCCTCTTCGACGACCACCAGCCACATCTCTTCCTTCTTGTTGCGGAGGAAGAGGTTCTTGATGTGCCCGCCATGCAATTCGCCGCGCAGGGCCTTGGCCTCGTCCACGGTGAAGACCGCCGCGTGCTCGTGGTTCTGGTAGGGAATGCCGAGTGCCGCCAGCCGCGCCAGCAATTGCTGCGGCGAGGTGGGCAGCGGGGTGTTCTCGGCAGCGGGGGCGGTATCGGGGGCGGCGGCGCCGTCGGACATTGCGCGTGATCCTGCGAGTTGCGGGGCCGGGCGATCGCCGGCGGTTTCCTGGCCGGCGGTTTCCTGGCTATTGGATTTCCTGGCCGTGGGAATAGCGAAAGCCGCCGCCAAAGGCCAGCGCCGCCGCCGCGAAACCGGCCGCATTGCCCCGCTTGCGCCGCCAGGCGTGGCGCCGATTCGCCGGTTAACCCTTTGGAATGATTTGAAATCATACACTTGCAAAAGACAAACGCATCGCTATGATGCGCGCCGCCCACCGAACGGAGCGCGGGCGTAGCTCAGGGGTAGAGCACAACCTTGCCAAGGTTGGGGTCG
>JBDHTX010000063.1:0-15398 GCA_039808885.1 Dongiaceae bacterium | reverse complement strand
CGGCCGAGGCCGCGGCCACGCCGGAGGCGCCCGCCGAGGCCCCGGCCGAGGGCGCGCCGGCCGAAGGCGCCACGGAAGAGACCGCGACCGCGGAGGCCCCGGCCGAGCCGGACAACAGCGGCCCGGCGGCGCCGATCCCGCAGGGCGGCATCCGCATCGTCTTCCCCAGCGACGTCAACGAGGTGCCGTCGGAGGCCAATGCCGCGCTGGACGATCTGGCCGGGCAGATGCTGGCCGACGAGAGCATGCGCATCCAGATCCTGTGCTACGCCAGCGGCACCACCGACACCGAGAGCAAGGCGCGGCGCAAGTCGCTCGCCCGCTGCATCAACATCCGGCAATACCTGTTCAAGAAGGACGTGCGCACCACGCGCATGGACGTGCGGGCGCTCGGCCTGAAATCCGAGGGCCAGCCGGCCGACCGCGTCGACATCGTGCCGGCCGGTTCGTGAGCGGCTGCTTCGTGGGCATCGCGGGCGGCAAGAGCGGCTCGGTCGAGGGCGGGAGAAAGTTCGCAATCCGATGAGCCGTCCGCTCCCCCAGCTGCTGTGGATGGTCATCGGCCTGATCGCCGCCGGCGCGGTCGTGTTCCTGCTATGGGCGCGGATCAACGTCGCCTTCCTGCACAATCCGGCGCTGAACAGCGGCATCCTGGTGGTGCTGCTGGTCGGCACCATCTTCGCCTTCTACCAGGTGTTCCGCCTCAACACCGACATCAACTGGATCGAGAACTTCCAGCGCGGCGGCTCGCCCGGCTCCTTCGACCAGCCGCGCCTGCTCGCTCCCCTGGCCGCGATGGTGAAGGACAAGCAGCACAACCGCCTCTCCATGTCGGCGACCTCGCTGCGCTCGATCCTGGACGGCGTCCAGGCGCGGCTTGACGAGCATCGCGAGATCTCGCGCTATCTGATCACGCTGCTGATCCTGCTCGGCCTGCTCGGCACCTTCTGGGGCCTGCTCGGCACCATCAACGCCGTCGCCGCCGCGATCCACGGCCTCGACCTCACCAGCAGCGACCCGGCCGCCTTGTTCGACGATCTCAAGCGCAGCCTGGAAGGGCCGCTGGACGGCATGGGCACCGCCTTCTCCGCCTCGCTGTTCGGCCTCTCGGGCTCGCTGCTGCTGGGCTATTTCGACCTGCAGGCCGGCCAGGCCAACAACCGCTTCTTCGGTGAGCTCGAGGACTGGCTCTCCGGCCAGACCAAGCTCACCAGCGGCGGCGGCATGATCGAAGGCGACCAGCCGGTGCCGGCCTACATCCAGGCGCTGCTGGAGCAGACCGCCGAGAGCCTCGACAATCTGCAAAGGACCATTTCCCGCACCGAGGCCGACCGTCTGCAGGCGAGCAACAACTTCAAGGTGCTGGCCGACCACATGATCGGGCTCACCGACCAGCTGCGCCAGCAGCAGCAGGTGGTGCAGCGCCTGATGGAGACGCAGACCGACATGCGCGGCGTGATCGCCAAGCTGGCCGACGTGGCCCAGCATGGCGGCTTCGGCCTCGACCCCAACAGCCGCACGCATCTGCGCAACATCGACGCGCTGCTGGCCCGCATGGCCGACGACATCAGTTCCGGCCGCAACAACGCGGTGCAGGAACTGCGCAGCGAGATCAAGCTGCTGACCCGCACCATCGCCGTCGCCGCCGGCATGGAACAGCAGCAGCGCAGCTAGCGGCGCGGGAGCCCGGGAGACAGCATGGCTCTCAGCAATCGCCGCCACGCCCGACAGATCGAAGCCTGGCCCGGCTACGTCGACGTGCTGTCGACGCTGCTGATGGTCATCGTCTTCGTGCTGATGATCTTCGTCATCGGCCAGCTGTTCCTGAGCCAGGCGCTCAGCGGCCGCGACGAGGCGCTGGCCAAGCTCAATCGGCAGATCGCCGAGCTGGCCGACATCCTCGCCCTGTCGCAGAAGAACGCCACCGAGCTGCAGAGCCAGGTCGACCAGCTGTCCGGCGCCCTCACCAAGTCCACCGCCGAGCGCGACGACCTGAAGAACCAGCTGGTCGTGGTCATGGGCGAGCGCGACGCGCTGCAGGCGCAGATGGGCGATCTGCAGCAGAAGCAGAGCAGCTTCGACGCCCAGCTCGCCGCCCAGGCCGCGCTGACCGAGGAGGCGAAGAAGAAGCTGGAGGAGGCCTACAAGTCGGTCGAGGCCGACCAGGCCAAGATCAACGCCCTGCTGACCGACATCGCCGCACTGCAGAGCCTGCGCGACGAGCTGATGAAGAAGCTGGGCGACAAGGACGTCGAGAAGGAGGAGATCAGCACCGAGGCGCAGAAGCGGGTCGAGCTGTTGAACCAGCAGATCCTGGCACTCCGCCAGCAGCTTTCCGACATCGCCAAGGCGCTGGAAATCTCCGAGACCAAGTCGAAGGACCAGGAGGTGCAGATCGCCGAGCTGGGCAAGCGGCTCAACACCGCGCTGGCCAGCAAGGTGCAGGAACTGGCGCGCTACCGCTCCGAGTTCTTCGGCCGGCTGCGCGAGATCCTCGGCAACCGCCAGGACATCCAGATCGTCGGCGACCGCTTCGTGTTCCAGTCGGAGGTCCTGTTCGAGAGCGGCTCGGCCGAGATCGGCGCGGCCGGCAAGGACCAGCTCGACGTGCTGGCAACCACGCTGATCCTGCTGACCCCCGAGATTCCCGCCGACCTCGACTGGGTGCTCCGCATCGACGGGCATACCGACGCCAGGCCGATCAGCTCGCGTGAGTTCCCGTCGAATTGGGAGTTGTCCACCGCCCGCGCGGTGGCGGTGCTGAAATACCTGGAAAGCCGCGGCATCCCGCCGGAGCGCCTGGCCGCCGCCGGCTTCGCCGAGTTCCGCCCGCTCGACAGCGGCACCAGCGAAGAGGCGTATCGCAAGAACCGCCGCATCGAGATCAAGTTCGACCAGCGCTAGCGGCGCTCCCTCCCCTCCACCCGGGATTCCTCATCATGGCGGCTTTGCGTGCGTTCCTCGGCGGCCTCATCGGCCTGATCGCCGGCGCGATCGGCACCGCCATCGTCTCGAACGAGATCATGGGCTGGATGGGGGTCTCGGATTTCGAGGGCGGCCGCGGCATGGCGGCGGCCTTCGTCTGGGGGCCGATCGGCGGCATCGTCGGCCTCGGCCTCGGCATCTGGCTGGGGCTGCGCTTCGGCCGGCGGCGGGCCCCGGAGCGGGACGCCCCGGCACCTGGGCAGGGCCCCACGCAGGGCGCCGCCCCGCCTGCAACCCAGCCCGCAATCCAGGCAGCCGCCCAGGTCGCAACCCAGACCTCGGGCCATACGCTGCGCAATGTCGTCGTCGCCATCGGCGGCATCGTCGCCCTGGCCGCCGCCATCCTGGCGATCCAGTACTATTCGGTGCCGCACCGGCTCGAATACGACGGCAGCGGCGCCAGCCTTGAGTTCGAGCTGCGCGCGCCGGCCGCCCTCGCGGCGACGCTCGACGCCGGCGCCCTCGAGATCTCGCTCGACACCGACCTCAACCAGATGCCGGGAGACTGGTCCGACGCGCCGCCGGCCAGCGCCGGCGACTGGGCGACGATTGCCGGCGAGGTCGAGCTCTATTACCGGACGGCGCAGCGCCTGCTGGTGATCCGCTTCCCGGATGGGCGCGACCTGATCTTCAATCCCGGCCTGGCGGCGAAGCCCGACCCGGCGGACGGGTGGAGCGATTGGCGCAAGCCCGATTTCATCGGCGTGCCGGGCCAGGCGCAGACGTCCAGGCCGGGCCCGGACGAGCCCTACGAATTGCGCTATCGTGTGCGCGTGTGGGGAATGGAATAGGCGGCGGCCCGCAGGCCGCCGCCCGATCCAGATACGTGGCTGTGCTTACTTACTGACGCGCAGCTTGGACAGCGAGTCGCCGATCGCGCGGAAGGCGGCGGCCAGCGATTCCTTCGACGGCGAGTCGAAGAAGAAGTCCTCTTCGCTGGCGCAGCTCTTCAGCATGTCCTTGGTCGGCTGGTCGGAGCCGTGGCCGAAGACGATGGTGTAGATCAGCACGCCGTTGCTCTTGAGGCCGGAGCAGACCGCCAGGGTCTTGTCCCGCAGCTTGACCGTGTTGGCTGTGTTCTGGTCGGTCGTGCCCAGGTTGCCGTTCGCGATCGGGCCGTACGGGCCATAGGCCATGTCGACCTCGTTCTTACCGTCGGTCATGAAGATGACGGCCTTCTGCGACAGCTGCTCGTGATAGTCCAGGGGCAGCTCATTGGCATCCATGTCGCCGCCCCACAGGCCGCGCCACTTAGGCGAGATCATGCGCCAGCCCCAGACCAGGCCGGTCGGCAGGATGGTGTTGCCATTCGCCTGCAAGTTCGAGATGGCCGTCGTCAAGGTCGACTTGGTGTTGGTCATGGTGGTGACCTGCGCCTTCGGACAGCTCTTGTTGGCCCAGCGATCGCTCGAGCTGCTGACGTTCTTGCTGCCGTCGGAGTTGTTGAGCCAGTCGTTGGTACCGGAGATGTCCGGGAAGAAATAGACCTTGAAGGGCGAATTGGCCGGCGTCTCGTCGGTGACGTCGTCGCCGGTCGAGTATCGCTCCTCGAAACAGCCGCCCCAGGGATGGGTATATTTGTGGGTGGAGGGCAGCGAGTTGCCCGACGGGCCGACCATCCAGTCGTCGACCAGCGTCACCGGATTGGTGCGCGTGCTGAGGGCGGGGCGCGTCGGCGTGTCGTTCGACGACATGGTGGCGCGGCCGTTGTTGCCGGTGGTGGGGCAATGCGGCGTCGACGAGGTGCTGGTCGTTCCGATGCAATTGTCCTTCGCGGCGCGGGTCGCGTAGTCCGAGCTCCAGCCGGTGCGGCTGGTGCCGACATTCACCGACTGCGAGAACGGAACGATGCCGACCCAGAGGTCGTCCACCGTCGAGTTGCTGCCGAACAGGATGTTGATCAGGTCGGTGGCCGAGGTCTTGAGGGCCGAGATCTTGGTGGTGGAATCGTAGGGCGTTCCGCCCACGGCCTGGGTCATCGAGCCGGTGACGTCGAGCACCAGGGCCACTTCGAGGCCCTTGGTCTCGCGGGTGATTTCCGAGCGCGCCGAGACCTGCATGGTCGTCTCGCCGAAGATGCGCATGAAGGTGGTCGGCAGGGTCGCCGTCGCCTGCAGCGTCACCAGGCTGTTGTCGTCGGACAGCACCAGGTCGAAATCGGTGATCGTCGCCTCGATGGTCTCGCCGTTGAAGTTGGCGTCGAGGTATTTCTGCGCCTCGGGCTTCAGATCCTCCGAATCCAGGGTCTGGCCGACGATGGCGCCGGCCGCCAGACCGGCGGAATCGAGCGAAGCCTGCAGCTTGGATTGGGCCACCTGGCCGCGGCCCACGTCGACCGCGACGCCGACGGCGCCGACCAGCGTGATCATGGCGACGCCGACCAGGGGCGCGACCGAGCCGCGCTCGCAGGACCAGAGCCCGGCCAGCTTGCGGCCGGACCGGCGAAGTTGGGTCAGCTGTTGAGCGAACATGGATCCCCCGGCGAGTTGGTGAGCGCGCCCAGGCGCGGTTTGAAGAACGCACGGCGATAGATGACGGCCTCGTCGAACATGAGGCCGGGCATGATGGGTTCGTATTTGTAGTAGATCTCGGCGACGATCACGTTGTCCTTCTCCGCCAGGGTCAGGTCCTGCGGGAGGTCGGCGTCGTCACCTTTCAAGCCAAGCTTGCTGAGCGCGGCGAAATCGCCGGTCTTCTCGGCCTGCCAGTTCACGATGGGCACCGTCTGGCCCTGCGGGACATAGACCGAGCTGACGAAGATCACGCCGTTCTGGTCGAACTCGAATGGATCCATGATGCGGTCGGACGCGGCCACCAGCTGCTGCAGGCCCTCGCAACTCACAGTCTGCGACTGGGTCACGACGTCGGCGAGAGTGACCGCGAGCTTCTCCACCTTCTGCGTCGACCAGATCTTGAAGGTGACCTCGGTGCAACCGATGAAGGCGGTGAGCAGCACCGGCAGCAGCAGCGCGGCCTCCACCGCGGCCACGCCGCCTGTGTCACGCCAGAAATTGCGGAGCCGTCGCATCATGGCATCGACCTCAATAGGGCTCGTTCTTGACCACCGAATAGGCGGTCAGGTTGAAGATGCCGTCCTCGCCCAGCAGGCGGTTCATCAACGGCGTCATGATCTTCCACGGATAGGTGATGGTGTAGATGACCACGTTGTCGGCGCCGCCGAAGCCGGTGCAGCCGTCGCAGAAATTGTTGCCGTTGGTGTCGGTGAACTCGCCCGTCTGCGGGACGCCGTCGTCGTTGATGTCGTTCCATGGCTCGCTGGTGCCGACTGAGCCGAAATCGGCATAGGCTTTGGCGTCGATCACCAGTTTGTTCATGTCGATCAGCGGGCCGACGCGGCGCTCGATCTCGGCGCGGATGGTCTCGGACTGGTCGAGGCCGGAGCTGGTATCGACGAAACCCGTCTTGCCGAGGCGCGAGGACAGGTTGGTCGCCGCCTCGAGGCTGTTGCTGACTGTCATGGCGGCGCTGAATTCCAGGATGCCGACCATCAGGTAGATGACGGGAATGGCGACGAAGGCGAATTCCACCGCGGTGGTGCCGCTGGTGTCGCGCCACAGGCCGAGCAGGCGCCGCCAGCGCGATCGCGCGCGCGGCTTGCCCGCCCCTCGGCTGGGCGCTGCGGAAACCTCTTGCGTCTTGCGACACGTCGACATGGTCTCTGGACCCCGAGTCCTGATCTGCCGTTGTTCCAATCGTCTGGGAAAAGCCCTCTCGCCAGATCGATAAAATTTTAAATTCTTTTGCTTTTTTAGGTACTTAGCGTCCTCATTTGTGCGCCCCATTCCTTAATAGGACGTTAAGACGCGCGGCGCAGCGCCGGGTGTCGCCACCGCAGCGATTGGCAATTTTGCCTCCCAGACGGAAAGGCATGGTTAAGCCGGTGGAGAATTTTGCGGCGGCGCGACCGCCGGGCGTCAGCCTTCGGCGGCGGCGCGGAGCTGCGGCTGGTCGAATTGCAGAGCCGCCAGGCGGGCATAGAGCCCGCCCGCGCGGATCAGCTCGGCATGGGTGCCGATGGCGTCGATGCGGCCCTTGTCGAGGACGACGATGCGGTCGGCCTTCAGGACGGTCGCCAGGCGATGGGCGATGACCAGGGTGGTGCGCTCCTTCATCACCTCGTCCAGCGCCGCCTGCACGATCTGCTCGGATTCGGCATCGAGGGCGCTGGTCGCCTCGTCCAGCAGCAGCAGCGCCGGATTGCGCAGGATGGCCCGGGCGATGGCGATGCGCTGGCGCTGCCCGCCCGAGAGCCGTACGCCGCGCTCGCCGAGGAAGGTGTCGAGGCCCTGCGGCAGCCGCTCCAGGAAATCCAGCGCATGGGCGGCCTTGGCGGCGGCGCGGACATCGGCATCGCCGGCATCAGGCCGGGCATAGCGGATGTTGTCGCGGGCGCTGGCGGCGAAGATGGTGGGGTCCTGCGGCACCGCGCCGATCGCCGCGCGCAGGGCGGCGGGGTCGAGGTCGCGGATGTCGACGCCGTCGAAGCGGATGCGGCCGGCCTCCGGGTCGTAGAAGCGCAGCAGCAATTGCATGACCGTGGTCTTGCCGGCGCCCGACGGCCCGACGATCGCCACCCGTTCGCCGGGCTTCACGTCGAGGGTGAAATCGTCGAGCGCCGGCGTGTTGGGCCGCGAGGGATAGTGGAAGGTGACCCGTTCGAAGGCGACCGCGCCGCGGCTCGGGCTCGGCAGCGGCGTCGGGTTCGCCGGGGCCAGCACCACCGGCTCGGTCGCCAGCAGTTCGGCGATCCGCTCCATGGCGCCCGCGGCGCGCTGCAGATCGCCGATCACCTCGCTGACCGCGCCCAGCGCACCGGCCAGCACCACGGCATAGAAGACGAAGGCGGAGAGCTGGCCGGCGCTGATCCGCCCCGCCACCACGTCGGCGCCGCCGATCCACAGCACCACGCTGATCGAGCCGAAGACCAGCAGGATGACCACGCCGGTCAGCACCGCGCGCCAGCGGATGCGGGTGAGCGCGGCGAGGAACGCCTCCTCCGTGCGCTCGGCGAAGCGCCTGCGGTCGTGCGGCTCGTGCGCGAAGGCCTGCACCGTGCGGATGCCGTAGAGCGCCTCGCTCGCCTCGGCGCTGATGTCGGCGATGCGGTCCTGGCTCAGGCGCGACAGGCGGCGCACCTTGCGCCCGAAGACGACGATCGGCGCCACCACCAGCGGCACCACCGCCAGCACCAGCAGCGTCAGCTTGGTCGAGGTGATGAACAGCATCACCATGCCGCCGATGATCAGCAGCGTATTTCGCAGCGCGATGGAAACCGAGGACCCGACCACCACCTGCAGCAGGGTGGTGTCGGTGGTGAGGCGCGAGACCACCTCGCCGGTGCGCGTGATCTCGAAGAAGCCCGGGCTCAAGCCGATGATGTGGTCGAACACCGCCTTGCGGATGTCGGCCACCACGCGCTCGCCCACCCAGGACACGAGGTAGAAACGGAAGAAGGTGCCGAAGGCGAGCAGCACCGACACGCCGAACAGGATCAGCACCGCGCGGTCGAGCAGCGCGGCGTCGCCGGTGCTGAAGCCCTGGTCGATCAGCAGCTGCAATCCGCGGCCCATGGCCAGGGTGGTGCCGGCGGCGATCAGCAGCGCCAGCGTGGCGCCGGCCATCTGCCAGCGATAGGGAACGGCGAAGCGGAACAGCGCCAGCAGCTGGCGGTAGTTGCGCGAGGTCTCGCGGTCGGTGGCGGTGGGCGTGCGGGCCATGCGCGGCGCTATGCCGAAAGCGCGACCGCGCGGCCGCAGGCGGCGGCCAGTTCCTCGGCGAGCACGGCCGGGAAGCCGAGCGGCCCGTTCGGGCCCGGCCGGGTCGACCGCCAGCCGGCCTCCCCGCGGGCGAAATGCCAGGCGCCGCTTTTCGGCGAGGACAACCAGAGCTCGCGATTGGGGGCGTGCTTGTTCACTATATAGGTGGCGCCGTCGGAGAGCTCGATGGTGAGGATGCCGCCCTCGAGGTCGACGTCCAGGCAATCGCCGAGCTGGCTCTCGATCTGCTCGAACAGCCCCTCCAGGACCTGGCCGGCCAGACGCTCGAATTCGACCTGATTCATGGTTCCGGAATCCAATCCGCTGCTTTCTGGGCACCCCAGACAGAGAATGGACCGGGCGGCGGATCGGCCGGCCCCGGTTCCAGACCCCAGGGGATTAACGAATTCCGGGCGCGAAAACAAGGAGATGCGCGCAGGGCGCGGCGTCGCAGGCCGGCCTCCGCCGGGGCCGGCCGGCAGGCTTGCCAGGGCGGAACCGCTTCGCTATAACCCGCGCCGGAATCGAGGAGTTTTACCCATGAAGCCGAAGATCCACCCGGACTACCACGACATCAACGTGGTGATGACCGACGGCACCAAGTTCACCACCCGCTCCACCTATGGCAAGCCGGGTGACACCATGCACCTGGACATCGACCCGAAGTCGCATCCGGCCTGGACCGGCGTGCACCGCCTGATGGACAGCGGCGGCCAGCTCGCCAAGTTCAACAAGCGCTTTTCGGGCATCGGCCTGAAGAAGAAGTAACAGCGGCCAGTCCGCCGCGGTCATCGAAGGGCCGGCGCAGCTTTGCGCCGGCCTTTTTGTTTGGCGGCCTTCTTGTGGGGGGGCAACTCGCCGGGCGACGCCGCGCCGTGCCTGGACGTCTATTTGCGCGGCTACTTATCCAGCTTCGGACCGATGCTGAGGCCCTTGCCGGGAAAGGTCAGCTCGCTCTGGCGGATCTGGTCGGCGGCGCGGTTGGCGGCGAGCTCGTCGAGCCGGGCGATCCGGCGATAGAGCGCGTAGGAGCGTCCCAGCAGCTGGCGCAGCTCTTCCGGCAGGCTCGGATTGTCGTCGCCATGGGCGTTGAGACAGAGCTCGCGTCCGCCGAGGCGGCGATCGTCGCGGGTGGCCTCGACCAGCGTCATCTCGCCGGCATGCACCGCGCGGTGGGTGAGCAGCCAGGCCAGGACCTGGGTCAGGCGTGCGACCAGGCGCATGGATTCCATGCTGGCCGCCAGGCCGGTCTCGACCGACATGCCCTTGCGCTCGGATTCGGAACGGTCGATGAGGTACCGGCGGGTTTCCGCCAGCAGAGCCATCGCCTCCATCATCGTGCGGTCGAAGAACTCTACTGTGGCGGTCATTACCCGGTCCCGAACCGATCAACTCAAACCGATCAACCTGTGCGCCGCGGCTAGCGGCCGGCCTGACCGTCTCAAACCATGAGGCTGGAATAGGCGAAAGCCGTTAAGAAACACTTAGAGGGGCCATCCCATGCGGTCAAGCGCCACAGGTCAACCGCTTGAACCCGCAGCAATCCTACCTAAATGGGACTGGTCCGAGGGCCCGTGTGGCTTCGGCGATGAACGAGCCGGCCGATGGCGGCTCGATCGATTCAACCGTGTTGCTCATTGGAGGACATGTCATGCGTACGTTCGATCTTTCCCCCCTGTTCCGTTCCAGCGTCGGTTTCGACCGCCTGTCGCGCCTGATGGACGCCGCGGCCCGCGTCGATGAATCGGCCCTCGCCTATCCGCCGTACAACATCGAGCGGACCGGCGACGACACCTATCGCATCACCATGGCGGTCGCCGGCTTCGGCGAAGACGACCTCTCCATCGTGAGCCAGGACAACCAGCTGCAGATCTCCGGCAAGCTGGCGAAGGCGGAAGAGGACAAGAACTTCCTCTATCGCGGCATCGCCGGTCGCGCCTTCGAGCGGCGCTTCACCCTCGCCGACCACATCAAGGTCGCGGGCGCCTCGCTCGTGAACGGCCTGCTGCATGTGGACCTGGTGCGCGAAGTGCCGGAGGCGATGAAGCCGCGCCAGGTGAAGATCACCAGCGCCAGCGCTGCGAAGCCGCAGGTGATCGCGGGCCAGGGTGTCGAGAAGGCCGCCTAAAGGCCGGTTGACGCTCCATGCCGGTCGGTGCGCGTTTCGCACCGCCTGAAATAACCCGGCTGAAAAAACGGAGGGCCGCTGCGCTGGATCACCAGCGGCGGCCCTCTCGGTTTTTGAAGCCTCTGCCTGTCTAACTTGCCCGGTGCTCGCGCACTGGTCGTTCAGCGGTGCGAAGCCTAGAAATGCCCCCTGTCTCCGTCAAGCGAACATTGTCGTTGACAAATTCACTTCACCGTCATCACCGGGCCACCGTCTCGTCACGGCGGAAAATGCGCGCCAATGCTGCGCTGCGGACAAAAAAACACCGCCGGGTGACCGGCGGTGCGAGTTAGACAGGGAGGCATGAAACTGGATCCGAAGATCCAGGGGGGAGAGGTGGGGGAGCCCACCTTCCTGAGTGCCATACTAGGCCGTAGGACTGAATAAAGCGTTAACGATACTATCGGCCGTACGGCATAAGCCGACGGCGGCAAAACAGCCTCCAGACGCCCCTATTGGGCGAGCCAGCCGCCGTCCAGGGCGATGGTCGACCCGGTAATCTGGTCGGCGGCGCTGCTGCACAGGAACAGAGCGGTCTCACCGATCTGCTCCGGGGTGGCGAATTCCCTGGACGGTTGCTTTTCGCTCAGCAGCGCGGCCTTGGCGGCCTCCGGCGACAGCTTCTCGGCCGCCGCCCTGGCGTCAATCTGCTTCTGCACCAGAGGGGTCAGCACCCAGCCCGGGCAGATGGCAACGCAGGTGACGCCGCTGCCGGCGGTTTCCAGGGCCACCGTCTTGGTCAGGCCGACGATGCCGTGCTTGGCGGCGACATAGGCGGACTTGTCGGCCGAGGCGACCAGGCCGTGGGCGGAGGCGACATTGATGATCCGGCCCCACCCCGCCTTGCGCATGCCCGGCAGCGCCGCCTTGGTGGCGTGAAAAGCCGAGGACAGGTTGATGGCGATGATGGCGTCCCAGCGGTCGTCGGGGAACTGCTCCACCGGGGCGACGAACTGGATGCCGGCATTGTTCACCAGGATGTCGATCTTGCCGAACTTGCCGGCGGCGCTCGCCACCATGTCGCGGATCTCCGCCGGCTTCGACATGTCGGCGCCGTGATAGGCGACCTCGACCTTGGCCGCGGCGGCAAGGGCCGCGCGCTGCTTCTCGATCTCGGCGGCATCGCCGAAGCCGTTCAGCATGATGTTGGCGCCGGCCTTGGCCAGGCAGTCGGCTATGGCCTTGCCGATGCCGCTGGTCGATCCGGTGACGATGGCGCTCTTGCCGGTGAGTGTGCCCAATTCCTGGCTCCTTGTGCGGTCATTCCGCCGACTTGAACAGCCCGGCGGCGGCGCTCAAATGCGCCTTCTTGGCGGCGATCTTCTCCTCGACGCGGCGGATTTCGGTCCGCATCTCCTCGATATAGTCGTTGAGCTCCTCGATCGACAGGACATCGAGGTTGCGCAGTTGCGGTTTCTGCTTGCGCGGCTCCAATTCCTCGGGATCCATCTCCGCCTCCTCACCCTGAACCCTGGAGATGACAAATGTATCCTCCGGGTGCCGTCAATTCCATTGCGCGCGCAAATCGGCTAGCAATCGGGTCTCCACTCCCTTGCAGGATCGAGCCATGACCCTTCCCGCCGAGATGCGCGCCATCGAGATCAAGCAGCCGGGCGGCCCCGAGGTCCTGGTGCCGACCCGCCGCCCGCTGCCCAAGCCGGGGCCGGACGAGGTGCTGATCAAGGTCGCCGCCGCCGGGGTCAACCGGCCGGACGTGCTGCAGCGCCAGGGCGCCTATGCCCCGCCGCCCGGCGCCAGCGACCTGCCGGGCCTGGAGGTGGCCGGCGAGATCGTCGCGGTGGCCAGCGCCGGCGGGCGCTGGAGCCGCGGCGACAAGGTGACCGCCCTGGTCGCCGGCGGCGGCTATGCCGAATACTGCGCCGCCCCGGCGGTGCAATGCCTGCCGGTGCCGGGCAAGCTCGACCTGGTCCACGCCGCCGCCCTGCCGGAGACCTTCTTCACCGTCTGGACCAATGTCTTCGAGCGCGGCCGGCTGAAGGCGGGCGAGAGCTTCCTGGTCCATGGCGGGTCGAGCGGCATCGGCACCACCGCCATCCAGCTGGCCAGCCATTTCGGGGCGCGCGCCTTCGCCACCGCCGGCTCCGACGAAAAATGCTCTAAATGCAAGGAATTGGGCGCCGTCGCTGCGATCAATTATCGGACCCAGGATTTCGTCGAGGAGATCAAGCGGGCGACCAGCGGCCAGGGCGTCGACCTGATCCTGGACATGGTCGGCGGCGACTACATCAACCGCAACCTGGAATGCCTGGCTCTCGAGGGCCGGCTGGTGCAGATCGCCTTCCTGAAGGGCGCCAAGGCCGAGGTCAATTTCGCCGCCCTGATGGTGAAGCGGCAGACCATCACCGGGTCGACCCTGCGGCCCCGTTCGGTGGCCGAGAAGGGCGCCATCGCCCAGGCCCTGGAGGCGAAGGTCTGGCCGCTCCTGGCCAAGGGGCAGGTTGCTCCCCTGCTCCACGCCACCTTCCCGCTGGACCAGGCGGCCGAGGCGCACCGGTTGATGGAAAGCAGCGCCCATCTGGGCAAGATCGTGCTCACCGTCTAGGCCCGGCCCCAAGACCGGCCCCAGGACCGGCCCGAGGCACGGTTCCGGCCCCGTCCCAGGGCGCCAGGGCAGGCTTGCCGGGCGTCCGGTCGATGCCCATATCCCCTTGGCAAGGCGCGGATAAAGATGCTATCGGAGCGCCCATCGAACGCCGTCCAGGCGCTTTCGGCAGGTCCGCTTGCCAGCCCGCTGCCGGCGTAGTTTCATCGACAATATGGTCAAGCGAAGTCTTGGCCGCCTGTCGGGGGAAATTCCCCTGGCTGGCCGAGGAGGTTTTTTATGGCGCAAATCCTGATGCCCAAGGCGACCGCGGTCTGGCTGGTCGAGAACACCACCCTGAATTTCGACCAGATCGCCGCCTTCTGCGGCCTGCACCCGCTCGAGGTGCAGGGCATCGCCGACGGCGAAGTGGCGATCGGCATCATCGGCCTCGACCCCACCGCCAACGGCCAGCTGACCGCGGAAGAGGTCAAGCGCTGCGAGGCCGACCCAGCTGCGCGCCTGACGGTCGCCAAGGTGAGCATCCCGCTGCCGCAGACCCGCACCAAGGGCCCGCGCTACACCCCGGTCTCCAAGCGCCAGGACAAGCCAGACGCGGTGGCCTGGCTGGTCCGCCATCACCCGGAGCTGAGCGACGCCCAGGTCTCGAAGCTGATCGGCACCACCAAGCAGACCATCGCCCAGGTGCGCGACCGCACCCACTGGAACACCGCCAACCTGCGGCCGCGCGATCCGGTGCTGCTCGGCCTCTGCACCCAGACCGACCTCAACGCCGCGATCCTGAAAGCGCGCAAGGCCGCCGGCAAGCCGGTCAATCTCGACCCGTTGCACCCGGTCGAGCCGGTGGCGGACGAGCCGGCGCAGCAGCCGACCGACGGCCGCCACGATTACAGCGCCTTCTTCGGCAACAAGAACTGATCCCCACGCGCATCGCGCGAGATCGAGAGAGCGGCCCGCGGGCCGCTCTTTTCGTTTGGGCATCGCCTCACGCGATCTGACATCCGCTGATCGTCACCCCGGGCCTGACCCGGGATGACGGGTGGAGAAGCGGCGTCTGCAGGCGCTCCCATGTGTCTTTAGTTTTTTAAATCAATCTTATAAAATCCAAACCCATGACCGAGCGCGAGCGCCAGATCCTCGCCTTGCTGCGCGAGGACCCGATGCTGTCGGCCGCCGCCATCGCGCGGCGGCTGAAGACGAGTGCCGCCGCGGTGGCGGTGCATCTCTCGGCGCTGCGCCAGCAGGGCGAGATCCTCGGGCGCGGCCACGTGCTGAAGCCCGAGGGGCGCGTCATCGTCATCGGCGGCGCCAACATGGACTTCAAGTGCCAGTCGCGCGCGCGGCTGGTGCCCGGCACCTCCAATCCCGGCCATGTCGCGCTGGCGGTGGGCGGGGTTGCCTGCAACATCGCGCGCAACCTGGCCAAGCTCGGCGTGCCGACGGCGCTGATGAGCGTGGTCGGCCAGGACGAGTTCGGCGAGCGCATCCTGCGCGAGGCGCGCGCCGCCGGCATCGACGTCTCGCCGACCCTGCTCAGCACCAAGCCGACCGGCACCTACGCCGCATTGCTCGACGCCGACGGCGAGCTGGCCGCGGCGGTCTCGGCGATGGACGCGACCGACGACCTGACCGCAGCCCATATCGCCGCGCGCGAGGCGACGTTCCGCCAGGCGGCCCTGGTGGTGGCGGATTGCAACCTGGGCGAGGCGGCGCTGGATCGGCTGGCGGCGATCTGCGCCGCCGCGCGCGTCCGCCTGGCGATCGACGCGGTCTCGACGCCGAAGGTCACGCGGCTGCGCCGCCTGCTGCGCGCGCGGCGGCCGATCCATCTGCTGGCCCTCAACCGCGACGAGGTCGCCGCCCTGTCCGGCAAGCCGGCCGGCAGCCAGCGCGCGCTGCGCGCGGC
>JBDHTX010000062.1:0-16284 GCA_039808885.1 Dongiaceae bacterium | reverse complement strand
ATAGATCTCCGCCACCTTGGGCGGGAACAGCACCCGGGCCCTGTGGTCGATCGCGGCCAGCGCGGCATTGGCCCCGGCGACCGCCGCCAGGGCCCAGCGCGGCACCCGCACGCCCAGCGGCCGGCTGCCCACCGCCGCGCCAAGGGCGCCGATCAGGTCCGCCCAGCGGTAGCCGCCCGGCGCCCCGTCGTCGATCTCGAAAGTGGCTTGGCGGGCGCCTTGACGGTCGAGGCAGGCGGCGATGGCCTCGGCCAGATCGATGCCGTGGATCAGCGACACCCTGGCCTCCGCCGTCGCCGGGTAGGGCACGAATCCCAGCCGCGTCGCCTTGAACAGCGGCAGCATCTCCAGATCGCCGGGGCCGTAGACCGCCGGCGGGCGCAGGATGGTCCAGGACCGGTCGCCGGCCAGGGTGGCGACCTTGGCCTCCGCCCGGTGCTTGCTGTCGCAATAGGGGGAGAGCTGGGGCTGGCGCGCCGCCAGGCTCGAGACGTGGAGCAGGGCGGCATCCGGGCTATGGCGGGCGGCGGCGCGCAGCAGGCGCTCGGTGCCCGCCTCGTTGACGGCGTAGAAATCCTCCGGCCGCAGCGCCTTGACCAGTCCCGCCAGGTGCACGATCGCCTGCGCCCCGTCGACCAGGCGCTCGAGCGCCGCGTCGTCGTCGACGTCGCCCAGCACCAGTTCCAGCCGGTGATAGGGAGAGAGCAGGTCGGTCGGATGCCGCCTCACCAGGGCGCGGACGTCCCAGCCGCGCCGGCGCAGGGCCGTCACCGTGTGGCGGCCGATGAAGCCGGTCGCCCCGGTTACGGCCGCCAGGCGCCCCATCAGGCGCCTACGGCGGTGTCGAACTGGTCGTAGGCTCCGCTCAGGTAGTTGGCCTTGGCCTTGCTGCGGCTCAGCTTGCCGGAGGAGGTCTGCGGCAGCGCCTTCGGCGGCACCATGGCGACGCGGGCCTCGACCCCATGCGCCTTCTGCAGCAAAGCGTGGACGTCGCGCCGCAGCTTCTCGCGCTGGGCCGCGTCGCCGACCCGGCATTGCACCAGGACCACGACGGTCTCGCCGGCCTTGTCGTCCTCGACCGAGAAGGCCGCGACATCGCCGCGCCGCAGCTCTTCCAGTTCCTCCTCCGCCGACCATTCGAGGTCCTGCGGCCAGATGTTGCG
This sequence comes from Dongiaceae bacterium, assembly GCA_039808885.1. Taxonomy (GTDB): domain Bacteria; phylum Pseudomonadota; class Alphaproteobacteria; order Dongiales; family Dongiaceae; genus Dongia_A. The sequence goes on along the minus strand of JBDHTX010000062.1, from coordinate 15,121 downwards.
GCCGTTGATGATGATGAGGTCCTTGGCGCGGCCGGTGATGACGATCTCGCCGTCGAGCAGGTAGCCGAGGTCGCCGGTGTCCAGCCAGCCGTCGGCGCCGAGCACCTCGGCGGTCAGCTCCGGCTGCTGGAAATAGCCGGCCATCACGCTGGGGCCGCGGAAGAAGACGCGGCCGACATGGCGTTCGTCGAGCGCCTTGCCGTCGGCGTCGCGGATCTGGAATTCGTGGCCCTGCAAGGCGCGGCCGCAGGCGACGAAAGGCCGCGACTTCAGGCTGGGCGTGGTGGCGACGGCGAGGATGCGCTCGGCCAGGGCGGCGCGGTCGACATCGTCCACCACATAGCGGCGGCCGAGCGGCGCGAAGCTCATGGCCAGCGTCGTCTCCGCCATGCCGTAGCTGGGCACGAAGGCGGTCTTGCGGAAGCCGTAGGGGGCGAAAGTGTCGGCGAATTTCTGCAGGATGTGGTGCTGCACCATGTCGCCGCCGATGCCGGCGCCGCGCCAGGTCTTCAGGTCGACCTTGAGGTCGCTGCCCTCGCGCAGGCGGCGGGTGCAGAGCTCGTAGCCGAAACTGGGCGAGTAGGAGAGCGACCCGCCGTAATCGGAGATCAGCTTCAGCCAGGTCAGCGAGCGGCGGGCGAAATCGCGCGTGGCGATGTAGTCGACCGACATCTGCGTGGTGAGCGGCACCAGCATGAAGCCGACCAGCCCCATGTCGTGGTAGAGCGGCAGCCACGAGGTGCAGCGGTCGCCGCGGTTGATGTCGAGGCCGTCCAGCGTGATGGCGTTGGCGTTGGCCATGATCGAGCGCTGCGGAATGTCGATGCCCTTGGGGAAGCGGGTGCTGCCCGAGGAATACTGCAGATAGCTCTGGTCGTTCTTGCCGAAGGGGCGCAGATCGGCGCCTTCGCGCGGCAAGGCCTGGAACTCCGCCGGCCCGCCGACCAGGCGCAGGGACAGGCCCTCCGCCGCCTCGGTCAGGAAGCCGAGCAGCGCCTGCGGCGCCATCGCCGCCACCGCGCCGGAACCGGTCAGCTGGTGGCGCAGCTGGTCGACATAGGCGGCGCGGCCGCCCAGCGTCGTCGGCACGGCGACCGGCACCGGCAGCACGCCGGCATACTGGCAGCCGCAGAAGGCGACCATGAAATCCGGGTCGGTGTCCGCGACCAGCAGCACGCGGTCGCCCTTGGCCAGGCCGAGCTTGACCAGGCCCTGGCCGAAATCGCGCGCCCGCGCGCGCAGCTCGGCATAGGTCAGGACGCGGTCGAGATCGCCCTTGGCGGAAAAGAAGTTAAGGCCGGTCTCGCCCTGCGCCGCATAGTCCAGCGCTTCGCAAATCGTGTCGAAGTCGCTGCGCCGCGTCGCCAGGCCGGGGCTGGTGGTGGGAGTTGCCTGCAGGCTCATCTGATTCGGGTCGCCTTACGCGCCTATGGGACCTTACGTCGCATAAACGATTGATTGCAAAGGGGCCGCAGCCGCCTTTAGGATTTCGCGCTGCTTAGCAAATGCGCCGGGAATCGGCAAGACACCCAGATGGGGTGGCGCCGCCGGCCGTGACGGCTGTAAACCAAGCGCGCGCCCGGTTCGCCGCGCCAGATCGCAGGGATCCGCCCGATGAAAACCGCCGATGTCGAGTTGCCTGAAACCGCCAAGCCGAAAAGCGCGCTGGGCTCGCTGTTCGGCCTGAGCGACGCCAAGAAGGAGAAGGCGCCGCGCTACAAGGCCGGCACCCATCCCTCGGCCGGCGGCGAGGCGCAGGAGAAGACCAAGGTCAGCCAGTCCATCGGCGACGTGCTCGCCCTGCTGAAGGCGGACCAGGCGACGAAGATCGGCGTCCATGGCGACAAGGGCTTCTACGATTCCTTCCGCGCCGCCGCCGGCGGCCTCGATTGCGTCTGGATGTCGAACGATTTCGTCGTCGACCAGCCGCTGGGGGCGCTGCCCCTGACCGGGGACCAGGTGAAGCATTGCGACGCCATCGTGGTGGGCGGCAGCGATATCGCCACCAAGTTCCGCTACACCCTGCGCGAGACCCATGCCCATGCGCCGAAGGTGCCGGTGCACTGGGTGGCGGAGAACTGGGAGTTCTGCGCCGGCACCGCCGCGGTGCCGCTGGAGATCGAGGACGTCGACGCCCTGGTCTTCAACCACTTCGAGGAATTCTTCGGCATCAAGGACGTGCTGCAGTTCCGTTTCGAGATCATCTCCGAACACGGCATCAAGCGCAGCTATCTGGCGCTCGGCCCCAGCCAGTCGGTCAACCTCAACCTGAAGGAGCTGGGCGGCGAGCGCGACGGCGCGATCTGCATGAAGGTCTATGTCGCGCATCCGACCCTGACGCGCGGGCGGCACTACCGCTTCCGCGTCTGCGCCGACGTGTTCTGGAAGGATTCCTTCACCATCATCCACGGCTCGCACCAGTTCTTCAAGAATCCGAATAAGGAGCAGCCGTTCCGCCTGATCGATTCGGTGATCCGCGGCGGGCACGTGATCATGACGGTGCCGAACTACGATCTCGACATGGCGGCCGACGACACCATCGCGATCGGCACCGGCGCCGGCAAGACGGTGCAGAAGCGCTCGCGCACCCGGCCGGTCGAAGAGGTGCATTTCGCCCGCCGCGACCATCCCAGCACGGCGCGCGACTATTTCGCCGCGTCGTACAAGGGCTACGGCACCTCGTTCTGGTATGCGCTCGAGGAGGGCTGCTTCAGCAAGCCCGGCAAGCAGGGCAGCCTGATGGGCAATCACCTGTGCAAGGTCGGCGTCGACAACCACGCCGAGGCGGCCTTCCGCCCCGACGAGCGGCGCGTGGCCGAGCAGGCGGTGGCGGCGGGCTTCATGCCGCAGCCCTGCTACATCCCGGTGACGCACGGCAAGTCGAAGCTCGGCTTCGGCTTCAACTTCGACGCCTCCAACCCGCCCTTCGAGGATTACTGGCTGCGCTTCTACGCCGCCGACGGCGCCTTCCTCGGCGAGATGCGCTGGAAGAAGGATTTCGTCGGCCCGGCCTTCATCGAGGACGTGCTCGATGCCTGGGGCAGCCCGGAGCGCTACCGCGTGGCCGGCGCCCAGATCGCGCCCGACCACCTGAAGATCGGCGTGGCGCCGCAGCGTTTCGTCACCACCGCCGACCTGGTGGTGCGCCATCTCGAGACCGGCGACCAGGACGCGACCGAGTTCCAGCCGAGCTGGCGCAATCTCGGCGCCGTGGTGCCGACCATGCCGCACTGGCTGCACCCCTCGATCGGCGTCATCGGCCGCACCAACGTCATCGGCCGGGTGCGCTGCCGCGACGGCTTCCGCACCGGCGTGTTCGTCGCCAATGGCAGCGGCAACCTGAAATACGACATGACCGCCGAGTGCGAGATTTCCGCGATCAACCACCAGGGCCGCCGGCTCAGCTACTACCTCAAGCTGCCGGCATTCGGCTGCGAGCTGGTCTGGCTCGACGATGTGATGGCGCGGCTCAAGGATCATGTCGGCGAGACCGGCATCGCGGCGCTGCAGGTCAAGTCGGCGGATGCGGACCTGACCGCCCATGTCCTTGGCATCTCGCCCAACGGCGCGGTCGGGCTGCAGCACCTCTGGGGCTACTAAGTCCCGGACGTTGCCCAGCTCCCGCAACGCATCGCGATCGACGGCAATCACCGGCGCGCTGGCGCTGGCGCCGGGGGCGTGGAATCCGGCCTGGCGCTGCGGCCCCGCGATCCGCCGGACGCTGGCGGGCCGCGCCCGTATCGCCATCGACCCGCGGCGGGTCATCGGCAAGCTGCCGGCATCCGAGATGGCGGCGCTGAAGACCCGCTTCCTGGTAGCGGACCTCGCCGATCGGGCCCTGACGCCGATCACCGCGCTCCACACCTACCGCGACGTCGAGGATTTCGCCGCCCATGGCGACGACCACGAATCCTCGCGCCTGTTCCGCTGGCTGAAGCAGGCCGCGGCGGAAGGCCGGCCGATCAACGCCCGCGGCGTGGTCTGCGACACCGAGGCGAAGATGCTGGACTACTATCGCACCTACCTCGCCCTGTTCCGCAGCCTGCAGCGCGACGGCTATCAATACAGCGGCGATGACGAGATCTGTTTCGGCATCGGCGCGGCCGGACAGGTGATCCATATGCGGCGCGGCACGCACCGCCTGGTTTCGGCCCATTTTCTGGGCTTGCCCTCGGTCACCGGCTATGTCACCCATGCCGACCCGGCCTGGGTGGCCGAATGCCGCGCGCGGCATGGTGGCGGGCCGATCGCGGCCATGGCCGCCGGACTGCGCGCCCTGTCGATGGCCCTATGAGCAACGTTGCCGAGATTTTCCGCCTGTTCTTCTTCGCCGGCTGGCGCCGTCAGGTTCTGATCCTGGTGGCGATGCTGCTGGGTGTCGCGGCTGAGAACCTTTCCATCGCCAGCCTGTGGCCGATCATCGAGATCACCAGCGGCGGCAGCGGCAGCAAGACCTCGCCGGTCGCGCAGCTGGTCACCAAGGTGCTGGAGAGCGTCGGCCTCGGCGCGGACCTTGGCCCGCTGCTGCTCTTCCTCTGCGTCACGATCACGCTGAAGTTCGTGCTCTCCAGCGCCGGTCTGGTCTATGTGGGCAAGGAAGTCGCCCGCATGACGACCCATATGCGCCTGCGCCTGATCGGCGCCATCGTGCGCGCGCGCTGGTCCCATATCGTCAACACGCCGGCCGGGCGGCTGACCGCGGCGCTGGGCGACGAGGGCGAGCGCGCCTCGTCCGCCTATCGCTCGTCCGGCCTGTTCGCGGTGAAGCTGACCGAGACGCTCACCTATCTTGCCGGCTGCCTCTGGGTCTCGTGGCAATTCTCCGTCGCCGCCATCGTGGTGGCCGGCGTGCTGTGGCTGGCGGTGGCGCGCTATGTGCGCATGGCGCGGCGGGCCGGCCGCACCAAGTGGAAAAGCACGCATCGCCTCTCCGGCGCGGTGGTCGAGCTGCTGACCTCGATCAAGAGCCTGCGGGCGATGAACCGCCAGGGCTATCTCGAGCGCATGGCGGTGGCGCATGCCGACCGCATCCGCCAGTCGGTGGAGAAGGAGTTCTTCAGCGAGTCGGCGGTGAGGGCGGTGCAGGATCCGCTGCTCGGCAGCATGCTGGTGCTGGGCGTCTATCTCGGCTTCACCTATTTCGGCCTGGGCCTGGTCGAATTGCTCGGCACCGTCTGGCTGTTGCGGCGCATCTCGGCCGGCGTGACCGCGATGCGCGGCGCCATGCAGCGCGTGGCGATCGACGGCATCGCCTTCTGGTCGATCGTCGACCTCACCGAGGCGATGGAGCGGCAATCCGAGGCGCTGCATGGCGGCAAGCCCGCGCACCTCGCCGGGTCGTGCCGCTTCGAGGATGTCCGCTTCGCCTATGGCGACCGCGCGGTGGTGGAGAACGCCAATTTCGAGCTGCCGGTGGGCGAGGTCGCGACCCTGGTCGGGCCGTCCGGCGTGGGCAAGACGACGATCGCCGATCTGCTGGTCGGGCTGCACGAGCCGGCCTCCGGGCGGGTGCTCATCGACGGCACGCCGCTGACCGATATCGACCTGTCGCAGTGGCGCAGCAAGATCGGCTACATCCCGCAGGAAAACATCCTGTTCAACGACAGCGTGCGCGAGAACATCACCCTCGGCGACGATTCCATCGGCGACGAGCGGGTGATCGCGGCGTTGAAGCTGGCCGGCGCCTGGAGCTTCGTCTCCGCGCTGCCGCACGGCCTGGACGAGATCATCGGCGTGCGCGGCAACCGTCTGTCGGGCGGCCAGAAACAGCGCCTGTCCATCGCCCGCGCCCTGATCAACCAGCCGGAGCTGCTGATCCTCGACGAGGCGACCAGCGCGCTCGACCAGTCGACCGCGCGCGAGATCTGCGAGGCGGTGCGCGGCCTGCGCGGCAACCGCACCATCCTCGCCATCACGCATCAGCCGATCTGGTTGGAAGCCGCCGACCGCGTCCTGACCATGCAGGCGGGAACGGTCGCCACCGACGCCTCGGCGGCCTGAGCAGCGCTCTATGGTCCGATCTAGTGCGCGCTGGCGGCCGCGGTCAGCTCCGCGCGCTCGACGCGCCGCACGCCGCCTTTCTCCACCAGGTAGATGCGGTCGGCGCGGCTGACCCAGGAGGGCTGGTGGGTGATCGCCAGCACGGTGATCTTGCCCGCCTGCGCCGCCACGGTGGCGCAGATCTCCGCCTCGGTCGCCGGGTCCAGCGCGCTGGTCGCCTCGTCGAGGATCAGCAGGCGCGGATTGTTGACCAGGGCGCGGGCGAGCGCGATGCGCTGCCGCTGGCCGCCGGAGAGCTTGAACCCGCGCTCGCCCACCGTGGTGTCGAGCCCCTGGGGCAGGGTGGCCATGAAGTCGCCCAGCCCCGCCGCCGCCAGGGCGCCCTGCACCCGCGCATCGTCGATGGCGGGATCGCCGAGCGCGACATTGGCCCGGATGGTGTCGTTGAACAGGATGATCTCCTGCGCCACGTAGCCGATCATCGCCCGCCACTTGGCGATATCGAGGTCCCTGACGTCGACGCCATCGACGGTGATCGATCCGGTGCTGGGGCTGTAGAGGCCGAGCAGCAGGTCGGCGATGGTGGTCTTGCCGGAGCCGGACTGGCCGATCAGCGTGGTGATGCCGCCGGCCGGGATCTGCAGCGTGACGTCGTTCAGCACCGGGCCGCGTCCGTACGAGAAGCCGACGTTGCGCAGCTCGCAGCCGCGGGTCAGCGACGGCGCCGCCACGCCCTGGAACCGCTCCGCCGCCTGCTCGACCTCCTCGATGGTGCCGAGCAGCGACCAGTAGGTCACATCGGCCTGCGCCAATTGCGTCAGCACGCGGCGCAACCGCGCGATATTGCCCATCAGCACGAAGGAGATGGCGCCCGCCACCACGACCACATCGATCGGCGAGCCGAGCAGCCGCGCCGCCAGATAGGCGCCCGCGGCCAGCAGGTAGGTCTGGATCAGGTCGGGCAGGCCGAGGGAGAGCGTCTCGTTGGTCACCAGGTCGTTGATCGCCGCGCGCATGCGCTTGGCTTCCTTGACCAGCTCGCCGATCAGGTTGGCGTGGCGGTTCATCGCCTTCAGCGGCTTGAAGCCGACCAGCACGTCGTTCAGTTCCTGGACCAGGCTGCGCATCGCCTGCTGGCGTTCGCGCCCGGCACGGCGCGCGGCCCGCGTCAGGGCGCGCAACGACAGTCCCATCAGCACGCCCATGGTGATCGCCACCAGCGCGATCTGCCAGCCCATGAACACCGCCAGCGTGCAGAAGATGACCGTCCGCGTCATCTGCTCGATGGTCTGCAGCGAGGTGCGGAAGGCGAAGGAGGCCCAGTTCGCTTCGGTGGTTGCCGAGGCGACGAAGCGCCCGACCGGCTGCAAGGTGAAGTAGGACCATTTCGCGTTGACCAGCGCCTGCAGCAGGCGCCGCCGCATGTCCTGCGCGATGTCGGCGCCGGCTGCGCCCAACCGGCGCGAAACCCACATGGCGATTAGGGCCTTGATCCAGAACAGGCTGGCCAGCAGCAGGCACAGGATCGGCAGGCTGGGCGGCAGATGCACGAAGGCGAGCGCCTCCTCCACCGCCATCTGCAGCCGGGTCGGCTGCCCGGCGCCGCCGGTGATGATGGCGAGGATGGGAAACAGGGTGGCGATGCCGATGCCGTCGAGCGTCCCGGCCAGCAGCATGGCGCCCACCAGCAGCACCTGACGGGCCAGGCCGTGGCGGCGGACCAGATCGATGGCGCTGAAGATCGAGGTGTGGGGGCTTTGCGGCGTGGTCATCGTGGCTCGGGTTGTGCCGATACCGCGCCCGCGGACTCGCGCCGGGCGTGGAAAGCCGGGTTGATAGCATTGGCGGCCAGCAACTCCAAACCCGTGTGCTAAGAGCTTGAATCGTTGCGAGTTTTGCGGCAAAACGGCGCAGGTGAAGGCTGCCGATTGCTGGCCCTTCCGGTTATCACCTATTGTGTCGAGTGCATGGATTGATGGCAGCGAGGGCCGTCCGCGATGGATTACAAGGTCTTCATCCAGACCAATGAGGAGCAGTATCTGGGCGCCGTCGTGGCCGCCTATGCGCTGCGCCGGAACAGCCGGCATCCCGAGCGCTTCGGGGTCGAGATCCTGCACTACAACGACTTCCCCTGGCTGCACGCCAAGGAAGGCCAGAAGTTCCTGCGCGGGGTCGAGCACCGGGTGTGGGAGCGGCACGACCTGCAATCCTTCACCCCGCTGCGCTTCGCGCCGCCGAAGCTGATGAACTATTCCGGCCGCGCGGTGGTCATCGATCCCGATTGCTTCGCCGTGGGCGACGTGTGGGACCTGCTCAGCCGCGACATGCAGGGCAAGGCGCTGATGTGCCGGATCCGACCGGCGATCAAGGAGCTGCCGGCCTATCGCGCGTCCAGCGTCATGCTGCTGGAGAACGCCAAACTGACACATTGGGACGCCGAGCGGACGTTCAATGAAACCTTCGAGTACAAGACCGACTACCTGAAGTGGATCAAGCTGCAATACGAGGGGGATGAGACGGTCGGCCTGCTGGAGAACGAGTGGAACGACTTCGACCACCTGACGCCCGAAACCAAGATCCTGCACACGACCTATCGCCGGACGCAGCCGTGGAAGACCGGCCTGCCGGTCGATTTCACCGTGCGGGTGAAGGACTACTCGCGCTATCCGTTCCCGAAGTCGATGCTGAAGCAGCTGCGCAACCTGATCGCGCCGAAGCCGCCGAAATCCGAGACCTACCTGCCGCATCCCGATCCGAACCAGGAGCGGCTGTTCTTCGGGCTGCTGGCGGAATGCCTGGAGAAGGGCCTGGTGACGGAGGAGATCGTGCGGCGCGAAATGTCGGCCAATCACGTGCGCCACGACGCGCTCGAGCTATGCTCGCGCATCGCCGCCTGAAGCCGTCGCGGCGGAACGCCGCAGCGGCATTTCGCAATATGGGCAAGGCCTGAGGCATGACTAGCATGGAGCCCAGTTTGAGTCCTGTCGATGCCTCGGAGGGGCCGATGTTCGCAGCCGCCTTGCAATCCCGCACCCCGAAAATGCTCAGCAATGTCGAGCCGCGCGACGTGGTGAGCGAGCCTTACGCGCACTACTCCCGCGCCGACGTGGTGGCGAAGCCGCTCTATGAGGAGCTCGCCGCCGGCTTTCCCAGCCTCGACATGATCGTCAGCGGCCGCGCCGATGTCGGCTCCAACGAAGCGGTGCGCATGACGGTGAAGCAGGTGCTGGGCGACCGCCGCATCTCGCCGCTGTGGCGCGAGTTCTTCGAATATCACACCTCGCCGGACTACTGGCATGACGTGACCCGCCTCTTCGCGCCGCATTTCCGGCGCGAGTTCCCGGGCCTCGAGGAACGCATCGGCCGCGCCTACGAGGATTGGCGCGTGGTGCCGCGCGGCTTCGCCGGCGAGGCGGAGGTGCGCCTGGATTGCCAGTTCGTGATGAACACGCCGGTGACCAAGCCGAGCTCGGTGAAGACCCCGCATGTCGATCTCTGCGATAAGATTTTCTCGGCGCTGTTCTACATGCGCGACCCGGAGGACCACAGCACCGGCGGCGATCTCGACATCTACGACTGGCGCCGCGACCCGCGCTTCGTGAAGCACCGCACCTTGAACCGCGACGTGGAGCTGGTGAAGACGGTGCCGTACAGGGCGAACTCATACGTTTGCTTTGTCAATTCGGCGGCGGCGGTGCATGGCGTCAGCCCGCGCGGCCTGACCTCGGTGCCGCGGCGCTACATCAACTTCATCGCCGAGTTGCCGATCAAGGCCTTCGAGCCGCGGCAGCTGAGCCGGCTGCAGAAGTTCTGGTACGCCAACGAAGTCGACGTGGCGCTGGGCGACGAAAAATACTGACCGCATGACATGCGCTTTTCGACCGTGCCGGGCGGCACGGTCGAAACCATGGCGCGGACTCCGGACTCCGGACTTCGGAGAGATAGTATCGCCATGAACAGCATCAAAGCGGCGTTTGCGGTGCTGTTCGCTGTCTTGACGGCGCTGTGGCTGCTTGCCGACAGCCCGGTGCCCGATCCCTTCACGTATTTCTCGTTCCGGGCCGTTTTCATTCAGCTGACGGGCATCATCGCCATCGGCGCGATGAGCGTCGCCGCAATCCTGGCGCTGCGCCCCGGATGGCTCGAGCCGCATCTCGGCGGGCTCGACAAGATGTATCGCCTGCACAAGTGGCTCGGCATCGCCGGGCTCGTGGCGGCGGTCGTCCATTGGTGGTGGGCGCGAGGCACCAAATGGATGGTGGGTTGGGGGTGGCTGGAGCGGCCGGCGCGCGGTGCCGGCCAAGGCCAGGCAGCTGGCGCGGGAGCCGGGCCCGCCAGTGTCGCGGATTGGCTGCACGGGCAGCGCGACCTCGCTGAGGGTCTCGGCGAATGGGCGTTCTATGCGGTGGTGGTGCTGATCGCTCTCGCGCTGTGGAAGCGATTTCCCTATCACCTGTTCGTCAAGACGCATCGCTGGATCGCCGCCGTCTACCTGGTGCTCGCCTATCATTCCTTGGTCTTGACCAAAGGTGATTACTGGTCACAGCCGGTCGGCTGGGCTCTTGCGGCTCTCCTCTTGGCGGGAGTCTTTGCTGCGCTGGTCGCGCTATCCGGCCGCATTGGTGCCGACCGGAAGGTGGCGGGCGTGATCGAATCGATCATCGACTATCCGGAGCTGCGGGTCTTGGAAACCAGGGTCCGGCTGCGGGCGGGCTGGTCAGGCCACAAGGCGGGCCAGTTCGCTTTCGTCCAGTCGGACCGGCATGAGGGCGCGCATCCCTATACCATCGCTTCGGCGTGGAGCGCCGAAGACGGCCAGGTCACCTTCATCACCAAGGCGCTCGGCGACCATACCAGCAGATTGCGCGATCGGTTGCGGACCGGCACGGAGGTGACGGTGGAGGGGCCCTATGGCTGTTTCGATTTCGATGACGACCGCCCGCGCCAGATCTGGATCGGCGCCGGCATCGGTATCACGCCCTTCATCGCGCGGATGAAGCAACTGGCGCGGAGCCCATCGGCGAGGCCCATCAGCCTGTTCCATCCGACCACCGACGTTTCGGACGCGGCGATCGGCAAGCTCATGGCCGATGCAGAGGCCGCGCGGGTGCGGCTGCACGTGCTGATCAGTCCGCGCGACGGGCTGTTGACGGCTGAGGATATCCGCAAGGCGGTGCCGGAGTGGCAATCGGCCAGCATCTGGTTCTGCGGGCCGCCGCGCTTCGGCGCCGCTCTGCGCGCCGATTTCCTGGCGCAGGGCTTGCCGGCGGCGGCCTTCCATCAGGAATTGTTCGAGATGCGCTAAGGGCTAGTCCAGGTCCGCCGCGACGTGGGCCGGTTTGGCGTGCGGGTTGCGGTGGGCCTTCTGCACCGCGAGGATCCAGAAGGTGCGGCAGCCGTGATAGGCGGCGGTGGCGATCTGCCAGGCCGAGATCAGCAGGAACGCCTCGCGGCCGAGGCCGAACAGCACCCCCAGCAGGAACAGCGGCAGGTTGATGTTGCGCCGGGCGATGAAGCTGCGCACCGTGGCGTCGAGCTTTGAATGGGTGTGGAAGCCGCGCTGGAAGAAGCGCGGATAGATCTTCAGGATCAGCCGGTCCAGCACGTAGAAGACCAGGATGGCGATGGTGGCGTAGCCCAGCGTCGAGTGCCAGCCCTCCGCGCCGAGACCGAGCCCATAGGCCCAGGCCACGTACCAGATCGGCGGATGCACCATGTCGAGGCCGTGGTCGAGGAAATTGCCCAGCCGTGAATCGGTGAAGGTGAGGCGCGCCAGCTTGCCGTCGACCGAGTCCAGCACGCTCATGCCATAGGCCATGAGGAAGCCGATCGCCCATTGCCCCTGGGCAAAGAACGGCACCGCGCCGAAGGTGAGGGCGATAGAGACCAGCGTCACCAGGTTCGGGTGGATGCGCGCGCGGGCCAGCGGCCGCACCAGCAGCCAGACCAGCGGCGGATAGACATAGCGGGTGAAAAGGTCGGTCGAGCCCTTGTAGTTCGACCAGAACAGGAAACGCTGCACCTTCGCCGCCGCCGCGTCGTCGCCGATGCGGAACAGGTAGAAGGGCAGGGAGCGTCGCAGCTTGCGGATGAAGCCGTCGAAGCTCTCCTGGGTCAGCTCGCGCGCGGCGCCCGCCTGCACGAGGCCGCTGGCCAGGGCGGCAAGGTCGCCGGCGGTGGGATCGAGCGCCGGGACGGATTTCAGGAACAGCATCGCCGCGTTTTCCGCCTTGTCCGGCGCGAAGACGGCGAGGTTGTCCGCCGACCTGGCCAGCTGGCCATGCAGCCGCTGGTCGGCGAGCGCGGTGCCGTCGAGCAGCAGCACGTCCGATCCGCCGAGCTGCGCCTGGTTCAGGCGCGCGCCGAAAGCGCCGGTGCCCCTGGTCCAGGTGATCGGCAGGCGGCCGGCGACCTCGGCGGGAATGCCCAGCGCGGCGGGTTCCTGGGTCCCGGTATCGATGACGACGCGGTCCGGCTTCGGCTCCAGCCGCAGCAGGGCCTGCAAGTGGCGCTCGGTCACGGTCAGGCCGAAGACCTTCAGCCGTGCGGCGGGCGAGGCCGCATCGATCCAGACCATCATGGGCGAGAAGACTTCAAATCGCGGGCTCCGAATATCGGCGCCTGCGGGGGCGGCATCCGCCGGCGACCCGTGGCGCGCCCGGACGTCGCGGCCCGGGATCGGCCGGGCCTATAACATGCGCCCCTGGGTGAGACAAGGCGGCCACCCGCCCTAGCCGCGGCCGGATCGATCCCGCCACAAGGCGCGGATTTCGGCGATCACACGCTGCTGCGCCTCCCGCGCCGCGGGCGCCGGCCTCCAGCCCAGGTCGACCCGATCCGGGTCGAACGGGCGGGCGATGCCGGCTTCATACAGCCGCCGGGTGAATTCCAGGGCGTTGCGCCGCGGCCGCGCCTTGCCGGCCAAGGTCAGGCGGTCATAGAAGCGGTCGAGCGCGTCGGCGGGCCGGCCGGCCATGCCGCGCCTTTCGCGCCGCTCGCGCACATAGCGCTTGATGCCGGCGACGAGGCCGGGCTTTTTCGACCGGCCGAGCCAGGGCAGCTCGTAGACCAGGATCGGCTTGTCGAAGGCGGCGGCGTCGGCCGCCATGGAGATGCTGTCGCTGGTGACGATCACCTGGTCCGCCGCCGCCAGCAGGGCGAGATAGGGGTTGTCCGCCCCGGCCCGCCAGCCGTGCAGGAAATGCGGCGCGGTGATCGCGCGGGCCAGTACATCGGGGAGGAAGTGCGGCGAGCGCGGCGAGGTGGTGATCAGCAGCGCACCGCCGGACTTGATGGCGTAAAGCTGCAGCCCGGCGGCGATCTGCGCCGCCACGCCGTCGTCGAAGGCCATGTGCTGGGTCGGCCCGCCGAGCAGCACGGCGGTCCAGGGCCGCGGCAGGGTTTCGAACTGCCGGCGCCAGCGCGCGGCGGCGGCCTCGATCTCGGCCGGGTCCGGCGCCACCAGCGGCAGCGGCAATTCGCGGACATTCGGGCCGGGCGGCAGGCCGTATTGCGGCGTGGTGATCACCAGGTCGTAGAGCGACAACTCGGTGCGCGGCCGCCCCAGCCGGATGTTGAGCGCCCGGCCGCCGCCCTGCTGGACGATCCAGCGCGACACGGGCGCCGAGCGGAAGCCGATGCCGATGACGATGTCGGGCCAGGGCCCGGCGAGCGAATCACTGGCGCCGCGGTCCAGCCCGGCCAGCGAGATGCCAGCCTCGCGCGGGTCGACATCGTAGTCCGCCGCCCAGCGCAATTGCTTCACCTGGAACGGCCAGCCCAGCATCCGCGCCAGCGCCAGCACCTGCGCATTGTCGCCGCGGCGTTCGCCATAGAGCAGCCAGACCAGCGGGGGCGGCGGCGTCACGTTCGTCGTTTCTGGGGATTGGGTGATGCTTGTCACTGGCGGAACGGGAGGGTTGCCGGTTTATTTGCGCGGAACCGCTTGCGGGCCTGTTTCCGCCCAAAAAGCGCCAAAGTCAAAGGGCAAAGTTGGCATGCTGCTTTCCGTTCCTCCGGTTTGTGACAGCCGCGGGATTGAGAAGCCACCCGCCATCTGGTCTAGTGCCCCGCGTGAGTCCGCTTCAATCGATTTTGCCTGGAGTTTCCGAACCATGACCGCCGTCATGCGTCGTTTCGCCTGCCTGCTTGTCGCGTTGATCGGGATCGTGGCGCCGCACCTGGCCGCCGCCGATCTGCAGCAGCTGAGTTCCGCCGCCTATGAATACCGCAACGGCCTCTACAGCGTGCCGCCGTCCTCCGGCGACTACGAGCAGCTGCGCGCCCAACTCGACGACCTGATGGCGGGCACCGACCAGGCGGCGGCGGAGACCCTGGCGGAGGGCATGGTGCCGGCGGGCTACGAGAACTACGACCTCTGGCGCAGCCTGTTCGATATCAAGACCAAGCTCGGCAAGGGTCTCGACGCCGCCTATGCCGCCTATCTCGCCACCGACTATGCCCCCGATTCGGCGGCGAAGGCGGAGGCCTTCAAGCTGCTGGGCCAGGCGCTGGAGCAGATCAAGCGCCCGGGCGAGGCGCTCGATGCCTATGACCAGGCGGTCAACCTGACCCAGGATGCGGATGCGCGCGAAGCCTACAAGCGCTTGAGCCGCACGATCCCGTTCCAGGTCGCCAGCACCGAGGTCTCCACCGAGGGCGACCGGCCCGATGCCTGCATCGTCTTCGACCGTCGCATCCTGGGCACGCGGCAGCTTGCCTATGACGACTATGTGCGGGTCGATCCCGACGTCCAGGTCGCCTATCGCGCCATCGATCGCCGGCTGTGCTTCGACGGCCTGGAATACGGGCGTTCCTACCAGGTGACGCTGAAGCGCGGCCTGCCGGCGGAAATCGGCGCGCTGCAGGAGGACAAGCTCGTCGACCTCGCCATCGGCGACCGTGCGCCCAGCGTCGGCTTCGCCAAGCAGGCCTACGTGCTGCCCAAGATCGGCTCGACCGGCGTGCCGCTGACCACGGTGAATGTCGAATTCACCAAGCTGAAGCTGCTGCGCATCAACGACCGCAACCTGGTGAACGAGCTCAACCGCGGCAGCTTCCTCACCAACCTCTACAACTGGGACAGCGAGCGCATCGCCACCGAGACCGGCGAGAAGATCTG
>JBDHTX010000061.1:0-17098 GCA_039808885.1 Dongiaceae bacterium | reverse complement strand
CAGGCTCAAGGATTGGCGCCGCATCGCCACAAGATACGACAAGCTCGCCAGAAACTTCCTCAGCGGCGCCTATATCGCAGCCATCCTCACATGCTGGATCAATTGAGTCCGGACCCTAGGGGCCAAGTCCGGCCTTCGCCACCGCTGTGGTTCGTTCATCGGAGTCCACATCCGGCGCCGGCCGGCCGCGCGCCCGGCACGACCCTTTTCCGCCAATCTGAATCCCGCTACCCTCCGCGCGCTTTGCGACGCGTCAACGGGGCTCCATGTTCGAGAATCACAAGATCGTCTGCGTGACGCCGGCCGGGCGGCGGCGCTTCATGCGGCTGCTGGTGCCGCAGGTGCTGGCCTCGCCCATCGTCGACCGCTACGACATCTGGATGAACACGCCGGATGCCGGCGACGTCGCCTTCCTGGAAGGCGTCGCCAGGCTCGACCCGCGGGTGCGGCTGGTGCGCCATCCGGAGGGCCGTCCGCCGGCGATCGAATCGATCGGCCGGTTCCACGTCACCGCCTGCGACCCCGATACGATCTATATCCGCCTCGACGACGACGTGGTGTGGCTGGAGCCGGGCTTCTTCGACAAGCTGCTGCGGTTCCGCATCGACCATCCGGATTATTTCATGGTCATGCCGCTCATCATCAACAACGCGCTTTGTTCGTTCCAGCTGCAGATCCTGGGCAAGATCGCGCCGACGCAATATGTGCGCGCCGCTTGCATGGACGAGTTCGGCTGGCGCGACCCCTATCTGGCCCTCGGCCTCCACAAGCTGCTGCTCGACCTCATCGCCAAGGGCGAAACGAACCGGCTGCACCTGCCGCCGCGGGAGATCGCGCTCAACCGCTTCTCGATCAACGCGCTCAGCTGGTTCGGCCGCGACCTGGCGCCGGTGGTCGACCAGATCGGCGAGCAGGAGGAGGAGGACCTGAGCGTCGTCATCCCGGCGCGGCTCGGCAAGCGCAACTGCTTCTGCGGCGACACCATCGCCGCGCATTACGCCTTCATCTTCCAGCGCGACAAGATCGAGCGCTCCGGCATCCTCGCGGAATATGCGCGCGTGGTGACGGAGCGGCCGGATCTGCGCGAGCTTTGCGCGCGGGTCGACGAGGTGTGCCGCGCCGCCGACGGCGCCAGCGGCAACTCCCACATGCCCGGCCTCTATCAGCAACAGAAGGTGCCGCTGCGGGCGAAGCTGCGCGTCTGGTGGCGGGCGCGGCCCTGGCGCAAGCAATGGAAGCCCAAGGCCTTCGTCCATCCCGGACCGGCGCTCTGAATCCCGGTCCCCCGGGCTGACTCCCGCGGCGCGGCGGTCAGGGCCGGGCCAGGGCCTTGCCGGGCGCTTCCGCCAGAGAGGCGCCAAAATCCCCGGCCAGCCGGGCAAAGCCGGCTTCGATGGCGGTGGTCGCGCGCCAGCCGAGCAGCGCCTGCGCCCGCGCCGGATCGCCGGCGAAGCGGTGCACGTCGAAGCCGCGCGCCGGCGCCTCGACCACGCGGAGCGACGGACCGCCATATGCCGCCGCCAGCCCGGCCAGCTCGCCCAGGGACGTCTGCCGGCCGGTGACGAAATGAATCGGCGGCAGCTTCGCTTCGCCCGCGGCGAGCTGGCGCACCACGCGCATCACGCCGTCCGCGACATCGGCGACATGGGTGAAGTCGAAGGTGCAGGCGGCGCCGTCGACGCGCACGGTCGCCGCGTCGCCGCCGCCATCGAAGCGCGCCGCTGCCGCGGCATCTCCCGAGGATCGCGCCGCGGCAGCGGCGCGGGCAAACGCCGGCACCACGCGGTCGGCGTGATCGCCGATGTCGCCATAGACGTTGGAAAAGCGCAGGATCGCGTTGCTGAGGCCCGCCGCGCGCGCCTCGCCCATCAGGCGCTCGGCCTCGGCCTTGCTGCGGGCATAGATGTTCTTCGGCTTCAGCGGCGCGTCCTCCGGCACCGGCAGCGTTTCCTGCTGGCCGTAGACCTCGCGCGAGCTGGCATAGACGACCCAGGGCCGGCGCCCGCCGGCCAGCGCCAGCGACAACAGCCGCCCGGTGCCCTCGGCATTGACGCTCCAGCACAGATCGGGGTGCTTTTCGCCCTCGATCACCCGCGACACAGCGGCGAAATGCAGGATGCCGTCGGCCTGCTCCACCAGCGGGGCCAGCGTGGCGCGGTCGCGGAAATCGCCGCGGGCGCCGCCGCGCGTCTCGCGCAGGTCGAGGGCCAGTACCCGCGCGCCCTCCGCGCGCAAGGATTTCGCCACGGCACTGCCGATCAAGCCGGCCGCACCGGTCACCAGAATACGCAGCTCACTCAAAGGCCAGATCCCCACACAATATTCATCCGGGCAATATTCATCCGGGCAATCGGATCCACGACTTGCTAATGCCCGCGACTTACCCGTGCGGGCGCCATCTGATAGCATCGTCCCGCTCAATTCGATAGGGGCTGGCTGGAAAGGGCCGTGCGCGGGCGATGACGGCGATCCTGGTGGTCGGGGCGGGTTTCGCCGGCGCGGTCCATGCGCGCGAACTGGCCGAGCAGGGCTGGCAGGTCGAGGTGATCGACCGCCGCCCCCACATCGCCGGCAATGCGTATGACACGGTGGATTCCACAGGCGTGCGGCGCCATGTCTACGGGCCGCATTTGTTCCATACCTCCAGCGACCGGGTGATGGATTGGCTGCGGCGCTTCGCCGATTTCCTGCCCTATGAGCATCGCGTCGGCGCCCATGTCGCCGCACTCGGCCGCTGCGTGCCGCTGCCGATCAACCGCACGACGCTGAACGCGGTGTTCGGCGCGGACCTCGCCAGCGCGGAGGCGGCGCAGGCCTTTCTCGCCCGCCTCGCCGTGCCGATCGCCGAGCCGGCCAATGCCGCGGAATACCTGCAGTCGAGGATCGGCACCAGACTGACCGATCTGTTTTTCCGCCCCTATACCCGGAAGATGTGGGGCCTCGAGCTGGAGCAGATGGCGGCCGCGGTGGTGAGCCGCATTCCGCTCCGCTTCGACACCGATGACCGCTATTTCCCCGGCGACAGGCACCAGGGCCTGCCGCAAGGCGGCTACACGGCGCTCATCGGGCGCATCCTCGACCATCCGCTGATCCGGGTCAGCCTGGGGACCGGCTTCGACAAGGCGCTGCGGCGCGGCTTCGCCTTCTGCTTCAACTCGATGGCGATCGACGAGTATTTCGACGGCGCGCTGGGGCCGCTGCCCTATCGCTCGCTGCGCTTCCATCACCGCAGCGAGCCCGCCGCCTACCGGCTGGGCGACACCGCGCAGGTGAACTTCACCGATGACGGGATCTACACGCGGCAAAGCGACTGGAGCCTGCTGCCCGGCCACGTGGTGACGCAGACCGGCGCCAAGACGGTGACGCTGGAGGAGCCCTGCGCCGATCACGAGAACAACATGGAGCGCTACTATCCGGTGAAGACCAGCGACGGCGCGCCCGAGGCGCTCTATCGCCGCTACCAGGAGCTGGCGCGGGCCGAGACCACGATGCAGTTCATCGGCCGCTGCGGCACCTACCGCTATCTCGACATGGACCAGGTCATCAACCAGTCCCTGCAGAACGTGCGCGCCTGGCTGGCCAGGGCCGGCGCCCCGGCAGCGCAATAGGCGGGCGGCCGCCGGTTTTACCCTTCGTTAACTCAGGGCCCCTAGGCTTTTATCCTTCGTGCCTCGGACCGGAGGGGGAATGCCGGGCGGGGCGCTGCGCGGCGTCGCCGTGCGCAGGGAAAGCCGCATTGCCGTGAACCGGACCAACGCCACGACTCCCGCCACGAGGCCAGGTGGCCGCGCATGAGCGCAGGGAACACGCCGCCCGCCAGCGTGCCGAACGCGACCGCGCCGAGCTTCGCGGCGGCGGAACGCGCGCCGGCGCCGGCCGGCCCGACCTCGACGCGCGGGCGCGGCGGCTGGCGCATCGTCACCCTCGCCGGCTGGACGCTGTTCATCGCCGGCTTCGCCCTGTTCGAGCCGGAGACCGAGAGCGCCCGCCACTGGTGGGTCGACGGCGCCTGGACCATCACCTATTTCGCCACCGCGCTGATCAGCCTGCTGGCGGCGCTGCGGCTGCAGGGGCGCGACCGCACCGCCTGGGGCTGCTTCGCGGTCGCCGCCGGCTCCTGGTTCGTGGCGCAGCTGATCTGGGACTACTACGAGCTGATCGCCCTGGTGAGCACGCCGTTCCCGGCGATCAGCGACCTGTTCTACCTCGCCTTCGCGCCGATCTACGCGATCGGCCTGATGTATTTCGGCGAGAAGCCGAAAGGCGCCTCGCTCGGGCCGAAGCTGGTCAGCCAGTTGATCATGATCGGCGCCGCCGTCTATGTCGGCGTCGGCCTGCATGTCAGCGAGGCCATCGTCGGCAACCAGGACGGCCTGCTCTACGTGGCGACCTCGATCGCCTATCCGCTGCTCTACGACGCGGCGTTCCTGATGGGCGTGCTGTCGCTCTGCCTCTATGTCTGGGGCGGCAAGCGCGTGGTGCTGACGCTGCTGGTGCTCGGCCTCGGCTGCCACGCGACGGCGGAGACGCTTTATGGCCTCAGCCTGCTGGGACGCGAATACGAGGTCGGCCAGGCCTATGACTTCCTGTGGCTGCTCGGCGGCGCCTTCCAGTTCTGGGCGGCGGCGGAGCACATGCTGCAGGCGCGCGGCCGCGCGCAGCCGGAAGCCCCGGCGGAGCATTTCCTGATCCTCGCCTATCGCCGCGCGCGCCGCCTGGAGCCGATGATCCCGGCCCTCGGCATCGTGCTGATCTCGCTGTCGCTCGGCCTCGACGCCGACGGCGTGACGCGGGCGGAGGCGCTCACCATCCTGACGCCCGCCTGCCTGGTCTTCGCCATCGCCGTGGCGGTGGCGGAGGGCTGGAGCTGGCATATCGAGGAAGACCTGCGCAAGACCGCGGCCAATGCCGCCCTGGCGGCGCGGCGCTCGGAGAACCGGCTCACCGCCGTGCTCGAGATCGCCCCCACGGCGATCATCGCGGTCGACCACAACCACGCCATCCGGCTGTGCTCCAAGGGTGCCGCCAAGCTGTTCGGCTATGCGGCGCAGGAGGCCATCGGCCTGCCGCTCAGCATGCTGTTCAGCGACGATTCCGCCAAGGCGCCGGCGCCGCGCGCGCCGGGCGCACAGCGCGGCATCCACCTCGCCAGCCTGCCGGCGCAGGAGAATGCCTCGCGCGCGCCGCTCTCCGGCGCCGACGTGATCGAGCGGCTGCGCCGCGGCGAGATCAAGGGCCGCACCCAGGCCGGCACGCATTTCCCGGTCGAAGGCGAATCCTACGACCTTGCCGACGGCCTGGCCGAAGGCGGCGAGGGCGCCCTCACCATCATCATGCTGAACGACGCCACCGAACGGAAGCGGCAGGAGCGCGCGCTGCGCCACGCCAAGGAGGCGGCGGAAGCGGCCAACCGCGCCAAGACGCAGTTCCTCGCCAACATGAGCCACGAGCTGCGCACGCCGCTCAACGCCATCATCGGCTTCTCCGAGGTGATCTCGAACAAGCTGTTCGGCAATCTCGACGAGCGCTATCGCGACTATGCCGGCGACATCGTCTCCAGCGGCCGGCACCTGCTCGGCCTGATCAACGACATTCTCGACCTCAGCAAGATCGACCTCGGCCAGGCCACCTTGAGCGAGGGCGAGGTCGAGCTGGCGCGCGCGGTGCAAAGCTGCGAGCGGCTGATGCACGAGCGCGCCGAGCGCGGCGGCGTGCAGGTGATCGCCGCGCTGCCGTCCGACCTGCCGAAGCTGTGGGCGGACGAAACCAAGGTGAAGCAGATCGTGCTCAACCTGCTGTCCAACGCCGTCAAGTTCACCGAGCGCGGCGGCAAGGTGGTGATCAGCGCCACCATGCTGGCCGATGGCGGCATGGCGGTGAGCCTGACCGACACCGGCATCGGCATGCGGCCGGAGGACATCCCGAAGGCGATGTCGCCCTTCGGCCAGCTGGAAAGCACCTTCGAGCGCCGTTTCGAGGGCACCGGCCTCGGCCTGCCGCTGGTGCAGCGCCTTGTGGAACTGCACGGCGCGGAGCTGCGCATCGAAAGCCAGCTGGGCCAGGGCACCAAGGCGGAGGTCCGCTTCCCCCGCCGCCGGGTGATCGCCCGCCCCGCCGGGGCCGAGGCGGGCCGCGCCGCGGAAACGACCGCGTCCCCGCGCAAGACCGGCACCGAATAGCCGCCCGCCCACGCCGTCGCCCGGCCACCTGTTCGCCCGCCCGTTGCCCCCGGCTTCCGACCGGCTGGCCTCCCGCCGGGCGCCGCGGGCGAAATCCCGGCCATATCCCGGCCATATCTAAGGACTCGCGGCGCGGGCGCAGGGCAGGCCCTGTGCGTCTGCCGGTTGCCCTGCCGCCGCAATCCCGATTACAGTTACCCTAAAGTTAACGATTGCGACTCGCGGAGTTCGGGGGATGAATGCAAAGAAGTCCGGACGGGCACCGGCCAAGGCGCCGCCGAAAAAGCCCATCCATCTGAAATCCAAGGAAAAATCCGCGAAGGTCGAAAAGCCGGCCCCGGCGCCAGCCGCGAAGGCCGCGCCAGCTGGGAAAGCTGCGCCGGTGGCGAAAGCTGCGCCAGTGGCCAAGGCCGCACCGGTAGCGAAGGCCGCGGCGACCAAGACGCCGCCGGCCGCGCTGCCGTCCGCTCCCCAGCCGCTTGCCCCCCAGGCCCCTGCCAGGGGCAAGAAGACCAATGGCGCGGTGAAGGTCGGCGTGGTCGGCTGTGCCGGCCGCATGGGGCAGATGCTGCTGAAGATGCTGATCAACGCGCCGGGCGTCGTCGTCGTCGGCGGCACCGAGCGCCGGGGCTCGGCCGCCCTGGGCCAGGATCTCGGCGCCCTCGCCGGGGCGGAGCCGCTCGGCATCTCGGTCAGCGACGATCCCAGCCTGCTCTTCGACAGCGCCGACGTGGTGGTCGATTTCACCAATCCCAGCGCCACGGTCAGCCACGCGCAGATGGCGGCGAAGACCGGCTGCGCGCTCGTCATCGGCACCACCGGCTTCGACAGCGACCAGCTGGCGACGCTCTACCGCGTGGCGCAGCGCGCGCCCGTGGTGCTGGCCGCCAATATGAGCCTCGGCGTCAACCTGCTGCAGCAGGTGGTCGAGGAGGTCGCCCGCATCCTCGATGCCGATTGGGACATCGAGATCATCGAGATGCACCACAAGCACAAGGTCGACGCGCCCTCCGGCACCGCGCTGGCGCTGGGCGAGGCGGCGGCGCGCGGCCGCGGCCAGCAATTGCGCCGCATCGCGCGGCGCTCGCGCGACGGCCAGGTCGGCCCGCGGGTGAAGGGCGAGATCGGCTTCGCCGCCTTGCGCGGCGGCGACGTGGTCGGCGACCACACCGTCATCTTCGCCGCCGAGGGCGAGCGGGTGGAGATCACCCACCGCGCGTCGAGCCGCGAGATCTTCGCGCGCGGCGCGTTGAAGTCGGTGCTGTGGGCGGCGGGCAAGAAGCCCGGCCTCTACTCGATGCGCGACGTGCTCGGCTTCAGCGTCCAGGCGCCGCAAAGCGCCGCGGCGCCGGCGGGCGGGTCGAACGGAAGCTGAGGCGCTTCAGATTCTGTCTTCCGTCAGTGCCGGGACATGACCGGCGATGACGATTGAGAATGTGGCGTTCGGTCAGCGCTCGTGAATCGCCGCCGGTTTCAGCCAGCGCGCGCAGGCAAGGCCGCCGAGGATCAGCACCAGGGCCGCGAGCGCGTTCCAGCTTGGGCGTTCGCCGAGCAGGAAAAAGCCCCAGCCGACGCCCATCAGCGGCACCAGGTAGTTGTTGAGCGAGCCGAAGCCGGCGCCGACCCGGCGCAGCAGCAGGAAGAACAGCAGGTTGCCGCCGCCGGTCGAGAGCAGGCCGAGCCAGAAGACCGCGAACCACGCCTTGCCGTCGGGCGCCAGGTCGCCGACCAGCCGCCACGGCTGGTCGTGGATCAGCCAGACGGGAATGAACGGAATCAATCCCGCCACCAGGATCATCCCCACCAGCATCTCCGAGCCGAGCGGCGGCAGGCGCTTGGCGTTGATGCCGTAGAGCGAATAGGACATGGCGCCGGCGAGGATCGCGCTCTGCCCGATCACCACGTCGCCCAGGCCCTTCAGCGCGTCGACGCCGATCAGGACCACCACGCCGGCGAAGCCGAGGATGCAGGCCAGCACCTTGCCCAGGGTCATCGGCTCGTCATGGGTGAAGAAATGCGCCAGCACGATGACCATGCTGGGGATCGTCGCCATCAGGATGGCGGCGAGATTGGACGGCGTGAACTGCTCGCCCCAGCTGATCAGGAAGAACGGGAGCGAATTGCCGATCACGCCGAGGAACACCATGCGGCCCCACAAGCCGAGGCCGCGTGGCAGCGCCTGGCCCTTGGCGAAGGCGATGGCCAGCAGCAAGGTCGCGCCGATCGCCATGCGCCCGGCCACCAGCGACATCGGCGGCAGGGTCGCCACCGCCTGCTTGATGAACAGGAAGGACGAGCCCCAGGTCAGCGCCAGCACGAAGAGCAGGGCGATGTCGGTGGCGCCGGGATGGCGCAACGCCGGCGGGGGCGCGCTGGTCGAAGCCTGGGACATGGGATGCTAGGCGCGCCGCCAGTCGTGCAGGACCGCGGTCAGCTCGGCGGCGAAATCGCGCCGCTCCTGCGCGCCGAGGAAGGCGCCGATCTCGACGCTCCGCCCGTGCGAGGACAGCAGCAGCGCCGGATTCTCGAAGCCGCGCTCGCGCAGGACGACGCGCAGCCAATAGGGCTCGAAGGCGCGCTCGGCGACGTTGCCCTTGGCGTCGATCTGCTGCAGCACCAGGCGGTCGGCATAGAGGCGCAGGCGCTCGGCCCGGCGGTCGCCGCGGAAATGGGTGCGCAGCAGCCACCAGAACAGCAGCCATTCGGCGCCGAGATAGCCGAAGATCGGCCAGGCGCCCATCATCAGGAACATCGCGCCATAGCCGAGGCCGAACAACGCCGTGCCGATGGTGAGGATGAGGAAGCCGCGCTCGGACAGCGACCGCCGCGGATAGAGCAGCGCCTCGTAAAGGGGACGGTTCAACGCCCGAATATCGTGCGGTGGCCACCCCTCACCCTGTCCCTCTCCCACCCCGTTCGCGCTCGCGAACAATCGTTCGCCGGGGGGAGAGGGAACGCTGTTGCTAGCACCGGACTCAAGGCCCCTCTCCCCTCCGTGGGAGAGGGGTTGGGGTGAGGGGGGATGCAGCGCGTTGCCGCCGCCGTCGTTGTCCGCTTCTTCCTGCATGGCCGGCAGTATAGAGTCTCCGCGCGCCACATCAATCTGGCGGGGAGAAGGGACTTTGCCGAAACTGAAGCCGGACCAGATCGCGGAATTCTTCGCCCGCCTGCAGCAGCAGAACCCCAATCCGCGCGGCGAGCTGGACTACATCAACCCCTATACCCTGCTGGTCGCGGTGGCGCTTTCGGCCCAGGCCACCGACGTCTCGGTCAACAAGGCGACGGAGCCCCTGTTCAAGATCGTCGACACGCCGGAGAAGATGCTGAAGCTGGGCGAGGCGCGGCTCAAGGACTTCATCAAGACCATCGGCCTCTACAACACCAAGGCCAAGAACGTGATGGCGCTGTCCCGCATCCTGGTGGAGAGCCACGGCGGCAAGGTGCCGGAGGACCGCGCGACGCTGCAGACCCTGCCCGGCGTCGGGCGCAAGACCGCGAACGTGGTGCTCAACATCGCCTTCGGCCAGCCGACCATCGCCGTCGACACGCACATCTTCCGCGTCGGCAACCGCACCGGCCTGGCGCCGGGCAAGGATCCGCTGGCGGTGGAGCTGGCATTGGAAAAGCGCGTGCCGGAGAAATACCGGCTGCACGCGCATCACTGGCTGATCCTGCACGGGCGCTATGTGTGCAAGGCGCGCAAGCCGGAATGCGCGCGCTGCCTGGTCGCCGATCTCTGCGCCTATCCGGCGAAGACCACCTTGGGCGGCGTGCCGGTCAAATCGAAGCGCGCGGCGGGGGCGAAATCCGGCCGCGATAGGCCGTCCGGCGCGAAGCGGAAGACCGCTGCGAAGGGAAAGCCCGGCGCGAAGCGCCGCGGCGGCTGAGCGCCGATTTCCGCCGTCGCCCATCCGTGCGCCGGCCGCGCGGCGCCGCGCCGGTGAAGCCCCGGCAGGGGATGAAAAGGCGTCGCTCGCGCATGGCGGTCAATGCAGCTTGATGCCGATCAGCTTTTCGATGCGCTTGCCGAGCTCGGGCGCCGCGATCGGCTTGTTGACCACGTCGATGGCGCCGACCTGGCGCGCCACCTGCAGCACCAGGTCGTCGGTGACCGCGGTCAGCAGCAGGATCGGCACATGGCGCGATTTCAGGCGGATGTCGCGGCGTATCTTGTTGCAGAAGGTGAGCCCGTCCATCACCGGCATCAGCAGATCGCAGATCACCAGGTCGACCGGCGCCTCGTCGGCGCGCAGCAGGTGATCCAGCGCCTCGCTGCCGTCGCCGGCCTCGACCACTTCATGGATGCCATTGGTGGCCAGCAGCTGCCGGACGATCCGGCGCATGGCCGCCTGGTCGTCGACCACCAGAACCCGGAGATCGGAGCTGGCGGCGAGAGAGGCGGGGTCGAGGCCGGTCGGTATGTTGCTGGGGCGCATGGCCTGCATTTTCACCTCCAATCGTCGTTCTTATGAAGATTATGGGCACACTTCCGTATGTAGTCAAAATAAAATAGTTATTTCAAATACTTAGACGAATTTCAGGCAAATACTCGAAGCATTCGCTGATCCCCGCCGCGCCACGCGTCATCCCGGGGCAAGGCCGGGACGACGACATGCTTCGATGACAGAGAGCCGCGACGAGATGGATGCTGGCCGCCGCAAAAGAAAACCGCCGCGCCTCTTGCGAGGGCGCGGCGGCTTCAGAAGCCGAAAGCGTGTCGTGGTTAGGCCGCCGCGCCCTGCGCCAGGTTGCGCAGCACGTAGGGCAGGATGCCGCCGTTCTTGAAATACTCGATCTCGTCCAGCGTATCGATGCGGCAGACCACCTGGATGGTCTCGCTGGTGCCGTTGGCGCGGTTGATGCGGATGCTGACATCCATGCGCGGCTTCAGCCCGGCGGAAAGGCCGGTCAGGTCGAAGGTCTCGCTGCCGTCGAGGTTCAGGCTCTTGCGCGTCATATCGCCCTTGAACTGCAGCGGCAGCACGCCCATGCCGACCAGGTTGGAGCGGTGGATGCGCTCGAAGCTCTCCGCCACCACCGCCTTGATGCCGAGCAGCACGGTGCCCTTGGCCGCCCAGTCGCGGCTGGAACCGGTGCCGTATTCCTTGCCGGCGAAGACCACCAGCGGCACGCCGGCCTTCTGGTATTTCATCGAGGCGTCGTAGATCGACATCGGCGCGCCTTCCGGCATGTAGCGCGTCACGCCGCCTTCGGTGCCCGGCGCCATCTCGTTCTTCAGGCGGATGTTGGCGAAGGTGCCGCGCATCATCACCTCGTGATTGCCGCGCCGCGCGCCATAGGAGTTGAAATCCGCCGGGGTCACGCCCTTGCCGACCAGGAACTGGCCGGCGGGGCCGTCCTTCTTGATCGAGCCGGCGGGCGAGATGTGGTCGGTGGTGATGGAATCGCCGAGGATCGCCAGCGGGCGCGCCTTCAGGATGTCGCCGAAGGTGCCGGGAGTCTTCGACATGCCGACGAAATAGGGCGGGTTCTGCACATAGGTCGAGGCCTTGTCCCAGGCATAGGTCTGGCCCTTGGCGATCTTGACCTTCTTCCACAGGCTGTCGCCGGTGAAGACGTCCTTGTAGCGCTTCTTGAAGGCGGCCGGCGTGACGCTTTTCTTCACCGCGTCGGCGATCTCCTTGTTCGACGGCCAGAGGTCCTTGAGATAGACCGGCTTGCCGCCCTTGCCGTAGCCGACGGGATCCTTGGTGATGTCGATCCGCATCGAGCCGGCCAGCGCATAGACCACGCAGAGCATGGGCGAGGCGAGGTAGTTCGCCTTCACATGCGGGTTCACGCGGCCCTCGAAATTGCGGTTGCCCGACAGCACCGAGCAGGCGACCAGGTCGCCGAGATTGATCGCATCGGCGATCGGGTCCGGCAGCGGGCCGGAATTGCCGATGCAGGTGGTGCAGCCATAGCCGACCAGGTTGAAGCCGAGCTTGTCGAGATAGGTCTGCAGGCCGGCCTTCTTCAGGTAGTCGGTGACAACCTGCGAGCCGGGCGCGAGCGAGGTCTTCACCCACGGCTTCGACTTGAGGCCGAGCTTCACCGCGTTGCGCGCGATCAGGCCGGCGCCCAGCATGACGCTGGGATTGGACGTGTTGGTGCAGGAGGTGATCGCGGCGATGACGACGTCGCCGTCACCCAGCGTGTAGTCCTTGCCCTTCACCGAGACGCGCGACGGATTGGCCGGGCGGTTGAACACCTCGGTCAGCGCCTTGCCGAAGGCGCCCGCCGCGGTCGACAGCGGCACGCGGTCCTGCGGCCGCTTGGGGCCGGCAAGCGAAGACTCGACGGTGGAGATGTCGAGCTCCAGCGTGTCGGTGAAGACCGGGTCGGGCGTCTTGGCGTCGCGCCACATGCCCTGGGCCTTGGCGTATTTCTCGGTCAGCGCCACGCGCGCCGGGGCGCGGCCGGTCGCCTTCATGTAGCGGATGGTCTCGGCGTCGATCGGGAAGAAGCCGCAGGTGGCGCCGTATTCCGGCGCCATGTTGGCGATGGTGGCGCGGTCGGCCAGCGACAGATCCTCGAGGCCGGGGCCGAAGAACTCGACGAACTTGTTGACCACGCCCTTCTTGCGCAGCATCTGCGTCACGGTGAGGACGAGGTCGGTGGCGGTGGTGCCTTCCTTGAGGCGGCCGCTCAGCTTGAAGCCGATCACCTCGGGGATGAGCATGGAGATCGGCTGGCCGAGCATGGCGGCCTCGGCCTCGATGCCGCCGACGCCCCAGCCGAGCACGGCGAGGCCGTTCACCATCGTGGTGTGGCTGTCGGTGCCGACGAGGGTGTCGGGATAGGCGACCGTCTTCGCAGCCACCTTGCGGCCCTTCACCACCTTGGCCGGCTCCTTCGCCGTCCAGACGACCTGCGCGAGGTTCTCGAGGTTGACCTGGTGGCAGATGCCGGTGCCGGGCGGCACGACGCGGAAATTAGCGAAGGCGGTCTGGCCCCAGCGCAGGAAGGCGTAGCGCTCGCCGTTGCGCTGGTATTCCAGCTCGACGTTCTTCTTGAAGGCGCCCGGACCGGCGAAATAGTCGACCATCACCGAATGGTCGATGACCAGGTCGACGGGGGAGAGCGGGTTGATCTTCTGCGGGTCGCCGCCCAGCTTGATCATCGCCTCGCGCATCGCGGCGAGGTCGACCACGGCGGGCACGCCGGTGAAGTCCTGCATCAGCACGCGGGCGGGGCGATAGGCGATCTCGCGGTCGGAGTTGCGCGTCTTCAGCCATTGGCCGATCGCCTGCACGTCGGCCTTGGTGACCGAGCGGCCGTCCTCGTAGCGCAGCAGGTTCTCCAGCAGCACCTTCAGGGAATTCGGCAGGCGCGAGAGGTCGCCGAGGCCGGCCTTCTCCGCCGCCTTCAGGCTGAAATAGTCATAGCTCTTGCCCCCAACCTTGAGGGTCTTGCGCGATTTGAAGCTGTCGAGGGACACTTTGGGTTCTCCCAGAAACCAAGACGGACGGCGGATGCGAGACCAGAATTTCGGGCACCATGGCGGGTGCCTGGACGTTCCGGCCGCGGCGGGACCGGGAAACCAGTCCTCGGGCGGGGTCCAGGGAGATCAAGGTGCCGCGCAAAGATGAACATAACATGTTCGCGGAAGTCCTTCGAGCCGCAGGATTCCTCGGCCCAGCCCAACATTTCCGCCGCGCCATGCGGCAATTTGTCGACGTAATGAATTTCCTCCGCCGGCCCGGCTGGCGCAGGGCCGAAAACACAATTTCGCCACTTTCTGACCCTAATGAAGCCACCGGGCGCCGCCACATTCCAAGGCAACAGAGATCATCCCCTCTGTTTGTCGCAAGGGTGTCCGGCCCGCCCTTGATCAGGTGCCCCAAAGCAGCATCCGTCCCCCGCGGATGCGAGGCCGGAAGAAGGCGTCGCGCTACCCCCGTACGGCGCTTTCACGGGCTTGGCGCCGCGATCCCACTCCATCCCCGAGGATCGCGGCGCCGCCCACACTTTCCCCCCTCGCCTCGAGTGAAGCCGACGAAAGGCATGGCGTTTTCGTGCCCGCTCGCTCGGCTCCTTCCCCCTTGAGGGGGGAAGGTTGGGATGGGGGTGACATGCAGCGCCGGGTTTGTCGGGGCAGCGCGTGTTGACAGACCGAGGTCACCCCCACCTGGCTCCGGCTAAGCTCGCTTTGCTCACTAAGCCTCCGCGTCCTCCCCCCTCAAGGGGGAGGAAAGATTTGGCAGGTGTGCGCTCCGCCGTCCGCAGGGCCGTGCGGCGCGGGTGCAGTGGACGCCGTCCGCGCCGGCGGCATAAGTTGGCGCCGGCATGGCGGAGCTTTCCCTCGACAATCTTTCCCTGGAGCGCGCGGAGCGGCGCGTCGTCGACGGCGTTTCGGCGCGCATCGCCGGCGGCACGGCGCTGCTGCTGGTGGGGCCGAATGGCAGCGGCAAGTCGAGCCTGTTGCGCGCGCTGGCCGGGCTGATGCCGCCGGTCTCCGGCACCATCGCCTGGGACGGCGCCGACATCTTCAAGGCCGCCGAGGCGCATCGCGCGCGGCTCTGCTTCGTCGGCCACCAGGACGCGGTGAAGCCGGGGCTCAGCGTCGCGGAGAACCTGCGCTTCTGGGCCGGGCTGGCGGGCGGTGGGTCGGGCGGGGGGTCGGGCGGGGGCGCGGTCGAACCGGCCCTGGCCGCCTTCGCCCTGGCGCCCTTGGCCGAACGGCCGGCGCGCTTCCTCTCGGCCGGGCAGAAGCGGCGGCTCGCCTTGAGCCGGCTGGCCTTGCGCCCCGCCGAATTGTGGCTGCTGGACGAGCCGACCAACGCGCTGGACGCGGCCTCGCGCCGGGCCTTTCTCGACTTGCTGCGCGGCCATCTCGCGCAAGGCGGCATGGCCGTCATCGCCACGCACGAAGATCTCGGCATCACCGCGCAGAGCCTCGCCCTGGAGACGCCGCGCCGCCGGCAGCCGCAACCGGGGGCCGCGGCATGAGCGCCTTTGCCGCCCTGCTGCGCCGCGACCTGCTGCTGGCCTATCGCCAGGGCATCGATGGCTGGGTGGTGGTGCTGTTCTTCCTCGCCGCCGGCATCCTGTTTCCCTTCGCCATCGGGCCGGAGCCCAACGCGCTGATGCGGGTCTCGACCGGCGTGGTGCTGTGCATGGCGGCGCTGGCCGCGTTGCTCTCGCTCGACCGGCTCTACCAGGCCGATTTCGACGACGGCAGCCTGGACCAGATCGCGCTGTCGCCCTTGCCGCTGGAGCTGACGGCGCTGTCGAAGGCGCTGGTGCACTGGCTGTCGACCGGATTGCCGCTGCTGGCGGCCGCTCCCATCCTGGCGCTGATGCTGAACGCGCCGGTGGACCAGTATGGCGCCCTGCTGCTGGCGCTCGCCCTGGCGACGCCGGCCCTGAGCCTGCTGGGCGGATTGGGCGCCGCGCTCACCATGGGCAGCCGGCGCGGCGGCATCCTGCTCACCCTGCTGATCCTGCCGCTCTATGTGCCGGTGCTGATCTTCGCCGCCGGGGCGATCGGCTTCGCCGGCGAGGCCGCCGGCCTCGCGGCCGAGGCGGCCGGGCGCGGCTTCGGCGCCCATCTGCTGCTGCTGGGCGGGGTCGATCTCGCCTTGCTGGCGGTCACCCCCTGGGCCACCGCGGCCGCGTTGCGCCAGGCGCTCCGGGCATAGGCGCGGCGGGCGGGGGCCCCGCGAAAATCGTGTCTTTCCCGCCACATGTGATGATTGTTCGTCACAGCCCCCCTAAAATCCGTATGGATTCAAGCATCGCTTTGAACTTATTGTATGGCCGTTCAGCATCACCTGGGTGTTGACCGAAGCACCGCCGAGCATGCCGGGAGTCGCGGGTTTGATGAATTTGCGTTTGAAACTGGCCCTGCTCGCGACTGGCCTGATCGGTCTTGCCGGCTGCGCCGTTCCCGACCGCCAGCCCGACCTCGACAACATCAGCGCCAACGTGGCGCAGACCCAGGAAGGCGATTTCGGCGATCTGCTGACCAATCTCAACGAAGCCGGCGACAGGGCGCGCGAAGCCCAGGAGATCCACGACGATCTCGCCGCGGTGCCGCCCTATCTCAACGCCGACCTGAACGCGCGCCAGCGCGCGGTGCAGCTGTCGGAAGAGGCGGCGGAGCATCGCCGCCGGGCCGAGGACGCGCTGAACCGCATCCTGGATCCCCTGCGCGCCCGCATCGCCTATCTCGAATCCCTGCACGTGCCGCAGAATATCGGCGCCCTGACCAAGGCGGTCTATTTCGACACCGGCTCGGCGGCGCTGGACGACGAGGACAAGGCGATCCTGGCCGAGGCGGCGAATTTCCTCAGCCAGTATCCGATCGCCACGGTGGAAATCACCGGCTTCACCGACACCCAGGGCTCGGCCGAGGCCAACAAGGCGCTGGCGAAGCGCCGGGCCGAGGCGGTGGCGGCGGCTTTGCGCGGCGCGGGGGCGCCGCTGTCGACGAATGTTTCGGTTGTGGGCGTGGGCGAACCGGAAGGCGCTGCCGATGGGCAGGCCGACCAGAACAATCGCCGCGTCGAGGTCTTGGTCGCGCCGCACGGCACTTTCAACAAGGGCCAGTAACGGCGCGCCCCGGGCCGGTTCCGGGGGGACCGGCCCGGCGCGTATCTTGGGATACGGCCGGCAAGGCCGTATCCCGCGCGGGTTTGGGGTGAAGCGTACGGGGGAAGCGTGCGGGGAATGTGAGAGGGTTCTTTTGGGGGTAGAGCGAGAAGGGCGCTGTCGCAAGACAGCGCCCTTTTTTCATTGGGGTTTTTGCCGTTTCACAGCTGCGCGATTGCGACTCTCCGCCGATGCGGCCCGGCTAGGCTGAATCGACATTCATCGCATCCATAGGATTGAGCAAGCGATGTGTATGAAGGCTCGGAAGTAGCTTGCGCGCCGGTCGTATCGGGTTGCGATGCGTCGGAAGTGTTTGAGTTTGT
>JBDHTX010000060.1:0-17911 GCA_039808885.1 Dongiaceae bacterium | reverse complement strand
GCGGAGATGTGCACGAACACATCCGGTCCGCCGCCTTCCGGCTGAATGAAGCCATAACCCTTGGTGCTGTTGAACCACTTCACGGTACCGATCGGCATCGCTGTTTCTCCAAGTATGGGTCACGTCCGCACCCGCTGGTGCGCCCGCGTCATTACTGTCTCGACGAATAGCAGCGATCAGATCGTCCTTGGCGGCGAGTATCGGCAATCCGAAGCAGAATGACCGAACAACAATAATGAGCTTGGCCGCCAAGGCAAGGCGAAAAACAGGAATCGCTGCTCAACGGGGAAAGTGAACCGGATTTAACTCCATTCACTGTCCCTCAAATCCCTCATGAGCGGCCGCCGCCGGGGCATGCCGGTTCAGCGCACCACCGCGGCGGTCTGGCCGAACAGCACCTTGCGCGCCGCCTCATCCATCGTGGCCGGCGGCGAGGGATTGATCTCCTTCGCCTTGTCATAGGCACGTATGGTAGCGGGGCGGGCCCGGATCGCCTCAAACCAGCGCTTCAAATGGGGGAATTGCGCGAGGTCCTGGCCCTGCCGCTCATAGGGCACGATCCACGGATAGCAGGCCATGTCGGCGATCGAATAGGCGCCGGCCAGGAATTCGCGATCGGCCAGGCGCTTGTTCATCACGCCATAGAGCCTGTTCGTCTCCTTCACGTAGCGGTCGATGGCATAGGGCAGCTTCTCCGGCGCGTATTGCGCGAAGTGATGGTTCTGCCCGGCCATCGGGCCCAACCCGCCCATCTGCCAATAGGTCCACTGCACCACTTCCGCGCGCGGCCGGGCATCCCTGGGCAGGAACTTGCCGGTCTTGTCGCCGAGATATTCCAGGATGGCGCCGGATTCGAAGACCGGGATCGGCGCGCCGCCATCGGCGGGCGCGGTGTCGACGATGGCCGGGATGCGGTTGTTGGGCGCGATCTTCAGGAAGTCGGAGCTGAACTGCTCGCCCTTGCCGATATTGACCGGGAAGATCTTGTAGGGAACGCCGGCCTCTTCCAGGAAGATGGTGATCTTGTGCCCGTTGGGTGTCGTCCAATAGTAGAGTTCGATCATGTGTGCTGGGCCTCCGCGCCCGGATGCATGCAGCTGACAACCGCCCGGTCGGCGCAAGGCCGCGCGCAAGCAGGACCTTCAAGCGCCAGGACCTTCAAGCGCCATGACCTTGAAGCCCGGGGGGTTATGTTCTATAGCTCTCGAACAAGAGCAAACGCCATTGCGCGCACCGGCGCAAGGGGCATTTTCGGGATCCCGGCAACGGGCCGCGCGATGAGCGAACGCAACTTCACCCACCCCAAGGCCGAGGAGATCGAGCTCCCGACCCTGCTCTTCGCCCTCAGCGATCCGACGCGGCTCGGCATCGTCGCCGCGCTGGCCGATGACGTGGAGCATTCCGCCGGCGAATTGTGCAGCGAGCTGGCCGGCGACATCCCCAAATCGACCATGAGCCATCACCTGAAGATTCTGCGCGAGGCCGGCGTGACCATGACGCGCCCGGAGGGCATGCGCTGCCGCATCACCTTGCGCCGCGCCGAGCTCGAGCGCCGCTTCCCCGGCGTGCTCGACGCGATCCTGCGCCATGCGGGGAAATAGTGGCCGGCGCGCCACGGCCGGGCCGCGGAGCTGGCGATCTGCTGCCAATTCCTGACATCAGGCGGAACTAGGCTCGCCGCTGTTGTCTTGTTCCAGCCGTGAAGCGCAGTTAGCCCGGCATTTCCGCGAGCAGCCTTGCATGCACGGCCAAGGCCGGGGTCAGCGCCTCGTCGGCGGCGGCGATCTCGCCGGCGGCGCGGGCGAAGCCCGGACGCCGCAGCAGGCGCGCGTTCCACGCCGCCAGCGCCGGAAAGGCGTCGAGCTTCGGCCCCAGCAGGCGGCGGATATAGAGGATGGTCATGAACAATCCGATATCGGCGATGGAAAGATCGCCGCAGAAGAAATCCTGGCCGGCGAGCCTGGCCTCGAGCGCGGCGAATTCATGAGCGATCGCCGCCTCCGCCGCCTTGCCGGCCTCGACCTGGGCCGCGCGCGCGGCCGCGTCGGTCGGCGGCATCTCGCTGCGGTGGGCGAGCCGGCGCATCAGCGGGAACAGGATCTCGTCGGCGTAGAGCTCCAGCATCCGGCAGCGCGCCCGCGCGGCGGGCTTCTCCGGCAGCAGCGGCGAAAATGTATAAGACTCTTCCAGATATTCGATGATGACCGTCGAATCGAACAAGGCAAGGTCGCCGTCAATGAGGACCGGCACCTGGCCCTTGGGGTTGGCGGCCAGCACCGCCGGATGCTTCGGCTGGTAGCCGACCTGCTGGTTGAACGGCACCATCTCGCGCTCGCAGGCATCGAACAGCCCCTTCTCGGTCAAGGCGATCTCCACCTTGCGCGAGAACAGGCTCAAGGGGCCGGAATACAGCTTCATCGCGCGATCTCCCACAGACTTGCTTGCGTCTTGTCACTGGGCAGCCGGGGGCTGCGCATGCTCTCAAGGCGCATGATCCGGGTCCGGGACGTCAGCATCCGGCAGCAGGCCGCTACCGCCACTTCAGCGGGAGCCGCTTCAGCGGGCGACACCTCAGCGGGCGCCGCCTCATTCGGCGGCGCGGGGCGGCTGCTGCTCGGCCGGCTGCGCGGCCTGCTCCGCCGCGGGGCGCGGCGGCGGCGCGTCGCCGATGACGTCGAAGTCATGGCTGACATCGGCGCGGGACAATCGTCGCAGCAGGCTGCGCGAAAGGCCGGGACGGCTGGGCGGGACGATCGGTTGCGACATGGCGGCATCTCCTTCTGTTGAAGGCCCGCATCTGGTCGTCGCTCGTTCAGGGAATGCCGCTCCAAAAACGAAAGGCCGCCGGATGCGGGCGGCCTTCGTTGCGTGGATCTCTATGCGCGATCCTAGGCCGCCGGCTTATACCAGCGGTACCAAAATCGCTGCGTCGGCAGCATGGTGGGGCGGATCGTGCGCATGGGGGCAAGTCTAGCGGCGGCGCTCCGCCGATGCAAGCCGGCGGCAGGCCGATTTGTGCGGGGACAATATTATGCGCGGCGGGGCGCGGCCTTGCTTGGCAGCGCCCGACGACCGCCATAAGGTGACGGTCATATCGTCGCATTCCCCGCCTTGCCCGCATGTCCGCCTCCACCCAGCCCGCATCGCCAGGATTGTTGCAGCCGGTCATCGCCGGGCTGCTCGGCGCCTTCGTCGGTTTCGCCAGCTCCTTCACCATCCTGCTGGCGGGCTATGCGGCGCTCGGCGCGTCGCCGGCGGAGGCCGCCTCGGCGCTGTTCGCCGTGTCGCTCGGCACCGGGCTGCTCACCATGTTCCTGTCCTTCCGCGCCCGCCTGCCGGTCACCATCGCCTGGTCGACGCCGGGCGCGGCGCTGCTGATCGCGACCGGCCTGCCCGAAGGCGGCTTTCCGGTGGCGGTGGGCGCCTTCCTGGTCACCGCGCTGCTGCTCGTCGTGGCCGGCCTGGTGAAGCCCTTCGGCCGCGCCGTCGCCGCGATCCCCAAGCCGCTGGCCAGCGCCATGCTGGCCGGCGTGCTGCTGGAGCTGTGCCTGGCGCCGATGCAGGCGGTGGGCGAGCAGCCGGCCCTGGCCCTGCCCGTCATCCTCGCCTGGGCGCTCACCTTGCGCTTCGCCCGGCTCTACGCCGTGCCGGTCGCGGTCGCGGTGACCGCCATCGTCATCGCCTATGCGGTGGACCTGCCGCCGGACGCGATGGCGGGCGGCTGGCCGCGTCCGGTGCTGATCGCGCCCAGCTTCACCCTGCAGGCGCTGATCGGCATCGCCGTGCCGCTGTTCATCGTCACCATGGCCTCGCAGAACGTGCCCGGCCTCGCGGTGATGAACGCCAACGGCTACACGCTCAATCCCGGCCCGGTCTTCGTCGCCACCGGCATCACCTCGGCCCTGATCGCGCCCTTCGGCGGTCACTCGGTCAACCTCGCCGCCATCACCGCGGCGCTCTGCGCCGGGCCGGAGGCGCATCCCGACCCGGGCAGGCGCTGGATCGCCTCGATGGCCTTCGGCGTCGCCTTCCTGGCCCTCGCCGCCTCGGCCAGCTTCGCCGCGGTCTTCATCGCCGCCGCCCCGCCTTTGCTGATCCAGGCGGCGGCCGGCCTGGCCCTGCTCTCCACCCTGGCCAACGCCGCCGCCGGCGCGCTGGCCGAGGAGAAGCACCGCCTGCCCGCCATCCTCACCTTCGTCACCACCGCCTCGGGCCTCAGCTTCTACGGCATCGGCGCCGCCTTCTGGGGCCTGGTCGCCGGCGGCATCCTGATGGCGCTGCTGCACCGGAAATAGGGACCGCAAGAAGCGGAGTGTCCGTGCGGCGCGGCACGGGCAACGTGCGGGACATCACGAACCCGGAGCGCCCCATGTCCTTTCGCATTTCCGGCCTGCCGGCCGAGTCCTTCCAGCACCTTTTCGCCCTCAGCGACGCCGAGTTGAAGCGCCAGGGCGCGCTGCGCCGGGTGGCGGAGGATGGCGGCTATCCCTGCCGCGTCAGCCTGACCGACGCGACGCCGGGCGACGAGGTCATCCTGGTCAACTACGAGCACCACGCCGCCGACACGCCGTTCCGGTCACGCCATGCGATCTATGTGCGCCAGGGCGAGCAGCGCTATGACGCGATCGCCGAGGTGCCGGTGCAGCTGCGCAAGCGCCTGCTCTCGGTGCGCGCCTTCGACGCCGCCGGCATGATGCGGGACGCGGACGTGGTGGAGGGGCCTGCCCTGGAGGGGGTGATCGACCGCTTCTTCGGCAACGGCGCGGTCGCCTATCTGCACATCCATTTCGCCCGCCCGGGCTGCTACGCCGCCCGCGTCGACCGGGCATAGGGCCGCGCGCGGTTGCGGCGGCGCGCTGCAGCCGTCATCATCCTCCGACTCGAAGCCTCGAGCGGAGGATGGGGATGCGGTCGCTGTTGCAGTCCTGGCAGGCCTGGGCGCTGCTCTCGGCGGGGTTCGCGGCGCTGACCGCGATCTTCGCCAAGGTCGGCATCGCCAACGTCAATTCCGATTTCGCCACCTTCATCCGCACCATCGTCATCCTGGCGGCGCTGGCGGCGATCCTCAGCGCGACCGGGCAGTGGCAGGCGCCGGGCGAGATCTCGACCCGCAGCTACCTGTTCCTGGTGCTGTCCGGCCTCGCCACCGGCGCCTCGTGGATCTGCTATTTCCGCGCCCTCAAGCTGGGCGACGCGGCGCGGGTGGCGCCGATCGACAAGCTCAGCGTCGTGCTGGTGGCGCTGTTCGGCGCGGCGTTCCTGGGCGAGCGGCTGACCCTGCCGAACTGGCTCGGCGTCGCGTTGATCGCCGGCGGCGCGGTGCTGGTGGCCCAGCGCGCCTGATCATCGGCGCAGCCGGGCCCGCGGCTCAGGCGGCGCTCTGCTTGTCCTGCGGCGGCGCCAGCCAGATCTTCGGCCCGGCCTGGAAGACGTAGCGGTTGCGGCCCGCCTGCTTGGCTTCGTACATCCGCGTATCGGCGCGCTCGACCAGTTCGGCCAGGGTCGCGATGCCGTCCGCCTGGCGCTCGGCGATGCCGATCGAGGCGGTGATCGGCTGGTAGTCGGGCCGCAGCCCGAGGCCGAGCTTGGCCAGGCGCAGCACGGCGATCTCCGCATTCACCAGGTTGGCGCCGGGCAGGCCGACGACGAATTCCTCGCCGCCCCAGCGGATCGTCACGTCCTGATGGCGGAAGGCGCGGGCGATCTGGGTGGCGACGCCGCGCAGCGCCGCGTCGCCCGCATCGTGGCCGAATTCGTCGTTGATCGACTTGAAGCGGTCGATGTCGATGAACAGAACGGCGAAGGGCAGGTCCTGGCGCTGCGCATAGGCGAACTGGCTTTCCAGGATCTCCTCGCCGGTGCCGCGCACCAGCAGGTTGGTGAGGCCGTCGCGCGTCGCCTGCTCGGTCAGGCGCAGCAGGAAGCGCAGCTGGCTGAGCCCGGCGAGGGTCGCCCAGAAGGCGATGACGACCAGGCGCCACAGGGTCTGGCCCGCCGAATCGTCGCGCAGGTATTCCGGCCACACGACGATGCCGACGATCAACGAGCCCAGCACCATGCCCACCGGCAGCAGCGCTTCCAGCACGGTGAGCGGGAAGATCGCCAGCGCCGCGGCGACGACGAAGGGCAGGTAGAAATAGGAGGTGGCAATGGTCACCGGGCCATGCAGGCCGTTGACATGCAGCACCACATTGGTCTGCAGGAAGAAGGCGAGCGGAACGACGATCAGCAGCGCGACTTCCACCGACGGGCCGCCGCGCAGGCACAGCCAGCGCGGCCGCAGCGCCAGCAGCAGGAAGACGCCGCCGGCGACGCAGCGCCAGAGAGCGATCTCCTGCCAATAGGGCGCTGGAATGGTCACGGCGTCGACCGCGATCCACAGGATGGTCGAGAACGACAGCACCGCGGCCAGCAGCCAGACCCGGCTCAGGATCAGATCGTGGCGCGCGCGCGTCACCACCGGCGCGTGATTGGTGGCGATGCAGAGATCGACGAGGTTGGCCGGGCGCAGCTCGACCAGCGCGGCGGCCAGACGCGCGACCAGGGACGGCCCGGTCGGCGGCAGGTCGCTGGAGGAGGGCGGCGGATGCTGCGAATTCACCAATCGGCTCCGGGTTCGGGCGGGACCAGCCCGCGCCTAGCGTCGCTCCGGAGAAGGTAAGGTTCCGTTACCCTGTGGACAACGCAGCGACCGGATAGGATTGCCGTGCATTAGGATAGGAATGCGGCGCTTTAGGCACGCATGCCGCGCTTCCATAACATTTCGAAATGATTGCGCGGGATGCTTTATCCCGGCTGATGCGCTCATCGTCGCACCCCTTCGTTCCGGGCGGTCAGTGCTGCCAGAACTGCTTGCGCACCTCGCCCGCCACGTCGGCGCGCGACAGGCCGACATCCTTGAGCACGTGGTCGCTCAGGCTGTCGAGGCGGCGGCGCTGGTGGGCGCGCTGCAGCCACAGCAGCAGCAGATCGGTCAGTCGCACCGGCGATGCGATTGTGGTGAGGGCGATGCGCAGCATGAACACACTCCTTGGCTGTCGCCGAATTGGCTTCGGCGGAGCGCAACCTAGGCGCGGCGCGCCAGCGGCAAATCGGGAGTGCTCCCTATTTTTGCCCGGCGCATGCCCGATATGCGCGGGGAGCGGGCATCCGAGAAGAGCGGGGAAAGATGCGGGGATGCCGGGCCGGATGCGTGATGGGGACGGCCGCTCCGGTCGTGGCATCCCCGCCTGCCCCGCGTCATGCCCGCGGGCTTGGGAGGCCGCAGGTCCGTCGGTGCGGGCGACAAGGGCAAAATGCGCCCGTCCGCCGGCTCGACGCGGGGTATCCGTGGCGACGCGGAATCCGCGCCGCCGGATGCGGGATCAGAGCTTGCGCTCGAAGAAGACGAGCCAGCGCGCCAGCGCGTCGCTGACCGCGTAATAGGGCGGCACGCGATGGAAGCCCCAGCCTTCATAGAGGCGGATCGCCTCCTTCTGCCGCCAGCTGGTGTCGAGGCGCATCAGCCGGTAGCCGGCATCCTGCGCCTCGTTGAGGACGCGCTCCGCCAGCGCGCGGCCCAGGCCGCGGCCGCGGAATTCCTCCGGCACGAACATGCGCTTCATCTCGCACGCGCCGTCGCCGAGATCGCGCAGCGCGACGCAGCCGGCGGGCTGGCCGCCGACATAGGCGATCAGCAGCCGGCCCTTGGGCGAGGCGTATTTGCCCGGCAGGTCGGCCAGTTCGCGCTCGAATTCGGCGGCGTCGAAATAGCTGTCGATCAGCGCCAGATCCTCGGCATGGCGCCGGCGGTGCCAGGCGACGAAGGCGCGCATCAGCCGGCGCACGTCGTCCAGCTCCTGCTGGTTCGTCGCCTCATGGATGCCGTTCATCGGCACCCAGTCGGCGTTGTCGTCGCGCGTCCTGCGCAGCGGTAAGGTGGACATGGTGTTCTTCCTCAGCAGCAGAAATGAAGTATGGCCTCAGCGGTAGAAATACGGATCGAGCACGCGCACTTCGGTGATCTTGTCGACCGGCATGTTGGTCTTCGCGGCGACGCGGCGGATCGCCTCCGGATTGGGGCCGTCATAGATGCAGTAGCTCTTCTTGTTGCTCTCGGCGCAGACATAGGAATGCACCCAGGTGACGCCGTCGTTCAGGTTGGCCTCCACCATGGCGAGGCAAGTCTTGACGCCCTCTTCGCCCTGCGGGATGTGCAGGCCGTCGCGGTAGCTGCGTTCGACCAGATAGCGAGGCATCGCCGGCTCCTTGTCCTGTCGACCCGGGGCGTCGTCGGAATACCCCCCGACTTAGCCGAATGGCGCGCAAGCTAGGCCCGGACCGGCCGGCGCGCATCGGGAATCCTCCCTATATATTCCGCCTTCCCGGTCGCTTTGTTCCAAGGCCGGTTTGTTCCAAGGCCGGGTCGTTCCGGGCCAGGGGCCAGGCCGCTCCCGGCCCGTCCAGGCGTCTCTAGGCGGCCGTATCGTCCTTGGTTTCCACCGTCCCGAGCCCCGCCAGCAGGCCGAGCCGGCCGGCCGCCGCCGCCGCCTCGCCGCGCGAGCGCACCTCGAGCTTGCCGAGGATGGCCGAGACGTGATGGCCGACGGTCTTCTCCGAGACAAACAGGCGGCGGGCGATCTCGGCGTTGCGCCGGCCCTGGACCAGCAGGGCCAGCACCTTGAGCTCGCTGTTGGTCAGGCCCTGGGGGTTGCGCCGCGTGCGCTCCTGGGCGCCGCGGGTGACGCCGCGCACGCCGCTGGCGCGCAGCTTGCGCCGCAGGATGGCGGCCAGGGGTGCCGCGCCCATCTGCTCGCAGATCTCCAGCGCCTGGCGCAGGCTGGATTCCTCGTCGCCCTCGGCCAGCGCCATCGCCTGTTCGTAGCAGCAGCCGAGTGCCGCCCAGGCCGCGGCGGCGCCGCGCCAGTCGCCGGCCAGCTGCAACGCATAGGGATCGGCGATCGCCGGCGACCGCGCCGCGCCGGAGGCGTCTTGCGCCGGCGGCTTCTGCGTCGCCGCGGCGGCGGCCGGCGCGCTTTGCGTCCAGTCGTCTTCGCCCGACCCGTCTTCGCCCGACCCGTCTTCGCCCGACCCGTCTTCGCCCGACCCATCTTCACCCGACCCGCAATCTCCGGATCCGCCGTCCGCCGCGGCGCTGCTGCAGCGCGCCAGCCAGAAGTCGAGCTCGTTGCGCGTCCACAGGTCGGCTTGCCGCGCCGCCGCCGCGTGGCATTGCCTGAGCTCCTCCAGCACGGTCTCCGGCCGGCCGTCCAGCCAGGCGGCTTCCGCCCGCGCCGCCATGACCAGGCCGATGCGCTGCATCTCGCCGGTCGGCAGCGCCAAGTCGCGCGCGTCGTCGAGCGAGCGGGCGACATGCGGGTCGCCGCGCCGCGCGCGCACCTGCCCCAGCACCACCAGCGCCGGGATCTTGCTGATGATGGCCGCGCGCGGATGCTGGGTGATGGCGAGCGCGTCCTCGGTCGCCGCCGGCCAGTCGCCCAGCGCCAGGTTGGCGCGGGCGCGCATCGCCGTCATGTAGCGGCCCCAGGATTCCAGGTCGTGCTCCTCGCAGAAGGTGATGCCCTCGTCGAGATAGGCGCGGGCGTCGGCGAATTCGCGCCGCCGCACCGCCGAGCTGGCGAGGTTGGTGTAGGCGCGCGCCGCGTGTTCCTGGTACCCGGCCTCGCGCGCCAGGCGCAGGCTCTGCTCCATGTCGGCGCGGCCGCTCTCATCGGCGTTGTGCAGCTTCGCCGTGCCGACATTGTTGAGCGCGTGGCACAGGATCTCGGCATCGGCGAGCCTGGTCGCCAGCGCGATCGCCTTGCCGCCCCATTGCAGCGCCAGCTCGACCTGGTCGGCCAGCATGTAGAGCTGGGCGCAGTTGCTGTAGGCCATGGCCAGCTCGCGGCCCGGCGGCATCGTCTCCAGGATGCGCACCGCCTGTCCGGCATGGGTGTCGCTCGCCTTCTTCTGGCCGTTGAACCAGCACAGCCGCGACAGCCAGCGCAGGTTGTCGCCCTCCTTCAGGCGGTCGCCGGCGACGCGGCGCAGGGTCAGCGCCGATTCGCGCGCCTTGGTCGCCGCCGGAATCTGCTCGGTCAGATAGCATTCGTAGGACAGCCGTTCGTAGAGCTCGGCGCGCTGCTCCACCGCCAGGGCGGCCGCGTGGCGCAGCGCCGTGGCATAATGCTCGGCCGCCTCGCGATGGGCGCCCAGCGCCGCCGCGCGCTCCGCCGCCAGCGGCGCGTGGCGCAGCACCTCGGCGATGTCGCCGGCCAGGTCGGCGTGATGCACCAGCCGCGTCGTCGGCACGCCGGCCCCCAGTTCGCCGCCGCGCGTCGCCAGCACTTCCAGGATGCGGCCATGCAGGGCGCGGCGATGCATGGGCTCGATCTGCTCCTCGGCGGCGCGGCGCGCCAGCTCGTGGCGGA
This sequence comes from Dongiaceae bacterium, assembly GCA_039808885.1. Classification (GTDB taxonomy): domain Bacteria; phylum Pseudomonadota; class Alphaproteobacteria; order Dongiales; family Dongiaceae; genus Dongia_A. The sequence continues at coordinate 7,502 of JBDHTX010000060.1, read as the reverse complement.
AGGCGAGCGAGCCGTCCTCCAGCGCCACCATGCCGACGCCGAGGCATTCGCGGATCGCCGCCGCCTCGACGCCGGGGATCGCCGCCTCGAGCAGCCAGCTTTCCATCTTGCCCGGCACCAGCGAGGCCAGGTTGACGATGCCGCGCGCCGCATCCGACAGCCGGGCCATGCGCGCGATGACCGCGTCGCGCACCGTCGCCGGCACGCCGCTGTCCGATGCCGCCAGCGCCTCGGTGACGAAGAACGGGTTGCCGCCGGTGACGTGGTGCAGGCTGGCGCAGAGATCCGGCGCCGCCTGCCCCGCCTCGCGCGCCAGGCTGGCGACACCTTCGGCGCTGAGCGGCGCCAGGTGCAGCCGGCGCGCCGATTTCGGCGGCAGGTCGCCCACCACGGAGCACAAGGGATGGCGCGGATTCACCTCGTCGTCGCGATAGGAGATGATCAGCAGCACGCCCAGGCGATGCAACCGGCGGCCGAGGAACTTGATGAAGTCGAGCGTCGCCTCGTCCGCCCAATGGGTGTCCTCGATGATGACCACGGTCGGCGCCGGGCCGCGCGCCAGCTCGTCGATGGTGAGGTTGAAGACGCGGTCGCGGCTCTCCGCCGCTTCCAGCTGGTCGGGGAAGGCGCCGCCGATCTGCCGCGCGATGTCGTAGAGCGGCGCCAGCGGATGCGGCGTGAACAGCGCCTCGCAGCTGCCCCACAGGACGCGCGTGTCGCGCCGCTGCAGGCCGGCGAATTCGCGCAGCAGCGACGTCTTGCCGATGCCGGCCTCGCCCAGCACCAGCGCGATGCGTCCCTGCCCCGCGGCGGCGTCGCCCCGCAGCGCGTTCAGCACGTCAAGATCGGAATCCCGTTCGATGAGGCTCATGCCAACTCACATAGGCTGACTTGCCATATCGCGCGTGGGACTTATCACGCTCCAGGCGAAATTTATAATACAAAGTTTCTGCGCAAATTGTGCAGGTCCACATCACCAATCCGTGACCAAAGTGTTCCGGAATCCGGGATTCGCACTACATTTTTTGTAGTGCCCCGGCCCGCGCGAAGGGCGCCGAGGGCCGCATTGTCGCCGGACAAGGGCGCGGAGCCCGGAGCGCGCGGCGGCGCCAGCGACCCGGCATTGCCGCGCGCAACGATGCGCCGAGGCAAGGACTCGACATCTTTCCCGAGGTCGTCCCGAATCCGCCCCGGGATCGCAGGCCGGTGCGCGCGGCGGATCGCGCTGCGGCCACCCGCGCCGGCCCGACGCGCGGAAGGACGGCGCGGCTCAGCCCGGAAAACCGGCGAGTCTCGCCGCCTTGTCACCGCAACCTGGAATTGTCATCATCGCATTGGCCGTTCGTGGCCATTCGCTTGGGGGAAGTGAAGCTGCATGGTCGCCCGCATCCGCACCGTCGCGTTCCAGGGCGTCGAGGTCCTCGGCATCGACGTGCAGGTGCAGATCGCCGGGGGCTTGCCGGCCTTCGTCGTGGTCGGCCTGCCCGACAAGGCGGTGGGCGAGAGCCGCGAGCGCGTGCGCGCGGCGCTGACCGCCATCGGCCTGGCCCTGCCGCCCAAGCGCATCGTGGTCAATCTGGCGCCGGCCGACCTCGCCAAGGAAGGCACGCATTACGATCTGCCCATCGCGCTCGGTCTGCTGGTCGCCATCGGCGCCATCGCCGGCGACCACCTGGCGCGCTACGTGTGCCTGGGCGAGCTTAGCCTCGACGGCTCGATCGCACCCGTGGCGGGCGTGTTGCCGGCCGCGATCTTCGCCGCCGGCCAGGGCGCCGGCCTCATTTGTCCCGAGCGCCAAGGCGGCGAGGCGGCCTGGGCCGGCGAGGTCGACGTGCTGGCGCCGGCCAACCTCATCGCCCTCATCAACCATTTCAAGGGCACGCAGATCCTCTCAGCACCCAAGCCGCTGCTGGCCGAGGAGGGCGGCCTCCATCCCGACCTCAAGGACATCAAGGGCCAGGAGAGCGCCAAGCGCGCGCTGGAGATCGCCGCCGCCGGCGGCCACAACCTGCTGATGATCGGCCCGCCCGGCTCCGGCAAGTCGATGCTGGCGGCGCGCCTGCCGGGATTGCTGCCGCCGCTCGACCCGGCCGAGGCGCTCGAGGTCAGCATGGTGCATTCGCTGGCCGGGCAATTGCCGGACGGGAGGTTGAAGCGCCTGCGCCCTTTTCGCGACCCGCACCATTCGGCCTCGCTCGCCGCTTTGGTCGGCGGCGGGCTGCGCGCCAGGCCGGGCGAGGTCTCGCTGGCCCATCTCGGCGTGCTGTTCCTCGATGAGTTGCCGGAGTTCCAGCGCGCCACCTTGGAGGCTCTGCGCCAGCCGCTGGAATCGGGGCGCGTTTCCATCGCGCGGGCCAACGCCCATGTCACCTATCCCTCGCGCATCCAGCTGGTGGCGGCGATGAATCCGTGCCCCTGCGGTCACCTGGACGATGCCGCGCTCGCCTGCGGCCGGGCGCCGAAATGCGCGCAGGACTACCAGGCGAAGATCTCCGGCCCGCTCTTCGACCGCATCGATTTGCACATCGACGTGCCGGCGGTCAGCGCCGCCGATCTGACCCTGCCGCCGCCCGCCGAGGGCAGCGCGCAAGTGGCCGCCCGCGTGGCGAGAGCCCGCGCGCTGCAAATGCAGCGCTACCAGGGCAAGGGCCTGCGCACCAACGCCGAGGCCGACGGCGAATTGCTCGAAGCGGTGGCGCCGCTCGACGAGCCCAGCCGCAAGCTGCTCACGCAAGCCATCGACAAGTTCCGCCTGTCGGCGCGCGGCTTCCACCGCGTGCTCCGCGTCTCGCGCACCCTGGCCGACCTCGAAGGCGGCGGCCCGGTGAAGCAGGTGCACGTGGCGGAGGCGCTGACGTACCGACGGGTGCTGCCGGGGAGATAGCTGTTGGAGGGTTGCGATGAAATTTCCCAGTTCAGGATGGCCTTCAAAGTTGACGCAGCGGCTAGGTGTCGCGGCAATTCTATTTGGCCAAGTCGAGTATCTTTTGAAGCTCTATGTAAAGCAATTTCTTGGCAGTTTTCGGCGCGGGATGATCGTTACGTCACGTATTCAGTTCAATCAGTTGGTGGAGCTGACGTCGGCGCTCGTTAAGCATGAAGTCTCGGACAAGAAGCTTCGAGATGCCTATTTTCGAATTGTGAAAGAGATTGAGCGTGCCGAGAAAGCTCGAAACGGCTACTTCCACTCTGCCTGGGGCATGGATGAGCAGGGAAATTCGATTCACCTGAATTTTGTACGCGAGCGTACCAATCAGCGCAAAGCTGGATCAGGGCTAATCAAGAACAAAAATCTTGCAAGCGAGACTGACCTGGATGATTTGATCCGAAATCTCGATGAGATCAAAAGAAAGCTTCGCGACTTGCGGCTACAAATTTGGCCGCAACTAAGGCCTGGAAAGGAATAGTTTTCCTTTGCAACAAAAGGGGCACGAAATCAGATGACAGATTCACGGCACTTTACCCAATGGGCAGCACAATTTGCGGTGGCGAGCGAACTTTGTAAGCTTGGCTATCTAGTGGCATTCACGACGGGAAATGCCACGCCTGAAGCGGATTTGATGGTCATGTCGCCTCAGCGGCAGTCATTCTTGATCGACGTGAAGGGTCAGAAGGCAAACAGTTTCTGGCGCATCAGGGACAGGAAGACGTTGCCGAATCTTTTCTACGTTCTTGCCGTCGTACCGCGATCTAAACCTAATAGTTTTTTTGTTTTGTCGCATGCCGAAGTGAACAGACTGATGAAGGCGTACGAGCGAAGCGGCGTGAAGTATGACCCTCGGTTCTCTGGATTCAACCCTGGCAGCATCGCCCCATACAAAGACAGATGGGATGTCCTCCCCTCATAGTGCAAGAAAAGACGGCATCCTTACGCCCCCGTCTCCACCCGCACCTTCACCACCGCCCCCGGATAGAGCGTGCAGGCAAACGCGTGCTCCGCGGCCGCCGGGTCCAGCGTCACCGCGCCGAGCGCATCCGGCACCGCCTGGAAGCCGCCCAGCGCCTGGCAGCGCGCGTCGTAGATGATGCGGTCCCGCGGCGCGATGCGGAGGGTGATGCCCCTGGCGGCGTCACGGCTGCCGGCCACTTCCTGGTCGTCCAGCATCAGCCGCGTGTCGACGGCGAGCGCGCCGTCGGGGCGCTGCACGAAGAGCACGTGCTGGCCGGGCGCGGCGACCGCCTTCCAGTCCAGCATCGCCACCTGGTAGCGCTGGGCCGCGTCGTCCCAGGCGATGTCGACGAGGCCGTCGGGCGTGCGCAGGCGCAGGCCGCGCGGCGTCGGCACGGGGTCGAAGGTCTCGATTGCGCCATCGCCGCCGCCCGCAGGCTTGCGCGCGAAGCGGCCGAGTTCGATGAGCTTGCCACCCTGCCAGCCGAGCACGACGCTGGCTGGGGGATCGCCATTGGATAGGTCGTTGGCGCGCAGATCGCCGATCAGGAGTCCGCCCACGGGGCGGAGCGCCGAGACTTGGGCGAAGGCGCCGGCCGCGCGGTGCGTGAAGCCGATGCCCTTCGCCACCAGGAAGCTCGGGCCGCATTCCGCCGCCGCATCGCAGTCGAAATACGAGATCACCAGGTCGGTGGCGTTGCCGTCACGGTCGAGATCCGTCGCGGCGACCGAGCCGAGGCGCACCGGATGGCCGGCCTCTGCGTCCGCCGCCGCCTGCGCGGCGCGGCGCTGCAGCGGGGCGATGTCATAGGCGAGGGACGCCGCCCATTCCGCCGGCGCGCCGCCGGAATCGCCGAGCCACGCGGCCATCGCGCCGCCCTGGAAATAGCCGAGAGCGCACAGCGCGGCGGCGACCACGCCCAGACCCAACAGCCATTGCCATAGCCGCTTGACCCGCATCGCCCACGCCTCGCTTCCGGAGTGCCGCAATCATAGCCACGCCCCGCCGGCATCGGCCAATGAAAATTACGCGCGCGGATTGCAGCGCGTCACAGCGCGATGCCAGGTCCAGAATCAGGAGCGCGCCGGATCACCCGCGCGCGGGGCGGTCGCGTAGGCGGAAGCCGATGTGGAACAGCCACGCCGCCGGGATGGCGAGCGCGCCGCCGAGATAGGCCGCGTTGTGCATGTAGCCGGCGCAGAGATAGTTGCGCGGCTGCTCCAGGTTGTCGGGGATGAACCAGCCGGCGTAGTCGGCGAGGTCGAAGGTGCTGGTCTGCACGAACCCGTAGGCGAGCCCGCCCAGCGCGACCGCCAGGGTGAAGCCGACGATGAGCGGGAGCGACCACAGCAGCGCGCGGCGCATGGCGCGCGCGTCGCGCTGCACGAAACCGGCGAGGCCGGCCAGTAGGCCGATGGGCACGCCCATCCACCACGAGGCGAGGAAGCCGATCTGCGCCACGCGCAGCCGTTCCGGCGTGTCGGCATATTCCAGGTCGAACTGGATGAACTTGAAGCGGGTGAAGTATTCCGGCGCGACCGTGTAGCTGATCTGGTCATGCAGCGCGCCGAACAAGCCGGCGGTCACCACCGCCAGCATCAGGTAGCCGAGCAACAGCAGCAGTCGCGTCATGGCATCGTCCCGAGATCCGCAGAACCGCCGGCAGAGTGAAGCGCCGGAATCGGGCGGAATTGCGGCCGCGCCCGCGCGGCGGCGCAACGGCGCGCTACCGCATCTTCGAGCCGGTCGTGATCACCGGGCCGTCCACCGCGAATTTGCCGAAGCCGCGATGGTGCAGGGTCTTCGGGTTCTTCTGCCTGGGGTCGATCCAGGCCTGCACCACTTCGAGGATGAACAGGTTGTAGCGGTTGACCAGCCGCGTGTCGGCTACCCGGCACTCCAGGTTGGCGAAGCATTCGGCGATCAGCGGCGCCCGCACCTTCTTCGCCGGCCTGGGCGTCAGGCCGAAGGCCTTGAACTTGTCGATCTCGGCGCCGGTGGAATTGCCCACCGCCACCACCTGCTTGAGCAGCTTGCGCGACGGAATCGCGATCACGCATTCCCTGGTGGCCCGCAAGGCGGCGAAGCTGTAATCGGCGCCGGAGACGACGCAGGCGATCAGCGGCGGCTCGAACTCCACCATCATGTGCCACGACATGGTCATGACATTGGGGGTCATGACATTGGGGGTCATGACGTTGGGGGTCATGACATGGTTGCGCCCGCCGCGCGCGGTGGCGAGCAGCACCACCGGCCCCGGCTCGATCAGCTGATAGACCTTGGCGAGCGGCAAAGACTTCATGGCGCGGCACCCCAATGCGTCTGACGGTTGAGAGCATAGAACCCGCCGGCGCCGGTCGCCATCATGTCGGCCGGCGGGTCGGGCCCGGGCGGCATTAACCCATCGGCGCTTGCGCCTCGGCAAGGCTTGATCAATATTTGATTGCAGACCCTTGCGGCCGCTCAACCCGGCAAGGCCCGCGCGCAGCCCCGCGCATGTTCCGAACCCCACGCGAGAGGATCAGGCCATGGCCACCAGGACTCCGTCCGCCGCGCGCCTCATCACGATGGTGACGACGCGGAAGCGGCCCTCGAAAGCCGCGCAAAAGCGCGCCGCCGAGGAGATCGGCGCGCGCTGCCGGGAGGAGCTGGCGCGCGAGCGCGCCAATGCCATCGAGCAGAGCATCGCCGCGGGCGTCGACGTCGACGCGCGGGAGCTTTGGCCGGAGCAGCCCAAGCGGCGCGGACCGGCCCCGCGCAACCTGTCGCCGGCGCGGATGAAGCTCCGCGCCCGGGAGGAGGATCGCCGCAACCCCGCCTTGCGCGACCTGCTGAAGGGCCTGGGCAAGCGGCAGAAACGGATCGCGGCCGATGCCCGGGCGCTGCGGCGGAACCTGCAATACGCCGTCGGCAATCCGCGGACGCTCGTCTGCCTCAACGAAGCGACAATCGTCGACAGCGTGGTGGTCGACCGCTTCGCCAACACGCCGGCCTCCTCGGTCTCGTTCGGCCGGCAGATCGCCAGGCAGCCCCTGCGCAACCGGGTGGCGTTCCTGGCGACCGTGCTGTCGGAGCAGGCCGGCGGGGCGCGGGCGCGGCTCGCCTTCGCCACCACCCATGAATGGATCTTCTTCGTCAACGCGGCCGGCAAGGCGCTGGTCGCGCCGAGCTTCTTCCTGTCGGCGATCGGGACCTATCGCCTGACCGCGCCGACCGCCTTTCCCGGGGCCTGGCATACCCCGCTGATCAGCGCCTCGCTCACCGCGACGGTGGAGGCGCGCATCCACAAGAACATGGGCGACGGACGCTTCCGCGAAATCCCCCTGCCGGGCAAGCGGACCGTCACCTTCCTGAACCAGAGCAACACCCGGCAGGCGGCGCATCACGGGCCGAACATCCCGAGCGTGCTGACCTTCCCGCTGGTCTCGGTCGGGACCCTGGGCGAGCGCTTTCCCGACGCCACCACCATCGTCGACTATCCGGCCTTCATCGCCGACCCGAGCGAGATGGTGCTGTTCCGGGTGACCTATTCGCTGGTGGCCTCCTGCCAGCAGGGCGCCTCCGCCGTGTTCAACGCCATCTCCGCCAGCGAGGCGGGGCTGAACGTGCCGG
>JBDHTX010000059.1:0-18251 GCA_039808885.1 Dongiaceae bacterium | reverse complement strand
CGGTGGCGGCGGCGGAGGTGGCGGCGGCGGCAGCCCGCCGCCCCCGCCGCCCGGCGCGCCGGATAGCGGCTGTTGCGCGGGCGGAGGAGGCGGGGGTGGCGGCGGCGGCAACAATGGCGGCTTCAAGAGCCCGCCGGCAAATGGCCTGGCCCTGCCCGACCTGCCCAATGTCGACCTGCCCGATGGCGCGGAAGTCCTGCCCGGCCAGGCCGTCGCCGTCTTCCCCGGCAGCGAGCCCGAGGCGATCGGCGCTGCCTTCGCCGCCGACCACGACAGCGCCGTCATCGACCACTTTCGCCTTGCCCGGATCAAGCTCCACGTCTTCCTGCTGCAGGTTTCCGGCACCCGGCCATTCGCCATCGTGCTGCAGGAAATGGCGGCCGATCCCCGGCCGCTCTGGGTCCAGCGCGACCTGCTCTTCTCCGCGACGCAATCGACCCAGGCGACAACCGGGCAAGGCGCCGGCGGCGCAACGCAATACCCGCTCGATCGGATCAACCTCGGCGCCGTCCGCACCCTCAGCCTTGGCAAGACCGCCCGGATCGCGATGGTCGACAGCGGCGTCGACGTAGCGCATGAATCGCTTGCCGGTGCCCGCATCACCGTCCGCGATGTGATCCGCAACACGAAGACCGTGCCGGCCGAGGGCCACGGCACGGCGATCGCGGGCATCCTGCTTGGCCGCCATGCTCTCGCCGGCGTGGCCCCCGACGCGGAGCTGCTGGCGATCCGCGCCTTCCACCAATCCGCCGCCGACAGCACGGCGGCCCAATCCAGTTCCTATTACGTGGCGAAGGGCATCAGCCACGCCGTCGACGCGAAGGTCCAGATCGTCAATCTCAGCCTCACCGGCCCGCAGGACCGCCTGGTGACACAGGCCGTCGAGCAGGCGCTGATGGCGCGCATCGCCGTAGTCGCCGCCGCTGGTAATGCCGGCGCCGGCGCGCCGCCGGCCTATCCGGCGGCCCAGCCGGGCGTGATCGCGGTGACTGCGACCGACCTCAAGGACCGGCTCTACAAGCATGCCAACCGCGGCGCCTACGTGACCATCGCGGCGCCCGGCGTGGACATCCTCTGCGCCGCGCCCGGCAATGGCTATGGCTACCTGTCCGGCACCTCGATGGCCGCCGCCTATGTCAGCGGCCTGGTCGCCCTGCTCGTCGACCGCCAGCCCGGGCTCGGTCCGACGCAGGTCCGCAAGACCCTCGAAACGAGCGCCGCCGATCTCGGCGCGCCGCGCCGGGATCCGGAATTCGGCGCCGGGCGCATCGATGCCGCCGCGGCGCTCGACCACCTCGCCGACAACTGACCGCCGCATCTGCGGCCGCCCCGTGCCCGGGATTCGGCTGGCGATGCCGCGTCCGGCTTGCCATGATGGCGCCCGGTTCCACACCCGCCGGATGATTCCATGATTCAGGTTTCGGCCAGGCCTCGTCCCTTCCCTCATCGCGGGCTCGCCGCCGCCGGGACGGCGCTGGTCCTCATCGACATGCAGCGGGATTTCCTCGATCCGCGCGGCTATCTCGCCGGCATGGGCTATGACCTTGGCGGCGTGCGGGCGGCGATCGCCCCGGCGCGGCGGCTGCTCGAGGCCGCACGCCGGGCTGGCCTCGTCGTGCTGCATACCCGGCAAGGCTATCGCGCCGACCTGGCCGAGGTGCCGCCGCACAAGCGCGCCCGCATCGCCGATGGCACCTCCGCCATCGGCAAGCCGGGACCGCTCGGCCGCTTCCTGATCCGCGGCGAGCCGGGCTTCGAGATCGTGCCGGAACTGGCGCCCGTCGCCGGCGAGTTCGTCGTCGACAAGACCGCCAACAGCGCCTTCTGGGGCACCGACCTCGCCGCCATCCTGGCGGCCCGCCGGATCGACAGCTTGATCTTCGCCGGCGTCACCACCGACGTCTGCGTCCATTGCACCCTGCGTGAGGCGAACGACCGCGGCTTCGAATGCCTGGTCGCCAGCGATGCCTGCGGCTCCGGCGATGCCGCGGCCCATCGCGCCGCCTTGCATATGGTGACGGTCGAGGATGGCGTCTTCGGCGCGATCGCCGAGGTCGAAGCCATCGTCGCCGCCCTGGCGCGGCTGGCGGTTCCGCCGCGGCCCGCGCCGGCCATGCCGCCCGCTCCCGTCAAGCCGCAGCCGGAGACGGCGAAGGCGCCCAACCAGCCCTATCACGGCGATTGGTCGATCTGAGCGCCGCCGCACTGCCATTCCCCACAACGACCGCTCTGCGCTAAGCTGCCGCGCTGCTTGACGCGAGGAGCCGGACGCCATGTCGTTGCTCGCACGCGCGCACAAACACACCTGCCGGGCGCCGCGTCGCGCGACCCTGGCGAAGGCGCTTTGCCTGGGCGCCTGCCTGCTGGCGCTGGCCGCCATGGCGCCGAAGCCGCCGCCCAGGACCGTCGACACGACACCGGCCGCGCTGCAATCCTGGCGCAACGGCATCGTGCAGATCGGCGCCGGAATCATCGCCAAGGGGCATCGCGGCCTGTTCGGCCGGCTGCGACTTGTCGAGCACTACTTCGCCGGCTTCCCGGCGGGAACGAAGCTGCCGGCCGTGCTCTATCTGCATGACTGCCCCGGCCTGAAGATCGAAGCGATGCGCGATATCGACGAGCTGGCGGCGATCGGCTTTGCCGTCTTTGCGCCCGACAGCTTCGACAACCGCGAACGGAAATCCGATTGCGTGCGCTTCGATTTCGTCGCCGGCCTCAACCCGGATGCCTATGTCCAGCGCCAGGCCGAGATCATGGTCGGCCTCGCGGAGCTGCGCAAAATCCCCTGGATCGACCAGTCCGCCATCATCCTCTATGGCCTGGGCGAAGGCGCGCTGGCGGCGGCCAACTATCCGGGCCATGAGTTCCGCGGCGTCGTGCTCACCGGCTGGACCTGCGGCGCCGCGCAATACGCCGAGGATGTGGCCGGGCTCAAGACGCCCGCGGACGTGCCCGTGCTCTCGCTGGTATCGCGCTACGACCCGTGGTTCGATCGCACCGGCCACGCCGGCACCTGCGGCGACTACATGGCCGACCACAAATACGGCCAGTCGATCGTGATCGAGAATCGCGGCCTGCATCACATCAGCTGGATGGACGATCGGGCCACCCAGGCGATCCGCCGCTTCCTCAGGAACCTGATGCCGCCCCGCCTGTAGTCGTCGCCTGCGACAAGCCGGGCCGGCCCGATCACGCCGCGCGCAGGCCCAGCAGGCGGCGCGCTTCCGTTGCGCTGGCCGGGTGCCGGCCGTATTTCCCGCACAGATCGGCGACCCGCTTGACCAGCTCGGCATTGCTGGCGGCGAGCCGGCCCTTCTCGAAGAAGATGTTGTCCTCGAGCCCGGTGCGCGCGTGCCCGCCCCGCTTCAGCGCCCAGTGGTTGACCTCGAGCTGGTGGCGTCCGATGCCGGCCGCGGTCCAGGTGGCGCCGGGCAGCTGGTCCTCCAGCTCCTCGATCATGAAATCCAGCAGCTTCTCGCGCACCGGCAATGCATTGGGAATGCCCAGCACGAATTGCACGTGCGCCGGCGCCTGCATCAGGCCTTTCTCCACCAGGGTCTTGGCGTTGTAGAGCATCGCCAGGTCGAAAATCTCCACCTCCGGCTTCACGGCGTTGGCCAGCATGTCCTTCGCCATGCCGTCGACGAGTTGCGGCGGGTTCTCGTAGATGATGGTGGCGAAATTGACCGAGCCGGTGGCGAGCGACGCCATGTCCGGCTTCAGCTTGATCGAGGCGCCGCGCTCCTCCGCCAGGCGACCGCGGCCGCCGGTCGAGAATTGGATGATCATGCCCGGGCAATGCTTGCGTATGCCCTCCTGGACCACGCGGAAGCGCTCGATGTCGGAACTCGACTTGCCCTCGTCGTCGCGCACATGGATGTGCACCAGGCTGGCGCCGGCCTCGAACGCTTCCTGCGTGCTTTCCACCTGCTCGGCCGGATGGATCGGCACTGCCGGGTTCTGTTCCTTGGTCGGCTGGCTGCCGGTGATCGCCACGGTGATGATGGCGGGACTGGTCATGATTCTTCCTCGATTGACGATGGCTAGAAGCGGCCGGGGCTAGAAGCGGCCGGTGAGGTTGGACCACAGCAGCCGCCACGCGTCCATAGGATGCTGGTCGGCCATGGCCGGATGGAACGGATCGTAGGCCGCCCGGCGCAGCCGCTCAAGGTGCAGCGCGGCAATCCTGGCGGTCAGGATCAGTGGGCCGGCCCGTCGGGGCACCCCATGCCGGCGCGCCGTGGCGAGGTTCCGCGCCGCCGCCTCCGCGACTTGGCGCACGGCGTCGGCCAGCCGCGGCTGCGGCTTCAGATCGAACAGCCGGTCGGCATCCACCGCGGTCGCGCTAAGGACTTCTTGCGGCAGGCGGAGCCGGCGCTGCGCCGCGTCGCGCAGCACCGATCGGGCTATGCCGGCGGCCGCATAGGCCCGCCCGATCTGTCTCGTCGGCTCGGCGAGGTCGGGCGAATCGAGTCCCAGCACCTGCAGCGACAGATGCAGGAGCGCGCCGGCCGTGGCATCGGCACGCGCGTCGAACGCCGCCTGCGACGGCGGTTCGGCGCCTTCCAGTTCCGATTCGCGCGCCTCGATCATGGCCAGCAGCCGCTCGGCGGCGAAACCGTGCGTGCGGCTCGCCTCGGCCAGGGCCTCGACCACCTGATGCTGCCGCACGCGGCCGCCGGCCTGGATCTCGCCGATCGCCTCGCGCCACCATTGCAGCCGGATCAGGCCCAGCAGCGTTTCGCTCACCTGGTCACGCGTCCGCGCCAGCTCCAGGTTGAAGGCCGCCAGCGCCGCCAGGTGGTCGCGCACGGCCGGGGGCGCGAAGAGCAGCGTCAGGTAGCGATCACGATCGCCCTGCTTCACTTGCTCGAGACAATAGTCGAACGAGTCGGCCACCAATTAACCCCCAACTTCCTGTGGTTTCCCACAAGTTCGTTGTCACATCTACCGCATCCTGTAGAATACGGCGACGATCAACTCTGTCCGTGTCTCTGCAACGTTTCTGGGGTCGAAAAATGGGGAAGTTCTTTGAGAATCTGCATCGCGTCCTGCTCGCGGGCCTGATTCTTGCCATCCTGGTGCTGGTGATCCGCCATCTGGATTCGCTGAGTGATCATACGTTCTGGGCCGGCGTGATGCGCTGGATCCACGTCTGGTTCGGCATCCTGTGGATCGGCCTGCTCTACTATTTCAACTTCGTCCAGATCCCCTCGATGCCGAAGATTCCCGATGACCAGAAGCCGGCCATCGGCAAGGTCATCGCGCCGACCGCGCTGTTCTACTTCCGCTGGGCGGCCGCCGGCACGGTGCTGTTCGGCCTCATTACCGCAGCCATGAATGGCTATCTGGGTGATGCTCTGATCTTCAAGAGCAACCAGACCATCGGCATCGGCATGTGGCTGGCACTGGTCATGGCTTTCAATGTCTGGTTCATCATCTGGCCGAACCAGAAGAAGGCTTTGGGCATCGTCGAGGCGACTCCCGATGCGAAGAAGGCCGCCGCGCGCGTCGCAATGGTGACCTCGCGCGTCAATACGATGCTCTCGCTGCCGATGCTCTATTGCATGGTGCTCGCCAAGTTCATCGGCTGAAGCCACGCCGCATCGACGATCGGACGGGGCCCATTTGGGTCCCGTTCTTTTTTGCCCGGCGGCTCCAACTGCTCACATGGATCGCCGCGGATTCGGCGGCTATAGTCCTCGCCAGGCTGGCTGGGTCGCGTCATGGCGCAGAACGTATCACCCCCCGGGGATCCCTATCTCGCGATCGCGGCGCTGGCCGATTCCGGCCAGGCCGAAGCCGCCGAGCGCCAGGCGCGCGAACTGGTCGCCCGGGCGCCGGAGGACAACAGCGCCTGGCGCGTTCTGGGCTACGCGCTGCTCATGCGAAATCGCTTCCCCGAGGCCGAGAGCGCCCTGCGGTGCGCGATCGAGCTGGCGCCGCGCGACGCCGTCGCCTTTGAGCATCTTGGCTGGATCTACCATCGCACCAACCGCCTGCAGCAGGCCGCGGACGCGCTGAAATCGTGCCTTGCGATCGTGCCCGACCGGCTGCGCGGCCGCGTGATCCTGGCCAATGTCCTGGTGGCGCAGGGCAAGCCGCAGCATGCCATCGCGCATTTCGAACGCGCCTTGAAGCAGGAGCCGCGGCACTTCCGCGCCCACAACAACCTGGCCAACGTGCTGGTCGGCCTCGGCCGCCTGAAGGATGCCGCCGCGCATTACGCCGAGGCCGCGGGTTTGTCGCCCGACTTGACCTACAAGATCAGCGCCGCGCACCAGGCGCGCCGTATCGGCGACTGGGAAACGGCCGAGGCCTTCGAACCGGTCATCCTGTCTACATTGCGCCAGGGGCCAGGCGCCACGGACCGGGTGCCGCCCTTCCCGCTGCTGGCGATGCCGGGCGTCACCGCCCAGGTTCAACTCGCCGCCGGTCGCCAGATGGCGGGTTCCAGCAAGTCGCCGACGCCGGTGCCGCGCCAATCGATTGCCGACCTCGACAACGGCAAGCTGCGCATCGGCTACCTGTCGCCGGATCTGCACGATCACCCGCTCACCCATTTGTTCTCGGAAGTGCCGGAGCTCCATGACCGGTCGCGTTTCGAGATCATCGCCTTCGACTACAGCCGAGACCGCAAGAGCGTCTATCGCGACCGTGTCCTCGCCGCTTTCGACAAGGTCGTCACCATCCGCGGCATGTCGGATCAGGACGCCGCCCGCGCCATCGCCGCCGAGCGCATCGCCATCGCCGTCGATCTCACGGGTTGGACCACCGGCTCGCGCAGCCACCTCCTCGGCTACCGGCCTGCGCCGGTCGCCATGCAGTGGCTGGGATTTCCCGGCACGCTCGGCGCGCCGTGGATCGACTACATCGTCGCCGACCCGGTGGTGGCGCCGCCGGGTTCCGAGGCCGAGTTCAGCGAAAAGCTGCTGCGCCTGCCGCATTCCTACCAGTCGAACGACCGCAAGCGGCGGATCGGCGACAAGGTCACGCGCGCGGCCGCCGGGCTGCCGGAGGATGCCTTCGTCTTCTGCAGCTTCAACCAGGCCTTCAAGATCAATCGCGGCAACTTCGCGCTGTGGATGGATCTGCTGCGGGCGAGGCCGGATTCCGTGCTCTGGCTGCTCGACGACAACCGTTGGGCGACCGAGGCCTTGCGCGCGCGCACCCGGGACTTCGGTGTCGCGCCGGAGCGGGTGATCTTCGCCCCACGCGTCCCCATGCCGAGGCACTTGGCCCGGCTGCGCCTGGCGGACCTCGCGCTCGACGCGCCGCCCTATGGCTCGCACACCACCTGCAGCGATGCGCTCTGGGCCGGCACGCCGCACTTGGCCTTTCGCGGCGAGACCTTCGCGTCCCGCGTCGTGTCCAGCCTGCTTACGGCGATCGGACTGCCCGAGTTGATCGCCGACGACGTCGAGAGCTACCGGGCCATGGCCCTGCGCCTGGCCAGCGACCGCGCCCATTTCGCGGTGATTCGCGCACGGCTGGCGGCCAACCGCCTGTCGACGCCCCTGTTCGACAGCGTGCTGTTCACCCGCCACCTGGAAGCCGGCTACGAGGCGGCCTGGCGCCGCTGCCGCGACGGGCTGCCACCGGATCACATCGACGTGCCGGCATAGACATCGGCTGGAGCCTGGCGCCGCTCGAACACCACGATGCGGTTGCTGTTGGTGCCCTTGCTGTTGTTGTCGACACCCCAGCATTGCGCGGTCTTGGTGAAGCTCTGGCTGTTCACCATCATGGCCAGGGGCGCCAGGTCGAGGCCCCCTGCCGCGCGCAGCACCGCCTGTTCCAGCATGACCTTGCCGCCGCGCACTTCGCCGACCTCGAAGGCGACGATGCCGCCGGGGCGCAGCACGCGGGCGAACTCGGCGAAGCAGCGGGCGACGAACCGCTCCCAATCCGCCAGCCCGCGATGCAGCGAGATCGGCACCGATTCCGCCGCGATGCCGGCGAACCAGCAGCGCAGCCAGTTGTCGGCCGGATAGTCGACCACGTCGAGGAAGGGCGGCGAAGTGACGATGAGATCGACGCTGCCGTCGCCGATTTCCGGCGTGCGCTCCGCCGGACCGGTCAGGATCAGCCCGGCGCCGCGCTGGAATACGGCCGGCAGCGCGTCCTTCAGCAACGCGCGGCTCTTCTTCAGGATGATGGCGAAGACATCGCGTTCCGGCGGCACCTGTCCGCGCTGCTGGTTGATCTTGCGCTGGCGCGCGACCGACACCGCCTGGTTGGGCGGCAGGGTATAGACGGAAAAGAAGCCGCTGGAATGCCCGGTCAATCGGTTGAGGCAGACCATCCGCAGCCAGGCATCGATGGCGTCGCCGGTGCCGCGCAGGAAATAAGCGCGCAGCCGCGCGATGTCGCGCAGCGTGTTCGGATGATAGAAGGTGAGCAGCGCCGGATCGATCTCCGCCGCCGGCAGATCGCGCGACAGCCGCTCCAGCCGTTCGGCGATCGCCTCCAAACTCGGCGGATCGAGGCGCGGCGCGGCCAGCATCGCGCTCAGCGGATTGACATCATTGCCGATCGCCCGGCGCCCGAGCAGGGCCGCCTCGATCAGCGTCGTACCGCGCCCGGCGAAGGGGTCATAGACCACGCCGCCCGGCAACGTGAACCGCTCGATGAAAAAGCGCGGCAATTGCGGCTTGAAGCAGGCGCGGTAGGAGACTTCGTGCAGCGAATGGGCCTGGCGCTGCTTGGCCGTCCAGAACTCGTTCTCGAAGACCTCGACGCCATCCCGCGCCGAGCGGCGAGTAGTCCGGCCGAAGGCGTCGAAGGCGGCGAGGTCGGCGGCGAATCCACCAGCCTCTGCGCCTATCGTCTGCGTTGCCGTTTCCAGGTCCATCTGCGCGACTCGGATTGCCCTTGCGCTGAGGATGGGTCCAACGCCCCCCAATCGGCAAGGTCCAGCGCCAAGCGGCAGGGACGGCCGCCTATTGCACCGCGATCAGCGCCGCCGCCACCTTCCGCCCCTCGGCCAGCAGCACGTTGTAGGTGCGGCAGGCGGCCCCCGTATCCATGACCTCGATCACCACCCCGGCGGCGCGCAGATCCTGGCGCAGCCCGCGATCGATCTGCGCCATGCGCGGACCGGTTCCCAGCAGCAGCAGATCCACTTGCCCCGCGACACCGGCCGATCGCACCTGTTCCAGCATGACGAGGTTCACCTCGCTCAGCGCAGCTATGCGCCACGCAAAGAGACGGTCCGGAAATACGATCACCGAGCCTTCGACGCGGGTACCCGACACGCGGAACCCGCCATCGCCATAGGCGTCGATGACCTGCTTGCCCTGCGGGATCAGCGGTGTGACGTCCACGGCGACTCTCCTCGCCCGCAGGCGATGCGGGGCCTAGGCGCCCGGCGCGGCGCTCTTGCCGGCTTGCGGAGCCCCCTGATCGTCGCCCCGGATCTTCGAATGCCGCAAGTTGAGCAGGCCGGAGGCCGCGATGCAGATGGTCGAATAGGTGCCGATGGTGATGCCCCAGATCAGCGCGATGGCGAAGCCGCGCAGCACCTCGCCGCCGAACAGGAACAGCGCGATGACCGAAATCAGGGTCAGGCCGGCGGTCACCGTCGTGCGGCTCAAGGTCTCATTGACCGAGAGGTTGATCACGTCGGTCATCGACATGGTCTTGTAGCGCCGCATCTCGAACCGGATGCGGTCGAACACCACCACCTTGTCGTTCACCGAATAGCCGGCGACGGTAAGGATCGCGGCCACCGTCGCCAGGTCGAACTGCAGGCCGAGGAGCGAGAACAGCCCGAGCGTCGTCAGCACGTCGTGGATCATGGCGAGCAGGGCGTTGAGGCCGAACTGCCACGCATAGCGGATCCACACATAGGCGAAGATACCGGCCATCGCCAGGCTGGCCGCGATGACGGCGTTCATCACCAGCTCGCTGCCGACCTTCGGCCCCACGGTCTCGGTGCGGCGATAGTCCCAGCCGTCGCCCAGCTCCGCGCGGATCTTGGCGATCGCCGCCTGCTGGCCGCCTTCGCCCTCCTGCAGCGGCACCCGGATCAGCATCGTGTTCTGGTCGCCGAAGGATTGCAGCGCCACCTCGCCGAGGCCGAGGCCGCTGAGGCGGTGGCGCATGTCGCCCAGGTCGGGCTGCTGCGGCGCGCGGACTTCCATCAGGATGCCGCCTGCGAAATCGATGCCGAAATTGAGCCCCTTGCCGAACAGCAGTCCGACTGAGCCCAGCGTCATGATGACGGCGATGGCGAAAGTCACCCGGTGCCAGCGCATGAAGTCGATGCGCGTGTTGGGTCGGACCAGATGGATGGGTTTGAACATGTCTCCGGTCCCTTTAGAGCGGCAAGACTTTGGGCCGCCTGCGGCGCAGCCAGTAGGAGGTCAGCAGCTGCGTCACCAGCAGTGCGGTGAACAGCGAGATGATGATGCCGATGGTCAGCGTCACGGCGAAGCCCTTGATCGGGCCGGTGCCGAACATGAACAGCAGCAGCGTGGAAATCAGCGTCGTCACATGCGCGTCGATGATGGTGGCCAGCGCCTCGCGATAGCCGAACTCCATCGCCGTCACAGGCGAGCGGCCGTTGCGCACCTCTTCCTTCACGCGCTCTAGGATGAGGACGTTGGCGTCCACCGCCATGCCGAGCGTCAGCACGATGCCGGCGATGCCGGGCAGGGTCAGCGTCGCGCCCATGACGGACAGGGCGCCGAGGGTGAGGATGCCGTTGAAGATCAGCGCCACGTTGGCGAAGATTCCGAAGATCCCGTAGAGCAGGACCATCGCCACGACGATGCCGACGATCGCGATGATGCAGGCGAGCTTGCCGGCCTGGATCGAGTCCGCGCCCAGGTCGGCGCCCACCGAGCGCTCCTCCAGCACGGTCAGCGGCGCTGGCAGCGCGCCGGCGCGCAGCAGCAGCGCCAGGTCGCGGGCGCTTTCCACGGTGAAGTTGCCGGTGATGATGCCGTTGCCGCCCAGGATGGCGTCCTGGATGCGCGGCGCCGAGATGATCTTGTTGTCCAGCACGATGGCGAACAGCTTGCCGACGTTCTTCGCGGTCGCGTCGCCGAACTTCCGCGCGCCGAGCGAATCGAACTTGAACGAGACCGCCGCTCGGCTGTTCTGGTCGAAGGTCTGCTGCGCGTCGATCAGGTTCTCGCCGGCGACCAGGATGCGCTTCTGCAGCGGCAGGCGCCGCCCGGAATCCGGATCGGCGGAATCCACCCACATGGAAGTCGGCGGCAGCGCTCCGGTCGTCATCGCGCCCTCGTCGACCATCTGGAAGGTCAGCTTGGCGGTCTTGCCGATCAGGTCCTTCAGATGCTGCGGATCCTTGACGCCCGGCACCTGGACCACGATGCGGTCCTCGCCCTGGCGGATGATCGTCGGCTCGCGCGTGCCGGTCTCGTCGACGCGGCGCCGGATGATCTCGATCGATTGCTCGACCGCGTGCTGCTTCAAGGCGGTGAGGCCGGCATCGCTGAAGCGGATCGAGATCTTGGTCCCCTCGACCGCGAGGTCCATGCCTTCACCGGCCAGCCCCTTCAGTTCCGTGCGCGCCGGTTCGACCGAGGCCTCGTCGAGCAGGTTGACCGTCGCCGCGCCGTCGACCAGCGCCAGGTCCTTGTAGCCGATCTTGGCGTTGCGCAGCTTGGTGCGGGTCTCGTCGAGCACGCCGTTCAGCCGCTCGGCGATCAGTGCCCCGGTATCCACCTCGAACAGCAGATGCGAGCCGCCCTGCAGGTCGAGGCCGAGATTGACCGTCGATTTCGGGAACCAGGCCGGCAGCGCATCGAGCGTCGCCCGGTTGATCAGGTTCGGCGCCGCCAGCAGCGTGCCCACGAGGAGCACTAGCAGGATGACGGTCACCTTCCACTTGGAGAAATGAAGCATGGCGCGTGTCGGCCTTGCCCGACGCCGGACGACCGCCTCAGCGGTCGTTGGCGCCCTGCTTGGCCTCGTCCTTCTTCACCGGTTCGGGCTTGCCCGGGATCGCCGCCACCGCGTCGCGCATGATCTTGATCTTCACCCCGTCGGCGATCTCGACCATCAGGTGATCGTCCGCCACGTGGGAGACCTGGCCGTAGATGCCGCCATTGGTCACCACCCGGTCGCCGCGCTTCAGCGCCATGACCATGGCCTTGTGCTCCTTGGCCTTCTTCTGCTGCGGGCGGATCAACAGGAACCAGAACACGACGAAGACCAGCACCATCGGGACGAACATCCCGAACTGATCAAACAGGCCTCCGCCTCCCGGCGCGCCCGTGGCTGCCTGCGCCCAGGCTTCCGAAATGAACATCATACGCTCCCTAAGTGCTTGATCCGGCGGCGTTCGCCTTGGCCGGAAGGCCGTCCCAAAAATTCCGGCGGACTATACAGATCGGAATCCGAATTGCAAATGCCAAGGGCCCGGCCGGCGAATTCCCAGAGACCGGACCCCGGCGCGGAAAGCCTTGATTTACAGGGACATTTCGCCAGACCCGCTTTTCGCCAGGCCCGCTTTTCGCCAGACCAGCGCTTCGCCAGGCCGGCTCTTCGTCAGGCGGTCTTGCGCTTGCGCAATTCCTCGAGCAGCGCCTTGTTGATGAAACCGTCCTGCGGCCAGCCGATGTCCTTCTGGAACTGCCGCGCCGCCTTGCGGCTCTTGAGACCCAGCACGCCGTCGACCTTGCCGACGTCGAGGCCCCGCGCGGCCAGCAGCGTCTGAACCTCTTCGCGCTCCTCCAGGCTCAGCGGCTGCTCGTCCACCGGCCAGGTGCCGGCGAAGCGCTTGCCGCCCAGGATGCGGTCGCCGAGATGCGCCACCGACAGGGCATAGCTGGTCGAGTAGTTGTATTTGAGGATCACCTTGAAGTTCTCGGTGATGAGGAAGGCCGGCCCGCGATGGCCGGCCAGCACCAGGATCGAGGTGTTGCCCGGCAGTTGCGGCAGGGCCGAGCCGTCGGCGCGCGTCACGCCCAGCTTCTTCCAATGGCTGATCGGCTTGGCCAGATCGAGTTCCGCCTCGCCATAGGGGAACTTCGCCGGCAGCTTCACCTCGAAGCCCCAGGGCAGGTTACGCACCCAGCCGTCATCGACCAGGTGATTGGCGGCGGAGGCGAAAGCGTCCGGCAGCGAGGCCCAAAGATCGGCGGCACCCGAGCCGTCGCGGTCGACCGCCAGGGTCAGGTAGTTCGACGGCAGGAATTGCGGATGGCCCATGGCGCCGGCCCAGGAGCCGACCAGGCGCGAGGCCGGCACCTTCTTGTTGGCGACGATATCGAGCGCCGCCAGGAGCTCGCCGCAGGCGAAATCCTCGCGCTTGGCGCGGTAGCCGAGATTGGTCAGCGCCTCGAAGACGTTGGTGTCGCCGAAATTGTTGCCGAAATCCGTCTCGATGCCCCAGATGCCCATGACGATGGCGGACGGCACGCCATAGTCTTTCTCGATCCCGGCCAGCAGCGCCTTGTTCTCCTGGTACTTCACCTGGCCGCGCGCCACCCGGTCATCGGAAACGGCGCGGTCGAGATAGGTCCAGATCGGGGTCACGAATTCCGGCTGCTTGGAGGCGCGGTCGCTGATCTCCGGGTTTTCCTTCACGCCGGCGAAGGCGGTCTGGATCACCGCCTCCGGCCGGCCCTTGTTGAGGGCATAGGACTGGAATTTCGCCACCCATTCCTGGTAGCTCGCGGCGCTGGTCGGGCACTTGGTTTCGTTCAGGGTATGGAAATCCACCGGCCTGCTGGCCGGCGCCGCTGCGGCCTGCGACGCGCCCTGAGCCGGCGCCGCCGGCTGCGATTGCGGCTGGGCCGCGCAGCCGGCCAGCGCCACCAGGGTGCCGAAGACCGTGACCGCCGCAGAACGTCGCAACCCATGCCCGCGCAATGTCGGCGTCTGCATGCCCAAACCCTTCTAATCCCTGCGAATCTGATCCCTGCGAATCGGAAGCCAGGATAAGGGCGGGGCGCGCATTTGTCATCGCCCGCGGCACCGCGCGCGCGACAGCGAATTAAGGCAGCAACCCGGCAATGCCTTGCGCCAGGTAGACCGCGCCGATCCCCAGCACCAGCCGCCGCGACCAGGTCTGGAAGGACTCGTTGCTGAAGCGGTGCAGCACCGGCTTCGCCAGCGTGGTGCCGCAGACCGCCAGCGCCGCCGACACGAGGAACAGCCAGACCGGCACGCCGGCCGGCGCGGCATCGGGCGCCGACGACGTGGCGGCCTGTGCCGGGATCGCGGCGATGAGGGTGAAATAGGCGAACTTGATCGCGTGGCCGACGCTCTGCGTCATGGCCTTGGTCGACACCACCAGGCGGCGGTCCAGGTCCTTGGCCAGGAAGAACATGTCGAGGATGGCGCCGGACACGCCCGCCAGCACGTGCAACGTCATCACCATGGCGCCGACCGCCACCGGGGCGCCGCGGCGGCGGATCTCCGGCGCGTGCTGGCGCGGCAGGGCGCGCGCCGCGAACGGCATGATGCCGAGGCAGAGATAGACCCAGGGCTTCGGCGGCGAGAATTGCACCACCGCCAGCACCGCGAAGACCGCCGCGCTGCCGAGCAGATAGCCGGGCAGCACGCGCCACAGGATGTGCTCCCGCCATACCACGGCGCGCCAGCCATTGGCGGTCATCTGCGTGATGGCGTGCAGGGTCATCGCCGCCGGGACCGGCAGGAACAGCAGCAGCACGCCCATCAGCACCAACCCGCCGATCATGCCGAACACCCCGCTGAGGAACGACGTGCCCAGGGCTGCGGCTCCCACCAGCGCGACCGTACTCCAATCAAACATTTGGCTACCCCCGAAGCTGGCGCGGCTTGGCAAGGCCAACCTGCTTCAATTATTTTGGTCCGAATTGGCGCGGCGGCGCAAACGCCCAATTCTTGCGCTAGGCCAACAAATACGAAGGGTGACGGCCATGTGGCTGCCGAGCTTGAAGGGTCTGCGCGCGGTCGAATCCGCCTTGCGCCTGGGCAGTTTCGCCGCCGCCGCGAAGGAACTCGGCGTGACCCAGACCGCGATCTCCCGCCTGGTGAAGGATGTCGAGCGCCAGCTCGGCCGGCCGCTGTTCCAGCGCCAGGCCAACCAATCCGTGGCGACGCCCCTGGCGCTGTCGCTCCGGGCCGGCCTGACCGAGGGCTTCCGCCGCCTGGAGGGCACGATCGGCGAGGCGCGCCGCAGCATCGACGACCCGACCGTGACGCTTGCCGTCGGACCGACCTTCGCCATGCGCTGGCTGATCCCGCGCCTGACCGAGTTCCACGCCGCGTATCCGCGCGTCGATCTGCGCCTCGCCACCACCATCGGGCGCGAAGTGACGCCGGGGCCCGACACCATCGCCTCGATCCGCCTGGCGGAACCGCGCATTCCCGACTTCGTCAGCGATGCCCTGTTCCCCGGACGCCTCATCGTGGTCTGCCGGCCGGACCTGGCGGCACGGCTGGCCTCGCCCGCCGACCTGCGCAACAAGACGCTGCTCGACGTGCGCCACTCGCCGGAGGACTGGCCG
This sequence comes from Dongiaceae bacterium, assembly GCA_039808885.1. GTDB lineage: Bacteria > Pseudomonadota > Alphaproteobacteria > Dongiales > Dongiaceae > Dongia_A. Next base: position 2,778 of record JBDHTX010000059.1, on the reverse strand, counting down.
CGCTGGCTCGCCGCCGCCGGGCTGCCGGACCGGAGGCGCTTCCAGACCCTGTCCTTCGACTTCTCCGCCTTCGCCATCCAGGCGGCGCTGGACGGCGTCGGGATCGCCCTGGTGCGCGAGCCCTATGTCGCCGATGACCTGCGTTTCGGCCGCCTGGCAGCTCCCTTCGCCCTCGCGCTCGAAGACAAGGAGCGGTATTGGCGCCTGATCTATCGGGCGGAGGCGCGCAGCCACGCCTCCTTCCGCACCTTCCGGCGCTGGCTCCTGAGCAAGGCCAGGTCCCAGGACTGAGCGCCGGGACCGAAAACTGGCCCCATCTTCTCTCGCTCCAGGCCCACGGGGCGGGCTTGAATCCCCCGGCAAAATCGGATTAATGCCTCTTGTCCGTGGCGGACATGGTCGACCGCGTCGACCGGCAAAGCGCGCAGCCTGCCGCGCGCTCAAATTCCGTGGGGGAATCCGTTGGCCTGGTCGCTTCATACGCGCGGTGTGGTGCTCGTCGCCGGCGCCGCGATCGTTTGGAGCACCGGCGGGCTGATCGTCCGTCATGTCGACGAAAGCCAGTGGACCATCGTCTTCTGGCGCGGCGCCTTCGCGGTTCTGACCCTCCTCGCCTATCTGGCCATCCGCGACGGCCGCAAGACCATCGCCCTGTTCCGCGACATGGGCTGGCCGGGGCTCGGCGTCGCCGCCTGTTTCGGCGCCGCCTCGCTCAGCTTCGTGGTCGCGCTGCAGCATGCCAGCGTCGCCACCATCCTGTTCACGCAAAGCGCCTCGCCCCTGGTCGCCGGCGGCCTCGCCTGGCTGTGGCTCGGGGAGCGCATGACCTGGATCAAGGCCACCGCCATGATCGCCGCCTTGGTCGGTGTCGCGGTGATCATTTCCGACCAGGAGGCGAAGGGCGATGCGCTGGGCATCACGCTGTCCGTCGTCATCATGATCGCCTTCGCCCTGGCCACGGTCCTGGTGCGCCGCTACGCGCATATCCGCATGGCGCCGGCGACGTGCCTCTCCGCGCTCTGGCTGGTCGTCGTCGGCGGCATCTTCGGCACCCCTGCCACCGTGAGCGCGCCCGACCTCGGGTTGCTGTTCCTGTTCGGGGCGTGCCAGCTCGGCGTCGGCTTCATCCTCTTCACCACCGGCGCGCGGCTGATCCCCGCCGGCGAGGCGATCCTGCTCAGCCTGCTCGAATCGATCCTGGCGCCGATCTGGGTCTGGGTCTGGCCGACCCTGCATGAATATCCCGGCGACCGCGCCATCATCGGCGGCGCCATCGTCATCGCCGCCGTGATCTGGAACACGCTGTCCGAAATGACCCAGATCAAGCGTGTCGCGCCGCCGATTGAATGATGACCGATCGAATGACGGCCGCTCGGGTTTCCTGGCCGATCGTCTGGCGCGCCCTGCTGCCCTTCGCGCTCGGCTATTTCATGTCCTACCTGTTCCGCGCGGTGAACCAGGTCATCGCGCCGGACCTGATCGGCGAACTCAGCCTGACGCCGGGTGAGCTCGGCCGGCTGACTTCCGCCTATCTGTTCGGCTTCCTGCTGTTCCAGCTGCCGCTCGGCATCCTGCTCGACCGCTTCGGTCCGCGCCGGGTCCAGGGCGGGCTGCTGACGGTCGCCGCCTGCGGCGCGCTGCTTTTCGCCATCGCGCCGGATGCCTGGTCGCTCACCCTGGCGCGCGGCGTCATCGGCCTGGGCCTGTCCGGCTGCCTGATGTCCGCGTTCAAGGCCAATGCCCTCTGGCTGCCGATGGCGCGCGTTGCGCTCGGCAATTCATCGACCATCGCCATTGGCGCCCTCGGCGTGGTCGCCGCGACCAGGCCGGCGGACTGGCTGGCGCAGGCGATCGGCTGGCGCGCGATGTTCGAGGTCCTGGCAGCCGTCACCATCGGCGTGGCCCTGCTGATCCTGCTTTCGGTGCCCAAGGGCGCACCTCGGACGCAGGGCGAGACCTTCGACGGCCAGCTTCGCGTCATGGCGCGCGTGTTTTCTGACCGCGTGTTCTGGCGCGTCGCCCCGATGGTGGCGGCGATGTCAGGCACCTTCATCGCCGTGCAGACCCTGTGGGCGGGCCGCTGGCTCGCTGACGTGGCCGGCTATGACCGCGCCGGCGCGGCCGGCGTGCTGCTGTGGATGGCGATTGGTTTCACGATTGGTTCGCTGGCCACCGGTTGGCTCGCCGATCTTGCGCAGCGCCGGGGCTATTCGATCGAAGCGGTGGTCGGCGGCGCGTTCCTGCTCTTCGCGCTCGCCCAGGCGCTCGTCATCCTGCGGACGCCGGTTCCACCCGTCCTGTCGTGGATACTGTTCGGTTTCGCCGGCCAGGCGGGCAATCTCGGCTATGCCACGCTGGCCGCGCATTTCGGCGCCGGGACCGCCGGGCGGGCGCAATCCGCGGCCAACCTGCTGCTCTTCGCCACGGCCTGGGGCCTGCAATGGGGCATCGGCGCGATCCTCGACCTGTTTCCCGGCGCGACGGAAGGGGCCAGCGATCCCCTGGGCTACCGCTGGGCCTTCGGCCTCGCCTTTGTGCTGCAAATTGTTGCTGTTTCTTGCTACCTGCGTGGTATTCGCCGAAAAAGACCGGCGGAATGACGTGCTCGTGAGCATTTGTCGGCCGTACTGCGGCGTGCTTGCCCTTGGAAACTCCCCGCATGTTTGGGTATGCTCCCCGCCATGTCGACGACTCTGACGCAACATTCCGCCCGTTCGCTCCGCGGCATCAAGCTGTTCGATAGCCTGCCGGACGCGGATCTGAAGGCGCTCGAGGCGC
>JBDHTX010000058.1:0-19975 GCA_039808885.1 Dongiaceae bacterium | reverse complement strand
CAGGCTCAAGGATTGGCGCCGCATCGCCACAAGATACGACAAGCTCGCCAGAAACTTCCTCAGCGGCGCCTATATCGCAGCCATCCTCACATGCTGGATCAATTGAGTCCGGACCCTAGGGAACAGGACGCCCGGAGCTTTCAACTTCGGAGCTTTCAACTTCGGCGCTTTCAACTTCGGCGCTTTCAATCATCGCCGTCATGCCAAGGCTTGGCCTTGGCATCCACGCGTTTGCCGGAACTTGCAGGGTATCGCCCGGGAAAACTCGTGGATGCCCGGACTAAGTCCGGGCATGACGAGTCTGGCGATCAGGACAAAGCTTGTAGCCGCTACCAGCGCGCCTGACGCGCGGCCTGGAGCGTTCGGCCTCAGTTCGACGCCAGGATCTGTTCCAGCGTGGTGACCGAGAGCGTACCGTGGTTGGGGTTGACGTCGAGCAGCGTCACCGCGACCAGGATGCCGAGGCTGAGGGCGACCAGGAACCAGTGCGGCTGGCCGGCATTGCGGCGGCCACGGGTGAAGAGAGGTTTGCGGCGGGAGTACATCGGACTGACCTCAGGGCAACAGGTTGTGTTCTTCGGCTTCGCGTTTCGGCAAAGCACGGCATGGCTCAAATTGCTGAATGCGCACCCGCGGAGAAAACTTCGCGTCCCCCGACGCCACTGCCGCTGAGCCGATCTCGGTCAGCCCGGTTGCCCATCCCTCGGCAGTGCGTTCGCCCGTCAAGCGTCGATCCGGCTTGAACGAGACTAAACGCGCTTCCGTGATTCGATGATAGGAAAACTGATGGCGGTGATCGTGCGGCGCAGAGTTCTCATATCCATGACACGGCTGCGCCACAGCGGCGGTCGCGGTCATGTCGGATTGCGCGGCGGCGTCTGCCAGGATCGCGTTCGCCTGAAGCGCGCGGTCGCGGCAGACGGCGTCTCCGCCGAGCATGTTCGGCGAGAGATGCGAGACCAGCGGCGTGGCGCGAAGGGGTTTCATCAGGCGTCTTCGATCTAAGAGACACCTAATATTCCCATCTCTCCCTTAACAATCGCTTAGCGGGCCGGTCTAAATTTAGCTATTAGCGGGCCAAAACGACGCGGTCTTGGCGGGGCGGATTCACCCGGCTCAGCGGTCCCCCGGATCCTCGTCCTCGTAGTAGAATTCCGGTAAGGGATCGGCGCGCGGGTCGAGCGCGCCGGCGATGGCGGAGGTCGACGGCACCGGCACGAACTTGGACTGCTCGTCCGCCGGCTTGGCGGCCCGGCGGCTCATGCGCCAGCGGGTATAGCCGGCCAGGGCGATGGCCGTGGCGGCGACGAAAACGAACAGACCGGACGGTCCGGTCACCCCCATGACCGAGGAACAGACCAGTGGACCGGCGGTCGCCCCCACCGCCCAGGCGAGCAGCATGCCGCTATTGGCGGCAACCATCTGGCTGCGGTCGATATAGTCGAAGGCGTGGGCGACGGCGGTCGGGTAGATGGTGGCCAGGAAGCCGCCCAGCAGGAAATTGGCCGTGGTCAGCAGGATGAACCCGCCATTGCCGACGCTGAAGGCGCTCATCAGGACCGAAGCCGCCACCGCGGCCATCAGTACTCCGAATAATACCGTGCGACGGTCGAACTTGTCGCTGAGCCGGCCGATCGGCCATTGCAGCAGGAAGCCGCCGACGATGGGCGCGCCCATGAAAATCGAGTTTTCCAGAACGGAAAGCCCGATATCGGCGCCATAGACCGCGCCGAGGCCGTAAAGGCTGCCGCTCATCACCCCCGCACCCGCCGTTCCCACCGTCCCGAGGGGGGAGGCTTTAAACATTTCGGCCAGGCTCATGGCCTTGATGTGACCAAGTTCCGGCCCCGCCACCCGAGTTAGGACTACAGGCACAAGGGAGAGCGACGTCATCAGCGCGCCCAGGCAGAACAGCTGGATTCCGCCGGCATCCGCCAAATTGACCCCGAACTGGCCCAGGCTGGAGGAGACGTAGATGGTGATGGTGTAGAGCGACAGCACCTGGCCGCGCAGCTCGTTGGAGCTGCGCACGTTGAGCCAGCTCTCGATGACGGCGTAGAGGCCGGCCATGCACAGGCCGACCACGGCGCGCATCAGCCCCCAGACCGCCACCTCGAAGACCAGGGCATGGACCATGACCGCCGCGGTCAGCAGGGCGGCGAAGGCGGCAAAGGCGCGGATATGGCCGACCCGCTGGATGATGCGCTGGGCCCACAGGCTGCCGAGGACGAAGCCGGCGTAATAGGCCGACATGACATAGCCGGCAACCTGGGTGGTCACGCCTTCGACATCCATCCGGATCGGCAGCAGGATGCCGACCAGGCCGGTGCCCAGGGCCAGCAGCCCGGCGCCCAGCAGCAGCGGGAAGACGGAGCGGATGGCTTCGATCATCGCGGCGCCCGGAGCAGGCCGGCGGCGCCCGTGATGCGGGCAATATGGCCGGAAGGGGTCGCCATCGTTGGATGCGTCTCGTGCTTGGGCTACGCTCGACCTCAGGGGGCCGCGCCGGGAGTCGGGCGCGGTATTGCATGGGGCCAGACCCCCATGCAACAGGTGTTTTGCGGCCACATCAGGTGTTTTGGTCATGCCGACATTCGATTTGCACCCGCAGCTGGCCGCCGACGGCCTGTTCCTGGTCGACTGGCCGCTCTGCCGGGTGCTCAGGATGAACGACCGCACCTATCCCTGGCTGATCCTGGTGCCGCGCGTCGGCGGCATCCGCGAGATCATCGACCTGGAAACCAGCGAGCAGCAGATCCTGATGCAGGAGATCGCCCGCGCCAGCGAGGCGCTGAAGCGCCTGCGCCGCCCGCACAAGATCAACGTCGCCGCGCTGGGCAACATGGTGCCGCAGCTGCATGTGCATGTGATCGGCCGCGACGAAAGCGACCCCGCCTGGCCGAAGCCGGTCTGGGGCGTGGCCCCCGCCACCCCGTTCCCGCCGCTGGAGGCGGAGATGGAGATGGCCACGTGGCGCGGCGCCCTTACCTAGACGAATTCAATCGGCGCTACGCAGGCGGCTTCGCCAGCACCAGTCCGTAGCGGGTCATCACCTCGACCATCTTCGCCGGATCTGGGCCGCCGGGGGCGCTGACAACTTCAGCGACGTCGCGGAAATATTGCGCGCCGATGTCGGGGGTGAGGATGATCAGCGCCCGCGCCGTCGCGTCGTGCGGGTTGCTGAAGCCGTGGACGGAGCCGCGCGCGGTATACATGCGCTCGCCGGGCTTGAGGTCGCGCACCTCGCCATCGACGGAATAGCGCAACGTGCCTTCCAGCACATAGAGGATCTCTTCGTTGTCGGTGTGGCTGTGCGCCGGCGGCACCCGCGCGCCGGGCGGCACGGTCAGCTCGAACATGCCGGAGCCGGTGCCGCTCACCGTGCCGTCGATCAGGTAGCGGATCTCGAGCTGGCCGATCTTCACCACCGGCTGTTCCTGCGGCTGCATCAGTCTCTCCCCAAGTCGCGTGGCCCGACGATAGCAGAGAATACTCTAGGACGCATAGTTGCGGCCAAAACTGTGGCCAGTCAGCAGCGAGATCAGATGCGCGAGCATGACGATGGCGATGGTGACGGCGACGAACTGGACGCCGAGCCAGGGCACCACGGGCAGGAAGCGGCGGTCGAACGGCCGGCGCATCTGCCAGTTCGCCAGGCCGGCGAAGGCGAGCGCGACGGCGAGCGCGATCGCGGTGGTCATAATGTCGGGCATCGCTACAGCACGCTCACCACGCGGGCGACGACCTGCGCCGCGCTGGGCGCCACGGCGCGGAGGAACCTGGGGAAGTCGAGATGGCTCTCGGCGCCGGCAAGGTCGCTCAAGGAGCGGATGACCACGCAGGGAATGCCGAGTAACTCGGCGGCCTGCGCCACGGCGGCGCCTTCCATCTCCACCGCCAGGGCGGCGTGATCGCGGGACAGCCGCATCCGTACCGCTTCGCTGTTGATGAACTGGTCGCCGCTGACGATGGGGCCGAAGGCGATGCGCGGGCTGGCATTGGCCGGTGCGCCGAGATCGCCGGGCAGTGCCCGCAGGACGATGTCCTTCACCGCGGCGGCGAGGCGCATGGTGAGCTCGCCCGGCAGGTCGAAGGCGATACGGTTGCGCGATTCGCCGATCGGCGGCACGCCGGGGCGGAAATGCCGGATGCCGGTATCGGTCAGGTGGCCGTAATCGTGCTGGATCAGCCGGTCGGCGATCACCACGTCGCCGATGGCGAGGCCCGGATCGATGCCGCCGGCGACACCGCAGACGACGAGGGCGCGGCATTGCAGCGTCCCCGCGATCATGGTGGCGATGGCGGCCGAGGCGACCTTGCCCACGCCGCTCTCCGCCAGGGCCACCGCCTGGCCGTCGAGCCGGCCGGTCGCGACCCGCAGATGGCCGACCGAGACGTGGTGCACCTCGGTCAGGTGGCGCAGCAACTCATCCCGCTCCTCCGCCAAGGGCGAGAGCAATCCAATCGGGCGGTCGGTCTGCAGGCTCATGGGCTGATCGGGCCGGTCGGCGGAAGGTCAAACGGAAAGCGGCCCCGCGAGGAGCGCGGGGCCGCCAAGCTACCCAATCCGCACCGGCGACTCAATCGTCCGAGTCGGACATGTCCTTGCGGCCGTTGTCCTTGGAGATCGCGTGGTCGAGCACGAAGACGACGCGGCCGTCGGGCAGCACGCGCACGTCGAGCGCCTCGGCATCGCCGACCATCAACTCGCCGCCGGTGCCGTCGATGATCAGTGGCCGGCCGTCGAGCGTGGTGACCGAGATGCGCCGGCCGGCAAGCTGGTTCGGCGAGATGCGCTCCGCCGTCGCCGATCCGGCGAGGAAGGCGCGACGCCTCTCCGGCTCATCGAGCAGGGCCGCGAGCTCCGCCGGCGGCAGCGACTTGAAAGCCGCGTCGGACGGCACGAACAGGGTCTGCGCCGGCCTCTCGCCCTCGCCGCGCCCGTCCAATTCGGTCAGCTTGACCCAGGTCTGGATGCCGCCGCTGCCCAGCGACGTATCGGCAACGCGCATGGTCGACACCGCGGGGGCGGCCGCCTCGGGCAAGGTAATCGCCTGCGAACCCGCGCAATAAATACTGTAGAGGCTCAGCGCGATCGCGCCGGCGCCCACCATTTTCAAAGAAATACGCATGTTTCCCTCCGACTCCTCAATGCCGGCTGATATAGTTACTCTTACGTGACAGACCAAGACTGGATGATCACGTTGGTGTGCCCTGTGTGATTGCAGTCACAGGCTCAATCAGGGAACCTCGGTAATCCGTGGAATATTCCCTGACGTAGAAGAAACCTCACTGCCCGTGGGCCCAGGCCAATGCCGGATCGCCGCAGAATGCCACCGATTGTCGTATGGTTACGGCGCGACCTGCGGCTTGGCGACAATCCGGCCTTCGCCCCCAGCCGCGGCAGTGATCGCGCTGTCATTCCGCTGTTCATCGATGACGACGGCACCGATTCGGTGCGCGCCCTGGGCGGCGCGGCGAAGTGGTGGCGCGGCAGGTCGCTGGCCGCGCTGGACCAGGCCCTGCGGCGCTGCGGCTCGCGCCTCGTGGTTCGCCGCGGTGACGCCAAGGATATCCTGCCCGCCTTCATGGCCGAGGTCGGCGCCTCCGCCTTGTCGTTCAACTTGTCGCGAGACCCCGCCCGGGTGGCGGAGGACACCGCGATCATCGCCGCCATGCGCGCGCGCGGCATCGCGGTCGAGGCGCACGATGCCAACTACCTGCATGACCCGGCGCAGCTGCGCACGGCCGGCGGCGGCGCCTTCAAGGTGTTCACGCCGTTCTGGAACCGCCTCGCCGCGCTCTACCAGCCGCCGGCCGAGCACGCCGCGCCGCTGATCCTGCCATCGCCCGATGCCTGGCCGGAGAGCATCGCGATCGGAGAATTGCAGGTCACCGACGGCTGGACCAAGCCGCTCGCCGCCGCATGGCAGCCGGGCGAGGCGGCGGCGCGCAAGCGGCTGGAGGAATTCGCCGCCGGCGCCGTGACCGGCTATGCGGCGCAGCGCGACCGGCCGGATGTCGACGGCACCTCGCGCCTGTCGCCGCATCTCGCCTGGGGCGAGATCAGCGTGCATGAGATCTGGCGCCTGCTGCAGCGCCGTGCCGGCAATGCACCGGGGGCGAGGGCCCTGCCCTTCCTGCGCGAGATCGGCTGGCGCGATTTCAACATGCACCTGCTCGCCGATTTTCCGGCGCTGCCCTGGAAACCGTGGCAGGAGAAGTTCGCCGCCTTCCCGGCCAAGGACAACGCCCCGGCGCTGCGCGCCTGGCGGCGCGGGCAGACCGGCTATCCCATCGTCGATGCGGGCCTGCGCCAGTTGTGGCAGACGGGCTGGATGCACAATCGCGTGCGGATGATCGTGGGGTCGTTCCTGGTGAAGGACCTGATGATTCCCTGGCAGCGCGGCGAGGAATGGTTCTGGGATACCCTGGTCGACGCCGACCCGGCGCAGAACGCCGGCAACTGGCAATGGGTCGCCGGCTGCGGCGCCGATGCAGCGCCTTTCTTCCGCGTCTTCAATCCGACCTTGCAGGGCCAGAAGTTCGACCCCGGCGGCAGCTATGTCCGGCGCTGGGTGCCGGAGCTGGCGAAGCTGCCCGACGCGTCGATCCACGAGCCGTGGAAGGCACCCGCCGCCCAGCTGGCGAAGGCGCGGATCAAGCTCGGCAAGACCTATCCGCTCCCCGTCGTCGATCACGCGAAGGCGCGGCTGGCCGCGCTCGCGGCGTATCAGCGGATCGGCAAGGACGGCGGCACGGACGAGGCGCAAGCTTCCCTGCTCTGACCCACGGCTCCGCGCCGGTTAAAAGCCACCACGCCAATGCGCTGTTACGAATAAACACAATTCGGCGCGACAATGCCGCGTGTTGCGCATTGTCTCGCGCATCCCGCTTTGTAATGATTGGGCATTCGGTATCGATATTGGGGGATGACCGGCAGCGCCAGCGCTGTCCGTGACTCGTTGCGCGTTTCGCGTCGCGTGCCCGCGTCCCTGTCGCATTTGCTTGATCGAGCGGCCGCGCCGCTCCAATTCCGGGGTGACATCATGAGCGCCATCGTCGACCAGCTTCTGACCAAACCGCAGGCCGAGCTCGACGCGCTGTTCAGCGCGCACGAGGCCGGCCCGATCCCCGAAGGCCAGGCCGACGGCACCGCCATCGTCGCCCCCGGCACGCAGTTCAGCGACGACATCGCCAGGCTGGTGAACATCTTCGCCTGGCAGGGCAAGGTGTTCGATCCGAAAAGCGGCACGCTGCGCAACCGCATCCTGCCCTTCGGCGTCAACGCCATCATCGCCAAGGTCTACAAGGCGCCGAGCTGGCTCGACGGCAAGGAATGCATCGTGCTCGACTACTCCGAGACCTCGATCGTCGCGCAGTGGATCCGCGACGAGATCCGCCTGATCGCGCCCAACGTCTATCTGGGCAAGGTCTACTGGAACAAGGCGCGGCTGATCGACTTCGCCCTCGAATTCAAGCCCTGATCCCGGGTCCCGGGGGGCCGGCGTGACGCCGCAGGGGCATTTCATGGTGACCGCACCGGTGCGCACCGACCGGATCGCCGACTTGCGAGCCCTGCTCGCCTCGATGAACAGCGCGCCCGGCGTGGTCGATCCGCACAACGCCCTGGTGCCGTTCGCCGCCTTCGAGGCGATCCACGTCGCCCGCCTGGTGGTGGCGGAGGACAACACCCTCGACGACCGCGCCGCCTTTCCCGGGATGAAGCCCGACGAGCGCGTGCTGCTGATCTTCCTCGCCGATTGCGACGGGCCGGGCGAGGATCTGCTGGCGGAGATGGCGCGGCGCTGCGGCGACGGGCTGCGGCGCATCTTCGCCCATTGCGACGGCTTCGACGACAGGACCGAGCTGCTGGGCTGGCTGCGCGCGCATCTGACGCCGCCGGCCGCGATCTATGTCAACTGGGTCGGCCGCACGGTGCGCCAGGTGCGCGAGGAAGCCGCGCTGCATGCGGCGCTGTTCGAGGCGCTTTGCACCATGCGCGAACGCAATCCCCGGCGCCTGCACGCCGATCTGCGCGCGGAGATCGTACGGCAGGGATTGCCTTTGGCCCCGGTCGCGCCGCGCACGCCGCTGCAATGGATCGGCCTCGTCCTGCTGTGGCTGGGCGTCATCGCCCTCGGCCTGTTGCTGTTGCCGCTCGTCATCGTCGCGGCGCCGTTCTTCCTGATCGCCCTGCGCCGGCACGAGACCACCGACCCGGTGCTCGACCGGCGCTCCGACGCGGCGCGCACCCGCGCCATCGCGGTCAGCGAGGACCGCGACGTCACCAATCCGTTCAGCGCCATCGGCTCGCTGAAGCCGGGCTTCCTCCGCCTCGCCATCACCGTGGTCGCCCTGTGGCTGGTCAACCTCTCCGGCATCCTGGTCTACAACCGCGGCCGGCTGGCCCGGGTCTCGACCATCCATTTCGCCCGCTGGGTCCTGCTCGACGGCAACCGCCGCGTCTTCTTCGCCAGCAACTACGACGGCAGCCTCGAGAGCTACATGGACGACTTCATCAACAAGGTCGCCTTCGGGCTCAACCTGGTCTTCTCCAACGGCATCGCCTATCCGCCGACCGACTGGCTGGTGCTGCACGGCGCGCAGCGGGAGCATATGTTCAAGAACTTCCTGCACCGCCGCCAGGTGCCGACCGACGTCTGGTACAAGGCCTATCCGGGCCTGACCACCGCCGACCTCGCCCGCAATGCCCGCATCCGCGCCGGCTTCGAGCGCGACGACATGAGCGACGCCGAGATTCGCCGCTGGCTGGCGGAGATCTGACGCCATGCCGATCACCCGCTTCACCGAGACCGACGCGCGCGACACCCAGGCCCTGGTGAAGACCGGCTTCGGCACCCTGCGCGGCGGCTGCTACCTGCTGCTGCGGATCGGCGATCCCAGGCCCGCGGCATTCTGGCTGCGCGGCCTGACCTTGCCCAGTTGCGCCGATATCGGCGGCGGCCGCATCGTGACCGAGGCGGTGCAGCTGGCGCTGACCGCAGCCGGCCTGCGCGCGCTCGGCCACGATGCGGCGCTGGTCGCGGCCTTCGCGCCGGAATTCGCGGTCGGGCTGGCGGAGGATCCGAGCCGGTCCCGTCGCCTCGGCGACACCGGCTCGAACGCGCCGGAGCACTGGGACTGGGGCGCCGGCGCGCGCGAGCCGCATGTGCTGCTGATGCTGTTCACCGCGCCCGACCGGGTCGATGCCCTGGCGCAAAGGCTGCGCGACGAGGCCGTGGCCGCCGGGCTCAGCGTGATTGCCGAGCTGCCGACCGGCGACATGAAGGGGCGCGAGCCCTTCGGCTTCCTCGACGGCATCTCGCAACCCAGCGTCGACTGGCGCAACGAGCGGCAGCCCGGTTCGGCCGCGGACATGGACTTCCACAATTTCGTCGCCCCGGGCGAAGTGCTGCTCGGCTACGACAATGAATATGGCCTGCTGACCGAGCGCCCCCTGCTCGATCCGCGGGCGGCCGGCGCGGAGACCCTGCCGGCGGCGGCCGACAAGCCGGACAAGCGCGACCTGGGACGCAACGGCACCTATCTGGTGTTCCGCCAGCTTGACCAGGACGTGCGGGGCTTCTGGCGCTGGGTCACGCAGGAGGCCGGCGAAAGCGGCATCACCGACCTGGCCGAGGCCATGGTCGGCCGGCGCATGTCGGGCGAGCCCTTCGCGGCGCTGGGCAACCAGGACATCCCCGGCATCGAGGACCGCAAGCGCAACAGCTTCACCTATGCGCTCGACCCCGCCGGCCATGTCTGCCCCTTCGGCGGCCATATCCGCCGCGCCAATCCGCGCACCGGCGACTATCCCGGCGGGCGCACCGGGCTGATCAAGAAGCTGATCGCCCTGTTCGGCCTCAGCGGCACGCCGGAAGCCGACCGCATCGCCGCGTCGCGCTTTCACCGCCTGCTGCGGCGCGGCCGCGAATACGGCGCCTGGCTCGACCCCGCCGAGGCGACGAAGCCCGATGCGCCGGACCCGAAGAGCGGGCTGCATTTCATCTGCCTCAACGCCAACCTGGCGCGGCAGTTCGAGTTCGTGCAGGGCGCGTGGCTGGCCAACGCGAAGTTCGGCGGCCTGACCGGCGAGCAGGATCCGCTGCTCGGCAACCGCCTTCCCTTCCCCGGCAGCCAGGAGACCGACCGCTTCACCCGGCCGCATGCCGACGGTCCATGCCGCGTCGCCCGCCACCTGCCGCAATTCGTCCGCCTGCGCGGCGGCGCCTATTTCTTCCTGCCCGGCCTGCGGGCGAAGGACTGGCTGCTGCGGGATCAGTGACAGACGCGGACGAATACAGATCAGCGCATTTCATCACTGTCCTCCCCCCTTGAGGGGGAGGACGCGGAGGTTTGGTGAGCGCAGCGAACCTAGCCGGAGCTAGGTGGGGGTGACCTCGGTCCATCAGCGCGTATGCGCCAAGAAATCTAACACTGCATCACCCCCTTCCCACCGTCCCCCGCAAGGGGGGAAGGTGCCCAGCGAGTGGGCGGCTACCTACTCAAACACCTCATCCCCCGTCGGCTCAATGTGCTGCTCGCCATTCACCTTCTGGCGGTAGCGTGACAGTTCGTAATACATGCGCTTGCGGGCGCGGCTCTGGTTGCCGAGCGGGCGATGCTCCGGCAGGCAATGCCAGGGATTGAGCGTCAGGTTGCGGGCGAAGGCGAGCTGACTGGGCGAATCGAACTTCTGCCGCGGGATGCGCACGGTCGCCACCGGGATCTGCGGCGACAGGCGCTCGGACCACAGCACGCCGGCATCCTCAATCGGCATCTTGTGCGGGTCGGTCTGCACCTGGACGCACATGTCGATCTCGACGTCCTTCTCGGCCAGGGTCTTCGCCATGTTGTCGCGCAGGTAGTTGTCCGGCGGGCGAAACGGCACGCGCGGGATCTTGCGGTGCACCTCGGTGCGCGACAGGAAGCAGTATTTCACCGCCTGCCCCTCGCCCCACAGATACGGCACGCAGCTGTAGAACTTGTGGCCGAGCGGATTGTACTGCGTCTCGTTCCACAGCCCCTGCATCAGGAAGTCGAGGATGTGGGTGCCGCCCGGCACCCTGGGGTCGAAGAAATAGAAGACCGGCAGATGGCGCCAGCTCCACACCTGCAGCCTGGCATTGGCGCGGGTATTGGGCGTGACGAAGGTCGGCGTGCAGACGCCGGTGAAATCCTGGGTGAATTTCTCGTCCTCCATCAGCTTCGGGCCGGGCACGCCCATCACCTTCACGCCGATGCTGATGAAGCCGACATCGTCGATGTCCGGCTCGACATGCGGCCCGGGGCCGGAGAAGCGGACATAGCAGCGATAGGTCTTCGGCGCGGCGAACAGGCCCTTGCGCAGGTTGGCGGGCAATCCGTCATGGACGATGAACTCGGCCTTCATCAGGCCGTGGGTCTTGGTGTTGCCGGCGCGCTCCATGGTGCCGGGCTTGAAGTCCTGCTTCAGGTGCTCGCGCATCGCGTCGATCATGCCCTGGGTGCTGGCTTCCTCGTCGGGGTCGATGCGCTCCTCGGCCAAGGCGAGGCCCATGTTCGGCCGCCACAGATCGTAGCACACCTGGATGACCGCCGCCGCCGGCGCGCGCAGCAGCGCGTTCAGGCCGGGCCGGAAGAACGGCTCGAAGCGGCGCTCGAGATGCAGGAAGAAGTCGAGCACGCGGTGGAGGGCCTTGAGAATCATGGCAACGCTCCTTCCTGGCTGCGGACCGGCCGCACCGCGGCCCCCGCGCGCGGCACGGCGGCAAGGATCGCGGCGGCAGCCTTTTCCGCGATCATGTAGATGGCGCTGACGATGAAGAAGCCGGGGATGCGGGGAAAGGCCGAGGCGTCGACCACGCGCAGCCCGGCCACGCCATGGACGCGGAAATCGCCGTCCAGCACGCCGCCGCCCTCGCGCGGGCCGATGGCGCAGGTGCAGGACGCATGGTGGCCCCAGGCGTTGTCGCGGATCCACTGCGCCAAGGCGGCACCCTGCACCGCATCGCCGGGCAGCAGTTCGCTGGCGGCACCCTTGGCCCGCAGCGGCGCCGCGATGGCGCGGGCGGTCTCCACCGCCTCCACCAGGGCGGCCAGGTCCGCCTCGCCGCCCTCGGCGAAATAGTTGAAGTCGATCCTCGGCGGGTCGCGCGGATCGGCCGAGCGCAGGGTGACGCGGCCGGCGCGGTTGCGTGTATGCCCTTTCAGCACGCACCAGGTGAGGCCGTCGCCGTCGCGGCAGATCTCGCCGGAATAGCCGGGGTAGTAGCCCTGGAAGCGCGCCAGCATGCCCATCATGAAGATGTCGGGATCGCGGTCGGCGCCGCGCGAGCGCCGGGTCAGCGTGATCGCCGCGCCGTTGGAGCCGTACATGCCGTGCCCGCCATGCTGCCATTTGCGGAACAAGGGATCGCCGGCCTGGAACCCGGCGCCTTCCAGCGCCGCCCAGCGCCGCGCCATCTTGTGGACCACGCCCACTTCGTAGCGGTCCTGCAGGTTGCGGCCGACCCCCGGCGCATCAACCAGCACCGGGATGCCGAGCGCGTCCAGCTCGGCCCGCGGCCCGATGCCGGACAGCATGAGCAGCTGCGGCGTGTTGAAGGCGCCGCCGCACAGGATGACCTCGCGCGCGGCGATCACCTGCCGCGTTTCGCCGGCAGCGCCATTGGCGGCGGGACTGGCGCGATAGAGCTGCCTGCCCTTGAGGTATTCGACGCCGATGGCGCGCGTCCCGTCGAACAGCACCCTGGTCGCGAGCGCGTCGAGCTCGATGCGCAGGCTGTCGGGATGGCGCGCCCGCACATCCAGCAGCCGCTCGCGCGTGCCGATGCGCCGGTGCCCGGCGGTGGAAAGCGGCGCATACCAGACACCCTCGCGCCCGGCGGTGCGGGAATCGTTCGGATCGCCCTTGCCGATCAGCAGCCGGCGCAAGGTGGCAAGCCAGCCGGGAACGCCATGCAGGGCGGCCAGCGCCGCCGAGACCATGGTCCACACCAGGGCGCGGTCGCGCAGCGCCTCCTGCGGCTCGAAGCGCTCGGTCCTGAGCCAGCCGTTCCAGCCATGCCCGGTCGGATCGAGGCCGACCAGGCGCAGCAGGCGCCAGATCGGGCGGTGCCGGCAATCCTCCACCTTGTGCAGCCAGGCCCGCATCGCCCGCGCCGACCAGGATCCGTCGCCGGTCAGCTTGGCGATATGGTCCCAGTCGGACTCATGCGGGGTCATGAAGATCATGGCGTTGTGCGCGGTGCAGCCGCCGAGCGTGCCGGCGCGCGGATAGAGCACTCCGTCGGGCCTCCGCTTCGGGTCGCGCGCGGCGATCGCCGGATCGGCGTAGTGCTCGACCTGGAAGTTCCACGCCATCGCCGGATTCTCGGAGGCGAAGGCATGGAAGGCGGGAACCTGGTAGTCCTCCGGCAGGCGCGTGCCGCCGGCGGCCACGGCATCGCCGCCCGCCTCGAGCAGGATGACCCGCATGCCGGCCTCGGCCAGCCGCGCCGCCAGGGTGCCGCCGCCGGCCCCCGAACCGACGATCACGTAGTCGCAGTCGGGGGCGCCGCCGGCCGTCATCAGAAGGTCTTGAGGAATTCGATCAGCGCCCGCTTGTCGTCGTCGCTCAGCACCGGTTCGGTGCCGAAGGCGCGCTCGTCCTCGGTCAGACCGGCCGTGTCGTTGAACTTCGCGGTGCCGAAGTAGTGGCCGCGATTGACCACGAAATCCGGGCATTTGTTGAGCCGCATGAGATCATCCCGGATCGGCGCGAAATGCGCCCGCAATTCCGCGTCGCCGGCCCCGGTGGGCGCGGTCAGCACCTTCTCCTTCAGCGCCGCCAGCAGCCGCAGCAGATCGGCATAGTGCTTCACCAGGTCGCCCGGGTCCTTGGTCTCCGCCAGCGGCTGCAGGTTGGCCAGCAGGTTGACCGGCATGCCCTCGGGGATGTTGGCCAGCACCAGGTTGCCGTCCTTGTCGGCCAGGTTGGCGAACAGGGTGTCGCCGTCCTTGCCCAGCCGCTCGCGGATCGCCGAGATATAGGTGACAGGCAGGAAGATGTGGCTGGTCGCGTCGGTGCGGTCGATCAGGCCGTCGACCTTGTCGCCGAGTTCGTCGTCGTGGCGGCGCTTCTCCGGCCACAGCATCTGCTCGATGGCGGTGTCGAAGGCGCGCATGCGCCCGGCGACGGAAGGATCGCCGTTGAAGCGGCCGACCGTGTTGTTCAGCAGATAGGGCGCCGTGGACCACAGCGAGACCAGCGACGGCACGCGGGTATAGCCGCGCCCGCCGGCCGGCATGTCATAGACCCAGGGATGGCCATCGAAGGGATCCTGGAACGTCACCTTGCCCACCGAGGGCAGCGACTTGTAGCTAGTGGAGGAGAAGTCGTTCCAGATGTTGCCGCCGAGCGCATTGGTGGCGAGCGGCGAGCAGGCATTGGTGCGCAGCAGCGTCACCGGGATGCGCGCGTCGGTCGACAGGTAGTTGCCGTCGAGGAAATCCGGCGCCTCGACGATCTTGCGCATCTCCGCCTTGTACTCGGCGGTCTGCGTCCAGCCCCACCACTTCTTGAAGCAGGTCATGTAGTCCGGGCCGTTGCAATCGGCGGCCGCCAGATCGGCCGGCGGGGCCGGCGCCTTGCTGGAATGGCAACGGGCGCAGGTTTCGGCGAAGACGGTGCGGCCGCGCGCCAGCACCGCCGGGTCGCCGCTGAGGAAGGCCGAGCCGCCCGGCGCGTCGGCCAGGTGGTCGGGCTGCGCCGCCTTGAGGAAGAACAGCGCCGTCTTCACCGTGCCGAGCTCGGTGGCGCGCCAATAGGCCGACTTCTTCTTCGCCGTCTTGATCTCGATCGGCGTGATCGGCTGGCCGCCGATGACGGCGTTGAAGTGGCGCAGCCATTCCTCGCTGTAGAGGCCGATATTGATGTAGACGCGGTTCAGCGCGCCGAGGCCGCCGACGGAATCCGAGCCGTCCTTCAGCACGTGCGGCGTCCAGACCTGGTCGGGCTTCTGGTAGAACTCGGAGAGGAAGCCCTCGGAGACGAAATCGTTGAACTGGCGGTTGTCCTGCTCGCCGCCGGTGATCTTCTCATGGCCGATATGCTTGGCGATCTCCAGCCGGGCCTTCAGGTTGTAGACCGCGTTCATGGTGCGCGGATTGTTGATGTTGTCGGTGGAGACCAGCGAGGTGTCCATGGCGCCGGGGCGATAGGTCTGCACCAGCTGGTACATGAAATTCGCCTTGTCAGGCGTCACCAGGAACAGCCGGTCGACCCACATGTATTGCGCGCCGACGGTCGAGTTGAGATCGGCGAATTGCGGGTTGGCCGGATCGGCCGGCGGGTGGATCGGGCTCGGCCCGACGTGGCAGAAGCCGCAGGACATGCCGATTCGATAGGGCTTGATCAGCCGCGGATCGCTGTAATAGGCGGGATCGGTGTAGTAGCGCCTGGCGTCCCATTTCGCCTTCGCCGCCTCGTCGAAATCGGGATTGGTGAACAGCCGGAGGCCGAGAATGCCGGTCGGCTCGCCATAATAGGACCCGACCGGGAAAACCGTGCCGTCCTTGAAGGTGGTGCCGCGGGCCCCGATCTTGATGCCGGGATATTTCTCCGCATTGGCGAAGGGATCCGGCGCGCAATCGCTGCGCCGCATGTCGAGCCGCAGGCCGAAGCGGGCGGGATCGCCGTCCGCCAGCGGCGGGTCGAAGCACGGCTCGTTGATGACGCCGAGGCTGCGCCAGCGGTTGGGCCGCTCCAGGTCGGTGCCCGGCGGCGGCGCCACGATCTTCAGCAGGTCGAAGCCGCCCAGCGTCGGCCTGCCCATGGTGTCCCAGAAGCGGTCGTTGCCGCCGCTCCACACCAGCCACATGTTGCGGCCCTGCGCCTCATCGGGCGAGAGGGCGACGCCGTTGTCCATGTCCTTGAAATAATCCTCGTCGGCCTGGACCAGCTTGTCCTCGCCGATGCCGGCCTTGCTGGCTTCGTCCTCGACGGCGTCGCCGCCGCCGAACCAGTCGCAGGACGTGACCGCCAAGGGCAGCAGCACAGCCAAGGTGAACCGCGCAAGGGCAATACGCGCGAACGAGAAATCAAACGGCTTGACCATAACGTCAATGCCCCCAGCAAGCAGTTGCGGGAAAGAACTGAAAACCGATGTTGAGTATGTGAGAAGGCGCAACCCTGTATGCGAAAAGCATTGCGCAGGCCCGGCAGGGCGTCAAGCGCGAGGCCGCGGCGTCGCGCGCCGCGTGGAACATTCCTGTGATCCGCCTTACGCGGATGTGAGGTTGACAAAAAGTCGCCGCCGCGACTCTATTTCTTAAAGGCGCGGCACGACGCGGCGTTCGACGACAGCGCCAAGATCGACTGGCAGGAGAATGCGATGGATATCCAGGACGCGCGCGATCAGCTGATCGTTCGGCAATCGGTGGTGTCGAATTCGGAATTCGACGACGTCAACATGTCCAATACCAGCTTCAACAATGCGAATCTGTCGGTGGCGCGGATCACGCGGGCCAACCTGACCAACGCGCGCATCGACGACGCCAACATGGCGAATGTCACGATCAACGACGTGAACCTGTCGAACGGCCGCATCACCCAGTCGAACCTGAGCAACCTGGCGATCCGGGATTGCCTGCTCTCCGGCATGACCATCGACGGCATCGCGGTGCAGGAGCTGCTTGCGGCCTACCGGGCGGCGAAAGGCTGACCGGCAGCCGTTCCAGGCGACGACAGGAAAGGCGCAAACGAAAACGGCGCGGACAAGTCCGCGCCGCTTCGTCTCGATCGGGTTGAGGCGGGTTACATCGCCCGCACGTTCAG
The DNA here is from genome assembly GCA_039808885.1 of Dongiaceae bacterium. Lineage (GTDB taxonomy): Bacteria > Pseudomonadota > Alphaproteobacteria > Dongiales > Dongiaceae > Dongia_A. Next base: position 3,174 of record JBDHTX010000058.1, on the reverse strand, counting down.
CAGGAACTGGTCGACCCGCTGGCCGAGATCGGCGGCCTGCTCGCTCAGCGAGCGCGACACTTCCAGCACGCTGGTCGAGTTGCGGCCGGTTTCCTCGGCCGCCTGGGTCACGCCGTTGATGTTCTGCGACACCTCGCGGGTGGCCGCCGACTGCTCTTCGACGGCGCCGGAGATCGAGGTGCTGATCTCGTTGATCTTGGAGATGATCTCGCCGATCTCGCGGATGGCGCCGGCCGTGGTCTGGCTGGCCCCCTGGATGCCGCGGATCTGCTCCTCGATCTCCTCGGTTGCCTTGGCGGTCTGGTTGGCGAGCGACTTGACCTCGGAGGCGACCACCGCGAAGCCCTTGCCCGCCTCGCCCGCGCGCGCCGCCTCGATGGTGGCGTTGAGCGCCAGCAGGTTGGTCTGGCCGGCGATGTCGGTGATCATCTGCGTCACGTTGCCGATCTTGTCGGCGGAGCTGACCAGGTCGCCGACCATCTTCTCGGAGTTGCGCGCCTCGTTCACCGCCACGTTGATGACGCGGGTCGCCTCGGTCAGCTGGCGGGCGATCTCGCTGACCGACGCGGCCAGCTCGTCCGAGGCCGCGGCGACGGTCGAGGATTGCTGATTGGTCTGCTCCGCAGCGGCGGCGAGCGACTGCGCCGTCTGCTGCATGTTGTCGGCGGAGTTGGCGACGACCTGGACCAGCGACTTGACCCCGGTCTCGAAGTCGCGCGCCAGGGCCAGGTTCTGCTCCTTGCGCTTGGTGAGGTCGGTGGCGAACTTCACGACTTTGCAGGGTCGGCCGTTCTGATCCATGATCGGGTTGTAGCTGGCCTCGATCCAGATCTCCTTGCCGCCCTTGCCGATGCGCTTGTACTGCGCCGCCTGGAACTCGCCGCGGTTCAGCTTGGCCCAGAACTCGCGGTATTCGGCGCTGGCGGCGAAGGCCGGCTCGGCGAACATCGAATGGTGCTTGCCGCGGATCTCGTCCAGGCGGTAGCCCATGACCGAGAGGAAGTTCTCGTTGGCGTTGACGATGGTGCCGTCCATCTTGAACTCGATCACCGCCTGCGAGCGGCTGATCGCGTCCACCCAGCCCTTGAGGTCGGCCAACTCGCCCATCCGGGAGGTGATGTCCGTGGCGAACTTCACCACCTTGTAGGGCTTGCCGTTCTTGCCCAGGATCGGGTTGTAGCTGGCCTCGATCCAGATCTCCTTGCCGCCCTTGGCGATGCGCTTGTACTGCGCCGCCTGGAACTCGCCGCGGTTCAGCTTGGCCCAGAACTCGCGATATTCGCCGGTTTCCCGGTAGGCGGGTTCGACGAACATCGAGTGGTGGCGGCCCTTGATCTCATCAAGCGTGTAGCCGAGCGCGTCGAGGAAGTTCTGATTGGCCGTGATGATGGTGCCGTCGAGCTTGAATTCGATGACCGCCTGCGACTTGTTGAGCGCGTCGATCACCGCGGCGACATCGCCGCCCATTCCGAACAAAGACATGCGTTTTCTTCCCTCAGCTATAGAACGTGGCGATGTAGAGAGCCGGTTTCGCGTGGCGCATTTATTGTTCGGAACACGTTTCCGAAATGTAAATTTCGACGCAGTTCTTGAGCAAAGAAGGGTAATAATACCCAAAAGAAGCACCACCTATACTTATGGATACCTGACGTACGAAGCGCCGGCGCCGCCGCACTAAGGGGCTCCTGACCGCAGAAATAGAGAAGAAGTGGGCTGTACTGAGTATTTCCCCCACATTCTTCATGGGAATTCAGGCGGAAGCCGCCCTCACCTCCGGAAATTGTCGAGTAATACGAATACACAACTGTACTTAAGTATTATCAGTTGCGCTGAAGGAGCCGCCGGCCGGCGCTACGGCGACAGACGCCGGGCGCCGCTGACATGCGGATTGCCGCGCTCATAGAAGCGTCGCAGCCGGTGCGCCTCCCGGCTGATGCCGATGCGGACACTCTTGCCGATGCGGCCGGCGTCGCCGGCGGCCAGCCAGAGCGGACCCTTGCGGCAGAGGTCGATGCCATCCAGCGCACGATCGATCGCCAAGGCGGCGGCCAGCCGCCCCGGCCCGCGCGCCAGGTCGACCGGCTTCGCGCCGGGGCGGCGGCGTTGCATGAGGTCGATGCCCTCGAGCGGCTCGAGCGCACGGATCAGCACGCCCGCCCCCACCCCCGTCGGCTCGGAGCTCACGTTGAAGCAGAAATGGGCGCCGTAGGTGAAATAGACATAGCCCCGGCCGTGCTCCAGGAACATCGAGCGCCGCGCCGGCGTCTCGCCCTTATAGGCGTGGCTGCTGGCATCGCCGGGCGGATAGGCCTCGGTCTCGACGATGCGGCCGCTCACCCGCCCTTCGGGCAGATCGCGCACCAGGATCTTGCCGATCAGGAAACGCGACAGGGCCAGGGTGCCGGTCGGCAGCTCGCCGCGGCGCAACAGGCGGTAGCGCAACGCGGGCTTGGAACGTGGCTGGTCGATGGGACACCCGCATTGTGGACTTGGCCGGGGTCCTCTGTTAGCGCGCGGATCGCGGCCGGTCCAGGGGCGAGGCCGCCGATGCCTCGACCTAGAGCGGCTGCGCCGCGACGGTCACGCCCACCAGCGCCGCGCCGCCCGCCCTCGCATTGGCGTTGGCCGCATGGCGCAGCTCCAGCACCGTCACGCGGCGGTCGGAAGCCGGCTGGTACCAGACGCTGAATTCCCGGAGCGCCTCCAGGTAGCCGTCAATCGGCTTGCCCTCGGGCAGCTCCACCGAATCGATGCCGCAGCGGACCATGTGGGCGTAGGTGTCGCGCAGGATGCTGCCGATGCCGCGCAGCTCGCCGGTGAAGCCGAGTTTGTCGCGCAGGATGCGCGCCTGGGAGAAGGCGCGGCCGTCGGTGAATTTCGGGAACTCGACCTCGACCACGCCGAGGCGATGCACGTCATCGCCCAGGGCCTGGGCCGGCTCGTCGTTCTTCAGCCGCACGCCGATGGGGGCGTTGCGGCCGCGCAGGCTCTCGTTCTCCGCCTGCCAGCGCTTCAGGCTGACGGTGATCGGGCCATCCGCCGGGATCGCCGCGTCGTCGCCGACGAAGCGCCAGTTATTCGGCTGCAGGGCGCCGTGCTGGAGCAGAGCCATAGAGGGCCTCCTTGAAGGGATCCACGCCGACGCGGCGGACGAAGTCGAGGAACCGCTCGCTC
>JBDHTX010000057.1:0-20148 GCA_039808885.1 Dongiaceae bacterium | reverse complement strand
CGCCAGTCTCAGCCAGCACCTTCGTGATCGCCGCCGTCAACGACGTCTTGCCGTGATCAACGTGGCCAATCGTCCCAACATTGCAGTGCGGCTTATTCCGCTCAAACTTCGCCTTCGCCATCGTCAGCTCCCTTACTCTGCCCGTTAGGCCATCTTGGCGCGGACTTCATCCGCGACCGCCTGGGGGACTTGCTCATAGTGATCGAAAGTCATGCTGTATTGCGCGCGGCCCTGGGTCATCGAGCGCAGCGTGCTGACATAGCCGAACATGTTGGCCAGCGGCACCATCGCGCTGATCACCTGCGCGTTGCCGCGGGCATCCATGCCCTGCACCTGGCCGCGCCGGCTGTTCAGATCGCCGATCACGTCGCCCATGTAGTCCTGCGGGGTGACGACCTCGACCTTCATCATCGGCTCGAGCAGCCGCGGGCCGGCCTTCGGGATCGCCTCGCGGAAGCAGGCGCGCGCCGCGATTTCGAACGTCATCACGTTCGAGTCCACGTCGTGGTAACCGCCGTCGATCAGCGTGCACTTGAGGTCGATGACCGGGAAGCCGGCGATGACGCCCTGCTCCTTGGCGCTCTCGAGGCCCTTCTCGACGCCCGGCACGTATTCCTTCGGCACCGAGCCGCCGACCACGTCGTTCTCGAACACGAAGCCGCTGCCGGGCTCGCCCGGCTCGAAGCGGATCTTCACCTTCGCGTACTGGCCCGAGCCGCCGGTCTGCTTCTTGTGGGTGTAGTCCCACTCGACCTTCTTGGTGATCGACTCGCGGTAGGCGACCTGCGGGGCGCCGACATTGGCCTCGACCTTGAACTCGCGCCGCATGCGGTCGACGATGATGTCGAGGTGCAGCTCGCCCATGCCCTTGATGATGGTCTGGCCGGATTCCTGGTCCGAGCTGACGCGGAAGGACGGATCCTCCTGCGCCAGGCGGTTGAGGGCGACGCCCATCTTCTCCTGGTCGGCCTTGGACTTCGGCTCCACGGCCACCTCGATGACCGGCTCCGGGAAGGTCATGCGCTCGAGCACGATCGGCTTCGCCGGATCGCACAGCGTGTCGCCGGTGGTGGTGCCCTTCAGGCCCGCGAGCGCGACGATGTCGCCAGCGCGCGCTTCCTTGATGTCTTCGCGGCTGTTGGCGTGCATCTGCAGCATGCGGCCGATGCGCTCGCGGTCACCCTTCACCGAGTTGATGACCTGGGTGCCGCTGGTCAGCACGCCGGAATAGACGCGCACGAAGGTCAGCGAACCGACGAACGGATCGGTCATGATCTTGAAGGCGAGGCCGGAGAACGGCTCGTTGTCGTCGGGCTTGCGGGTCATCTCCTTGTCGCCGTCGACCTCGACGCCCTTGACGTCCGGAACGTCAAGCGGCGAGGGGAGGAAATCGACGACCGCGTCCAGCATTGGCTGCACGCCCTTGTTCTTGAAGGCGGAGCCGCACAGCACCGGGACGAAGGCACCCGAGATGGTGCCCTTGCGGATCAGCTTCTTCAGCGTGTCCACATCCGGCTGCTTGCCTTCGAGATAGGCTTCCATCGCCGTCTCGTCGAGCTCGACGCACAACTCGACCAGCTCGTGGTGGTATTGCTCGGCCTTGTCCTTCAGGTCGGCCGGGATTTCGCCGACAACGAACTCGGCGCCCAGGGACTCGTCCTTCCAGATGATGCCCTTCATGGCGACGACGTCGACCAGGCCGGCATAGTCGCTCTCCACGCCGATCGGCAGATGCACGACCAGCGGCTTGGCGCCAAGGCGGTCCTTGATCATCTGGACGCAGCGATAGAAGTCCGCGCCGGTGCGGTCCATCTTGTTGACGAAGCAGATGCGCGGCACGCCGTATTTGTCGGCCTGGCGCCACACCGTCTCGGATTGCGGCTCGACGCCGGCGACCGAGTCGAACACCGTCACCGCGCCGTCCAGCACGCGCAGGCTGCGCTCGACCTCGATGGTGAAGTCGACGTGGCCCGGGGTGTCGATGATGTTGATGCGGTGGTCTTTCCACTCGCAGGTCGTCGCGGCCGACGTGATGGTGATGCCGCGCTCCTGCTCCTGCTCCATCCAGTCCATCGTGGCGGTGCCTTCGTGGACTTCGCCGATCTTATGGGAGCGGCCGGTATAATAGAGGATGCGCTCGGTCGTGGTGGTCTTGCCGGCATCGATGTGGGCCATGATGCCGATATTGCGGTATCGATCGAGCGGTTTGGTGCGCGCCATGATGTTTGGATCCTTCTCTGCTCGCCTTTACCAGCGATAATGCGAGAAGGCCTTGTTGGCCTCCGCCATGCGGTGGGTGTCTTCGCGCTTCTTCACCGAGGCGCCACGGTTGTTGGCGGCGTCGAGCAGCTCGGCCGCCAGACGGTCGGTCATGGTCTGCTCCGAGCGGCCGCGCGCGGTCTGGATGATCCAGCGGATGGCCAGCGCCTGGGCGCGGTCCGGACGGACCTCGACGGGCACCTGGTAGGTGGCGCCGCCGACGCGGCGCGAGCGCACTTCGAGGTGCGGCTTCACGTTGTCCAGCGCCTCATGGAACGCCTTCACCGGATCGGCCTTCGCCTTCTTCTCGACCTGGGCCAGGGCGCCATAGACGATGGTCTCGGCCGCCGACTTCTTGCCGGCATACATCAGGGAGTTCATGAACTTGGTCAGCACCAGGTCGCCATACTTGGCGTCCGGCAGGACTTCGCGCTTCTCGGCAGCGTGACGACGGGACATCGCGATCTCTCCTTACTTCGGCCGCTTCGCGCCATACTTCGAACGGCGCTGCTTGCGGTCCTTGACGCCCTGGGTGTCGAGCGTGCCGCGGATGATGTGGTAGCGAACGCCCGGCAAGTCCTTCACGCGGCCGCCACGGATCATGACGACGGAGTGTTCCTGCAGGTTGTGGCCTTCGCCGGGGATGTAGGAGGTGACTTCGAAACCGTTGGTGAGACGGACGCGCGCGACCTTACGCAGAGCGGAGTTCGGCTTCTTCGGCGTCGTCGTGTAGACGCGCGTGCAGACGCCGCGCTTCTGCGGGCTCGCCTGCAGCGCCGGAACCTTGTTGCGCGTCTTCAGCGGCGCGCGACCATTGCGGATCAACTGGTTGATCGTTGGCATTCCATCCTCACCATTGCGCGTCCGGGCCGTGCCCATCTGGCGCTTGAAACAGCCGTATGCGGAAAAACCTCACCGAAACGCCGATCGAGGTCCCGAAATAACCCGGACCCCGCGGTGTGCTCCGATGCGGTCTTGAGCCACTTTGCCGCCGTGGGCCCAGGGCCTCGACAGGCGGCTATGTATTCGTTGCTTATAAGCGGAGACAGCGTCTAAGCCGTGATTGGCCTACCACCAGCCCCCTTAAGGCGCGCGGAATATATTGATTCGACCCAGGGGCGTCAAGCAATTCTCCCGCCCCTGAAAAACGCGGAATTTCAACATCTTGACCCGGTTTCGGCGCAGCGCATATCACCACCGATGGGGGCGCATGGCGGCCAAACCACTAGGCATTGACCCTGGCGCAGTAACTTTTCTTAAGGCGCCCGGCGAGGGCGATTCTCCCGCCGCCGCCGGGCTCACTTGGTGACCAGCCAGGGCCGGCTCCAGATCCGCATCACCTGCCAGTACTGGTTCTCCATCAGGAACCCGAAGGCGAGCGATTCCTTGGCCCAATCGCCGTCCCCGCCCAGCGTGCCGGCGAGCTTGCCGCCGAAGGCATAGCGCGGGTCGTTCCATTTCTGCCGCTGCGCCTTGATGAAAGTCTGGATCAAGGTCTCCAGCGGGGCGGCCGCCTTCGGCAGGTCGGCGACCAGGTCCTTCGGCACGTCGAACAGGTGGGTCAGCGCGCCGCGCGAGATGATGCGGATCTGGTCCAGGTAGCGGTCCTCCTGCGTCGCCGTCGATTCCGCCCCGAACAGCACGTAGTCCTGCAGCAGGTCCTGCACGCCCATGACGCGCAGCACGGCCGAAAGGTCGCCGGCCTCGATGTCATCGTCGAAATAGAGGCAGCCGCCCGAGGGATCGGAGCTCGGGGCGCCGCGAATCGGATCGGCGTCCGGCTCGTCGAGGTCGTAGTAGCCCTGCTGGCGGCCCAGGGTCTCGAGCTTGTCCCAGGGCTGGATCACCAGCGGCCCCGCCCCGCCGAAGCCGGACGTGACATAGGAATCGAGGTCGCCGGGCATGGGGTCGAGCTCCCGCCCCGGCCAGTCCGCCGGCAGCAATGCCGCGATATGCTCGATCCCGATCGTCATCCGGCCCCCGAAGCAGCGCCCGCCGCATTGTTGCAGCGGGCGCCTCTCCTTGTCGACCTAGCGGTTGTCGAGCTGCGCCCGCACCGCCCCCAGGCCCAGACGGGTGATCTGGTAGGGGCCGGAATCGCGCGAGGCGATGAGCCCGCGCCGCCGCAGTTTCTGGAAGATGCCGAGCGTGCAGTCGCTCAGCACCCAGCCCTCGCGGTTGAAGCAGAGGACCTCGATGATCTTGCCGCGTTCGTCCTTCTCGAAGGTGATGCGGCCGCCTTGCGCCAGCGCGTGCAGCACGCGCTGTTCGTATTTGGAAACGTTCAACGGAAAAGCTCCCGATGCCGGAACCAGGAAATGCCGGCGCTGATGAGCGGGCGCGCAAAATGGCGACCCGCCGGCACGGCAGGTTCGATCAGCGGCGTTCAGGAACCGAGATACGGCGGGCCGGAATGGCCCGGGAAATCCTCAGCCGGTTCCCTAGTGCCGCGCGAGGGCGGCAATGGGAGACATAGACACTCGCACAAGAACGCTCCGTCTGGCGGAGCGCTCACTTGGTAGCGAAGCAGCCCGGCATCTGTCAATCTTTCCGGGACAGAAAACCTAGCGAGTCGACATGAAACCGAGAGAACTGGTGCGGGCCTGGGTCGATGCCTTCAACCGCGCCGATGCCGCCGAAGTCGCGTCCTTCTATGCGGAGAACGCAACCAACCACCAGGTGGCCGAGGCGCCCGTCGCGGGTCGCACCGCCATCCATGCCATGTTCGCCCGCGAATTCGCCGCCGCCGAGATGGTCTGCATCCCCGAGCATATCTTCGAGGACGGCGAGTGGGCGATCCTGGAATGGCGCGATCCCAACGGGCTGCGCGGTTGCGGGTTCTTCCATGTGGTCGATGGCAAAATCGCCTTCCAGCGCGGCTACTGGGACAAGCTCAGCTTCCTGCGCCTGCACAAATTGCCGCTGCCGACGGAATAGCGCGCCATGCCGCTCAGCGCCGTCTCGATCAAGGGCTACCGCTCGATCCGCAGTCTCTATCTGCCCGTCGATGCCTGCTCGATCTTCATCGGCGCCAATGGAGTGGGGAAAACCAACCTCTACAAGGCGCTCGGCCTGCTGCGCGCTGCGGCGGAAGGCAACATCACTCGCGCCATCGCACAAGAGGGTGGCGTTGAATCCGTGTTGTGGGCTGGCAAGAAACGACGAGGCGATCCGGTACGGCTCGTTCTATCGGCCCACTTCGAAGAAATGCACTATGACGTCGAGATTGGCTTGCCACCGCCACCGCCCTTCAACACCGAAGCTGCATTTACGATCGAGCCGCTGGTCCGGGAAGAGCGCCTGATGCACGTTGCCGGTCAGCGCAAGATTGTGATGATGGAACGCCGCGGGCCGATGGTCGCGTTGCGCAACGAATCCGGAGCGCGCGAAGTCCACAAGGCGGCGGTCCTATCGTCGGAAACCGCGCTCGCGGCATTTCGGGATGCGTCGCGCTATCCTGAAGTGGAGACAGTGCGACGCGAGTTGCTGGAATGGCGGCTGTATCACGATTTCCGGACCGACGAGGCGTCTGCCATCCGCCAGCCCTGCCACGCGATCACCACGCCGACCCTGAGTTCGGACGGCCACGACCTGGCCGCCGTACTAGCGACGCTCTTCATGATCCGTGGGGATGCTGTGGATCTGCAAGCAGTCATCGACGACGCCTTCCCCGGCGCCAGGTTGAAGGCTTGGGACGAAGGCAGCTGGTGCAAGTTCGAGATGAGCTTCCCCGACACGCCGCGCGCGTTCGGCGCGCATGAGCTGTCCGACGGCACACTCAAGTATCTCTGCCTGCTGGGCGCGCTGATGGGCTATCGCCTGCCCTCGCTCATCGCGCTCAACGAGCCCGAGGCGAGCCTGCATCCGGCGCTGCTGCCGCCGCTGGCGCGGCTGATCGCGCAGGCGGCGCAACGCACGCGGATCTGGATCGTCACGCATTCGGAGACCCTCGCCGCGGCGCTGAAGGAGGAGACCGGCAAGACAGCACGCCGTGTCATCAAGGAGAAAGGCGCCACCGGCATCGAAGGCTTGAAGCTGACCGGCGAATTCCGCGATGATGAGGACCAAGAAGACTAGTCCTCGGGGGGCTTCATGATCAGCGCAAATCTGTCCGGCAAGGTCGCCTTCGTCACCGGCGGCGCCTCCGGCATCGGCCTGGCGACGGTCGAGCGCCTCGCGGCGAACGGCTGCAGCGTGGCGATCAACGACCTCGCCGGCAATCCGCGCCTGGCGCAGGAGGTCACCCGGCTGAAGCATGCGGGACGCAACGTCGCCGCCTTCCCCGGCGACGTGTCGAAGCCGGAGGACGTCACCGCGATGATCGACGCGGCGGCGGCGCATTTCGGGCGGCTCGACTTCCTGGTCAACAACGCCGGCACGCCCGGCACCGCCCAGCCGATCCCGGTCGATGATTTCGCGCGCCAGGACGAGGCGTTCTGGGCGAAGCTCGTCTCGATCAACCAGATCGGACCCTATCGCTGTTTGAAGGCCGCCGCCCCGCACCTGAAGAAGACCGGCGGCGCCATCGTGAACGTGGCTTCGACCGCCGGCCTCGGCTACGGCGGCTCGTCCTCGGTCTATGCGGCGACCAAGGCGGCGCTGATCCTGCTCACCACCGAATGGTCCTATGCGCTGGGGCCGGAGGTGCGGGTGAACGCCATCGCGCCCAACATCGTCGACGGCTCCGGCTGGGACTGCAAGTTCGACCCCGCCGACCTCGCCAGGACCGTCGCCAGGCTGCCTTTGAAGCGCGCCGGCAAGCCGGAGGACTACGCCGAGGTGATCTTCTATCTGCTCGCCGGCGCCGGCTATATCACCGGGCAGACAATCGTCGTCGACGGCGGCGGGGCGCGGTAGGCCTTCGGAGGTCTGGCCGTCCTATCCCTCCCCCGGAACGGGGGAGGGTGAGGGAGGGGGAAGCCTCAGACCGGATGCGCAGGCAATCTTCGCTCGCTGCCCCCACCCTGCCCTCCCCCGTTCGGGAGGAGGGGACTCGCCTCAAGTGAACTTGTTCCCTCTTGGGAAGCCCTGCGGCGGCAACCTGCCGGCCTGGGCGCGTTCGCCGATCCAGTCGCGCAAATTGGTCTCGGTGCGCGTCTTGTCGCCGAGGCGCCAGCTCAAGCCGTCTTTCCTGCTGTAGACCTTGGCGTCGGAGAGGCCGCCGTCCTTGTATTTCTGCAGCATGACGCCGCGGCCACGCGCCATCTCCGGCACTTCCTCGAGCTTGAACAGCAGCATCTTCCGGTTCTCGCCGATGCAGGCGACCATGTCGCCTTCGGCCGGGGTGCAGACCTGCGCCTCGACACCGTCGGGCAGGCTCAGCACCTGCTTGCCGTTGCGCGTCTGGGCGATCACCTCGTCGGAATTGACCACGAAGCCGCGCCCGTCGGCGGCGGCGACCAGCAGCTTCTGCCCCGGCTTGTGGATCATCACCTGGACGATGTCCTGGTCGTTGCCGAGGTCGATCATCAGGCGGATCGGCTCGCCATGGCCGCGCCCGCCCGGCAGCTTGTCGATGCCGAGGGTGTAGAACTTGCCGTTGGTGCCGAAGACCAGCAGCTTGTCCGTGGTCTCGCACTTGATCTCGAACTTGCCGCGATCGCCTTCCTTGAACTTGATCTCGGCCGTGTCCTCGACATGGCCTTTCATGGCGCGGATCCAGCCCTTCTGCGAGCAGATCACCGTCACCGGCTCGCGCTCGATCAGCGCCTCCAGCGGGATGATCTCGGCCGATGGCGCCTCGCCCAGCTCGGTGCGGCGGCGGCCCAGCTCCGTCTTCGGGCCGTAGCTCTTCTTCAGCTCGCCGATCTCGCCGGAGATCTTGTCCCACTGCTTGCCCTCGTCCTTGAGCAGCGCGTTCAAATCGCGCTTCTCGTTGGTGAGGTTCTTGTGCTCGGTCTTGATCTCGATCTCTTCCAGCTTGCGCAGGGCGCGCAGGCGCATGTTGAGGATCGCGTCGGCCTGCAAATCGGTCAGCTTCCACTTCTTCATCATCACCGCCTTCGGATCATCCTCGGTGCGGATGATGCGGATGACGGCGTCGATGTTGAGATAGACGATCAGGTAGCCCTCGAGGATCTCGAGGCGCCGCTCGATCTCGGCCAGGCGATGCCGGCTGCGGCGCTGCAGCACCTCGCGGCGGTGGTCCAGGTAGGCGCGCAGCACCTCGGGCAGCGACATGACGCGCGGCACCTGGTCGGCGCCGAGCACGTTCATGTTGAGACCGAAGCGGATTTCCAGATCGGTCAGGCGGAACATCTGCTCCATCAGATGCTCCGGCTCGACATTACGGTTCTTCGGCGTCAGCACGATGCGCACGTCGGCCGCCGATTCGTCCTGGATGTCGTCCAGGAAAGGCAGCTTCTTCTCCTGCAGCAGCTCGGCGATCTTCTCGATCAGCTTCGACTTGGCGACCTGGTAGGGAATCTGGGTGACGACGATCTGCCAGCCGCCGCCCTTCAGCTTCTCGACCTCGTAGCGGGCGCGCACGCGCAGCGACCCGCGGCCGGTCCTGTAGGCCTCGACGATGGTCTCGCGGGTTTCGCTCAGGATGCCGCCGGTCGGGAAATCCGGCCCCGGCATCAGGTTGAGCAGGGTCTCGACCCGCGCATTCGGCGTCTTGATCAGGTGCTGCAGCGCGTCGCAGATCTCCGCCACGTTGTGCGGCGGGATGCTGGTCGCCATGCCGACGGCGATGCCCTGGGCGCCGTTCGCCAGCAGGTTGGGAAACGCGGCCGGCAGCACGATGGGCTCGGCGTTCTCGCCGTCATAGGTCTGGCGGAAATCGACGGTGTCGTTGTCGATCTCGGCCAGCATCAGCCCGGCGGCCTCCGTCAGGCGCGCCTCGGTGTAGCGCATCGCCGCCGCGTTATCGCCGTCGATGTTGCCGAAATTGCCCTGGCCGTCGACCAGCGGATAGCGCTGGGCGAAATCCTGCGCCATGCGCACCATGGCGTCGTAGATCGACTGGTCGCCATGCGGATGGAACTGGCCCATCGTGTCGCCGACCACGCGCGCCGATTTCTTGAACCCCGAGCCCGGCTCCAGGCGCAATTGCCGCATGGCATAGAGCAGGCGCCGATGGACCGGCTTCAGCCCGTCGCGGACATCGGGCAGCGAACGCGCCATGATGGTGGAAAGGGCATAGGACAGATAGCGCTCGCCCAGGGCATCGGCCAGATTGGCGATGCGGATCTCGCCTTGCGGCAGCGGCGCGGTGGTCGGTTTCTTGGCCATTGATCGTCCGAGTCGGGATATTCGGGATCAATGTAGGAGCCGGGGTCCGCGCGTCAAGCCGAGGGCCCGCCGGCTCATTTGCGGGTGTTGTGCGCCACCGCCGCGCGGATGAGGGCCTGCAGCGCCTTCTCGTCGATCCTGTCGCCGTCACGGATATCGATGGCGCGGCGCGTGTTGCCCTCCAGGCTGGCGTTGAACAGCTTCTTGGGGTCCGGCAGGGAGGCGCCCTTGGCGAAGGTCAGCTTCACCACTTCCTTGTAGGTTTCGCCGGTGCAGATGATGCCGGCATGCGACCACACCGGCACACCGCGCCACTTCCATTCTTCGATCACCTCGGGGTCGGCCTTGTGGATAAGCGCCCGCACCTGGGCGAGCGTCTCACCCCGCCAATCCCCCAGCTCCCGGATGCGCGCGTCGATCAGCTGCGTCGGCGAGTCGCCGCCTTGTGCCGCCTGCGGGGCGGGCTTGCGTTGCGGGCGTTCGCTTGTCGGTGCCTTTCCGGCCATGCTGACAATCTCCTGCGCAGAACTCTTATAGACGCTATCGGCTCGACGGAGGAAACTACACCGGTGCCAGGCAATAGTCAGAAGGTTTCGGTCGCCGCCATGACAGACCCCACGCCCTGCATCATCTGCGCCGGAACCGCGGGCGACGCGGCGTGGGACCGCGTCCAGGTCTGGGAGGATGCGCTCTGGCGTCTGACGGTGAGCCTCTCCGCCGAGGTGCCGGGCTTCGCCTATCTGGAGCCGAAACGGCATGTGCCCCATGTGACCGACCTCGACGGCGCCGAGGCCGCCAGCTTCGGGCCGGTCCTCGCCCGCTGCACCCGCGTCCTGCGCGAGGCGACGGGTGCTGAGGTCGTCTATGTCTACATCTTCGGCAACGGCATCCCGCATCTGCACGTGCACCTCGCCCCGCACCGCCAGGGCGATGCGCTGAACGACCAGTTTGTCCGCGGCGAGGTGGTCGAGGAAAAGCTGCCGAGCGGCATGACGCGGATCGTCAGCAAGGAGTTTCCGCCCTTGCCGCGCGAGGAACTGACTCGGATCGCAGAGCAGGTGCGTCAGGCAATGTCTTAGCGCCAAGTGTGTCGCCAATGACTCCCAAATACTCGTTCGTCATGGCATGGCTTGGCCATGCCATCCACGAGTTTCGATCGGCGGGAGTGCGATGTCGCAGGCAGACTCGTGGATGCCAGGGCCAAGCCCTGGCATGACGGAGAATGCAGTCTACTGTTGCGCCACCAGCTCGCAGGAATTGGCATCGTAGTTCCACCGGCCCCCGCGATCCAAACAACTATCGATGAGAAACAGCTGGCGCAGCCAAAGGCCACCCGCCGCCAGAAGCGCAATGACAGCCGCCACTAAAATCCATCTTCTCATCGCGCCACACTGGCTGCAGATCGTGGCAATTTAGAGGCCACCGCCGCCTTCGCGACCGCTAGAACCGGTCCACCGCGAACGGCTTCAGATCCACGCTCGGCTGCCGGTCGCTGACCAGTTCGGCGATCAGCTTGCCGGTGATCGGGCCGAGCGTGAGCCCGACATGGCCGTGGCCGAAGGCGTAGAAGGTGTTCTTGAAGCGGCGGCCGCGGTCGATGACCGGCTTGGAATCGGGCATCGAGGGGCGGAAGCCCATCCAGTCGCTGCGCCCGGTCTCGTCCAGCTCGCCGAACATGCGCTTGCCGTGCGCGATCAGGATCTGGTTGCGCGCCGGGTTGGGCGGCAGGTCCAACCCGCCCAGCTCGACCGTGCCCGCGAAGCGCAGGCCGATGTCGAGCGGCGTGATGGCGAAGGAATGGTCGCCGGAATAGAGCGGCATGCGCGGGCGCTTCTTTGCGTTGGGCAAGGTGACGTGATAGCCGCGCTCGGTCTCCAGCGGCACGTTCTCGCCAAGCTTCGCGGAGAGCTTCCGCGACCAGGCGCCGGCCGTCACCACCACGGCATCGCAGGCATAGCGTCCGTTGCGGCCGATGACGGAAGTGGGGCCCGCCGCGCCAATCTCGAAATCGACCACCTCGTCGGTCGCCACCTTGCCGCCGTTGCGCGCCACGTCCTCGGCCAGGCTCTGCACCAGGCGGAAGTTGTCGAGCACATAGGCGTTCTCGGGGAAATAGGCGGCGTGCCTGTAGATCGGCTGCAGGCTCGGCTCGAACTGGCGGATCTCCTCGCCTTTCAGGATCTCGATCTTGATGCCGCGCCGGCGCTGGATCTCGAAATCCGACTGCACGCTCTGGAACTTGGCGTCGCTCTCATAGATGCCGAGCCAGCCGGTCTCCTGGATGATGTCCCGGCAGCCGGCGGCGGCGGCCAGCTCCTTATGCGCCGCCAGCGCCTCGGTGAGGATGCTGCGCAGCGCGATCGAGGTCTGCTCGTAGGTCGCCTTGCCGCTGGACCCGACGAAGCGCATCAGCCACGGCGCCAGCTTCGGCAAATAGGACCAGCGGATGGCGAGCGGGCTCAACGGGTCCATCAGGTATTTCGGCACGTCCCAGAGGATGCCGGGATAGGCGACCGGCAGGCAGGATTCCGTGGCGATGACCGCGGCGTTGCCCTTGGAGGCGCCCTCGCCCGGCCCGGTCTTGTCGAGGATGGTCACCCGGTGCCCGTCGCGCTGCAGCCACAGGGCTGCCGAGCAGCCGACGATGCCGGCGCCGATCACCACCACGTTCTTGCCCAAGATCCGCTCCCTGTTTCCTGTCGCCTATTTCTGGGCCGCCAGCCGCTCCACCAGCCGCGCCCGCGCCTCCGCGGCGCCGTGCTTGATCGCATGGGCAAAGACATGCCGCTCCAGGAAGTATCCCGTCAAGCGCAGCCCGGCGACCAGATCGTCGCGGCTCACGATCGTATCGCCGTTGCGTAGGAATGCGGGCAGCGGCAGCAGCTTGTCCTTGTGCAGCCGGCCCGCCTCGGCCGTCACCGCCCGGCCGGTCTTGGGCGAGACATAGGCCAACCCCTCGGTCTCCCCCGTCACCGCGCAATGGCGCAGGTCGAGGCCGAAGCCGAGCGCCGAGAGCAGCCGCGCCTCCCAGCGCACGAATTCGGCCGGCCAGTCGGAGCGCCGCTCCGAGAGGGCCGCCGCCAGCGCGGCGAAATCGTCGAAGATGTCCGGATGCGGTTCGCGCTCGGGCAAGGCCGCGTCCAGCGTGGCGCAGGCCGAGCTCAGCGCCGCCAGCCGCGCCGCATCGTCCAGGCAGAGCGCCGCATGCGGCGCCGCCAGCTCCACTGTGAAACGCCCGAGATGCTCCGAGAGCCGCGCATGCCAATCCGCGGTGACCCGGTTGCCGATCTCCACCACCGCGCGATGGCGCTTGCCCGACCCGCCCTTGACGATGCCCAGATGCCGCCCGTGCTCGCGCGTCAGCAGGGTGAGGATCGCGTCGCTCTCCCCATGCCGCCGCGCCGAAAGGACGAAGCCCTGATCCTGCCAGTCCATGATGTTTACCCTTCCCCCCTTGCGGGGGAAGGCAGCGGAGACTTGGCGAGCGCAGCGAGCCTAGTCGCAGCCGGATGGGGGGTAGCGCGACCTGCGGGAGCGCCATCGCGGTAGCGATACTTGGTGACGACTCTTTTTGGCGAGACATGGCGCTGCATCACCCCCCTTCCCACCCTTCCCCCGCCCCGTCGGCGCATGCCGACATTCGTCGGCGTGGGGGGGAAGGAGCAGAGCGAACTCGGTGATCGGAGCGCCCGCATCATTCCCTGCTAAGTCTCGAAATCCAGCCCCATCTCGCGGTAGCGCTCGGGGTCTTCCTGCCAGTTCTCGCGCACCTTGACGAAGAGGAAGAGGTGGACCTGGCGGCCCATCATCTCCTGCAATTCGTGCTGTGCGGCCTCGCGCACCTGCTTGATGCGGCTGCCGCCCTTGCCGATGACGATGGCCTTGTGGTTGTCGCGCGCCAGGTAGATCGACTGCGTCACCTTGGCGCTGCCGTCCTTGAACTCCTCCCAGGCATCGGTCTCCACCGTCAGCGCATAAGGCACTTCCTCGTGCAGCTGGCGGAACAGGTGCTCGCGGGTCACCTCGGCGGCCAGCATCCGCATGGGCAGGTCGGTGAGCTGGTCCTCGGGGAACAGGTACGGGCCCTTGGGCAGGCTGCCGGCGACCTCCGCCATCAGGTCGTCGACGCCGTCGCCACTCTCGGCGGAGATCATGAAGGTGCGCTCGAAGGGGAACAGCGCGTTGAGCTCGCCGGCGAGGCCGAGCAGCTTGTCGCGCTTCACCGCGTCGATCTTGTTGATGGCGCAGAGCGCCTTGCGGCCGGACTTTTTCAAGCCCTCGATGATGGCGAGGGTGTCCTGGTCGATCTTCTTTTTCGTGGCATCGACCAGCAGCACGATGCGGTCGGCCTCCTCCGTTCCGCCCCAGGCGGCGGCGACCATGGCGCGGTCCAATCGCCGCTTGGGCGCGAAGATGCCGGGCGTGTCGACGAAGACGATCTGCGCGCTGCCCTGCATGGCGACGCCCAGCACGCGGCGGCGCGTGGTCTGCACCTTGGGCGAGACGATGGAAACCTTGGCGCCGACCAGGCGGTTGATCAGGGTCGACTTGCCGGCATTAGGCGCGCCGATCAGGGCGACATAGCCGCAGCGCGTCTCGGTCTCGCTGGTCATTGCCGCAGCTCCGCGATGAGGCTGGCGGCGGCGGCCTGCTCGGCGGCGCGCTTGGACTTGCCGCTGGCCTTGGCGGCGCGCTTGCCGCTGACCCGCACCTCGACGGTGAAGGTCGGGTCGTGCGGCGGGCCGGAGGATTCCACCACCTGATAGACCGGCAGCGGCAGACCGGCGGCCTGCGCCCATTCCTGCAGCGCCGTCTTGGCGTCCTGCGGCGGCAGCGCATCTGCGGCAACCAGCGCCGACCAGTGCCGCTCGACGAATTTGCGCGCCGCGTCCAGCCCGGCATCGAGGTAGATGGCGCCGATGATCGCCTCGCAGGCATCGGCCAGGGTCGCGGCGTTGTCGCGCCCGCCGCCATCGGCCTCGCCGCGCGACAGGATCAGGTGGCTGCCGAGATCGATGGAGCGCGCCACATGGGCGAGGCCCTCCTGGCGCACCAGCGCCGCCAGCCGCTTGGCCATGGCGCCCTCGTCTTCCTTGCCGAAGGTGCGATAGAGCATCTCGGCCACGACCAGGCCAAGGACGCGGTCGCCGAGGAACTCCAGGCGCTGGTTGTCCTGGCCGCCCTTCTGGCGCGGGCCCTGCTTGCTGGTCCGGCGGGTGAGCGCGCTGGGGTGGGTCAGCGCGGTACGCAGCAAATCCGGGTCGCTGAAGCCGTGCCCCAGCACCTGCATCAGTGCGCCGAAATCAGACTCCTCGCTCTTCGCCATTCATTCGATCACATTGAATAGCCGGCCGAAGCGCAGCCCGGTCACCCAGGTGATCGGATTATACCAGTGATTTGAGCCGTCGAATGACCAGAACAGGATCTTCGCCGGCCCGATCAAGTTCTCCTTGGGCACGAATCCGACCTTGTCGAAGCAATCGGTCGCGGTCTCGTCGATGACGCCAGTCTCGCACTTCGCGTCACTGCTGCCGAGCTGGCGGCTGTCGGCCGAGCCGTCGCGATTGTCGCCCATCATGAAATAGTGGCCCGCCGGCACCAGGAACACCGCGGTGTTGTCGAGCTGGCCCGCATCGCCGAGCTTCTCGATGATGCGGTGGGTGACGCCGCCGGGCAGGGTCTCCAGGTATTGCGGCGCCGGTCGCGCATAGGGATCGTCGGGATCGACATAGTCCTCGATGCGCTGGCGGTCGACCAGCGTATCGTTGATGAACAGGCGCCCCTCGCGCATCTGCACCCGGTCGCCCGGCAAGCCGATCACGCGCTTGATGAAATCCGTCTCCGGCTCGCCCGGCGGGCGGAACACCACCACGTCGCCGCGCTTGGGCTCGCCCTCCCAGATGCGCCCCTCCACCGGCACCAGGCCGCCGGGAAATGAGAACTTGCTGTAGCCGAAGGCACTCTTCGAGACGAAGAGGTAGTCGCCGATCAGCAGGGTCGGGACCATGGAGCTGGACGGGATGTTGAACGGTTCATAGGCGAAGGTGCGGATCACGATCGCGATCAGGCCTGCCCAGATCAACGTCTTGGCAATTTCCCAGATTTCGCCGAATGCGCCGGAAGGTTTACGTGACATGAGGCTTTCTTCGTTGTGACCCGGGCCGTGGACCGCCTCGGCCTGGCCCGGTCGCGGGGGGATCAAGCCAGCAGGGCCGCGCAAAGTCAAGGAAGTCCGGGCCGGTTTTCGCCGGTTGTTTCAGGTACTTGCCGACTCAGGCGCCGTGTCGGGCGGGCGGATAGGCGGAGATGATCACGATCGCCTGGGCCTGCGGGAAGTCGTCGGTGATGGTGAGGTCGATCTGCGCCACCCGCCCGTCCGGCGTGATCGCCTGCAGGCGCCGCAGCGCCCCGCCGGTCAGCTTGAGGGTCGGCTTGCCCGAGGGCAGGTTGACCACGCCCATGTCGCGCCAGAACACGCCGGCGCGCAGCCCGGTGCCGAGCGCCTTGCTGCACGCCTCCTTGGCGGCGAAGCGCTTGGCGTAGGAGGCCGCGCGGTTGGCGCGGCGGTCGGACTTCGCGCGCTCGACGTCGGTGAAGACCCGCAGCAGGAAGCGGTCGCCCCAGCGCGCGATCGATTCCTCGATCCGCCTGATGTCGATGATGTCGTTGCCGATGCCGAGGATCATATTGGCGCCCGGAGCCTCGCTCCGTACTCAATGCCGTCATGGCAAGGCTTGGCCTTGCCATCCACGAGTTTCATTGAGCGGGACCGAATGTCGGCGGGCAAACTCGTGGATCCCCGTCTTGGACCAATGTGGGCCAAGCCTTGGGATGACGTGCGGAGTAGTACGAAGACCGAGTTCATGAATCGCCTACCCCCGCGCCCGGTCGACGGAGCTGATCGCGGGCGTGGCGCGCAGGGCGGCGATGATGTTGGTCAGGTGGCGCACGTCCTTCACCTCGACATCGACCAGCACCTCGAAGAAGTCGATCGAGCGGTTGGTGATCTTCAGGTTCGAGATGTTGCCGAGATTCTTGCCGATCACCGTGGTCAGGCTGCCGAGGCTGCCCGGCTGGTTGGTGATGACGACGGCCAGCCGCCCGACATGCTGCTCGGCGCCGTCGGAATCCTGGTCCCAGGCGACGTCGAGCCAGCGCTCCGGCGTTTCCGCAAAACTCTCCAGGGTCTCGCAGTCGATGGTGTGGATGGTGACGCCCTTGCCGGTGGTGACGATGCCGACGATGCGGTCGCCGGGCAGCGGATGGCAGCAGCCGGCGAAGTGCATCGCCATGCCCGGGATCAGGCCGCGGATCGGGATCGCGTTGTTGCCCTTGGCCTTGGCCCGCTGGCGGCCGATCGGCACGACTTTCTCCGGCGCATTGGTCTTGCGCGTGCCGGGGAAGATGGCGTTCAGCACCTCGCGGGCGCCGAGCATGCCCTCGCCGATCTGCGCCAGCAGGTCCTCGGTCTCCTCGGCCTTGAATTTCTTGAGCACGCCTTCCATCGACTTGTCGGCGTATTCGTAGCCCTCGTGCTGGAACTCCTTCTGCATCATGGCGCGGCCGAGCTCGACATATTGCGTGCGCTGCTGGGTGCGGATGTAGCGGCGGATGCAGGCGCGCGCCTTGCCGGTGACGACGAAGCGCTCCCAGGTCGGCGACGGCGTCTGTGCGCGCGAGGTGACGACCTCGACCTGGTCGCCGTTGTGGAGCTCGCTCCTGAGCGGCACGATGCGGCCGTTGATCTTGGCGCCGACGCAGGTGTTGCCGACCTCGGTGTGCACCGCATAGGCGAAATCGACCGGCGTGGCCCCGCGCGGCAGGGCGATCAGGTCGCCCTTGGGCGTGAAGCAGAACACCTGGTCCTGGAACATCTCCAGCTTGGTGTTCTCGAGGAACTCCTCCGGCCCGGCGGCATGTTCCAGGATGTCGAGCAGCTCGCGCAGCCAGCGATACTGCCGGCCCTCGAGCTGCGGCCGCCCCTGCTTGTATTGCCAATGCGCGGCCACGCCCAGCTCGGCGATCTCGTGCATGTCGCGGGTGCGGATCTGGATCTCGATGCGGCTGCGGAACGGGCCGATCACGCCGGTATGGATCGAGCGGTAGTTGTTCGGCTTCGGCGTCGAGATGTAGTCCTTGAACCGGCCGGGGATCATCGAGTAGCGGCCGTGGATGACGCCGAGCGCCTGGTAGCACGCGGTGATGTCGGGAACGATGATGCGGAAGGCCATGATGTCCGAGAGCTGCTCGAACTCCATGCGCTTCTTCTGCATCTTGCGCCAGATCGAATAGGGCGTCTTCTCCCGCCCCGAGACGACGCACTCGACGCCGGCATCGGCCAGCACCTTGCCGAGCTCCTCGATGATCTGGTCGGCGTGGCCGGTGCCCTGCTCGCGCAGGAAGCCGCGCCGCTGCACGATCGAGGCGTAGGCCTCCGGATAGACCTGGGCGAAGGAGAGGTTCTCCAGCTCGTCCTTGATCTGGTGCATGCCCATGCGCTCGGCGAGCGGGGCATAGATTTCCAGCGTCTCCAGCGCGATGCGGCGGCGCTTGCCCGGGTCCTTGATGAAATCGACCGTCTGCATGTTGTGCAGCCGGTCGGCCAGCTTCACGAGCAGCACGCGGATGTCGTTCGACATCGCCAGCACCAGCTTGCGGAAATTCTCCGCGTGCTTGGTGTGGTCGGACTGCAGCTCCAGGCGCGACAGCTTCGTGACGCCGTCGACCAGCTGCCCGATCTCCTTGCCGAACAGGCCCTCGATCTCGTCCAGCGTCGCATCGGTGTCCTCGACCGTGTCGTGCAGCAGGCCGGTGATGATCGAGGCGGCATCGAGCTTGAGGCGGGTGAGGATCTCCGCCACGCCGAGGGGATGCGAGAAATAGGGATCGCCGGAGGCCCGCGACTGCGAGCCGTGCGCCTTCATGGAAAAAACATAGGCGCGGTTGAGCATGTCCTCATCCGCGCCTGGATCATAGGCCTTTATGCGTTCGACCAGTTCAAACTGTCTAATCATCGCCAGATCAGATTATCGCTTGGGCTGATCGATCGCGCCCATCATGGGTTCAGTGGTGACACTTCGTTTGGCGGCCTCGCTCAACTGCCCTGCCTATGATCCTTGGTGTTCTGTTCCGGTCTTGCCGCCGGTTATTCCTCGTCGGCGACGGCGGCGTCCTCGAACTCGCCATCGATGGAGAGATCGGCGTCGTCCGCCTCTTCCTTGCTGATCTGCGCCTGCTGCATCTCGGCCAGCAGATCGCCGGCGCCGACGCCGAAGCCGGCGCCCTCTTCTTCCGGCTCATCGGTCTCGACCTGGCGCTGCAGGCCCTTCACCAGGTTGCTGCGCAGCGAATCGAGATCGATGGTCGTGTCGGCGATCTCGCGCAACGCGACGACCGGGTTCTTGTCGTTGTCCCGATCGATGGTCAGCTGCGAGCCGGCGGAAACCTCACGGGCGCGATGCGCGGCCAGCAGGACGAGCTGGAACCGGTTCGGCACCTTCAGGACGCAATCTTCAACGGTTACGCGGGCCATTCTTCAAACGCCTCCAGGAATTAGGCTAATCGATTGTTCCTAACTTAATATTGCGCTGCATTCAAGCGCGCGACACCGGCGAATCCCGCAGGGCTCGGCTGATCTGATCGCGGGGCAGCGCGGCGATGAGGGCCGAAATCGGCGCCCCGGTCACCGGATGACGCCAATCCGGGGCCAATTCCGCCAATGGCAACAGCACGAAAGCCCGCTGCCCCAGCCGCGGATGCGGCACGATCGGCGGCTCCGGTCCATCCAGGATCATGTTCCCAATAGCCAGGATGTCCAGATCAACCGCGCGGGCGGCGTTCCGCTCGCCCCGCTGGCGGCCCAACTCGGCCTCGATCCGGTGCAGTTCCGCCAGCACCGCCGCGGGCGCCAGGGCGGTCTCCACCCGGATCACGCCGTTCACGAACCAGGGCTGATCTGAAACCGGCACGGGTGCGGATTCATACCAGCGCGAGCGGGCGACGATGCGCAGGCCTGCTGCCGGAAGCCGCGTCAAAACGTGCTCCAGCGTCGCGCGCGGTAGGCCGAATTGCGGATGGGGCAGGTTGGCACCTAACCCAATGTATAGATCGTCAAACATTGGCCGGATCGTCCATAAATTGTCCCGATAAGACTCTGCGGCCGGCTCTCGGGATGGAGCGGCCATGGGGTCCGGGCGTAAGGCTGCGGGGGCGAGCCTGGCTTTTGGACCGTTTAAACGGCTCCTGGTTCATCCTCGGCAGGTCTCAACCATATTCCGCTCCACGGGGCCAGGGAGCGAATGACCATTTTGCGAGGGTGTCATGCTTAGCCGATTTTACCCCAACGAACGCGTCGCCTTGTTCATCGACGGCGCCAATCTGCACGCCGCCGCCCGGGCCTTGGGCTTCGACATCGACTACAAGCGCCTGCTGAAGCAGTTCCAGGAGAAATGCCACCTGATCCGCGCCTTCTACTACACGGCGCTGGTGGAGGACCAGGAATACTCGCCGCTGCGCCCGCTGGTCGACTGGCTCGACTACAACGGCTTCACCATGGTGACCAAGCCGACCAAGGAATACACCGATTCCATGGGCCGCCGGAAAATCAAGGGCAACATGGACATCGAGCTCGCCATCGACGTGCTCGAGATGGCC
>JBDHTX010000056.1:0-22244 GCA_039808885.1 Dongiaceae bacterium | reverse complement strand
CGCCCGCCGCCGGAGCCGCACCCGCCGCCGGAGCCGCCGCCGCAGTGGCCGCGGCAGCCGCCGCCGCTTCCTGCTCGGCCTTGAGGCCGGACGGCGCGCCGATGGTCACGATGGTGAAGTCGCGCTCCTTGATCGTCGGGGTGGCGCCTTCCGGCAGCTTCACGCTGCTGATGTGGACGCTGCCGCCGATGTCGAGGCCGGTGATGTCGACCACGATCTGCTGCGGGATGTTGTCCGGCGAGCAGAGGAACTCGATCTCGTGGCGCACCAGGTTGAGCACGCCGCCGCGCTTGATGCCCGGGGCGGCCGCTTCGTTGGTGACCACCACCGGCACGTTGACGTGGATCTTGGCGTCCTTGTTGATGCGCTGGAAATCGGCATGGACGATGCGGTCATAGATCGGGTCGAACTGCACGTCGCGCGGCAGCACGCGATGCTTCGCGCCGCCGAGCTCGAGGTCCAGCAAAGTGGCGAAGAACGCCTTCTTCTGCACCAGCCGCTCCAGCTCCTTGGGATCGAGCGAGATCAGCGTCGCATCCTTCTTGTCGCCATAGATCACGGCAGGGACGCGGCCAGCACGACGAGTCGCACGAGCAGCCCCCTTACCAGCGCGGTCGCGAGACTCCGCGCGAATGGATTCAACTGCGGGCATGATCATATCCTTTCATCCAGCAGTGTTTCCGACGCGGACCATTCCGCCTTCGGAACCGGCCGGCCTCCAGGGGTGCCAAACCGGATTTGCCTTCGAGCGGCCCTCGCTAGTCCGGGCCGCCCGCAACCAGCCTCTTCAGTCGACCAGGGTCAATCGAAAAGGCTGGAAACCGAACGCTCCTCGCTGACGCGGGCCATGGCCTCGGCGAGCAGCGGAGCAATGGTGAGCTGGCGCACCGTCTGCGACACGCGGACCGCCGCGGTCGCCTCGATCGAATCGGTGATCACCAGGGATTCGAGCGGCGAGGCGGAGACGCGCGACACCGCGCCGCCGGAGAGCACGCCATGGGTCACATAGGCGCTGACCGAGGCGGCGCCCGCTTCCTTCAGCGCGACGGCGGCGTTGCAGAGGGTGCCGGCGCTGTCGACGATGTCGTCGACCAGGATGCAGCGCATGCCGCTGACTTCGCCGATGATGTTCATGACCTCGGAGACGCCGGCGCGCTCGCGCCGCTTGTCGATGATCGCGAGGTCGGCATCGAGCCGCTTGGCGAAGGCGCGGGCGCGCACCACGCCGCCGACGTCGGGCGAGACGATGCAGAGGTTGTTGTCGCCGGGGAAGTGCTCCTTGATGTCCTTGGTGAGGACGGGCGCGGCGAACAGGTTGTCGGTCGGGATGTCGAAGAAGCCCTGGATCTGCCCGGCGTGGAGGTCGACGGTCAGCACGCGGTTGGCGCCGGCGGTGGTGATCAGATTGGCGACCAGCTTGGCCGAGATCGGCGTGCGCGATCCCGATTTGCGATCCTGCCGCGCGTAGCCGTAATAGGGGATCACCGCGGTGATGCGGCGCGCGGAGGCGCGCTTCAACGCATCCATGATGATCAGCAGTTCCATCAGGTTGTCGTTGGTCGGGAACGAGGTCGACTGCACGACGAACACGTCCTCGCCGCGGATGTTCTCCTGGATCTCGACGAACACTTCCATGTCGGAGAAGCGCCGGATGCTGGCATTCACCAGCGGCAGATTGAGATAGGCCGAGATGGCCTCGGCCAGCGGCCGATTGCTGTTGCCCGTAAGGATCTTCATCTGCCCGCGCGCGCCCTTGGAGAAACCCGGCCTTTGCGTTCTCCGACCCCGGCCCCGACCTGCCGCAGATCAAAAAAACGTCGCCGCCCCAGCTAGTTGGGCGGCGAAAAGCGCGCGGAATGTAACAGCGGCATGACGGGCTGGCAATGGCTTTGGCGGGCTGGCTGAAAACTATTTAACTATATGAAATATATAGTTATTTTTGCAATCCCGCCTACCGCGCTACCAGCTCCAGCGAGCGCTTTGAGAGCGCCTCGCAGCCGCGGTCGTTGACCAGCACCGTCTGGCCGCTGGTCATGGCGAGGCCGCGCTCGCTGTCGAAGATGATCAGGTGGATGAAATAGACCTGCCCCGGCGCCGCCAGCTCCGGGTTGCCGTGATAGAACATCGGCCAGTCCATCCAGTTCGGCGCGAAGGTGGCGCCCAGGCTGTAGCCGGTCGCGTTCATGCGGTGCGCCTGGTAGCCGGCGGCGTCGAGCACGCGGGCATGGGCGTCGAACACCTCGCCGATCGGCCGGCCGGGCTTCAGCGCTTCCTTGCAGGCCTCCAGCGCGTCGACGGCGACCTTGTGCATCTCGACCTGCCGGGCCGGCACCTTGCCGACCGGGATCGTGCGCATCAGGCAGGAATGGTAGTGGCGATAGACGCCGCCGAATTCCAGGGTCAGCTGGTCCTGGGCGTCGAGCTTGCGCCGGCCGGTCTTGTAGCGGCAGAGCAGGGCGTCGGGGCCGGAGCCGATGATGAACTCGTTGGCCGGATCGTCGCCGCCGTTGCGGAAGATCACCGATTGCATGGCGGCGAGGATCTCGCCTTCGTCGGCGCCGGGCCCGGTCAGGCGATGCGCCTCGTCCAGCGCCAGGTCGGCCAGCTCCGCCGCCTTGCGCACATAGGCGATCTCGGCCGGGCTCTTCACCAGGCGCAGGCGCGAGACGAGGTCCGAGGCATCCTGCAGATCGGCGAAGCCGTCGAAGGCCGCCTGCAACCGCATGCCGTTGCGCGCGGTGAGACCATAGGCCTCCCATTCCACGCCCAGCGTCTTGCCGGCGCAGCCGAAGCCGCGCAGATGCTGGCACAGCTCCGCCGCCGGGTCGGCCGTCGGCGCGTCGATCCAGATGCGGATGTCCTTGATGTCGGAGGTGTTCTGCGCCTGGCGCAAATCCGGCGCCCGGGTCAGCAGCATGATCCGGCCGTCGGCGCCGAGATAGAGGCACTGGAAATAGACGTAGCCGAAGGTGTCGTAGCCGGTCAGGTAGTACATGCTCTCCTGGCGGAACATCAGCAGCCCGTCGAGGCCGCGCTGCTCCATCAGCTGCATCGCGCGCCGGCGGCGCGCCGCCAATTCGGTCTCGGAAAAATGCAACGCCATCCTGGAAATACCTCTAATAGAGCCGCCCGCCATTGGGCACACGAAGGCTCGGCTGGATCAGCACCACTTCACCACTCTCGTCCGGGAAGCCCAGCACCAGCACCTCGGACATGAACTTGCCGATCTGCTTCTTCGGGAAGTTGACGACGGCGGCGACCTGCTTGCCGACCAGTTCGTCAAGGCTGTACCGCCTGGTGATCTGCGCCGAGGAGCGCTTGACGCCGATCGCCGGCCCGAAATCCACGCTCAGCTTGTAGGCCGGCCGCCGCGCCTCGGGAAACGGCTCCGCCGCCACGATGGTGCCGACCCGGATGTCGACCTTGCGGAAATCGTCATAGGTGATCTCCGCCGCAACTGCCTCTGCCTGCCCGTCCGCCATGCTCGCGCTCTCGGTTCAAACTGCCGGCGGGGAGACTACAGGAAGTGAAGCGGCGGATGCAAAGTGCCGAGAACTCCCGCTCCTGAGGTGATACGGGAGATCATCGGAGCGCTCCCGACACTGCCCAAAGAAAAACCGCCCGCTGCGGGGGGATGCAGCGGGCGGCTACTCAGTGAGGATCCGCGCGATTGGGGGAGGGTGCGGACCCTCTCTCTTGGGCCGTTTGACCGGCCCAATCGGGGCCGGTCGGAAACCGGCAGCTTACTTCTTCACGACCTTCGCGACGGCCGACTTCAGCTCGTCGATATTGGCGACGACGCGCTTGGAGAGCACGTCCACCGCCTCGCTCTGCGACTTCTGCAGGGTGTCGACGGTCTCGCGGATGTTGACCAGCGCGTCCTCGAAGGCGGCCTTGGCGAGGTCGGCCTGCTTGGCGAACTTGTCTTCCGGGGTGCCGGCGGCGGTCATTTCCTTGGCGACCTTGCCGAACTCCTCGAAGGCCTTGCGGGCCAGCTCAGCCTGGCGCTGGGCAACGGCCTTGACGCCGTCGAACGCGACCTGGTTGGCGGCGGTGAAGGCCTCGACGTTCTTGCGCTGGAGCGCGAACACGGAGTCGAGGTCGAAGTTCGGCATCTTGCCGTTGACGAAATACTTGCTGAAGTCGCCGGCCCACTTGCTGAACTCGGCCTGCATCTGGGTGAAGTCGGGAACCTTGGCGAATTCGGTCTCGACGGTCTGGGTCTTGGCCATCTCTGATCTCCTCAAAAGGTATTTTGCTGCGGCTTGTTCGATGCGCCCCGTCCCGGGCCATCGAAGTGATCTGAAGCCTATATGGTGCAGTGCAACAGGAAGGTCAAGCGCTTTTTTGTTGCAGTGCAAAATATCTGAAATTAATCTATATTAGTCACGCAATTAGGCGGTTCTGCGCCGCGTCATATCGAGCCAGCGTTCGACCTGTCCCAGGCGCTTGTCGAGCTCGGCCATGGTCTTGGCCAGATCCGGACTATCATCCTTGAACCAGACCCTGAGTCCCGCGGCATAGATGGCGCCCAGGCCCTTGATCCGCAAGGCGCCGCGCAGCCCGGCGGTCGAGATTCCGGCGGCCTCCAGCATATGGCCGAGGGAGCAGCCCAGCTGGCAGAGCAGGGCCAGTCCGTCCCCCGGGGTCCGGGGCAGTTCCCAGGCCAGCGCCGAAAAGGCGGCCCGGTTCTCGTTCAGGGCGTCGAAACGCCGCATGAGCAGGTCGAACAACCGGTCCTTGGGCGAACCGTCCAGCGGGTCCTCTTCCAGGCTGGCGAGGATCCGGGCGTCGATGTCGCGGCCGATGCCGGTGAGGATCGCCGTCTTGGACGGATAGGCCTGGTAGGCCTCGGCCAGGCTGAGCCCGGCATCCTTGGCGATCTCGGCATAGGAGAGGTCGCGCCAGCCGCCGGCGGCCACCAGCCGCAACAGCGATTCACGCAAGGCGGCCTTCGCATCGGCCGGCCGAGCCCTGCTCTGCTTGGCATCGGCGCCCTTGCGGGGCTTGCCGGATTTCGCGGAAGGCTTGCGCGCGGACTTGGCCATTGGCTGCTCCATCTCCGCTGAATGTACGCACCAAATGTGGCGTTGGATTGCCGCCCAGGCAAGGACTCTGGGCATGCGCTTCCGGCGGGTTCAGGCCGGTTTCGCGGCTATTTCACGGCAATAACCCGGCCGCCGGTGATCCGCTCCAGATCGGCCGGGGTCAGGCGGAAGACGGCGTTGGACGATCCGGCCGCCGCCCAGATTTCCTTGTATTGCCGCAGGTCGGCATCGATGAAGACCTGGACGGGACCGGTATGTCCCACCGGCGCCACGCCGCCGATGGCGAAGCCGGTGGCGGCGCGGACGAAATCCGGGTCGGCGCGACCGATCTTGTCGCCGAGTTCGGCCTCCAGCTTCTTCTCGTCCACCCGGTTGCTGCCGCTGGCGATGACCAGGACCGGGCGGTTGGCGGATTTGGCGCGGAAGACCAGCGATTTGGCGATCTGCGCGACGTCGCAGCCGATCGCCGCGGCGGCCTCGGCCGAGGTGCGCGTGGAGGCGTCGAATTCCCTGATCTCCGCGGCGAGGCCGAATCCCGCCAGCGCCTCGCGCACCCGGGCGACGCTGCCCTTTGCCGCCGGCTCGCCCATCGGCTCGCCCATCGATTCAGCGGCCTTCGGCGATCTCGCGCCCGCGATTGGTGGCGGCGGCGATGGCCTTGTTCATCAGCGGCTGCAGCCCGTCCGGCGCCATCAGCACCTTGATCGCTTCGAGGGTGGTGCCCTTGGGGCTCATCACCGCCTCGCGCAGCTTGGTGGCGCTTTCGGTCGACTGATGCGCAAGTTCGCCCGAGCCGGTGACGGTCTGGCGGGCGAGCTTCATGCAAAGCTCCTCGGGCAGACCCATCTGCCGCGCCGCTTCGGCCAGGCACTCGATCAGCAGGAAGACATAGGCCGGGCCGCCGCCGGACAGCGCGGTGACGGCGTTGATCTGGTCTTCCTGGTCGATCCAGCCCACCTCGCCCACGGCGGAGAGCAGCTGGCCGCACAATTCCTGGGTCGCCACCGGCACCTTGGGATCGCGCAGCAGCACCGACATGCCGCGGCCGACGGCGGCCGGCGTGTTGGGCATGGAGCGGATCACCACCGCCTTCGGGCCGAGCTTCTCCTTGAGATAGGCGACGGTCTTGCCGGCGGCGATCGACAGGAACACCGCGCCCTGATCGGCGAAGCGCCGGTAGTCTGGCAGGGCCTCGTCCATGAATTGCGGCTTGATCGCCAGCAGGACGATGCCGGGCTTCAGGCCGGCCGGCAGCTGGGCGAAGGCGGTCAACACCGTGACGCCGCGCGCCTGGACATCCTCCAGGTCGCGCGGGGCTGGGTCGATGACGAACACGTCTTTCGCGGGCACGCCGCGCGCGAGCCAGCCGCGCAGCAACGCACCCCCCATCTTGCCGCAGCCCACCAGAACCAGCGGGCCCGGCAAGACGATCCTAGCTTGGGTCATCCGTTAGATCAGGCCTCTCCGACCGTCTCCAGCATGGCGGCTTCCATCGCCTCCTGGGGCTTCTTACCGCCCCAGAGGGTGAATTGAAAGGCCGGGTAGAAACGCTCGCATTCCCCGATCGCGGTCTCGAGCAGGTCTTCCAGCTGCTCGGCGACGATGCCGCTGGTGCCGCGCAGCAGCACTGTGTGGCGGTACATCGGCGCCATCTCCTCGGTGCACAGGTCGAAATGCCCGAGCCAGAGGCGCTCGTTGATCATCGACAGCAGCTCGGCAACCGGCGGGCGCTTTCCGGCCGGGATTTTCATATCGAGCAGGCACGAGAAATACAGGGCCCCCAGATCCTCCTGCCAGACGAAGAACATGCGGTATTCGCACCACTGACCCCGGAACTCGACCACCATTTCCTCATCGCCGGACCGCTCGTGCCGCCATTCATTGACGGACACCAGCTCTTCCAGCATGTCGATGGGATTTGGACGGGTCTGGGTCGACTCAACTCGGAGCAAGCCCATTACTAGCGCCCTCCATGCGTCGGCCCCCGGAGGCCCGCAAGGTGGGGCCAGACCCCCAGGACTAGATGACAGAACACTGAATCCCCACAAGCAATAGAGTCGCAAATTTGCGACTCCTGCGCAAGCGGTGAATTAAGGAAGTTTCGAGTCAGAGTCGAAGGAATCGACCTAACGGGTCCCAGAATCGGAGTCTTCGGAGTCTTGCGCGCCTGGCGCGGTGCCGCCGCCGGCCGGGGCAAGCCGCGATTCGAGCGCCTGCACGCGCGCCTCGAGCCGGATCTGCGCCTCGCGCGCCGCCTGGGCCACCGCCTTCATCGCCTCGAACTCGTCGCGCGACACCAGGTTCATGCGCCCCAGCAGCCGCTCCAGCTGCTGCTGCAGCCGCATCTCGACCTCGTGCTTCACGCCGCTCATCGAGCCCAGCGCGCCGTTGGCCACCTTGGCCAGGTCGTCGAGGAAACGGTTGTCGGTCTGCATGGTGAACCTCTTGATTTCCCAATCTCTTCATCTCCGGGCCTCTTCCAGGGGCCGGCTTGAAGCTGTCATGGGCGCACCTTATAACCCGGACGCGGCCGGCGTCCATCGGCCAGCGCCGACCCAACGTACCGGTCCTTAGACATGGTCTTTCCCGATTTCGATCCGGTCGCCCTGCAGATCGGGCTCATCGCCATCCGCTGGTACGCGCTGTCCTATATCGCCGGCATCCTGCTCGCGTGGCGCTACTGCATCTGGTACGCGAAGCAGCCGCCCGCGCATGTCAGCCGCAACCAGCTGGACGACCTGATGTTCTGGTCGACCATGGGCATCATCCTGGGCGGCCGCCTGGGCCAGGTGCTGCTGTGGCAGCCCGGCTACTACTTCGCGCACCCGCTGGAGATCCTGAAGATCTGGGAGGGCGGCATGGCCTTCCACGGCGGCTTCCTCGGCGTGGTGCTGGCGATCTATCTCTATGCGCGGAACCAGAAGCTGAGCCTGTGGTGGGTGTCGGATGTCGTGGCGCCGGCGACGCCGATCGGGCTGTTCCTGGGCCGTGTCGCCAATTTCATCAACGGCGAATTGTGGGGCCGGCCGAGCAACGTGCCCTGGGCGATGGTGTTCCCGCATGCCGACAACCTGCCGCGGCATCCGAGCCAGCTCTACCAGGCGGCGCTGGAGGGCATCCTGCTGTTCGCGTTCCTGCATCTCGCCGGCCGCCGCCGGGCGGTGCGCGAGCGGCCCGGCATGATGACCGGCCTTTTCCTGATGGGCTATGCCGTGGCGCGCTCGATCGGCGAGATCTTCCGCGAGCCGGAAGTGGACCTGGGCAGCTTCAACTTCGTCACCTGGGGCCAGATCCTGAGCGTGCCGATGTTCGCGGTCGGCCTCTATCTCGCGCTGCGCAGGCCTAAGGCGGCGGCGTGACCGGCGCCGGCATGACGATCATGCGCTAGGCCAGGACACTTGGCAGCCATACCCGCGCCACTGCTTGATCTGATCAGACGCCGCGTCGCCGCGCGCGGACCGCTCAGCGTCGCGGATTTCATGCACCTGGCGCTGGCGGAGCCGGGCATCGGCTATTACGCCACGCGCGACCCGCTGGGCGCCCAAGGCGATTTCGTCACCGCGCCGGAGATCAGCCAGATGTTCGGCGAGCTCGTCGGCCTGTGGTGCGTCGACACCTGGGAGCGCCTGGGTCGGCCGGATTCCTTCCTGCTGGTCGAGCTTGGGCCGGGCCGCGGCACGCTGATGGCCGATGCCCTGCGCGCAGCGCGGGTGCGGCCGGAATTCGGCCGGGCGCTGCGCCTGCACCTGGTCGAGATCAGCGCGCCGTTGCGCGCTTTGCAGGCGGAGCGGCTGGGCGCCTTCCAGCCCGCCTGGCACGACGATCTGGCGCACCTGCCGGCGGGTCCCGCCATCATCTTCGGCAACGAGTTTCTCGACGCCTTGCCGGTGCATCAATTCGTCATGACGGAGCAGGGCTGGCGCGAGCGCGCGGTGGGCGTGGCGGACGACCATCTCACCTGGGCTCTGGCGGCGCCCGGGGAGAGCCTGTCGCTGCTCCGCCCCGAGCATCGGCAGGCGCGGCCGGGGGACATCGCCGAAGTGTCGCCGGCAATCCAGGGTGTGGCCAGGCAACTGGGCGAACGCCTGGCCAGCGCGCCGGGAGCCGCCTTGTTCATCGACTATGGCCCGGCACGCAGCGGGCTCGGCGATTCGCTGCAGGCGCTGCGCGGCCATCGCCCCGCCGACCCGCTGCGCGATGCGGGCCGCGCCGACCTGACCGTGCATGTCGATTTCGCCGCCTTCGGCGATGCGGCGCGGCGGGCCGGGGCCGTCGCCTTGGGGCCGGTGGAGCAGGGTGCCTTCCTGCGTTCCCTCGGCATCGATCGGCGCGCGGCGATGCTGGCGGAAAGGGCGGGGGCGGAGGATCGCGCCGCCATCGCCACGGCCCTGCACCGCTTGATCGCGCCGGCGCAAATGGGCAGTTTGTTCAAGGCGCTCGCGCTCGCGTCGCCCGATCTTCCCCAACTGGCCGGATTTGCATGATCACGCTCGGTATTCTCGGCGATCTCGACGGCATCCGGCACGGTTTCATGACCCGCCATGGCGGCGTCAGCGAGGGCATCTATGCCTCGCTCAATTGCGGCATCGGCTCGAACGACGACCCGCAGCGCGTGCGCGCCAACCGCGACCGGGCGCTGGAGATGGCTGGGCTGGGCGGCAGCCGATTGCTGACCGCTTACCAGATCCACTCGCCTGACGTGGCGGTGGTCGAGACGGCCTGGGCGGACGATGCGCGGCCGCGGGTCGATGCGATGGTGACGCGGACGAAGGGCCTGACGCTGGGCGTGCTCAGCGCCGATTGCGTGCCGGTGCTGTTCGCCGATCCGCAAGCCGGAATTGTCGGCGCCGCCCATGCCGGCTGGCGCGGCGCCCTCACCGGCGTGCTGCAGGCGACGGTGCGGGCGATGGTCGATCTCGGCGCCCGGGCATCGCAGATCCGCGCGGCGGTCGGCCCCTGCATCGGCGCCGCGAGCTACGAGGTCGGCGCGGAATTCCCGGCGCCGTTCCTGGCCCAGGACCCGGCGCATGCCGGTCTTTTCCGCCCGTCGGCGCGCCCGGACCATCACATGTTCGACATCGAGGGCTACGTCGTCATCCAGCTGAAGGCGCTGAAACTCGCCGGCGTCGAAGCGGCCCATCGCGACACCTGCGGCGAACGCGAGACGTTCTTCAGCTATCGCCGCTCCGTGCTGCGCGGCGAGCCGGATTACGGCCGCCACGTCTCCGTCATCGGATTGGCCTAGAGCGGGTTTCCCCAAAATAGAATCGGTTCTGTTCGTCAGCGTTGCGGCAGGCCGCTAGGAAGGCCCCCGCCGACTTCGTCGGCGCTCGCATGGCGAATGTCCGCCTGCGCGGACATGGGGTCGTAGTGGGGCTACGGACAAGCGGCCTGACGACGCGGATGCCCGACCCCATAGTTTCCTGGGACGAACCCGGAGGGCCGGGCGCTTTTCGGCAAGGGCAGCGTCAGAGGCCTTGGCGGTAGTCCCACTACCGCCTGCGGCCTCTTCCTCCCCCTTGCCGAAAATCGATCCGGCAGAACCGCTTCTATTTTGGGGAAACCCGCTCTAAACCGGCAGCTGCAGCAGCGCGCGCAGGCCGCCGAGCGGGGAATCGCCGAGGCTGAGGTCGCCGCCATGGCCGCGCAGGATGTCGCGCGCGATGGTGAGGCCGAGGCCGACGCCGCCAGTCTCGGTGTTGCGCGAGGGGTCGAGGCGGAAGAACGGCTTGAACACGTCCTCGCGCCGGTCCGCCGGCACGCCCGGCCCGTCATCGTCGACCACGATCTCCACCCGGCCGCGGCGGCGGTTCAGGGTCACGTCGATGCGCCCGGCATGGCGCTGGGCGTTGGCGACGATGTTGGTGAGGGCGCGGCGGAAGGCGTCGCGCCGCAGCGGCACGATCAGCGACTGCTCGGCGGTGGCGAAGCCGATGCGCGCGCCGTCGCGCCGGGCGCCGGCAACGACGTCGCTGACCGCGGCGACGATGTCGACCTCGGTCGGCTGCTCGGTGCCCTCGCCGCGGGCGAAGGCGAGATAGGCGTTGACCATGCGCTCCATGTCGCCGACGTCGCGCTTGAGATCCTCGATGGCCGGCGCCTGGCCCATCATCGCCAGCTGCAGCTTCATGCGGGTGAGCGGCGTGCGCAGGTCGTGGCTGACGCCGGCCAGCATCTCGGTGCGCTGCTGGATCTGGCGCCGGATGCGGGCGCGCATCTGGTTGAAGGCGCGGCCCGCGACCTCGACCTCCGCCGCGCCGTCGAGGACGAAGTCGCCGACATCGCGGCCCCTGCCGAAATCGTCGGCGGCCTGGGCCAGGCGCTTGATCGGGCGCACCTGGCGCCGCATGAAGAGCGTCGCCATCGACAGCAGCACCAGCGAGGTGCCGAGCATCCACAGGAAGAACACGTAGGTGGTGGAGGAGAACAGGCGCCGCCGCGCCACCACCACCTGCAGCACGCCTTCCGGCAGCTGCACGTGGATCTCGACCTGGTCCTGCAGCGAGCGGCTGTCGATGATGAAGGGCCGTTCGACCCGCGCCTCGAGCGCGTCGGTCAGTTGCCGGTCGACCAGGTTCTGCCGCATGATCGTCGGATCGTTGGGCAGGATGTCGCCGGGCTTGAAGGTCAGGGTCAGCTTCATGCTGTCGCGCGCGACGGTGAAGACGCGCTTGGTGCGGTCCACGGTGATCGGCCGGGGCATCAACTGGATTGCCGCCGCGATGTCGCCGGCGACGCTCTGCGCCAGGCGCTTGGTCACCGTGTTCCAGTGGCTGTCGTAGAATACCCAGGCGGACACCACCTGCAGCAGCACCACCGGGGTG
Source organism: Dongiaceae bacterium (assembly GCA_039808885.1). GTDB lineage: Bacteria > Pseudomonadota > Alphaproteobacteria > Dongiales > Dongiaceae > Dongia_A. The sequence goes on along the minus strand of JBDHTX010000056.1, from coordinate 10,372 downwards.
ACGATGATCATGATCGAGCGGCCGAGCAGCGAGCGCGGCAGCATCAGCTCGAAGGCCTGCAGGAGCGGATGAAGGGTCTTCACCATGGCGGGCGATCAATCCGGCTGCAGGACGTAGCCGCGGCCGCGCACCGTCTGCAGGAAGCGCGGGAAACGCGGGTCGTCCTCGATCTTGCGCCTCAGGCGTGTCATCTGCACGTCGATCAGGCGGCTTTCCGCGCTGTCCTCGCTCTGCGGCGACAGCTCCTCGCGCGAGACCGGCTCGCCGGCCCGGCGCGCCAGCTGGAACAGCAGCTCGGATTCGGCGTCGGTGAGATGGATCGGCTCGCCCGCCTTGAACAGCCGCCGCCGCTCGATCTCGAAGACGAAGGCGCCGAACTTGACGGCGCCGACGGCGGTCGGCCCGCCCGCCCGCTGCCCGGCGCGTTTCAGGATGGCGTTGATGCGCAGCACCAGCTCGCGCGGCTCGAACGGCTTCACCAGATAGTCGTCGGCGCCGGTCTCCAGCCCGCTGATGCGGTCATTGGCCTCGCCCATCGCGGTCAGCAGCAGGATCGGCACCGGGGTCTTCTCGCGCAGGGAGCGCGTGAGGTCGAGGCCGTTCTCCCCCGGCATCATGATGTCGACCACCAGCAGGTCGAAGGTGATGCTGGCGAGCTTCGCCCGCGCGTCGGCGGCATCGACCGCCGTGGTGACGCGATAGCCCTGCTCGGTCAGGTAACGGCCGATCAGGTCGCGCAGCCGCTTGTCGTCGTCGACCACCAGGATATGGACTTGCTCTTCGCTCACCGGCGTTGCGACCTCAGCGCGGCAGTCCCGGGCGGAACCGCCGCCGGTCGCCTTCCTCGATCATGCCCAGCATGACCTTGCGGAACCCCTCGACCGCCTCGGCGCCGGCCTGGCGGTAGGCGCGGGCGATCAGCGCCCGCTGCTCCTCGGTCAGCTTGCGCTCGAGCTCGGCGCCCTTGTCGGTCAGGCTGAGCAGGCGCTGGCGACGGTCGGTGGAACCCGGCTTCTGCAGTATGAATCCTTGCCGCACCAGCTGGCCCAGCACCCGGCTCAGGCTCTGCTTGGTGATGTGCAGGATGGCCAGCAGGTCGGAAACCGTCATGCCGGGGTTGCGGCCGACGAAATAGATCACCCGGTGATGCGCCCGCCCGAAGTTGAACTGGGCGAGGGTCTGGTCCGCCTTGGCGGTGAAGTCCCGGTAGGCGAAAAACAGCATCTCGATGCCCTGGCGCAGCTCGTCCTCGCGCAAAAACAGCGGATTGGCGGGAGATTTTATGTCAGCCATGTTGACTTATTTTTCCCGATGGTCTAGGTTTCGCTCGCCAGCAAGGAATCATAACATAACCCCTACCCCCCTCCCTTGGAGTTGTCACCGATGAGTTTGGTCCCTTTCGACGATCGTGACGGCATGATCTGGTTCGATGGCCAGCTGACCCCCTGGCGCGATGCCAAGATCCATGTCCTGACCCATGCCCTGCATTACGCCGCCGCCGCCTTCGAGGGCGAGCGCGCCTATGGCGGCAAGGTCTTCAAGTCGCGCGAGCACACCGAGCGTCTGCACCGCTCGGCGGAGATCCTCGGCTACAAGATTCCCTATTCGGTCGATGTGATCGAGAAGGCCAAGGCCGATACGGTGAAGGCCATGGGCGGCGGCGACCTCTATGTCCGCGCCATCACCTGGCGCGGCAGCGAGCAGATGGGCGTGGCCGCGCAGGCGGCGAAAATCCACCTCGCCATCGCCGCCTGGACCTGGCCGTCCTATTTCTCGCCGGAACTGCTGGAAAAGGGCATCCGCCTGAAATGGGCGGTCTATCGCCGGCCGGCGCCGGACACCGCGCCGACCGCGTCGAAGGCTTCCGGCCTCTACCAGATCTGCACCATCTCCAAGCATGACGCGGAGAAGGAAGGTTTCCAGGACGCCATGATGCTGGACTACCGCGGCCTGCTGGCCGAGGCGACCGGCGCCAACGTCTTCCTGGTGCAGAACGGCGAGCTGCACACGCCGACCGCCGATTGCTTCCTCAACGGCATCACCCGGCAGACGGTGATGGAGCTGGCGCGCCGCCGGCAGATCAAGGTCGTCGAACGGGCGATCAAGCCGGAGGAGCTGGCCAAGACCCAGGAGGTGTTCCTGGTCGGCACCGCGGCGGAAGTGACGCCCGTGGGCCAGGTCGGCGAATACAAGTTCACCCCCGGCGCCATCACCAAGCAGCTGCGCGAGGACTACCTGAAGGAAGTCCGCCTGCCGGCCGCCAGTGCCGCCGCCGAATAGCCGCCGGACAGCGAAATCGCCTTCGCAACCCTCCCCTGGAAACAGGGGAGGGTTTTGTTTTGGGCGTTCCGGAGGAATTGCGCGACGGCCTCTTGCAAAGCAGCTCCCCGGATGATACTTAAGTAAATGCTTAACCAATCGATGGCGCTGGATCTGATGTTCCAGGCGCTGGCCGACCCGGGCCGGCGCTCGATGATCGAACGCCTGTCGCGCGGTCCGGCCACGGTCAGCGAATTGGCCAAGCCGATGGCAATGTCGCTGCCCGCGGTGGTCCAGCATCTCCAGGTGCTGGAGGCGAGCGGGCTGGTGAAGACGGAGAAGGTCGGGCGCGTGCGCACCTGCCAGATCGAGTCCAAGGCGTTGCGCCAGGCCGAGCAGTGGATCTCCGCGCGGCGCACCTTCTGGGAGCAGCGCCTCGACCGGCTCGGCGACTACCTCGCCGCAACCGAAGGCGAGGATGGCGAGTAGTAGAGCGAGAGCACGAAACGGCGCCGCCGGGCGGCGCCCTCAGTCCGACTGGAGCGTTGCATGACCTTGCGGTTCCACTATCACCCCCTGTCGTCCTTCTGTCACAAGGTGCTGATCGCGCTCTACGAGAACGATACGCCGTTCGAGCCGGTGCTGGTCGAGCTGTTCAAGGAGGAATCGGCGGCGCCCTTCAAGAAGATGTGGCCCGTCGGCAAGATCCCGGTGCTGCGCGATGAGGCGCGCGATCGCACAATCCCCGAGACCAGCATCATCATCGAGTACCTGGCGCAGTATTTTCCGGGTCGCACCCAGCTCATTCCCACGGACCCGGATCGCGCGCGGCGGACGCGCCTCGCCGACCGCTTCTACGATCTCTACGTCCACGCGCCGATGCAAAAGGTGATCACCGACCGGCTGCGCCCGGCCGGGCAGAACGACGCCTATGGCGTGGAGGATGCCCGCCGGATGCTGCGCACCGCCTATGGCATGATCGAGGCGGAGATGGCAGGCAGGCAATGGGCCATTGGCGACGACTTCACCATGGCGGATTGCGCGGCCGGGCCGGCGTTGTTCTATGCCGAGATGGCGGAGCCGTTCGCCAAGACGCACCCGAATGTCGCCGCCTATCGCGAACGGCTGATGGCGCGGCCGTCCTATGCCCGCGCGCTCAAGGAAGCCGAGCCCTATTTCGCGATGATTCCGCGGTGACCCACATGGCCCGCCGTCCCATTGCAAGGATCAGTTCATGACCGAGCGCTCCGCCACCCACGCGACCTTCACCCTGGAGCGCGTCTACGCGGCAACCCCGGCGCGGGTGTTCAAAGCTTGGTCCGATCCGGCGATCAAGCCGCGCTGGTTCCACGGCCCCGATGAATGGGGCCGCGGGCAGTACGAACTCGATTTTCGCGTCGGCGGGCGGGAGCGGCTGGCAGGCGGGCCGAAAGGCGGCACGGTCCACCTCTACAATGCGATCTACCAGGACATCGTCCCGAACGAGCGCATCATCCTAGCCTATGACATGCATCTGGATGACAGGCGCATCTCGGTTTCTTTGATGACGGTGGAGTTTCAGGCGGCAGGCGCCGGCACCCGGTTGATTTTCACCGAGCAGGGTGTGTTCCTGGACGGCTGGGAGGAAATCGGCGGCCGCGAACGCGGCTCGCAGGAACTGTTGGACAAGCTCGGCCGCGAACTGGACGGGCAGCTCGGGGACGGCTGAGGCGGTGCTGCTCTACTTTCGTCGCCACTTGGCGGCCGCGTGGTCGTCGCTCTCGCGCGCGTCGACCCAGGCGGCGCCGCCGGCACCTTCCTCCAGCTTCCAGAAAGGCGCCTTGGTCTTCAGCCAGTCGATCAGGAAGGCGCAGGCGTCGAGCGCCGCCTGGCGATGGGCGGAGGTGGCGGCGACCAGCACGATGCGATCACCCGGCTCCAGCCGGCCATAGCGGTGAATGATGAGGACGCCCTCGAGCGGCCAGCGCGCCTTGGCCTCGGCGGCGATCTCGGCCAGGCGCTTCTCCGTCATGCCCGGGTAGTGCTCCAGCGTCATGGCGCTGATCGGGCTGTCGCCGGCGAGGTCCCGCACCAGGCCCACGAACATGGCGAGACCGCCGACGGACGTGTTGCCCTCGGTCAGGGCGGCGATCTCCCGCCCGATGTCGAAATCCTCGCGCTGGACCTTGATCACGATATCCCTCAGCCGCCGGTGACCGGCGGAAACAGCGCGACCTCGTCGCCAGGGGCGACCGGCGCGGTGAGCTCGACATATTCCTGGTTGACGGCGACCTTCACCATGTTGCGCCGGTCCAGTGCCGCGGCATAGTTCGGCCCGCGGTCAGCCAGCCAGTTCAACAGCTGGTCGACGGTCCGGACCTGGGCCGGCGGATCGAGCTCTTCCTCGGCCTTCCCGATATTGGTCCGCACCCAGGCGAAATAGAGCAATTTCATGCTTCCTCCGGCCGGCGGCGCGCCGCCTGGGCGCACCCGGCGCCGCACAATCTCCGCCGCCAGACATAGTAACAAATCGCCTTGCGCGCCAGTGATCTCGCCGGGCGTTGGGGACCGCAACTACGACTTTCGTCTTACTGCTAATTTTACGGCCACTTAACCCATAATCGGCCAGGGTTTCTGTCATGCCGGAGGGAACGAACCATATGACGGATCAGCCGTCGCAAACCGACAGCAGCACGCGCGTCGCGCAGCAGATCGCCGAGAAGGCCGGTTCGCTCGGCGTCCAGCTGGCCGATGCGGCCGGCTCCATCGATGACGTCGCCAAGGTCGTCGCCGCCCAGGCGCGCCAGTTCGAGGAGCTGCGCGCCACCGCCGAAGCGATGGTGGCGGCCAATGAGCGGATCTCCGGCGAGATCGAGGGCGCCGCCCAGAGCGCCCAGCGCTCCGCCGCCGAGATGGCGGCGTCCCGCGGGTCGATCGAGAGTTCGCTCAGCGACCTGCGCAGCCTGGCCGAAAGCGCCACCACCATCGAATCCAAGCTCGGCGGCCTGCGCCGCGCGCTGGAACAGATCGCCAAGGTGGCGCAGTCCATCGACGCCATCGCCAGGCAGACCAACCTGCTGGCGCTCAACGCCACGATCGAGGCGGCGCGGGCCGGCGATGCCGGCCGGGGCTTCGGCGTCGTCGCCGGCGAAGTGAAGGCGCTGGCCCGCCAGACCAGCGAGGCGACCAGCCAGATCGGCGAGACTCTCACCGCCTTGTCCCAGCAAGTGAGCGAACTGAGCAAGGAAGGCGCCCAGGCCACCGAACGCGCGGCCAAGGTCGAAAGCGGCACGGCGGCGATCGGCGCGGCGGTCGACCATTCGACCCAGGCGGTGGAGGAGATCGCCCGCCAGGCGGCGGCCATCGCCGCCGATACCCGGCTGGTGCGCGACCGCAGCGCGGAGGTCAAGTCGACCTTCGAGGGGCTGACCGCCGGCGTGCAGGCTTCGACCCGCGATCTGGGACAGGCCAAGGATCACATCAACGGATTGCTCGAGGTCGCCGAGGACCTCATCGAGGCGACGGCCCATGCCGGGGTGGAGACGACCGATTCGCCGATGATCCGCGTGGTGGTGGATGCCGCCGCGCGCATCGGTGCCCTGTTCGAGCAGGCGGTGGAAAGCGGCCAGATCAGCCTCGCCAACCTGTTCGACGAGCGCTACGAGCCCGTCAAGGGCACCGACCCGCAACAGGTGCTGGCCAAGTTCACCCAGCTCACCGACCAGCTGCTGCCGCCGATCCTGGAAGCGGCGCTTGCCGTCGACCCGCGCATCGTGTTCTGCGCCGCGGTCGACCGCAACGGCTACCTGCCGACCCACAACAAGAAGTTCTCGCAGCCGCAGCGGCCCGGCGACCCGGTATGGAACGCGGGCAACTGCCGCAACCGCCGCATCTTCAACGATCGCGTCGGTCTGAAGGCCGGGCGCAGCGCCAAGCCCTTCGTGGTGCAGACCTATCGCCGCGACATGGGCGGCGGCAATTTCGCGCTGATGAAGGACGCCTCGGCGCCGATCTTCGTCAAAGGCCGCCACTGGGGCGGCGTGCGCTGCGGCTACAAGGTATAGGCGCCTACGTGCACGCTTCTCGTCATGCCAGGGCTTGGCCCTGGCATCCACGAATTTGCTTCCGCCTCTCCGATCTCGCCCAATGAAACGCGTGGATGGCAGGGCCAAGCCTTGCCATGACGGCATGGAGTTGGGAGGAACTTGATCGACTGCTTGATCCTGCATTACCGTCTCCGTCTTCAGCGGAGGCACGCATGGCGCTCACCATCTGGCACAACCCGAATTGCTCCACCTCGCGCAAGGTGCTGGGCTGGCTGAAGGACAAGGGCCTGAAGCCGCAGGTCGTCGAATACCTGAAGACTCCGCCCAGCGTTGCCGAATTGAAGCGGGTCCTGGCCGCGATGAAGGCCAAGCCGCACGACATCCTGCGCCGCAAGGGCGACGCCTACGAGGCGCTGGGCGATGCCGACAAGCTCACTGGCGATGCGCTGCTCAAGAAGATGGTGGAGGAGCCGGTGCTGATCGAGCGCCCCATCGTCATCACCGCCAATGGCGCGGTGCTGTGCCGGCCGCCGGAGAAGGTCTGGGATCTCGTCTAGGCCGCTACCACCGCCCGTTGCCGGGGCGCATGTCGCTGCGGCCGAGGCGGATCGGGAAGCGTTCGCGGATCGCCGCGTCGGCGCCCGGCTCGATGCTCTCCGGATAGTGGGTGGCGAGCAGGCGCCCGGCTTCGGCGCGCGCCTTGTCGAGGATGCCGACCGAGCTGTCCTCCTCCCAGGCCGACAGCGACGAGCGGTCGGAGATATTGGGATAGAGATATTCGCGGTCCATCAGCGCCAGGGTCTGCGGATGGCCGAGATAGTGGCCGGGGCCCGCAATGACTTCCTTGATCACCTCGTAGGACAGGCTCTCGTCGGTCACCTCGATGCCCTTCAGGGTGCGCTGGATGACGCCGAGCATCTCGTTGTCGATCACCATGGCCTCGAAGGAGGCGCCCATCAGGCTGCCGACCATTCCGGCGACCTCGGAGATGAGGTTGCCGCCGGCCGCCGCCGCCAGCGCCACGGTCACGCCCTTCTCGAAGCCGGCCTGGCCGTCGGGGGTCTTCGCGTCCGTCATGCCGGCGGAAATGCTCGAGGGCAGGCCGTAGAAGCGGGCGATCTGCGCGCTCGCCGCCTGCAGCAGCGCCTCTTCTCCACCGCCGCCGGTGAAGGCGCCGGTGCGCAGATCCGAGACGAAGGGCCACAGGCCGAGATGCATCGGGTGGCCTGGGCGGATGAAATTGACGATGGCGAGGCAGGCGAGGGTTTCCGCCACCGTCTGCACCAGCGTGCCGGCGAGTGCCGCGGGCGAGGTGGCGCCGGCCTGGGTCGCCACGCACATATCGGCGACCAGCCCGGCCCGCGTCGTCGCCACCATCACCTCGCTGGTGTGCTTGCCGAAGCGCAGCGGCGAGACGATCGGGCAGCCGCCGATGACGCAGAAGGGGCGCTTCTGGAACCGGCCCTCGCCGCCGAGGATCGTGTCGAACAGGGCGATGATCTTCGCCACGTGGCCGGCGGTCGCGGTCGAGATGCCGAACGGCTTGGTGGTCGCGGCGGCCGAGGCATAGGCGACGTTGATGTCGTGGACGAAGGCGTCGTCGAGATCGGTCGCCACCACCGTCTGGCCGACATTGTGCACGTGCTCGAGCGAATCCGCGAGGCGCTGCAGGTCGTAGAGATCGACCAGGGTCGAGGGGCGATACTGCCCCGACTTGAAGTCGAGCACCCGGACGGCCTCCCCGGAGGTGCAGAAATGCACCCGTTCGCCGCCGACCTCGATGTCGCGCGCGGGATCGCGGCCATGCAGCACGTAGCTCTTCGCGGCGCCGGCGATCACGTCCTCGATCAGGTAGCGGGGAAAGCGCAGCCGGCCATCGGCGCCGAGGCGGCAACCATTCGCCACGGCGATCTCGATGATCTCCTCGGTCGCTTCCGCCATGCCGAGTTCGGCCAGCACGTCGAGCGCCGTGCGATGGATGCGCTTCAGGTCATGATTGCTGAGCGGCTGGTACTGGCCCCCGGGCAGGCCGGGGCGCACCGGCGACGTCTTGTGGCTGCGCGCCGCCTGACGGCCGGCGCGGCCGGCGCGACCCGCCGGGCGCAAGGCGGCCCGCGGTGCGATCCCGTCCGGCGTTCCGGGGCCGCCATCCTGGGGCATGGTTCCGGACATGATCGCTCCATTGATTGAATGAACATTCAACAGTCTGGAGCAGCCCCGGCGCGGCGTCAACCGGCTGCGCGCGCGGCGGGGCGCGGCGTTTTCGCCGGGGGCAATGCGCTGAAAAAACGAGGTAATTCGGCGGGATCAGCCGAGATCGGCGGGAAACAGCAGGCGCGCGATGGTGCCCTTGTCGGGCTCGGAGACGATTTCCAGCTTGCCGCCATGCGCCTCGATCAGGTTGCGCACGATCGGCAGGCCGAGACCGCTGCCGGTCGGGTCGATGGCGACCGAGCCGCGCACGCGCCCGAACGGCTCGAGCGCCAGCAGGATCTGCTCCGGCGTCATGCCGACGCCGGAATCGGCAACCAGCACGACGATGCCGCCATCCGCCCTGCGAAAGGCCTCGAGGTCGATGCGGCCGCCCGGCTGGGTGAACTTGATCGCGTTGGACAACAGGTTCACCACCATCTGCTTCGCGCGGCGGCGATCACCGGTCAGCGCAAGGTCGGGCTGGCGCACGCTCAACTGGAAGGCAAGACCCCGGCGGTCGGCCTGCGGGCGCATCATCTGCGCGCATTCCTCCAGCAGTTCCACCAGGTCGAAGCGCGCCGGCTGCAGCTCCAGCTTGCCCGCCTCCACCTTCGCCAGGTCGAGGATGTCGTCGATCAGCGCCAGCAGATGCGTGCCGGCTTCGTGGATGTGACCGCCGTATCGCGCGTAACGCTCCACGGTATCCGTGCCGAAATGCATGTCGCGCACGATCTCGGCGAAGCCCAGGATGGCGTTGAGCGGCGAGCGCAGCTCGTGGCTCATATGCGCCAGGAACGAGCTCTTCGCGGCATTGGCGGCCTCGGCGGCATGCTTCTTCAGCCGCAGCTCCGCGGCGAGGCGCGTCATGTCGGCGGTCTGCTCGGCGAGTTTGCGGCTTGCCTCCGCCAGCTCCGCCTCGCGCGCCTTCTGCATTGTGATGTCGTTGATGACGGCGAGGATCGCGTCCTTGCCATGATACCGGATGCGCCCGGCGGAAGCGGCCACCCAGATGCCGACGCCGTCCGGGCGCTTCAATTCCAGTTCCATCCGCGCCACGCCGTTGCCTGCGGAAATGGCGGCGACGAAGCGGTCGCGCGCGGCCGGGTCGCAATAGAATTCGCGCATCGTGCGGCCGAGGATCTCGTCTGGGTGCTTGCCGAACAGTGCCGCCGCGGCATCGTTGACGTGCAGGATCGTTCCCGTCGACCATTCGCTGATGGTCACGGGTATGATTGGCGCCGATCGCAACAAGCGATAGACCGCCGCATCATCCTGCGGGCCGTTGCCGGGCTCGATGAAGTTCATAAAAATCTTCGCTGCCTCTACAGATCGCGCGGCACCCCGGGGGATCGTCCATCAGGGCCAACATGGTGGACATCGGAACCCACGCAGCGACCCGGGGAATATCAATCATCCTTCAGAACTATTCCAGGCGACACTTTTTCGCATGTGATACATTATAGTGCGAACTTGATGACATACCGGGTATTCTCAGCCACCCGAGCAAGTTTTGTGCGAAGCCAAAAACCGCCATCGGAACATGGGCCTAGCAGGTAGGCTTGGCGTCTCACGGCGCGCGGCCTGTTCAGTGATGGAAACAGCAGCCAGTCTCAGCTATTTTCGCGCCACATCCGTCGTGAGGGAAGCCGGTGCGCGTCAGGTCCGACGCAACTCCGGCGCTGCCCCCGCAACTGTAGGATCGCCCGGTACCTGGCCGCGCTTGCGGAGCGGGACATCGGCACAAAGGACGGCGCAGCGGCCACTGGTTCTCATCTGAACTGGGAAGGCGCGACCAAAGTCCCGCGATCGAGCCAGGAGACCTCAACGGATCGTCGCATTGCGGCTCGCCTCGGCGGGAGGAAGGGACCACATCCATGTCAGCCAGTCCGGCTGGT
>JBDHTX010000055.1:0-22439 GCA_039808885.1 Dongiaceae bacterium | reverse complement strand
TCAAACCAGCCGCCAAAGGGGCGAAAGCTGCCCCGACGACCGTCACCCAGAAGCATCTGGCTGCCGACATCGCCGCCGCGCATGAGCTGTCCAAGAAGCAGGGCGAAGCGATCATGAGCGATGTCATCGCTCTTCTGGTGAAGAACCTGAAGAAGGGTGCGCGCATCCGTCTCGCCGGCCTCGGCGTGCTGCAGGTGCGCAAGCGCGCCGCGCGCATGGGCCGCAACCCGGCGACCGGCGAAGCGATCAAGATCAAGGCGAGCAAGAAGGTCGCGTTCCGCGCGGCCAAGGAACTCAAGGAAGCGATCTAACGCTTCCGCCGGCGCGCCGTCACGGCGCGCCCGGCGCTAGGGATCGGGGGACGACCGACAACACGGACAGGCCGGGAGCAGGCGGCGCAAAATCGCCGTCGCGCTCCGCAGATAGCTGCCGCTGCGGCGGTCCGTGTTTGGTTGGTCCCCCTATTCCCCCTCCCCCGTCCAGTTCGATTCCGTTACCCCGTCCGGTGTCCGCCGGCTGGTCGGCTTGCCTGCGTCCCGCAGGCGCCGCCGCGTGCGGGTGAGGCTTGCCCGCCCTCCCGTGCCCCGCGATGCCCCGGCCCTCCGCCCAGCCTTCCGCCTAGCCTTCCGCCCAGCCTTCCGCCCAGCCTTCCACCGGGGCGACCGGCACACGGGCCATCACCGACAGATCGACATCGGCGAAGACCGGCAGGTGGTCGGAGGCGCGCCGCGCGCTGCGCTCGGCCCAGGACTGGATCAAGGCCTTGCCCGGCCGGCAATAGATGCGGTCGAGGTTGAGCATCGGCCGCCAGGACGGAAACGTCTTCTGCTTCGTGTGGGTGGGGATGAGGGTGGTGAGCGACGAGCGGATCCGCCCGTGCCAGTCGTTGAAATCCCCTAGCATCAGCAGTCCGCCGGTCTGCCCCTCGACCAGCGGGCGGAAGATGTCGAGCTGCGGCGCGATCTCGTGTGGGCGCAATCCCAGATGCGCGGCGATGACGCGGATGTCGCCATAGGGGCTCTCGATGGTGGCCTCGATGGCGCAGCGCGTCTCGCGGCGCGATGCGTGCAGCTTGTGGATCTGGATGTCGTGCAGCGGCCAGCGGCTGATCAGCACGTGGCCGTAATGGCCGTCGGGCGCCACGATGGTGCGCGCCTCCGCCGCGTGGCTGCCCAGCACCTGCTTCAGTTTCGACAGCGGCAGGGCGGTCGGCTCGTGGCCGCGCGAATCCACTTCCTGCAGCGCGACGATGTCGGGGTCGTGCGGCTGGATCGCCGCGATGATGCGCGCCAGGTCGTAGCGCCGGTCGAGGCCGATGGCGCGATGGATGTTCCAGGTGAGGACCCGCGCGTGCTTGCGGCCCACCTGTTTACGGCCCTTGGCGCTGTGATCCTGGGTCATGTCACCGGGTATGCTGGGGCGATTCAGGTGTCACGCGTTGCAGTGCTCAGCCCGGATTGTGATCCAACACCGGGCGCCAGCCAACCCCGCGCGCGGCCTCTCGCCGCAGAAACCCGCGACGCCGCAAAAAGTGCCGCGGCCAAGAGCCGCGCGTCCCGCAGCCCGATGTCCCGACGTCGACGGCGCGGAACCCGAGCGCCCGGCCGCTGTTTGTCCTAGCGGGAACGATGCGCGCCCGGCTGCGTCGTTCGGCGCATTTCCCGAGAATGCCATGATCGCGCAACCGGCGCCGGTGCGGTCGCCGCGGCTTGTTCGCGGCGACCGCCCGTGCCGGCGCTGGTTCAGGTCGCTTTCCCGCCGCGGCAGGCATGGCCGATCTCGGCGACATGGCGGTGGTCGGTGCCGCAGCAGCCGCCGAGAATGGTGATCTGCGGATGGCGCCGGCGCAGCGCCGCGTAATCGGCGGCCAGCTCCCGCGGATCGCCGGCATCGAGATTCGGCGACGCGTTCAGCTCCTGATGGCTTAGCTTCGAGGCATTGGCGCGCAAGCCGCGCAGCCGCTTCACCCAGGGTTCCCCGCTTCGTTCCGCCGCCGCCAGCATCGCGGCGAAATGCGTCGGGTGGACGCAATTGATCATGTAGTAGGCGGGCGAGGCGCCGGTCGCTGCGTCGACCTCGGCGATGGCATGACCGAGGCTCTGGCCCGTCGGCAGGCGCCCGTCGGTCCCCAGGGTGAAGGAGAGGGCGGCGGGCACGCCGGCACGCGCCGCCGCGCGGGCGATGCCGATGGCCTCCGCCGCGTTGGTCATGGTGAGCGCGGCGACCATGTCGGCGCCCGCCTGCGCCAGCACGTCGATCTGCGCGGCGTGATACGCTTCGGCAATCCGCGGCGCCATCGCCTGGCCGGGGTCGTAGCCGTCGCCGCGCGGGCCGATGCAGCCGCTCACGACCATCGGCGTGTCCGGCGCGGCAAGTTCGTCGCGCAAGTCCCGCATCATCGCGATGGATTGCCGGTTGGCCTCCGCCAGTTCGGCCGCCGAATAGCCGAGCCTGGCGCCCCAATCCGCGCTGGCGCGCCAGGTCGGGCTCTCCAGGATGAAGCCCAGCCGCTGGGCCCGCGCGATCCCGGCATGAGTCGTGTAGTAGCGGCGCAGGGCGGCGCGGCCGCGCGCCGCGCGCAGCAGCACGAACGCGGCGAAGTGCGGCAGCTCGATGCCGTCGTGGAAGATGAGCGTCGTCTCGATGCCGCCATCGGTCAGGAACAGCCCGCCTTCGAGTTGCGGCAGGGGGCGGCCTGAAAGCGGGGTCATGATGTCGGATCTCCAGACGCGCCGTGCTGCGGGGCGCCACCGGCATCCTCGCAGGAAATCCGTGGCCAGCAAGCCCGCGGCCATGCGGAAATCGTGGAGACCGCCGCGCGAAAACGCATGGCTGCCACGCGCGCGTCCGCCGATGCCGTGTCGCCGGCCGCTTGTGGAGTCCACGCGGCATGTCGCACCGCCGCGCGCAACGTCGCGCGCAGCGCCGGGCGCGATAGCCGGTTGCTCGACGGGGCGTCGACGCGCTATCTGCTGGAGCATGCCTCCGGCTGGCGCGGGCGCGGCAAGCCACGCCGACGGAGGGTGTGCGAGCGGAGACTTCGCGGGGAGCAGCATTTTGACCGGAACAAGACGCGCGCCGATCCTGGAGACGGAACGCCTGATCCTGCGGGCGCACGAGGCCGGCGACCTCGATGGCGTGCACGCCATGTGGAGCGACGCGCGGGTGGTGCGCCATATCACCGGCACGCCCTCGACGCGCGAGGAATGCTGGGCGCGGCTGCTGCGCTATGCCGGGATGTGGCCGCTCGCGGGCTACGGCTATTGGGCGGCGGTGGAAAAGGCCAGCGGCCGATTCACCGGCGATGTCGGCATCGCCGATTTCCGGCGCGAGCTCGCCCCGCCGCAATCCATCGCGCCGGAGGCCGGTTGGGTCATCGCCCCCTTCGCCCAGGGCAAGGGCTACGCCACCGAGGCGATGCAGGCGATCCTCGCCTGGGCCGACGCGAACCTGGAAATGCCGCACACCTATTGCATCCTCGACATCGAGAACAAGCCCTCGCTGCGGGTGGCGGAGAAATGCGGCTATCGCCCCTTGGCGCAGATCACCTACAAGACCTGGCCCACCGCGCTCTATCGGCGCTAGGCTCGCTGCCGCCAAAACGGCTCCGGGCAGGCGATTCCGCTGCAAGTAAATCAGACAAGCCGGCGCCGGAGGTCTATGCTTTCAGCTTGGAGCCCGGTGGCGGAACGCCGCGGCCGCGCTTCACGTCAAGGGGAGCGAACGCCATGGCCAAGGGCCAGCAACGCAGCAATCGCGAGAAGAAGAAGCCGAAGCAGGTCAAGACGGCGGCGGCGCCGGCGACCTCGCAATACGCACTGCAGCCGAGCAAGAGCGGCGCGCAATCCGGCGGCAAGAAGCGCTAGTCGCGCCCAGCCCAACCGAGCCCAGCCAGCTTAGACCGGCCCGGCTCAGCTGACCGCGAAGACCACCGCGACGTAGTGCACCGCGGCGGCGGCGAGGACGAAGCCGTGCCAGATGGCGTTCTGGAACGGCAGCTTCTCCCACACATGGAACAGCACGCCGATGGTGTAGAGCGCGCCGCCGATGGCGATGAGGGCGAAGACGGTCGGCCCCAGCGCCAGGTAGAGCGGATAGCAGGCGCTGAGCCCCACCCAGCCCAGCATCAGATAGGGCGTCACGGCGAAGCGGCGGAAGCGCCGCGGCTGCCACAGCTTCAGCACGATGCCGGCCACCGCCAGCGACCAGATCAGCGTGGTCAGCACCACCGACCAGCCGCCGTCCAGCGCCAGCACGGTGAAGGGCGTGTAGCTGCCGGCGATCATGGCGAAGATCGCCGCATGGTCGAAACGCTGCAGCAGGTCGCGCCGCGGATGCCGGCGCGCCAGGTGATAGGCGGCCGAGCACAGCAGCATGGCGATCAGCCCGCCGACATAGATCAGGATGGCGGCCAGCTCCAGCGCGCTGCCATGGCCGGCGATCAGCGTCAGCAGGGTCGCGGCGCCGGCAAGGCCGCTGAGGATGCCGAGGATGTGCACCGCCGCATCCGCCGCCAGCTCGCCGCGGCTGGGCTGGCGGGCGTGAAGGGGGGCATCGAGATGCCGGCGCTGGACGGTGTCGCGGGCCTGCATGAGTACCTAGATGGGGATTGTCCCGGCAAACTGCACTGGCCAATCTGCAGAAGAAATGTGGCGGCACGGCGACGGTTCCGGGGCCACCCCTGACGGGCCCCCTGGCAGGGCGCCGCTGCCGAGACTATCTTGTCTCCAGGCTGCTCCACCTCCAGCGGCACAGGAGTTTCCGATGACCGCACCCGCGCAGAATCCCGCGGCGAAAAGCCCGGCGGCGAAGATCCCGGGCCCCGACCATCCGATCGCCATCGCCCCGGAAGCGCGCCGCGTCACCGTGCGCTTCGCCGGCCAGGTGGTGGCCGAGACGAGCCGCGCGCTCAGCCTCAGGGAGGCGAGCTATCCGCCGGTCCTCTACATTCCGCGCGGCGACGCCGCGATGGCGCATTTCGCCGCCACGGAGAAGCGCACCTATTGCCCGTACAAGGGCGACTGCTCGTATTTCACCCTGCGGGCGGGCGGCCAGGTCGCGGAGAACGCGGTGTGGAGCTACGCCCAGCCCTATGACGCGGTGAGGCAGATCGCCGGCCACCTCGCCTTCTATCCCGACAAGGTCGAGATCACGCTCGGCTAGCGATCGCGTGTACCGGCGCGCTAGAAATCGAACTCCACCGGCTGCTGCTGCTGCGAGCCGTGGCGGCCGGGGTCGTTGTCGATTGTGCGGCTGAAGGCGAAGCGCGGCTCGTTGCGGACATAGAGCACCACGCAATCCTGGCCCGACAGCGCGCGGCAATTGTTCAGCGCCGGGATCGAGTAGTTCGAGGTCTTGCACACCGTGTCGTCGCACCAGGTGTAGAAGGAATCCTTGCCGTCGGCGGAGATGGCGAAGGCGCCCGGCCGCGTCACCCGCACCAGGGCGAGATATCTGGTGAGCTCGCCCGAGGTGGCGTTGCTGATCGAGAGCGGCGCGCCGGTGGCCGGGTCATAGGCGCGCTCGCCGCTGGCCGCGCAGGCGGCGAGGCCGAGCAGCAGGCCGCCGGCGGCGAAACGGCGGAAGGTGGGCAAGCATTGAAAACTGGTCACGGCGGTCATTCCCTTGGGCTCGGTTGCGCGGCGCGGCGCCGCTTCCGTGTTCCACGTCCCTACGCACCACGTTCTTACCCCGATGCGGCCGGCAGCGCCAAGGGGCGGGGAACGCCATGACGGTGTTGGGGTTATCGTTGGGCCTATGCCTGCCGCTGTCTTGTTCTTGGCCGCTTCCGCCGCGTATCTTGTTCGTCATCACCGGGCGAAGACCCGGTGATCCAAGTTTGCGGCGGAAGCGCGACATCGACACTTGGATTGCCGGGTCAAGCCCCGTCGGCGAAGGCCGACATTCGTCGGCGGGCAATGACGAAAACAGAGCCGAATGGCGGCCGGAACAAGGCCATCGCCCAAGGAACCCCATGCCGCCCCCGGGGTTGGTGCGGTGCCATGCGGAAATATGCCCAGCCGGCCGGCCCCGCCGGCGTCACCGGTTTCGAGTTCGGCCCGGATTCCATCACCTTGCGGTTCGGCGACGGCTCGCTGCGGCGCTACACCGCGGAGGAGATCGGCCGGGCGCGGATCGGCCGCATGAAACATCTGGCGGCGGAGGGCAGCGGCCTCGACGATTTCATCGACCGCCATGTCGACCGCCACACGCCCCCCTCGGCGAGGTTCGCCAGCCCGCCGCGCGGCGGCTAAGATGGCGGCATGAACCTGACGCCGCTGGAAACCGTCGCCGCCTGGGCCGGCACGCTGGCCCATATCGGGATCGCCACCTGGGTCACCGTGCACGCGCTGCTGAAGAAGCGCGACGTGGCGGCCTGCATCGCCTGGATTGGCCTCGCCTGGCTGTCGCCCTTCCTGGGCAGCGCGCTCTACCTCGTCTTCGGCATCAACCGGGTGGAGCGCAAGGCGCGTCGGCTGCGCTCCCGCCGGGCCGGCATCCGCTTCGACGATCCCGCCACCTTCGCCTCGGCGCGCGAGGATCACCTGGCGCCGCTGCAGCATGCGATCGGCGTGCTGACAAGGCGGCCGCCGCGCGACGGCACCGCGCTCGCCATCCTGCGCAACGGCGACGAGGCCTATCCGCCGATGCTGGCGGCGATCGCCGCGGCCAGGCACAGTGTGGCGCTGCTCAGCTACATCTTCGACGACGACGCGGCCGGCGGCCAGTTCGTCGACGCGCTGATCGCGGCGCATCAGCGCGGTGTTGCCGTGCGCGTCATCGTCGACGGCATCGGCAGCGGCTATTTTCATTCGCCGGCCCATGCCCGGCTGACGGCGGCGGGGGTGAAGGCGGCGCGCTTCCTGCACAGCTTCGTGCCCTGGCGCACCTCGTTCTTCAACCTGCGCAACCACCGCAAGATCCTGGCCGTCGACGGCGCCCGCGCCTTTCTCGGCGGCATCAACATCCAGACCGAGAACGTGCTGGCGCTGCAGCCGGCCTGGCCGGTGCGCGACATGCATTTCGCCATCGAGGGCCCGGTGGTGGGCCAGATCGTCGAGGCCTTCGCCGATGACTGGCATTTCTGCGCCGGCGAGGAGCTGAAGGGCGAGGCCTGGTTCCCGCAGCTTGAGCCCGCCGGCCCGGCCAGCGCGCGGGTCATCACCTCCGGCCCGGATGACGAGCTGGAGCGCATCGGCCTCGCCATGATCGCGGCGGTCGGCGTGGCGCAGCGCAGCGTGCGGATCATCACCCCCTATTTCCTGCCCGATGCGCGCTTCCTCTCCGCGCTCAGCCTCGCCGCCATGCGGGGTGTCGCCGTCGACATCGTGGTACCCGAGCGGGGCGACCACCGCCTGCTCGACTGGGCGATGGCGGCGCATATCCCGCCGCTGCTGCGCGCCGGCGTGCGCTTCTGGCGCGCCGCGCTGCCCTTCGAGCATTCCAAGCTGATGGCGGTGGACGAGACCTGGGCGCTGATCGGCAGCGCCAACTGGGACATGCGCTCGCTGCGGCTCAATTTCGAGATCACGCTGGAGGTCTGCTGCCCGGTCTTCGGCGGCCTGGTGGGGGCGGCGATCGCCGCCAAGCAGGACCACCCGATCGAGCTGAAGCGGCTGGATGCCCGCCCGCTCTGGACCAAGCTCCGCGACAGCGCCGCGCGCCTGCTGCTGCCGTATCTGTGAGGGAAGACGCCCCGCCACGTTCCGTCATTGCCCCGCCGACGAATGTCGGCATGCGCCGACGGGGCTTGACCCGGCAATCCATGCGCTGCTTCAGCTTTGGGGGTGAAGCCGCTCAGCGTTGCGCTGCAATCCCCTCCCCCGAGGCGAGGCTATGGCATTTGCGGGAGCGCGCGCGGAGATCCCTCCCCCAAGCTGGGGGAGGGATAGGGCGGGGGTTGTTCTCTCGGGCGAAAATTGCGTGTGTGGCAGACGCCGTCGCCCCCACCCTAACCCTCCCCCGCCTCGGGGGAGGGGATCGCGGCGTGCGTTTCGTCAAATGCGATTGCCCTCCCGCGCCTGCGGCTGCCGTACCTCCGGGGCAGAGCCTCGCTCCCTTCCGTCATTGCCGGGCTTGACCCGGCAATCCAAGTGACGTTGGCGCCCTCTCGCTGCAAACTTGGATCGCCGGGTCTTCGCCCGGCGATGACGAAGGAAGTAAGCGTTCGACGGGCCGCGGCCGCGCCGCTAGGCTGGCGGCGGCACAACATGGGTGGGGCGATGATCAAGAATTCCGATCTGTTGGTGCGGGCGCTGGAGAACGAGGGCGTCACGCGCATCTTCGGCGTGCCGGGGGAGGAGAACCTCGACGTCGTCGAATCGCTGCGCAAGTCGAAGATCGAGCTCATCGTCACCCGGCATGAGCAGGCGGCGGCCTTCATGGCCGCCACGCATGGCCGTTTGACCGGCCGGCCGGGCGTGTGCATCGCGACGCTTGGCCCCGGCGCGCTCAACTTCACCACCGCCGCGGCCTATGCCCATCTCGGCGCCATGCCGATGATCATGCTGACGGGGCAGAAGGGCATCCTGTTCAGCCGCCAGGCGCGGTTCCAGATCGTCGACACCATCTCCGTCATGCGCCCGATCACCAAGATGGCGCGGCAGATCGTGAGCGGGGCCAGCATCCCCGCCTTGGTGCGCGACGCCTTCCGCGTGGCGATGGAGGAACGGCCGGGCCCCGTGCTCCTGGAGCTGCCCGAGGACATCGCGGGCGAGGAGACGCGCGACGTGAAGCTGGTGCCGCCGCACGCGGTGGCGATTCCCGTGGCGCATCCGGCGGCGCTCGACGAGGCGGCGCGCATGCTGCTCTCCGCGCGTCGTCCGCTGCTGATGGCGGGCGCCGGCGCCAGCCGCCCTAGATTGGCTACCGCGCTCAGCGAATTCGTGCGCCGCACCGGCCTGCCCTTCTTCAACACCCAGATGGGCAAGGGCGCCATCGCCGGCGGCTCCAACCTCTACATGGGCACGGCGGCCCTCTCCGAGCGCGACTACGTGCACCGCGCCATCGACCGCGCCGACGTGATCCTGGCGATCGGCCACGACACGGTGGAAAAGCCGCCCTTCCTCATGGGCCCGAAGGGGCCGCAGGTGATCCATGTCGGCTTCGCGCCCGCGCATGTGGAGCAGGTCTTCTACCCCCAGGCCGAGCTGGTGGGCGACGTGGGGCCGAGCCTGGCGCTCCTGGCCGACCGCATCGAAGGCAAGCTCACCATCGACCCGGAGATGCTGACCCTCCGCGCGGAGATCCTGGCGAGATTGCGCGACCGCGCGGAGGAAAGCCGGTACCCATTGACGCCGCAGCGCATCGTCCACGACGTGCGCAAAGTGATGCCGGAAGACGGCATCGTCGCCCTCGACAACGGCATGTACAAGATCTGGTTCGCGCGCAATTACCGCACGCATGTCGCCAACACGCTGCTCCTGGACAACGCGCTGGCGACGATGGGCGCCGGCCTGCCCTCCGCCATGATGGCGGCGATGCTGAACCCGGAGCGGCGCGTGCTGGCCGTGGCCGGCGACGGCGGCTTCATGATGAACAGCCAGGAGCTGGAGACGGCCATGCGCCTCAAGCTCAACCTCGTGGTGCTGATCCTCGAGGACAAGGCCTATGGCATGATCCGCTGGAAACAGGCGGTGGAGCATTTCCCCGATTGGGGCCTCAGCTTCGGCAACCCCGATTTCGTGCGCTATGCCGAAAGCTACGGCGCCGGCGGCAGGCGCGTGGACAGCGCCGACGGCCTGGCCCCGGCGCTGGAAGCGGCGTTCACGGCCGGCGGCGTGCAGCTCGTCGTCGTGCCGGTGGATTACAGCGAGAACATCCGCGTGCTGGTGGAGGAGTTGGGGCGGGAGGTGGGGTGAGGGAAGCGCATCTAGCTCAACCTCTGTCGCCGATGCTCACATTTCTTCGCTGCAGTAGGCGCCAAGCCGTTACGAGCGCTGCCGCTTCAGCTTCAATGAGAATGCTCGCATCAGGATTCACTTCGTCAAGCACGTGAAGTTCTCCCGTTCGAACCTCAAGCAACGCCACCCTGACCGAGAAATCGCCATTCAGAGCATGGTGCATTATGTGCAAGATCATCGCAGCTCTCAGCTCACTGAGTGGGTTCTTTTTGAAGTGCAGCTTCACGAGCGTCCTTCTACCGTCCAAAGCTAGACCGAGCTCAGGATTCACCCGCACCCTGAGTTGACCGGATTGCCATGCGCCAGTCGGTGGCTCGAAGAACGAGACTCGTGAATACCTGTTGCGCCACGTGAAATAGCTACTCAAAAGGGCGCGGTATGAGCTTCGCTTGCTGGGGGTTACGGAAGAAAGTGCGAGCCGCAGCTGCTCTAACGTCGTATCCCGCCTCTCAAAACGCACGAGGTTTTCGCGAATTTTCTTATAGAAGTCCTTTTTGACATCGTACTCCATTTGTGACTGCAGCCGTATGAGGGACGCTGTCTCTATCCGTGTAAGCCCTTGACTTGCAATGAAATTCACGAACTGAGTGAGGGTGATATCGATCATGGATGACACCGCAAAGTACTACAATTGATTGCATTATGGCGATGATCTACGCTTGCCCGAGTCGGCTCAACAGAAACGTGGTGTTCGGCTTGGGGGCCTGAGTGGGTGCGTTAGTTGACCATGGGGTGTTGCGTGTCCATCACTACACGCCGCTTCATTACCTTCCATTTATCGCGCGATCGCAGCGCTTGCTTTGCAAGTCTTTGCTGCAGGCTGCAGGCTTTCCAAACTGGCATTTGCGTTCTAAGTCGAAGCAGCAAGACGTCGACAGAGGCTTTGAAGGCTACGCATTTCTCACAATCGATCGAACGCCGCGAATCCTCAGTGCAAAGCTTGCTGCCGGATTTCCGCACATTGGCATATCCGTTCCATCCGAGGCGATCGAGGCCACGGACTATCGGCTATGCCGGTACAACGTCGCGATGACTCGCTATCTCCGTCGCGATGGTAAGACCGGCCACATGGAATCGCCCGAGAATGGCTACTACGTCGGGGGACACCAGATTCCGATTGCCGTGGCAGATGAAGATAAGCGATCGATGCTCTCCGCTCATCTTGGCAGGGGAACGATGATAGAAGTCTTGATCCCGGGCGCTCTCAATCTGCCAGCCGAGACAACTGTGCTTTGCTACTCGGCAGCAGATGCGCAGATTGCCAGTGATATACTCACATCCGTCAATCGCGGTTGGGCAGTGAACGTAGTCCTGAACCCGGGACCGTACAATCGTAGCGACTATCACGCTGGCCGAGTTGCAGAATTCGTCACCCGATCCCTTGCTGAGCCCTGTTGGCGTGGCAATGGTTTGGAATTTGATCGGTTCTGACGTGATGAAGGCGATAGTTCTCCTAAGCGGGCCTATCGCGGTTGGAAAATCGAGCATCGCTGTCGCATTGCAAGACCACCATGGGTTTAGCCGAATAAGTAGTAGTGGCTACCTGAAGGGCCTTGCAGCCAAGCAAGGCTTGGGAAATGAAAGACCAATTCTGCAGCGCCTGGGTGACGACCTCGATGTATTGACCGACTATCGATGGCTCATTGATGAAGTTGCGAAGTCGACGATTCAGAGTAGACCCGAAGTAAGTCGTTGGTTACTCGATAGCGTTCGCAAGCAGCGACAGGTCGAGCATTTCCGGGAGCAGTTCGGTGCGTCGGTTCTGCATGTTCACCTTACCGCGCCGGAAGATATTCTGCGTCAGCGTTATGAGTCGCGCGCCGCATCTGCGGGAAACAACCAAGAGGCAACACCGTACGAGCTAGCCATAGGTCACCCAAATGAAATCGCCGCGCGGCAGCTCATCCGTATCGCGGATCACGTGGCTGATCTAACACTAGCAACGCCCGAAAAGGTCGCAATCAAGATTCAGGAGCTACTAGACAAGAGGAGCGCCTAATGCGCCAAGTAGTTCTGATCAGCGGAAGAATATGCACTGGAAAGTCAGCGCTTTCCAGGCAGCTGGTAAGTGCATTTGGATATCGAGCGGTCCGTACGAGTGAAATTCTCAAGTCCATTGCACATAGGCAGGGCAGCAAATCCGATCGAGCGTCTTTGCAATCGCTCGGCGACGAGGTCGATGAGGCGACAAGGAGCCGATGGGTCTGTGACGCTGTAGAGCAACTAGTCAAGGAACTTCCATACGAGACCCCAGTTGTAGTTGACAGCATAAGGACTGCAGCGCAGCTGGAACATTTTCGACGCAAGTACGATTGGCGCATTGTGCATGCACATCTATACGGGCCGACAGACGAGCTCCTGCAGAGGTTCGCTGCGAAACAAGCAAGCAGGCCGGAAGAATCGAATCAAACGTTCTCAAGCGCTGACTTAATCAAGAGCGAGAAGGATATCGACTACTTCAAGAAAGATGCCGATGTCCGCATCAACACAGCGCGGACGGACAGCAAGGACACACTTGTACGGGTTGCCGCTCGCCTCGGCCTATATTCGCCACCCGATATCCGATGCGTGGACGTCGTTGTTGGCGGCCAGTACGGTAGCGAGGGCAAAGGGCATATCGCAGCTTATCTATCGCAAAACTATGACATCCTCGTTCGCGTTGGTGGACCAAATGCAGGCCACACCGTCTCGAGTTCTTCTGGCGTGTATACCTATCATCACCTGCCCTCTGGCGCTCGAGACACCGATGCGGTGCTCCTTCTGGGACCTGGGATGACGATCAACGTGAATCGTTTGCTTGAAGAGGTTGAGGAGTGCTCAATTCCGCCCGATCGATTGTTTATCGATCCTCAGGCAATGATCATTGAGGATCAAGACATCGAAAAAGAGAAGGAGCTTGTCTCAACGATCGCTTCGACTGGGCGCGGAGGAGGAGCGGCAGCAGCCCGACGAATCTTAGGTCGTAGGCCCGGACTTGTGCGACTAGCGAGAGACATCGACCAACTCCGGCCATTTGTCGGAGATTCGTCACCATACCGAGGATCAACCGTTGACCAGCTCGAGTCGGCGTATTGCCGTGGTGCCTCAATTCTGCTCGAGGGAACACAGGGTAGCGGACTAAGCATCTTTCATGGACAGTATCCTTATGTGACAGCAAGGGACACCAACGTTGCCGGTTGCTTGTCGGAAGCCGGAATCTCTCCAAGTCGTGTGAGACGGATTCTCATGGTGATAAGACCGACACCCATCCGAGTGGGAAATCCGGATGGGGATGATGGCCACACCTCAGGCCGCCTTAAACACGAGGTGAGCTTTGCTACCGTTGCGAAGGCTGCGGGACTGAATCCAGCCGAGGTAATGCAAAATGAAAAAACATCGACAACTCGGCGAGATCGGCGTGTTGGATGGTTTGAGTGGGAGCAGTTCAGGCACGCGTGCGCACTGAACGCTCCGACCGATCTGGTCCTGACATTTGCTGACTATATCGACGCCCAGAACCAGATGGCCCGACGATTTGAACAGCTGACCCCAGATACGATCAAGTTCATTGAGGAGTTGGAGAGAGTTGCTCAGGCACCAGTCTCTCTGATCAACACCCGATTCCCAAGGGAGGAGGAAGAGAAGATTGATCTGAGAACCGTCATTGATCGCAGAGACTGGACAACCCGCCGAAAGGGTGGGTAATCACCTCACCCCGGCACCTTCGCCTCACCCTTCAACGCTGCCACCGCCTCCTTCACCGCCATCACCTTCTGCCCCTCGCTGCCGAGCCTCCGCACGGCGACGGTGCCGGCTTCCTGGTCGCGTTTGCCGACGGCGAGGATGAGCGGGATCTTGGCGAGAGAGTGCTCGCGGACCTTGTAGTTGATCTTTTCGTTGCGCAAATCGAGCTCGGTGCGGAGGCCCGCTTCCTTCAGCGCGGCGTGCACCTCCCGCGCGTAGTCGTCGGCATCGGAGACGATGGAGCAGACGACGGCCTGTTGCGGGGCGAGCCAGAGGGGGAGGTGCCCGGCGGTGTTCTCGATCAGGATGCCGATGAAGCGCTCGAGGGAGCCCAGGATCGCGCGGTGCAGCATCACCGGGCGTTTCTTCTGGCCGTCCTCGGCCACGTAATTGGCGTCGAGGCGCTCGGGCAGCACGAAATCCGTCTGCAGCGTGCCGCATTGCCAGGTGCGGCCGATCGTGTCCTTCAGATGGAATTCGAGCTTCGGCCCGTAGAAGGCGCCCTCGCCGGGCGCCATCTCGTACGGGTGGTTCGTGGCCTCGATGGCCGCGCGCAGCTGCGCCTCGGCCTCGTCCCAGATTTGATCGGTGCCGGCGCGCTTCGCCGGGCGGTCGGCGAACTTGATCTTCACCTCGTCGAAGCCGAGATCGTGATAGATGCCGAACAGCAGGCGGCAGAATTTCAGGCTCTCCTCGCGCACCTGCTCCGGCGTGCAGAAGATGTGCGCGTCGTCCTGGGTGAAGTTGCGCACGCGCATGATGCCGTGCAAGGCGCCGCCCGGCTCGAAGCGGTGGCAGGAGCCGAACTCCGCCATGCGGATCGGCAGGTCGCGGTATGATTTGAGGCCCTGGTTGAAGATCTGCACGTGGCAGGGGCAGTTCATCGGCTTCAGCGCGAAG
The DNA here is from genome assembly GCA_039808885.1 of Dongiaceae bacterium. Taxonomy (GTDB): domain Bacteria; phylum Pseudomonadota; class Alphaproteobacteria; order Dongiales; family Dongiaceae; genus Dongia_A. Next base: position 7,914 of record JBDHTX010000055.1, on the reverse strand, counting down.
ATGCGGTCGTCGGGATGGCCGGCGAAATGCTGGATGCCTTCCTCGTTCTCGGCCAGATACATGTTCTCGCGGAACTTCTCCCAATGGCCGGAGGCCTCCCACAGCTTGCGGTCGACCAGCTGCGGCGTCTTCACCTCGACATAGTCGGAATCGTCGAGGCGCTTGCGCACGAAATTCTCCAGCGTGCGATAGAGCGTCCAGCCCTTCGGGTGCCAGAACACCATGCCGGCCGCCTCTTCCTGCTGGTGGAAGAGGTTCATCTCGCGGCCCAGGCGCCGGTGGTCGCGCTTCTCGGCCTCCTCGAGCTGGTGCAGATGCTCCTTCAGCTGCTTCTCGTCGGCGAAGCAGGCGCCGTAGATGCGCTGCAGCTGCGGGTTCTTGGCATCGCCGCGCCAATAGGCGCCGCTGAGCTTCATCAGCTTGAAGGCCTTGCCGAGCTTGCCGGTGGAGGGCAGATGCGGGCCGGTGCACATGTCCAGCCACTTGCCCTGGCGGTAGATCGAGATTTCCTCGTCGGCCGGGATCTCAGTCACCCATTCGGCCTTGAAGCTCTCGCCCTGCTGCTTGAACCAGGCGACGGCCTCGTCGCGCGTCCACACCTCGCGCGTGATCGTCTCGTCGCGGTCGACGATCTCGCGCATGCGCTGCTCGATCTTCTCGAAATCGGCCGGCGTGAAGGCTTCGGCGCGGTGGAAGTCGTAATAGAACCCCGTCTCCGTCGCCGGGCCGAAGGTGATCTGCGTGCCGGGGAACAATTCTTGTACCGCCTCCGCCAGGACATGCGCCGCGTCGTGGCGCAGCAGCTCCAGCGCGTCCGGGTGGGTCTTGGTGACGATCTCCAGCTTCGCGTCTTCCTGGATGTGGTGGCTGAGGTCCTTCACCACCCCGTTCAGCTTGACGGCGAGGGCGGCCTTGGCGAGGCCGGGGCCGATCGCGGCGGCCACATCGGCCCCCGTGACGGGCAAGGGAAACTGGCGCTGGCTGCCATCGGGCAGCGTGATCGTCGGCATGAGGACACTACGCTTTGAAAAGGTTGCGGAATTGGCCGGAATCCGGCGCGTGGCGGCACTGTTAGGGAAGCGCGGCGGGGTGTCAAGTTGGGGGCTGCCCGTTGTTTCTTCGTCATGGTCGTGCTTGGCACGACCACCCACGAATTTGCCTGCCGCGGCCCGATCCGCCCATGCGAAACTCGTGGGTGGTCGGACCAAGTCCGACCATGACGATTGAGGGGCGGGAGGCGCCTTGCGTCCCTTCAGGCGGTCGGAGGAGAGGCCGGCTCTACTCCGCCGCCCGTCTAGTCTGCGGGAGGGGCTTGCGATAGACCCAGACGCTGGCGGGGGGCAGGTTCTGCAGGACGCGGTCGCCCACGGTTCCCTCGATGCCGTGCAGGCGGCGCGGGATGGGCGAGAACAGCGAATAGGTGAACTGGATCAGCGGCGCGCCCGGCTCCAGGCAGGCGAGCGCCTGGGCGGTGATGCGGTACTGGATCGTCCGCTTCATGGAGATGAGCGGCAGGGAGGAGACGACGGCCTTCACATGGTCGACGCCCTCGCGGCGCAGCAGCGCCTGCAGCTGCATGGCGTCGCCCAGGACCACGCGCACGCCGGGGTAACGCTCCTGCAGGATGTGATGCAGGGTCGGGTCGCGCTCCACCACGATCAGCTTGTCGCGGGCGAGGCCGGAGTCGAGGATCGCCCGGGTGACCGAGCCGGTGCCGCCGCCGAGTTCCACCACCCAGCCGGGGCCGCGCGGGATCTGCCGCGCCATGGCCGCCGCCAGCTCCGGCGACGAGACCGCCACCGCGCCGATCCTGCGCGGGTTCTTCAGCCACAGCTTAAACAGCAGGCGTGATTCAGCGAACATGCCAGACATGGAGATCCAACCGGGCGCCGGTGAAGCGGTTTATCCATGCGTAACATGCGCCTTTCCCGGTCCGCTCTCAATGGGGAAAACGCTGTTTTTTTTGGGGATTTGGCGAAAGGGTGAGGCCGGTCACGACCGGCGGATTCCGCCGCCCGCGCCCCGCGCGGGGCAGGCCCTTGCGCCGATGCAAGCCTGCCTCGGCGGGCCGTTGATTGTCCACCGGCGCCGGCGCGTCAGGTTGCGGGCGCCGGCGGCGCGGCGGGGTCCAGCGGCAGGGTGATGGTGACGCGGGTGCCCTGGCCGAGCTCGCTCTCCAGGGCAATGCGGCCGCCATAGGCCTCGACGATCAGCTTGCTGTTGGCGAGGCCGAGGCCGATGCCCTCGGTATTGCGGACATAGCCCTCGTCGATCTTGGAGAAGGGGCGGAACAGTTCGCCGATCCGGTGCGCCGGGATGCCGCCGCCCTCGTCGGCGATGACGATCTCCACCGCGCCCGCCGGCATCTCGCCCGCTCCCGCGGCGGCCATCTCCGCGGCCGCCGGCCCGGCCGCAAGATGGGCGGCGACGCGGATGGTGGCGCCGGGTGGCGAGAACTTCACCGCATTGCCGAGGATGTTGAACAGCACCTGCTGCAGATGCGCCTTGTCCATGACCACCGCCGGCAGCCCGCCGTCGATCGCGCGCGCGATCGCGATGTTCTTGGCGCGGATCGCCGGCTCCATGAGGGTCAGGGTCTGGCCGATCGCCGCGGCGACGTCGAGCGGCGCGCGGCCGCGCTGGATATGGCCCTGCTCGATGCGCGCGGTGTCGAGGATGTCGTGGATCACCGCCAGCAAATGCCGGCCGGCCTCGGCGATGTCGCCGGAATAATCCCTGTAGCGCGCCGAGCCGAGCGGCCCGAAAGCCTCCGTGCGCATGATGTCGGCGAAGCCGATGATGGCGTTCAAGGGTGTGCGCAGCTCATGGCTCATGCTGGCGAGGAAGTTCCTCTTCGCCTTGTCGGCGGCATTGGCCTGGAACAGCGCCGCCTGCAGCGCCAAGGTCTTTTCCGAATCGCGCCGCATCATGCGGCCGATGGCGAAGGCGAAGGCCAGCGTCGCGGCGGTGGCGGCGAGGCAGACGACGAAGCCGGGGACGATGTTGCTGAGCCAGATGAGGTCGAGGTCGCGCCGCTCGAAGGCGGCAAAGACGACCAGCGGCGCCCGCGCCAACGCGGCGAAACCGGTCAGCGTGCGCCGCCCCGACCCGTCGATCGACGGCAGATCGAGCAGGCCGCGATCGCCGCTCAGCTGGTTGCCCAGGCGGTCGGAGACGCCGGGGACGACGTGCCCGGAGATCCGCATGTCCTCGGGCCAGGTGAACAGCACCGTGCCGTCGCTCTTGACGAGGCCGAGCTTGGCCGGGGCGGTGACCAGCAGGTTCTCATAGGCCTTGCTGAAATGCGCCGCCGACACCGCCGCCACGGCATAGGCGACGCCGAAATTGTTCGGGTGCATCTTGACCGCCATGGGCAGCACGTAGCGGCCGGAATCGCGGCTGACGGTCGGCGCGGCCATGAAGTGGGTGCCGGGGCGCGCCTCTTTCAGCGCGGCGATGTAGTCGCGGTCGCCGACATAGATGCTGACGTTGCTGGAATCGCGCGGCCCGACGCGGAACATGTAGCCGGCCGGGTCGATCAGCCGCACCGCGACCGGCTCCTCGTCGAAGGCTTGCAGCGAATCGATGAGCACCTTGAGCTCGGAGAGCGGATGTTCGCTGCCCAGCAGGTCGTTGGAATGGTTCACCAGCCAGTTGTCGATCACCGCCAGCATGGCCTGGGTGGATTCGTAGGTCCGGCGCGCATGGGCGCGGAGCACGTTCTGCGCGCCCAGCAATTCCCGCGCCGCGACGTCGTAGATCCGCGCATGTTCGCGCGCGGCATAGAGGGCGAAGACCAGCCAGATCGCGGCCGCGCTGACGAGGGAGAACGCCCAGACAAGCCGCATGCCGCGATGCGCGCCGCGGATCCGCCGCACCAGGCCGCGCAGCAGCCCCCCGGAACGCAGCCCAGGCGGCGACGCGGGGCGCTTCGCCCCGGTCTTGCGCGTCCCGTCCGATTCAGGCGCGGCACCATCCTGAAACTCGGTGGTCATGCCCTCCCCATACCGGACCTATGGTTACGGAAGCGTTAGGCCGGTTCGCCCGGAAGCTTTGCCCGATAGAGCTTTGCCCGATACAGCTTTGCCCAATACAGCTTTGTCTGGCACAGCTTTTCCTATGACGCGGCGGGGCGCAACCACCAGGCCCACCATCGGGCGATTAAGATTGGAAATGAAGCCGGCGCCGAGCTTTCACCGGCTCATGCCAGGGTGAGCACCACCTTGCCGGTGGATTTGCGGCCCTGCACCAGCTCCAGCGCGGCGCGGTATTCGGCCAGGTCGAGGCGGTGCGAGACCAGCGGCTTCAACTGCCCCGCCTCCACCATGCGGTCCAGGGCGGCGAAGGCCCTGGCGGCGAGGTCCGGCCGGTGGCGGCGCCAGGAGCCGAAATAGAAGCCCATCGCCGCGACGTTCTTCACCAGCAGGATGTTGGCCGGGATCTGCGGCACGCCGCCGCCGGCGAAGCCGACGATGAGGATGCGGGCGTTCCAGTTGACGCAGCGGAGCGAGGCGTCGAACACCTCGCCGCCCACCGGGTCATAGACCACGTCGGCGCCGTCCCTTTCCCCATTTGTGAGCTCGGCGGCCAGCGCCTTCACCCGGCTGCGGATGTCCTCGCTTTTGTAGTCGATGGTGCGGTCGGCGCCGTGCCTGGCGGCGATGGCGCATTTGTCGGGACCGCCGGCGGTGGCGATCACCCTGGCCCCCAGCGCCTTGCCAATCTCCACCGCGGTCAGGCCGACGCCGCCGGCCGCGCCATGCACCAGCAGCACCTCGCCGGCCTGCAGCCGCGCCTGCTCGACCAGCGCCAGATAGGACGTGCCATAGGCGATGGGGAAGCCGGCGCATTCGGCCATGTCGAGGCCCTTGGGCGCCGGATAGACCGATTGCGCGTCGACCAGCGCAAATTCCGCGAAGGCGCCGGATTCGGAAATCGCCATCACCGCGTCGCCGGGCTTGAACTGCGTGACGCCGCCGCCTGCTCCTGGGCCCACCGCCTCGACGAGTCCGGCCAGCTCGAAGCCGGGAACGAAGGGCGGGTTATGCTTCACCTGGTATTTGCCGGCGCTGACCAGCAGGTCGGCGAAATTGAGTCCCGCGGCGGCGATCCTGATGCGCAGCTGGCCGGGCCCCGGCTGGCCCGGATCGGGCAGCTCGGTCAGGTGCAGCCCGTCGATCCCGGTGAGTTCGCGGCAGAGGATGGCGCGCATCAGGCGGCCGCGTTCCTAGAAGGCAAGCTCGGCACTCGGCTTCAGATGGCCGGTGAGGGTGCCGGCCCAGTTGCGGATCTCCGGCGTCAGCAGCTCGGGATGCTTTGCCGCCTCCTCGTCGGTGAGAATGCCGAGATGCCGCAGCACCTGGCCCAGCGCCACTTCCGCCGCGCGGCCGGCGCCGTCCTCCGCCTTGATGCAGAGGCCGAGGCCGAGCGAGGGAATCGCGGCGCAATAGACGCCCTCGGCGCCGGTCTTCACCGCCGCCTTGCCGGGGATCGCCTGCATCAGCTGGGTGCAATAGCGCCCGGTGCCGGCGACCATGAAGGGCTCCGCCATCATCGCCGCCAGGATGCGCTCGCAGGCCTGCGCGCGCTGCGGCGGCAGGTGATGCGGGTCGGCCATCTGGGCGAAGGCGAAGGCGGTGTTGCCGAGCGGCATGGCGATGACCGGGATGCCGCAGCCGTCGATGCCGCGCGGCGCGTCGCTGAGCTCGCAGGCCGACATCTGCTCGAGCACGCCCAGCAGGCGCTGCTGCACGGCATGCTCGTACTGGACGTAGCCCTTGGTCTTCTCGCCCAGATGCACGGCCGTGGTCAGGAACCCGGCATGCTTGCCGGAACAGTTGTTGTGCGCGCGGTTGGGCTTGGTGCCGGCCTGCACCATCGCGTGCAGGCTGGGCTCGTGATAGGGCCAGTGCGCGCCGCATTCGAGGTCGTCGGGAGTAAGCCCGGCGCGGGCCAGCCAGGCGATGACGCCCTCGACATGGCGCGGCTCGCCGTTGTGCGACGCGGTGGCGAGCGAAATCTCCGCCGCGCTCAATCCGAAACGGTCGGCAGCACCGCTCTCGACCAGCGGGATGGCGAGCAGCGGCTTGATCGCCGAGCGGCCATAGATCGGCTGCTCGATGTCGCCCCAGGCATGCACCACGCCGCCATGCGGGTCGACCACGGCGATGCTGAGGCGGTGGCGGCTTTCCACCATCTGCCCGCGCCACACCTCGACCAGCACGGGCGAGGCGTCCTCGGGAATCTCGGTCCTGACCTCGCGGTCCATCGCGGCTGCTCCTGATCTGCGGCCGCACCTTGCCGCCGGACGGGGCGGGATGCAATACACTCCTGGCGGCGCGGCATTCCCGATCGCCGCGGCTGCATGTTCAAAGCGATTTGTCTGGAGACATTACCCATGTTGCGCGAATTGGCCGCCATGCCGGATGAGATCGAGATGCTGATCCGCCGGGTCCCCGCGGAGAAGCTGGACTGGAAACCGGAGAGCTGGGAGGGGATCCCGGGCGAGCGCTTCTCGGCGCTGGAGCAGGCGTGCCATCTGCGCGACATCGAGATCGACGGCTATCACCGCCGCTTCGGCCGCACCCTGACGGAAGACTTGCCCGATCTCGCCTCGATCGATTCCTACGTGCTGGCCGAGATGCGGGACTACGCGGGCGACGATGCCCTGCGCGCCCTGGTCGCCTTCCGCGTCGCGCGGGAGGAGACGGTGGCCATGCTGGAAAAGCTGCGCCCGGCGGAATGGGAGCGCCGCGCCACCTTCGCCGAATATGGCGAGGTCTCGCTGCGCGGCCTGGCGCATATCTTGAGGAGCCACGATCTGCAGCACCTCGCCTGCCTGCACTGGCTGATGGCGAAGCTGGCGTGACGGCGCGCCGGATGCGGCGGCTTCAGCCCTTCGTGTAGTCGGGGCCGCGGCGGGTCGGCAGGCCGTCCGCGAGTTCGAGCCAGGGAAGCTTCTCTTCGATCGCGACATGCAGGGTCGGCCGGAACGCCTCCGGCGCCTCCATTGCCGCGACGAAGAAGTGCATCATCCCGGACATGCGCGTCGAGCGGAACGAGATGGGCGACCCGCAGGTTTCGCAGAAGCTCCGCTCGACGCCGGGCGACGAGTTGAAGATGCGCGGCTTCCCGCCCGTCCAGCGCCATTGGCTGTCCGGCACGCCGATATAGGTGGTCATCGGCGCCGAGCATTGCCGCCGGCAGCTTTCGCAATGGCAGTGCACGCAGGACGCCACGGGCGGGTCGATCTCGAAGCGGACCGCGCCGCACAGACAGTGACCACGCATCATCGGATCTCCTTGAGCCGGGACGCCGCAGACTAGCTAGCATGAAACGGCGGCGCGCTGCCGGCTTCAGCCGTTCCGCCGGCGGAACCGGCGCACCTTGTCGCGGGTGCCGCAATCGTCCATGGCGCACCAGCGGCGCGAGAGGTTGCGGCTGTCGTCGTGGAACAGCCACCGGCATTCGTGGTTGGGGCAGCGCTTGATGCGGCGCGGGTCGCCCTGCAGCAGATCGGCGGCGTCGCGCGCCACCGCGTGGCGGAAGCCGTCCAGGCCGGCGGCGTGCTCCTCGATCACATAGCCCTTGCGCCCCGGCACCAGGCGCTCCGCCGCGCGCGCCTCGGCCAGCATCGCGTTCAGCACGGCGAGGTCGGCCGGGCGCGGCGCGGTCCCGTCGCCGACCGCGTCGAACAGGCCGAACAGCGCCAGCCGCAGCCGGCGCAGCGCTTTGAGCGCCGCGGGGCCGGGCGCGCGGTCGAGGGCGATGCCGCGCCGCTTCGCCCAGGCGAGGAAGCCCGCGGGCTGGCGATGCGGTCGCGCGGCGCCGGCCCCCACATCTCGCTGTCGGCGCGCGACAGGGAATTGCAGAAATCCAGCGCCAGGCGGCCGGCGAGGAATTCGTGCTTGGGCA
>JBDHTX010000054.1:0-23869 GCA_039808885.1 Dongiaceae bacterium | reverse complement strand
CATGTCCGCGCAGGCGGACATTCGCCATGCGAGCGCCGACGAAGTCGGCGGGGGCCTTCCTAGCGGCCTGCCGCAACGCTGACGAACAGAACCGATTCTATTTTGGGGAAACCTGCTCTAGCACATCGCGGCCGGTTCCAGATCACGACTTGGATCGCTCCTGGCGCGCCGGGAACCTTTGCCGCCTTGCGCGGTTGTGCAGCCAACGCAATCCGTGTGAGGGCACCATGGCGCTGTCGTTGCTGCATTTCCGCACCGCGGTCATCCTGGCGGTCATCGCCGCCGGGCTCGGCCTGTGGATGACGGCGACCCACGATTTCCGCGCCCCGCCGGCGGAGGTCGCGCTGAACGTGCTGGGCTGGGCGTCCTTCGTGCTCTACGGCCTCTATTACCGCGCCGCGCAGGTGAGCGTGGGCGGGCTGGAGCGGATCCACTATGTCGTGGCGCCGGTCGGCGTGGCGGTCGCGGCGACCGGCATCGCCGGGTCCGAATGGGGTCACGTCCTGTTCGATCCCTTCCGGGTCATCGGCGCGATCATCGTGGCGCTGGGCTTCATCCTGTTCGGCATGATCGTGTTCCGCCGGCATCCGGCCTAGGCGGCGCCGCGCGCGTCCCGGATGCGCAGGCTGTGCAGCAAGTCACATCCTTGACGGCGCGTCATCGCCTATGGTCCGTGTGACCGCACGGACCATCATGGGAGGGGGCTTCCGCCATGTCGATTCCAACTCTGTTCATCCGCACCGGGGTGCTGTTCGGCCTGGCCGGCATGCTGCTCGGAATCTACATGGGCATGAACCAGGATTTCCGCCTGGCGCATTTCCATGCCCATTGGAATCTGCTCGGCTGGGTGGCGTTCTTCCTCTACGGCGTGTTCTACGCGCTGGCGCCGATGGCGCGGCAGGGGCTGCTGCCCCGGTTGCACTACGCCCTGTCGCTGATCGGGCTCGCCGTCTTCATGGCCGGGCTGTTCGGCGTCGCCATGGGGGCGTTCGACACCATGGTCGCCTTCGCGGCGATCGGCTCGGTGCTGGTGGTGGGCGGGTTCCTGGTCTTCGTGGTGATCGTGTTCCGGGTGCGCATCGGCTGAGGCGCGCTCAGCCGCCCGGCTTCTCGTAATACATCAGGTGCGATTTGTATTTGAGGTCGTCGCGCAGCAGGTGATCGATGAGGATGCCGCGCAGCGACAGCGCCAGCTCCCAGTGGAAGCGGTTGGGCGTGCCGGCGGATTCCAGGTCGGTCAGGATGGCGTTGATCTCGGTGAGGATGCGGCGATGGGCGCGCAGATGCCGGGCCAGGTCGGGAAACCGCGTCGCCTTCAGCACCTTGTCCTCGGTGGCGAAATGCACGATGCAGCGGTCGCGCATCTGGCGCGCCGTCGCCACCAGTTCGGGCCAGGAGCCGCCGCCGGCGACGATCACATGCACCGCATTGGCGTCCTCGATCAGCTGGCGATGCTCGCGGTCGACCTCTTTGTTGCCGGTCTCGAGAATCTCCAGCCACGGCAACGGCTCCAGCGTGCTCGCCTCGTCGATCGCCTTGCTGGTCAAGGGGGCCATGTTGTCGCGCTCATCCTGTCGCGGGGCTGCCGGCGCCCCGTCCGCCGTGTCTTCCACACGCTCGTGGCAGGGGCAGTCTAGGGCGAGAGTCGCTGCAATCCGTTAACGGAACCGTGGCCGCCCAGGGAGCCGGCGCGGCCCTTTGCCACGCCGCCGGTACTGTCTACCAGCCGCGGCGGGCGCCCATCTGCATGACGTGGGACTTGAATCGCAGATCGTCCTTCAGGCAGTGGTCGACCAGCAGGTCGCGCGGCGCCTGGGCGCGCTGCCAATGGCGCTCCTCCGGCACCGTCACCGCTTCAAGCTCCGCCAGGATGCGGTCCAGCTCGGCCAGGATGCGCTCATGGGCGCGGCGATGCTGCTCATGCTCGGGAAAGCGCGTCTGCGCCAGGATGCGGTCCTCGGTCTCGAAGTGCCGGGCGCTGCGCGCGCGGGCCTGGCGCAGCATGGCGACCACGTCGGGCCAGGATTGCCGGTCCTTGAGCAGTGCCGACAGACGGTTGCCTTCCGCCACCGCCTCGCGATGGTCGCGGTCGATGGCGGCGTTGTCGATCTCGAGGAAGTCCAGCCAGGGAAAGCTCTCGGGGACCGCCGCCGGCTGCGCCGGCTGGTCGCCGCCTCCGGCGGGAGCGACTGGCTGCGGCAGCGGCTTCCGGCGATTCATGACACCAGAACCTAGAGCGCCTTTGCTAGGATTCTCTTAAACCGAGTGTCGCCGATGCATGCCGTGGCGGCTTGCATTGGGCATACAAGGCGGTCTGCCGGCGGGAGCTCAGCCCTGCGAAATTTCCGCCAGACGGCCGCGTCCGGCGGCGTAACCGCGCCTTTGCCCGGAGATTCCGGCGCGAAACTCTAGATTGCCGGCGTTTCCGCGCTCGGTGCCGCCGGGCTCGATTGCGGCGCGCTCAGCGCATAGGAGCGTTGCGCGGTATAGACCGAATGCTCGCTGCCCATTTCACTGGAAAAGAGCGTGAAATGGGTGACCTCGAAGGGCTCGGTCTTGAACAGGCTATGCTCGGCCAGGTAGTGCTGCAGCTTGGCGATGGGCGGGTCCTTGGGCCGGGTCAGGGTGACGTGGGGGGTGTATTTCTGGCCCTCCGGCGGCAGGCCGGCCCGCACCACCGCCGATTCCACCTTGTCGTGCAGGTGCTGCAGCGCCGGCTGCTTTTCCACCCCGGCATAGACCGCCTTCACCCGCTGCCCCGAGGAGAAGGCGTCGACCCCCTTCAGGCGCAGGGAAAAGCGCGGCGCGCGGATGCCGGCCAGGGCGGCGTCGACGTAATGCGCGTCGCGGCCGTCGACCTCGCCCAGGAAGCGCAGGGTGATGTGGAAATTCTCCGGCGGGACCCAGCGGTTGACGCTGCCATTCCCGGTGGGCAACCCGCCGCAGAGCAGGCGCAATTGCCAGCGAATCTCCTCCGGCAACGCGAGAGCCACGAACAGGCGCATGTCACACCACCTTCACGGGCTTGAAACCGCATGCCGCCCGCGTCCTGAATGGTCGCAGAGTCTAACAGCGGCCGGCGGAAATCCAAAGCAGCGAAATCCCGGCCGCCGGCCGCCCGGGCCGTCAGGCCGGCTTTCGCCCGGCCGGGGCCAAGCCGGTTGCAGCCCTCCGCCGGAAGTGCTAGCGGAGCGCAACGAACAGGCATTCCAGACTAGGATTTAGGATCATGGCAGAGAGCGACAAGAGCAATCCGGGCAGCGCATCCGGAGACCAGGGTAACGCGACCCAGGGTAACGCGACCCAGGGCAATCCGGCAGCCGCGGCCTTTCCGCTCACCGTGGTGTCCCAGTATCTCAAAGACCTGTCCTTCGAGAATCCGGGCGGGCCGGACGCGCTGATCAACCTCAAGGAAGTGCCGACCGGCACCGTCCGCGTCGACGTGCGGGTGCAGCCGCGCACGCCGCCGGAAATCGAGATCGTGCTGTTCCTCGCCCTCGAAGCGAAGGCCTCCGACAAGCCGGTCTATGTGGTGGAGTGCGAATATGGCGGCCTGTTCCGCCTCGGCCGCGTCACCCAGGACGTGGTGCTGCCGCTGATCATGATCGAGGCGCCGCGGCTGCTGTTCCCCTTCGCCCGCCAGGTCATCGCCAACGCGATCTCCGCCGGCGGCTTCCCGCCGCTGCTGATCAACCCGATCGATTTCGCCGCGCTCTATCGCGACAAGCGCGAGGAGCTGGTGAAGCAGGCGGAAGCCGCCAAGGCCGGCGAGGGCAATCCGGCGGTCAACTGACAGGCGGCGGTTTTCGGCGCCGGAATCCGGCGGATCATCGTCGCGGCGACCCGCGTCGCCAGCGGGCCAGCCATGCCAACCCGCCGCATTGCGGCGCCGGCGGGCTTGCGCCAGCATCCCGTTCTCGCGATTGGCAGCGACGGAGACGACGATGGCGCATGAATACCGGGCGACGGTGGCGTGGCGGCGCGGCGACCAGGCCTTCACCGACAACAAGTATTCGCGCGGCCATGTCTGGCGCTTCGACGGCGGCATCGAGGTGCCCGGATCTTCGGCGCCCGCGGTGGTGCCGGTCTATTCGGTCGAGGCGGCGGTCGACCCAGAGGAGGCCTTCGTCGCCAGCCTGTCCTCCTGCCACATGCTGTTCTTCCTCGCCTTCGCCGGCAAATACGGCTACCGCGTCGACAGCTACGAGGACAAGGCGGTGGGCGAGATGGCGAAGAACGAGGCGGGCAAGCTCTATGTCGCCAAGGTGACGCTGAACCCCGATATCGTCTTCTCCGGCGACAAGCGGCCGGGCGCGGAAGAGGTGGAGAAGCTGCACCACCGATCGCATGTCGAATGCTTCATCGCCAACTCGGTGAAGAGCGAGGTGGTCGTGGCGACGATGCCGTTGCGCTTCGCGTGAGCGCCGCACAGCCTAGTTGAGCCAGACGGCATCCTTCAGCTTGGCGATGAAGGCGGCGTGGGCGGCGAGCTCCTCGGCGCTGGCCGCGTGCGGCCGGGCCGGGCGGATGACACGGCTGGCGATGGCAAGCGCTGCCTGCTCGGCGCTCTGCCGCTCGGCTTCCTTGTCGAGGCCGAGGCCGGTCTGCGGTCCGCCCAGCAATTGCAGATAGACTTCCGCCAGCAATTGCGAATCGAGCAGCGCGCCGTGCAGGGTGCGCTGCGTGTTGTCGATGGCGAAGCGCTTGCACAAGGCGTCCAGGCTGACCGGCGCCCCGGGAAATTTCTGCCGCGCCATGCGCAGGGTGTCGACGGCGCGCTCCATCGGCAGCGGCGGCCGCTTCGCCAGCGCCAGCTCGGCATTGACGAACTTCATGTCGAATTCGGCGTTGTGGATCACCAGCGGCGCGTCGCCGATGAAGGCGAGGAAGTCCTCGGCGATCTCGGCGAATCTCGGCTTGTCGCCGAGGAACTCGGCGCTGAGGCCGTGGATGCGGAAGGCAGCCTCCGGCATGTCGCGCTCGGGATTCACGTAGCGCTGGAAATTGTTGCCGGTCGGGATCTGGTTCACCAGCTCGAGGCAGGCGATCTCCACCAGGCGGTGGCCCTCGCTCGGCTCGAAGCCGGTGGTCTCGGTGTCCAGGATGATCTCGCGCATGGGGCAGAGATAGCGCGTTTGCGCGAGTCGGGGAACCGCAAAACCAGACTCGCCCTTCTCTTCCGTCATTACCGGGCCGCCGCGATCGCGGCGAGACCCGGCAATGACGAGAGAGCAGGGCTGGGTGCGTTTCCTACTTGTACGCCACCACGGCGCCGGCGACCGGAGTCAGGCTCAGGCGCTCGAAGCGGGTGAAGCCCACCTCGCGGCACCAGCCCTGGAAATCGGCCGCCGAGAAGTCGAAGGCGTCGCCGAACTCGACCAGCATGTTGAGCGACATCATCAGGCCGAAGGCGTTGTCGCGCCGCGCGTCGTCGATCAGGTGCTCGATGGCGACGAAGGCGCCGCCCTTGGGCAAGGCGTCATAGGCGGCGCGGATCAGCCGCATCTTCCCCTCGAGGTTCCAGTCGTGCAGGATCATGCCCATGCTGATGAGGTCGGCCTTGGGCAGCGGCGCCTTGAAGAAATCGCCGGACAGCACCTTGACCCGGTTGCCCAGGCCCCGCTCGGCCAGGCAGCGCGTGGCGATGGGCGCCACCACCGGCAGGTCGAAGGTCGCGCAATCGAGCCGCGGCGCGGCTTCCGCCACCATGCCGGCGAGCAGCCCGGTGGCGCCGCCGATGTCGACATAGGTGTTGAAGGCGCTGAAGTCGAACTTGTCGACGAAGACGGCGAAATTGCCGCGGCTGGCGCCGGTCATCGCCCGCATGAACTGCTCGAGCCGCGCCGGCTCGGCATAGAGCTCGTCGAACATCGGCTTGCCGGAATGCTTGATCTCGTTCTGCGGCTTGCCGGATTTCAGCGCGGCGGGGAGGTCGGCCCAGAAGGGATAGAGCCGCGCCTGCGCCATCTCCAGCAGCCCGCCGACATAGGAGGGCTTCGCCTTGTCGAGGAAGATCGCCGCCTCGGCGCCGTTGCGATAGCGGCCGGCCGGGCCGTCGCCGTCGCGCTCGAGGAATTTCAGCGCCACCAGCGCGTCGAAGAAGTCGCGCCGCCCGCGCTCATGCAGGGCGAGCGCGTCGCCGAGCTCGGCTGCGCTCATCGCGCGATCGCCAAGCACTGTGAACAGATCGAGCGCGACGGCGGAGAGCAGGACCTGGGCCGGCCAGAAACCCATGCCGGTCTGCAGGATGCGGGCGGGAGACAAGGGTGCGTTCATGAATTCCTCTGGAATTTGCGATGAGGCGCTGCCGGGGCCCCCTCGGCCATGGCGCGGCGCTCACGGCGCGCCTCTGACCACGGCGGGACTGCGTCGCGCAAGGGTTGTGCGGCCCGGTGATGCTGCGATCGCGAGTTAATGTGAGGCGGATCACATTGATACCGCTGTCAACAACCGCGTCAGTGGTGGGGGAATGCGCGGCGCGGCGTCGATTCGCAGGTGTGTGCCATTGATTTGCCGGTGCTGGCGGCGTCAACTCAGGCCTCGTTTTTTGCAGCGGCGGATTCCCCTTCATGGCGCACGTACAAACCAGCAATCCCAACAACCGCCTCGGGGCCGAGACCTCGCCCTATCTGCTGCAGCACAAGGACAACCCGGTCGATTGGTGGGCCTGGGGCGACGCGGCCCTGGCCGAGGCGCAGCGGACGGGCAAGCCGATCCTGCTCTCGGTCGGCTACGCCGCCTGCCATTGGTGCCACGTCATGGCGCATGAGAGCTTCGAGGACCCGGCGATCGCCGCGCTGATGAACGAGCTCTTCGTCAACATCAAGGTCGACCGCGAGGAGCGGCCGGATCTGGACGCGATATATCAGCAGGCCCTCGCGCTCCTGGGCCAGCAGGGCGGCTGGCCGCTCACCATGTTCCTGACGCCGGAGGGGCGGCCGTTCTGGGGCGGCACCTATTTCCCGCCGGAAGGCCGCTGGGGCCGGCCGGGTTTCCCCGACGTGCTGCGCATCATGGCGGAGACCTACGCGAAGGAGCCCGACAAAGTGCGCCAGAACGTCGAGGGCCTGCGCGAGGCGATGGCGAAGCTCGCCTCGCCGCAATCCGGTGGCGAGATCTCGGAAGAGATCATGGACCGCATCGCCGAACGCCTGCTGCAGGAGGTCGATTGGGAGAAGGGCGGCATCGGCCAGGCGCCGAAATTCCCACAGGTGCCGCTGTTCACCGGCTTCTGGCGCGCCTGGAAGCGGACGAAGAATCCGCGTTTCAAGCAGGCCGTGACGGTGACCCTGACGCGCATGTGCCAGGGCGGCATCTACGACCATCTGGGCGGCGGCTTCGCGCGCTATTCGGTCGACGCGGATTGGCTGGTGCCGCATTTCGAGAAGATGCTCTACGACAATGCCGAGCTGATGGGCCTGATGACGTTGGTCTGGCAGGAAACGCGCGACAAGCTGCTGGAAGCGCGGGTGGCGGAGATTGCCGGCTGGCTGCAGCGCGAAATGCTGGCGGAACCGAACGACGCGGGCGACCGCGCCTTCGCCGCCTCGCTCGACGCGGATTCGGAAGGGCACGAAGGCAAGTTCTATGTCTGGACCGAGGCCGAGATCGACGCGGTGCTCGGCGCCGAAGCGGACTTCTTCAAGCGGCACTACGATGTGAGCGCGGAAGGCAACTGGGAGGGCCACACGATCCTGAACCGCTCCGCGCGGCCGGATCTCCTGGACGAGGCCGGCGAGGCGCGGCTGCTGGCCGCGCGGCAGAAGCTGCTGGTCGCCCGCGCGTCGCGCATCCGCCCCGGCTGGGACGACAAGGTGCTGGTCGATTGGAACGGCTTGATGATCGCGGCCCTCGCGGAGGCGGCGATGGTGTTCGAGCGGCCGGACTGGCTGGCCTTCGCCGCCGGCGCCTTCCGCTTCATCCGCACCACGATGATGCGGGATGGCCGCCTGTTCCACGCCTGGCGCGCCGGCAAGCTGCAGCACGCGGCGACGCTGGACGATCATGCGCATCTGGCCGGCGCCGCCTTGGCGCTGCACGAGGCGACCGGCGAAATGGAGTACCTCGCCGCCGCGCGCGAGATGGTGGCGCTGCTCGACGCGCATTTCTGGGACAGGCAGCACGGCGGCTATTTCATGACCGCCGATGACGTGACCGACGTGATCCAGCGGCCGAAATCCGCCGGCGACAACGCCACGCCCAACGGCAACGGCGCGCTGGTGGCGGTGCTGGCGCGGCTCTACCACCTGACCGGCGCGGACGCCTATCTCGACCGCGCCCATGCCCTGGTCGCCGCCTTCTCCGGCGAGCTGGGGCGCAACTTCTTTCCGCTGGCGACCCTGCTCAATTCCAACGAATTCCTGCGCAACGCGCTACAGGTCGTGGTCGTCGGCGACGCGACCGGGGATACCGCGGCCCTGGTCCGCGCCGTGCTCGACCGCTCCTTGCCCAACCGCCTGCTCCAGGTGATGACGCCCGGAACGCAATTGCCGGATGGCCACCCGGCATCCGGCAAGGGCACGGTCCAGGGCAAGGCCGCCGCCTATGTCTGCAAGGGACAGACCTGCGGCCTGCCGGTCACCCACCCGGCGGGACTGGGCACCGCCCTCGCCTTGGTTTGACCGGGTCGCTGGGCTAGATTTGGAGCGCGTGATGGACGGTTCGCAGGTTGCACTCGACATGGCGGTTGCGGCCATTGAGACCGAGATCGGCTGGGTGGAGGTCGCCGCCGACGGCGCGGCGATCACCCATTGCTATTGGCGCAACACCAAGCCGGCGCGGCTGGCGTCGTCTCCGCTGGTGAAGGAGGCCGCGCGCCAGCTGCAGGCCTATTTCGACAAGCGCCTGACCGCGTTCGATTTGCCGCTCAAGGCCGACGGCACCGGCTTCGCCAGGGACGTCTGGGACGTGATGCTTGGCATTCCCTATGGCCAGACGCTGACCTATGGCGACGTTGCCGCGAAGCTCAGCGTCCCGGCGCAATCGGTGGGCCAGGCCTGCGGCCAGAACCCCATCGCCATCATCATCCCCTGCCACCGCATCACCGGCACCAACTGGCTCGGCGGCTATTCGAGCGAGCTGGGAACGAACGCGAAGGAATACCTGCTCGACCTGGAGCGCGGGCAGGGGCGGCTGTTCTAGCCGCGCGCCGACAGGCATAGACGCTCGCCGCATTCTCCTTCGTCATCCCGGGCTTGACCCGGGATCCACGGTCCCGCCGCACGGACGGCTCTGAATTCCGCTCCGCCCGTGCAGCGGATGAATGGCCTTCGGGGCAGGCCCGGGCCGCCGCGGGCGCGTATGGCGACAATGTACGCGTTGACCGAGGGGCACCGTGCGGCGCCTATATCCCGCGCCAGCCGCGGCACATCGTATTACCGGCCCGGTTGGCGGGCGCTTGTGACCTGCGCCACAGCGCGGACCTCGCATATTCGGCAGGTTCCGCCCCGACGCGATTGCACAGACCTGAATTATTCAAGGAGAACATATGATGACAATGGCAATGGAAGCCCGCGCCGCCGCGGCCCCGCAACTGCCCGACCCGGCGAAGCTCAACCCGCTGATCGAGCGCGCGCTGGGCGACGTCGCCGCAGCCTATAGCGGCGTGCTGGTCAGCATCGGCCACCATCTCGGCCTCTATCGCGCGATGAGGGATGCGGGGCCGATGAGCCCGGCCGAACTGGCGCGGCGCAGCGGCTCGACCGAGCGCTATCTGCGCGAATGGCTGAACGCGCAGGCCGCCGCCGGCTACGTCACCTATCACGCGGCGAGCGGCACCTATGAGCTGACGCCGGAGCAGGCCTTCGTCTTCGCCGACGAGGACAGCCCGGCCTTCCTGCCGCTCGCCTGGCAGGTGGTCGCCTCCATGTGGGCGGATGAGGCGCAATCCACCGCGGCGATCCGCAGCGGCCAGGGCGTCTCCTGGGGCCAGCACGACCACCGGCTCTATTGCGGCGTCGCCGCCTTTTTCCGCAACGGTTACCGAGCCTCGCTGGTGAGCGAATGGCTGCCGGCGCTGGACGGCGTGGTCGGGAAGCTCCAGGCCGGCGCCAAGGTCGCCGATATCGGCTGCGGCCACGGTCATTCCACCGTGCTGATGGCGCAGGCGTTTCCGCAGTCGCGCTTCTGGGGCTTCGACGTCCACGAAGGCTCGATCGCGGCGGCGCGGCGCCATGCGGAGGAGGCGGGCGTCTCCGACCGCGTCACCTTCAAGGTGGCAAGGGCCGACGGCTACCCGGCGCAGGGCTACGACCTGATCTGCTTCTTCGACTGCCTGCACGACATGGGCAAGCCGGTGGCGGCGGCGGAATATGCGCGCAAGGCGCTGGCCAAGGACGGCACCGTGCTGCTGGTCGAGCCCTTCGCCAAGGACACGACGGAGGCGAACCACAATGTCGTCGGGCGGCTCTATTACTCCGCCTCGACCACCTTGTGCTGCGCCCATGCGATCTCCGAGAACGGCACCCATGTGCTGGGCGCCCAGGCCGGCGAAAAGCAGCTGGCGCAGGTCTTCCGCCAGGCCGGCTTCCAACGCTTCCGCAAGGCGACGGCCACACCGTTCAACCTGATCCTGGAGGCAAGGGCGTAGTCCCTATTCCCTCGCCCCGGACAATGGGGCAGCTGCATTGCATGAAGTGCGCGCTGAAGTCCCCTCCCCCAAGCTGGGGGAGGGATAGGGTGGGGGTTGTTCCCTCGCGCGAGGACTGCGCGTGTGGCGGACGCCGTCGCCCCCACCCCGACCCTCCCCCGCCTCGGGGGAGGGAATGCAGCGTACCCTCCCCGCGCCATCGGCGATCGTCCTGCCCTGCCGGGATTGGGCCGGGAAGTGCGACGGCGGCGCACTTTGACTTTCGTTGCGGCGCCTGATTCCATGCGCGCTCACTTTCTGCCGTGAGTGCGCCTTGGGTCCCGTCCTCGATCCCGTTTCCCCCGATCCCGTCCTGCCGCAACGCGTCGATGTCGTCGTCATCGGCGGCGGCATCGTCGGCACCTGCGCGGCCCTGTTCCTGGCGCGGCGCGGCCTCTCCGTCGCCTTGTGCGAGAAGGGCGAGATCGGGGCCGAGCAATCCTCGCGCAACTGGGGCTGGTGCCGCACCATCGGGCGCGATCTGCGCGAGGTGCCGCTGGCGCTGGAGGCGCTGCGGCTGTGGCCGGGGATGAACGCGCTGGTCGAGGCGGAGACGGGATTCCGCCCCGCCGGCATCGCCTATCTCTGCGACGACGCGGCCGAGGTCGAACGCTACGAGGAATGGGTGAGGCGCGCCGAGGATCATTGCCGCGACTACCAGAAGGCGGCGCGCATCCTGCCCGGATCCGCGCTGGACCAGGTGGCGCCGGGGGCGACGCGGCGCTATGCCGGCGCCCTGCATGCGCCGGCCGACGGCTATGCCGAGCCGCAGAAGGCCGCCCCGGCGATCGCCAACGCGGTGCGCCGCTGCGGCGCCAAGGTGCTGACCAATTGCGCCGCGCGCGGGCTGGACAGCGCCGCCGGCAAGCTGGCGGGCGTGGTGACGGAAAAAGGCCGCATCGCCTGTTCCGCCGTGGTGCTGGCGGGCGGCGCCTGGTCGCGGCTGTTCGCTGCGACCTTCGGGCTGGACCTGCCGCAACTGAAGGTGCTGTCCTCGGTGCTGCGCACCGATCCGGTCGCCGGTGGCCCCACCGGTGCCTTGTGGGAAAGCCATTTCGGGCTGCGCAGGCGGCTCGACGGCGGCTATACCGTGGCGAGCGGCCATTCCACCCGCGTCGACATCGTGCCGGATTCCTTCCGCTTCTTCGGCAAGTTCCTTCCCGCCTTGCGGCATGAATGGCGTTCGCTGCGCCTGCGCCTCGGCAAGCGCTTCGCCGAGGAATGGCGCTGGGAATCTGAGTTGGGCCTCGACCGCGAAACGGTCTTCGAGCGCGTGCGCATTCTGGACCCGGCGCCGGAAACGGCGCTGACCGAGCGCGCCCTGCAGCAGGTGAAGGCGGTGTTCCCGGCGCTCCAGGGCGCAAATGTGGCGCAGCATTGGGCCGGGCTCATCGACGTGACGCCGGATGCGGTGCCGGTCATTTCCCCGGTCGACAGCTTGCCGGGCGCCTTCATCGCCACCGGCTTTTCCGGCCACGGCTTCGGCATCGGCCCCGGCGCCGGGCGGCTGGTGGCCGAGCTGGTCGCCGGCGACGCTCCGGTGGTCGACCCCGCGCCCTTCCGCCTGTCGCGGTTCTTCGACGGATCGAAGATCGAGATCGAGGCCGGTTTCTGATCCCGCAAGATTCTCCAAGTCCGCTGGCGGAGTGGCGCTAGACTCCGCCGGTCGCGGGCGACACTGTTGCCCGCGCCGAGAGCGCTTGCATTCCAAGGGCGACCGCCATGCACATCCATACCGGCCACTGCACCTGTAACCAGCTGCGCTATCGCGTGATGGGGCCGCCGCTCTTCGTGCATTGCTGCCATTGCCGCTGGTGCCAGCGCGAGACCGGCTCGGCCTTCGTCCTGAACGCGATGATCGAGGCCGAGCGGGTCGAGGTGCTGGAGGGCCGGTTCGACCTGGTGCTGACGCCATCGCTCAGCGGCAAGGGCCAGCGGATCGCCCGCTGCCCGCACTGCCATGTGGCGGCGTGGAGCCATTATCCGGGCGGCGGCGACGCGGTGCGCTTCGTGCGCGTCGGTACGCTGGACGAGCCCGACCGCCTGCCGCCGGACGTGCACATCTTCACCATGTCGAAGCAGCCCTGGGTGCAGCTGCCAGCGGGCGTGCCGGCCTTTGCCGAGTTCTACGAGATCGGCCAGCTCTGGCCGCGGGAGAGCCTGGAGCGGCGCGCGGCCTTGCGCGCGAAACGCGGCGGCTAGCGGCATGGAACCGCGGCAAGACATTGGCGGCGGCAAGCGCAGTTTCCGCCAAGTTCGGCCGCCCCGCTGCTGGCAGTCTGGCCGCTCCCTGACTATACTGGCGCCATGAGCACGACCTGCCTTTCCCGCAGCGATGATCTCGACATCTTCGACTATCGTTGCGAGGTCGGGCTCGGCGCCAGGCCTTTTTCCGAGCGGCACAAGCGCGCCTCGATCTCCTTCGTGCGCAAGGGCAGCTTCGGCTACCGCACCCGGGGAAAGCACTACGAGCTGGTGGCCGGATCGGCGCTGATCGGGCGGGCCGGCGACGAATATGCCTGCAGCCACGATCATGTCTGCGGCGACGAATGCCTGTCGTTCCAGCTGGCGCCGGAGCTGGTCCAGGCCCTGGGCGACCGGGACGCGATCTGGAAAACCGGCGCGGTGCCGCCGCTGCCCGAGTTGATGGTGCTGGCGGAGCTGGCCGATGCCGCCGCGCGCGACGGCGATGCGCTGGCGCTGGCGGAGGCCGGATTGATGATGGCGGCGCGCTTCGTCGGCCTCGCCGGCCGGGCGCAATCGGTCGCCACCACGGCGGATGACAAGCGGCCCGCCATCGATCCGGCGCGCGACCGCCGCCGCGCGGTGGAGGCGGCGCTGTGGCTCGAGGCCCATGCGGCGGAGGCCATCGACCTCGATCGCATCGCCGCGCAGGCGGGCCTCAGCCCGTTCCATTTCCTGCGCCTGTTCGCCCGCGTGCTGGGCGTGACGCCGCATCAGTACCTGGTGCGCTGCCGGCTGCGCGAAGCGGCCCGCCTGCTGGCCGAGCGCGAGCGCCGCATCACCGACATCGCCTATGACGTCGGCTTCGCCGATCTCTCCAATTTCGTGCGCAGCTTCCGCCGCGCCGCCGGCGTCAGCCCGCGCGATTTCCGCCGCGCCACGAAGGGCGAACGCAAGATCCTCCAAGACCGCATTGCCGCCTATTCCCTAGGCTGACCCCTCGGTTCCAGGAGGAGGTTGCAATGCTGGATCATATCGGCCTGCATGTGAAAGACCTGCGGGCGAGCATCAAGTTCTATCAGGCGGCGCTGGCGGCGCTCGGCCACGGGCTCACCTACGAGGACGGCAACGGCGCCGGCTTCGGCCCTGCCGGCGGCGCGGGGCTGTGGCTCTATGTCGACCAGAAGACGAAGCCGCGCGGCAAGCCGATGGGCGTGCATGTCGCCTTCGCCGCCAGGGATCGCGCGGCCGTCGACGCCTTCCACAAGGCCGGGCTCAAGTCCGGCGGCGCCGACAATGGCAAGCCCGGCCTGCGCGCCGATTACAGCCCGACCTACTACGCCGCCTTCCTGATCGATCCCGACGGCAACAACGTCGAGGCGGTGTGCCTGAAATGACGGCTCCATCCGGCGCCCCGGCGGGTCGCTTATCGGCTTGACCCCGGCCGCGCCGCTCGGCCACCTTGCGCCCGCCGCATGCCGCGGCGGGAGCGCGATGCGATGGCCGAGGGTGCGAAGCTCTATCTCGAGGATCTCCATGTCGGGCTGCGCTTCGACTGCGGCGCGCATGCGCTTGACGCCGCGCAGATCAAGGCCTTCGCCCGGGAATACGACCCGCAGCCGTTTCATCTCGATGAAGAGGCGGCGCGCGGCACGTTCTTCGGCGGACTGGCGGCCAGCGGCTGGCACGTGGTCTGCCTCGCCATGCGGGCGATCGCCGACCACGTCCCGATGGCGGGCGGCCTGATCGGCGGCGGGGCGGAGATCAGCTGGCCGCAGCCGACGCGGCCGGACGACATCCTGCATGTCACCAGCGAGATCATGGAGGTGACGCCCTCGCGCTCGAAGCCCGAGCGCGGCATGGCCCTGCTGCGCACCGAGACGCGCAACCAGCGGGGCGAATTGCTGCAGGTCTTCACCGCCAAATGCGTGGTGCCGCGGCGGCCGAAATAGAGTTTCCCTCCACCGGAACGGGGGAGGGCCAGGGAGGGGGCGACGCGTCTCAGCGCCTGAAGATCTTCGCTCGCGGCCCCCACCCCAACCCTCCCCCTGAAGGGGGAGGGTGTTGGCTTGACTTGGCTGCATTCCCTCTGCCACCTTCGCCGGGTTACGTCTTCAGGGCGGGGTGCAACTCCCCACCGGCGGTAGGGCAATCGCAAGATTGCCGAGCCCGCGAGCGCCGCGCAGGTCCAGCCCGCGCGGGTCAGCAGACCAGGTCAGATGCCTGGGCCGACGGTATAGTCCGGATGAAAGAAGACGATCAGCCGTGACGCCCGCATTCCGCCTCGCGCGGAAGCAAGGGGCGCTACGGCTTTTCAGCCCTGAAACGTTTTTCGCAACGGACCCTTACGCGAGGAGCGTTTCGTCATGTCCAGCTTCCACCAGATCGAACAGCGCATCGCCGCCGCCTGTACGGCGCTGCAAAGCGGCCTGCCCGTCGTCCTCATGGACGACGACACCCGGGAGAACGAGGCCGATCTGATCGCCGCGGCCGAGACCCTGAGCCACGACGTCATGGCCCGGCTGATCCGCGATTGCAGCGGCATCGTCTGCCTGTGCCTCGACGATGCCCGCATCCGCCAGCTCGATCTGCCGCCGATGGTGGCGGAGAACCAGTCGCGCTACGGCACCGCCTTCACCGTCTCGATCGAGGCCAAGCTCGGCGTCACCACCGGCGTCTCGGCGGCCGACCGGCTCGCCACCGTGCGCGCCGCCATCGCCGACCATGCGCGGCCGGAGGATCTGGCGCGGCCGGGCCACGTGTTCCCGCTGCGCGCCCAGCCGGGCGGGGTGCTCACCCGGCGCGGCGACGCCGACGGCGCGGTCGACCTGGCGCGTCTGGCCGGCCTCAAGCCGGCGGCGGTGCTGTGCGAGCTGATGGACCGCCAGGGCGAGATGCTGCGCGGCCTGCGCGCCAAGGCCTATGCGCGGCGCAACGGCTTCCCGCTGCTCACCATCGCCGAGCTCGCGGAATACCGCAGCCGGGCCGAGCTGGCGGCCTGATACGAAACCGCCCCGTCCTTGCGGGCGGGGCGGCTTCCCTCATTGCACGGTGCCGGCGCCGGGATCCGCCTTGGGCGGTTTCGGCGTCTGCGGCGTCAAGGTGCCGCCGGGCTGCAGCGGAATCGTGCCGTTCCGGCTTTTCGGCGGCAGGCCGAGCCGGCCGCGCGCATTGGCGTCGCTGCAGGCCTGGGTGTAGCAATCGACCCAGCAGGTGCCCTCGACGATGGTGCCGTCGCCCTCGGCGGCGCAGCGGACGCAGCCCCAGCCGGCCCAGCAGCAGGAGAACAGATCGCCGTTGGTGGCGGAGGACCCGCCGGACTGGGCGCAAAGCTCACCCATGCTGGCGGTGGTGTCCTTCATCTTGGCCGGGGCCTCGGACGGCAGCAGCATGCCGGCCAGCGCGAGGCAGAGCGACAGGAAGCAGGCGGCAGTGGCGACGCGCGCCGGGCGCGGTCGAAGCCAGGTGAAGCGGTTTGTCATGGCGCAGCCTTATCGTGTGGTCCCCGCCGCAAATTAGATCATGAAATGTGGAAAGTACCGATTAACATCGGCGTGATTGTGACAATTCGCACAACTCCCGGCCGGCGGGAGTTCTGCTATCATTCTGTAAAGGCTTGGCCGGATTGGCCTTTGCCGGGCTTGAGCGGGGAGGGGAAGGGAGCGGCATGAGCACGGGAAGCAAGGTCGAAGGGCCGCATGTCGGCAGCCTCGGCGCCCAGCCGGGGCCGCAGGGGGCGGCGCAGCAGCAGCCGCATTTCATCCGGCTCTATCGCGACACCTTCAGCCGGGAGCTGTGCGAGGAGGTGATCCGCCGCTTCGAGGCGGATGAGCGCAAGCACGCCTCCACCACCGCGACCCGCGACAAGCCGCGGCTGCGCTCCGGCACCATGCTGCAGATCGGCGAGCTCGCCGATTGGGGCGACATCAACCAGGCCTATTCCGAGGCGCTGGAGAAGAACCTGAAGGCCTATGCCCAGGCCTTCCCGACCTTGCAGCAATTGATCGGCTCGCCGGCGACCAAGCGCACGCCGCCCTTGCTCGAGCGCATCGAGCCCGGCCAGGGCTTCGGCATGCATATCGACGCCTCGGTCGCCGGCACCCATGACCGTATGGTCGCCGTGCTGATGTACCTGAAGGACGTGGAGCAGGGCGGCGAGACGCAATTCCCCTTCCAGTCGATGCAGGTGAAGCCGCGCGCCGGCCTGATGGTGCTGTTCCCGCCCTACTGGACCCACCCGCACCAGGGGACGAGCCCGATCAGCGGCTACAAATACAACCTCACCAGCTACGTCGTGGTGGACAATTCCTGGCGGCCGGAGAAGTAGGGGAACTTGCTCAGTCTGCCCCTTCCCCCCTCGCCGACGAATGTCGGCATGCGCCGACGGCCGGGGGAAGGATGGGATGGAGGGTGCCGCCGCAAGATGCCCAACAAGAACGCACGAGACTTGCGGAAGGCGATGACGAGCGCGGAGCGTGCCCTCTGGTGGTTGCTGCGCGAGAAGCAGGTTGGTGGCCATCGGTTCCGGCGGCAAGTGCCCATCGATCACTACATTGTCGATTTTGCGTGCTTGGACGCGAGGTTGATCGTCGAGGTGGATGGCGGTCAGCATTCGGATTCCGACAGCGATCGGCGCCGTGACGCTTATCTGCAGGCGCAAGGCTTCCGCGTGCTGCGCTTCTGGAACAATGACGTACTCGGCAATCGCGAAGGCGTCATGGCGAGGATCACCGAGGCGCTGAGATGACCCCCCCATCCCACCCTTCCCCCGCAAGGGGGGAAGGAGCCGACCGAGAAGCCTCAGCGTCTCGGCTAGCTGATCAGCGCCGCGAGCACCGCGTCCAACCTCTGACGCCCATCTTGCGTTGGGGCCAGCCGGTCGTCGGTGAGCGTGAGGAAACCGCCATCGACCAGGCGCTGCAGGCGCGTGCGGTCAAGGGCCTGCGCGAAGCTCTGCGCGCGCTCCTCCTCGATGCGCGCCACCGGCACGCCCTCCTTCAACCGCAATCCCATCATCAGCAGCTCCGACAGGCGCTCATCGCGCGGCACCAGATCGCGCTGCCGCGTGGCGTGGCCGTCGCGCTCGACGAGGTCGAGCCAGGCTTCCGGTGCGCGGTGCTGGCGCGTCGCGTATTTCTCGCCGCCGCGGGTGAGGCGGCCGTGGGCGCCGGGGCCGATGCCGATATAGTCGCCGTAGCGCCAATAGGTCAGGTTGTGGCGCGATTCCTGGCCGGCCTTGGCGAAATTGGAGATCTCGTAGTCAGCGAGGCCGGCCGCGCCCAGCCGCGCGACGGTCGCCTCGTAGAGCTCGGCGGCGCGCTCCTCGTCCAGCACGCGGAAATCGCCGCGCGCCACCGCCTGCTCGAACTGGGTGCCGGGCTCGATGGTGAGCTGGTAGAGCGAGATGTGACCGGCGGCGAATTCCAGCGCGCGGTCGAGCTCGCCCCGCCATTGATCGAGGGTCTGCGTGGGCCGCGCATAGATGAGGTCGAAGGAGAAGCGGTCGAAGGTCGCGGCGGCCATCCGCACGGCCTCGAGCGCCTGCGCCGCGTCGTGCTGGCGGCCGAGGAATCTCAGGTCGTCGGCGACGAGGCTCTGCACGCCGAGCGAGACGCGGTTCACGCCCGCCTCGCGGAAGGCGCGGAACTTGCCGATCTCCACCGAGGTCGGATTGGCCTCCAGCGTGATCTCGACATCGGGCGCGACGCCGAACAGGCCGCGGGCGCGGGCGATCAACGCCGCCACCGTCTCCGGCTCCATCAGCGACGGCGTGCCGCCGCCGAAGAACATGCTGGTGACCTGGCGGTTTCCCGCGTCGCGCGCGAAGTGCTCGAGTTCGGCCAGCAGCGCCGCGCGCCAGCGCGCGTGGTCGACGCGCTCGCGCACATGCGAGTTGAAGTCGCAATAGGGGCATTTGGACCGGCAGAACGGCCAGTGGATGTAGAGGCCGAAGCCGGGGGCGGTGGCCATGCCCATCCTCGCTATCTCGTCATGGTCGGACTTGGTCCGACCACCCACGAGTTCCTTGGGGCGATGACGCGCTGTCGCAGGCAAATTCGTGGGTGGTCGTGCCAAGCACGACCATGACGATTTGTGACGTGGCGGTGGTGGAGCATCATCACCGCGTGAAGCACGCCGCCATCAGCTGGCGGAAGCTCTCGGCGCGGTGGCTGACCTCGTGCTTCTCGGCCGGGTCCATCTCGCCGAAGGTGATGTCGTAGCCGACGGGCCGGAAGATCGGGTCGTAGCCGAAGCCGCGCGTGCCGCGTTTCTCGTGGATGATCGTGCCTTCGATCTCGCCCTGGAACAGCTCGCAATGGCCGTCGGGCCAGCACAGGGCCAGCGCGCTGACGAAGCGGGCCGTGCGGTTCGCATGTGGCGCGAGCTCGCGCAGCACGCGGTCCATGCCGATGCTGAAATCGCGCTCGCCGGCCGCGTTCCTGTCGGCCCAGCGCGCGGAGTAGATGCCGGGCGCGCCGCCCAGCGCATCGACCGACAGGCCGGAATCGTCGGACAGCGCCGGGATGCCGGCGGCGGTGGCGGCGGCGGCGGCCTTCAATTTCGCATTGCCGACATAGGAATCCTCGGTCTCGTCCGGCTCGGGCAGGCCGAGATCGCCGGCCAGTTTCACCGCGATGCCGAAGGGCGCCATCAGCGCCACCATCTCCTTCAGCTTGCCCTTGTTGTGGCTGGCGATGATGAGCTCCCTTCCGTCGAAGCGGCGCGGCAGGCTCAGCGTCTTCGCCATCAGCAGGCAGGGATTCTCCGGGTTCCACAGGGTGGGGAACACCTCCAGCGGCAGGAAGCCCTGCGCGGCATAGAAACGGTGCGTGCGCGCATAGGCGAGGTCGCCGGCCTCGGGAGCCAGGGTTTTCACGGTCAGCATGCGCGTCGCCGTGCCGCGCAGAAAATCCGCGATGGCGCGGATCAGGCGCTGGCCGATTCCATTGCGATGCCGCCCCGGCTTCACCGCGATCAGATGCAGCTCGGCGGTGGCCGGGAAATGCTGGCGCACAGTGGCGAGGCCGACCGCCTCGCCGCCCGCATGCGCCACGAACATCGGCAGCTCGCGCGCCTCACGCTCGAATTGCGCGTTGGCCTCGGGCAGACCGAACCAGTCCGGCAGCGCGGCAAGGATGTCGCGCACCAGGCGCTGCTTCGCGTCGGGATCGCGTTCGAGGGTAATAGAGATATCGAGATGCCGAGCGTCCATGACGCAACTCTCTCCGTCGTCATCACCGGGCGTGACCCGGTGATCCAAGTTTCCATCCGCGTCTCTTCGCCGGAACTTGGATTGCCGGGTTAAGCCCGGCAATGACGAAGAGAGGAACGAGGATCCCCTATTCCAGCCCCAGCACCGCGCGCTGCAGATGGGTGAGCTCGGCCACACCCTTGCGCGCGTAGGTCAGCAGCTGCATGAACTCGGCCTCGCTGAACGGCGTCTTCTCGGCGGTGCCCTGCACCTCGATGATGCCGCCCTTCGCGGTCAGCACGAAATTGGCGTCGGCCTCGGCGGTGGAATCCTCGGCGTAGTCGAGGTCGAGCACGGCGGCCTTCTGGTGGATGCCGCAGGACACGGCGGCGACCTGGTCGGTGAGCGGAATGTCGTTCACCGCGCCCAGCTTCTTCATGTGGCGGAAGCAGAGATAGAGCGCCACGTAGGAGCCGGTGATGGCGGCGGTGCGGGTGCCGCCATCGGCCTGCAGCACGTCGCAATCGATCTTGATCTGGCGCTCGCCGAAGCCCTTCAAATTGGTGACGGTGCGCAGCGCGCGGCCGATCAGGCGCTGGATCTCCTGGGTGCGGCCGGATTGCTTGCCCTTCGCTGCTTCCCGATCCGTGCGGGTGTGGGTCGAGCGCGGCAGCATGCCGTATTCGGCGGTGACCCAGCCCGAGCCGGAATTGCGCAGGAAGGGCGGCACTTTCTCGTCGATGGAGGCGGTGCACAGCACATGGGTCTCGCCGAACTTGGCGAGGCAGGAGCCCTCGGCATAGCGGTTGACGTCGATCAGCAATTCGACGGCGCGCATTTCATCGGCGGCACGGCCGGAGGGTCGCATGGGGTGTTCCTTGTGGGGTGGAAATTGCGCCGGAAGCTACACGCGGGGGCGGAAGGAGTCCACCCGGCCTGCAGATCTGCTCGCTGGGTAGCGCAACCTCTCCAGCCGTCATGCCAAGGCTTGGCCTTGGCATCCACGAATTTGCCTATGGCAGGTGTGCTTTTGCCCGGCGAAACTCGTGGATGGTCGGACCAGGTCCGACCATGACGAACGAGAAGCGGCCGCTTCTCGTTCGTCACTTGAACCGCCGCGATTTCGACCACCGGGTCCGGTCGTAGTATTCCGGCGGGCGCTTCCTGACCCAGGCGACGAACGCGGCCAGGGGCGGGTGGGCGCGCAGCCTGGCGAAATCGCTGAAGCCGTCGGCCAGCTCGCGCTCGCTCAGCATGGCGTGGATGGCGCGGTGGCAGATCTTGTGCATGGTCACGGTGTCGCTGCCGCCATGGCTGCGCGGATGCGGGTGGTGGCGGTCGAGGCTGGGGCCAAGCACCATCACCCGGTCGCAGAGTGGACAGAGGCGGGGCGGACAAGAGGTGGGCGGACAAGAGGTGGGCGGGCTGGTCTCCGGCGCGGCCTCCGCTCCGGGCCGGTCGGGGCCGGCCAGGCGGCGGCGCTGGCGGCCGGAGGTCTTGGGGCGCGGCTTCTTCATGGCGGCAACCTGCGGCGAATCCGGGCTTCGGGCAAGGCTCGGGGTCACAGGCCGGGTGGCTTATTGACGGTCCCCACCCCCCTGCCTAGATTCGTGGGGCAGCGAGGACGAGGACAGGTCCATGCAGTTCATTCCCAAAGGCGCCAAAGGCGGCGATCGTGGCGGGCCCCTCGGCGGACCCCTGGCCCAGCACCGCACCGTGCTGGCCGAGCTGTCGGAGCGCTCGCGCGAGATCTTCCGCCTGATCGTCGACGCCTATGTGGAGACCGGCGAGCCGGTCGGCTCGCGCACGCTGTCGCGCAAGCTGGGCCACCTGTCGCCGGCCACCATCCGCAACGTGATGTCGGATTTGGAGGAGGTCGGGCTGCTGTTCGCGCCGCATACCTCCGCCGGGCGGCTGCCGACCGAGCTCGGCCTCAGGCTTTTCGTCGACGGGCTGATGGAGGTGGGCGGCCTCACCGCCGATGAGCGCGAGGCGATCGAGGGCCAATGCGCCGGCACCGGGCGCTCGCTGCCCGACATGCTGGAGCAGGCGACGATGATGCTGTCGGGCCTGTCGCGCTGCGCCGGCATGGTGCTGGCGCCCAAGAGCGAGCGGCCGCTGAAGCATATCGAATTCGTGCACCTGGCCCCCGGCCGCGCCCTGGTGGTGCTGGTGACCGAGGGCGGCATGGTCGAAAACCGCCTGGTCGACGTGCCGATCGGCCTGCCGATGTCGACCCTGATCGAGGCCACCAATTATTTGTCCGCGCGCCTTGTCGGGCGCACCCTCGGCATGGCGCGCGAGAACATCCTGGTCGAGCTGAACGAGCAGCGCGCCGAGCTGGACGAACTCACCCGCAAGGTGGTGGAGGCGGGGCTCGCCACCTGGGCCGATGGCGGCAAGACCGACAGCGCCCTCATCGTGCGCGGCCAGGCCCATCTGCTGGACGACGTGCAGGAGGCCGGCGATCTGGAGCGGCTGCGCGCCCTGTTCTCGGCGCTGGAGACCAAGGAGCAGCTGCTGAAGCTGCTGGACGCCGCCGACCAGGCCGACGGAGTGCAGATCTTCATCGGCGCGCAGAGCGATCTGTTCGGTCTCGCCGGATGCTCGGCCGTCATCTCGCCCTATCGCGACAGCCAGCGGCAGCTTGTTGGGGCGGTGGGCGTCATCGGGCCGTCGCGGCTGAACTACGCCCGCATCATTCCCATGGTCGACCACACCGCCAAGGTCATCGGCCGGCTGCTGGGCTGAGCCACCCGCCGGGACGGCCGTCCCAGGCGGCCCGGAACCGGCTGCGACAACCCGCGTTCAGGCGGCATCTTGACCGCAAATTGCGATTGACCATCTTTGTCCTGCCCCGCGATATAGCGCCCCAAGACCGGGACAGGCGGGGCGTCCCCCGCAGCAGCAGTGGAATTTGCATCGGATGACGAGCGACGAGAAGCATTTGGACCAGCATCCCGAGGCCGCCAATGACGCGGCGCCGATCGATTCCGGGGCCGAAATCCCCGGCGCCGGGGCGACACCCGAGCAGGCGCTGGAGGCGGCGCGGGCCGAAGCGGCGCAGCTGAAGGACCAGTTGCTGCGCGCCCTGGCCGAGACCGAGAATGTGCGCCGCCGGGCGCAGCGCGAGCGCGAGGATGCCGGCAAATACGCCATCGCCAATTTCGCCCGCGACGTTTTGCAGGTGGGCGACAATTTGCAGCGCGCGCTGGAGGCGATCCCGGCCGCGGCGCTCGCCGCCGACGAGGCGCTGAAGAACCTGCACGAGGGCGTCTCGGCGACCGAGCGGCAGCTGAGCGCGGCGCTGGAGCGCCAGCAGGTCAAGCGCATCTGGCCGCTGGGCGAGAAGTTCGACGCCAATTTCCACCAGGCCATGTTCGAGGTGCCGACCGCCGATCAGCTGCCCGGCACCGTGGTGCAGGTGATGCAGGCGGGCTACGTGATCCACGACCGCCTGCTGCGCCCCGCGCTGGTCGGCGTCGCCAAGGCGGCACCCGGCGGCGAGACCCCGCCGGGCAAGGTGGATACGATCGCGTAGTCGCGGTGATCCCGTGTGAAAGCGCCGCAACCTCCATCGTCACCCCGGCCTTGCGCCGGGGTCCATGGCGGTGTCGCGTGGCCGAGGCCAGGCAACCTCAGCCCTTGCGACGGCCTGGTGGATCCCGGCGCAAGGCCGGGATGACGCGCGCGTAGGATCGCCGCGTTCGCTCGTAGCGCGCTTGTCGTTGCGTGAAGAAATACCGCCTAGGCTGAATCGACATTCATCGCATCCATAGGATTGAGCAAGCGATGTGTATGAAGGCTCGGAAGTAGCTTGCGCGCCGGTCGTATCGGGTTGCGATGCGTCGGAAGTGTTTGAGTTT
>JBDHTX010000053.1:0-24220 GCA_039808885.1 Dongiaceae bacterium | reverse complement strand
CGCGCCCGCGCCCGGAACCCAGACGGCCACCCCGGCGCCCGTCCCGCCGCCCGCCGCGCAGCCTGCCGCACAATCCGCAGCCAATGCGCCTGCCACGACCCAGCCCGCAGCCGGCCAGCCGGCGCCGGCGGACGGTACGGGCGCGCCGCCGGCCGACATGGCGGCCGCGCCCTCGGCCGAAGAGCCGACAGTGCCGGATCCCTTCGACTATACCGATGAAGAGGTCGACGTCCTTCAGCAGCTGGCCAAGCGGCGCGAGGAGCTGGACCTGCGTGCCCGGCAGCTGGACGAGCGCGAGGCCCTGATCCAGGCGGCCGAGCAGCGCATGGACCAGAAGATGGCCGAGCTGAAAGCCATCCAGGCGACCGTCGAGGACCTGCTGAAGAAGCGCAGCGACCAGCAGGAGGCCGAACTGAACCGCCTGGTGAAGACCTACGAGAACATGAAGCCGAAGGCTGCGGCCCAGGTGTTCGAGGAGCTCGACATGGACGTCCTGCTCGACGTGGTCGAGCGGATGAAGGAGAAGAAGCTGGCGCCGATCCTGGCCCAGGTCACGCCGACCCGGGCCAAGGAGATCACCTACGAGCTGACGCAGCGCCGGGCCCTGGCCAATCCATAAATAGGAATATCGTTGTTTAACCGCCGCTTAACGGTTGGTCTTGTATTGAAATAAGGTCGAATTTAGCGCCTCGGCAATCGCGTTGAAACCGGGCCGTAACAAGAGGAACCAGTACCATGTCGGTCGACATGAACATGAGCATCCTGATCGTCGACGATTACAAGACGATGCTGCGGATCATCCGGAATCTGCTGAAGCAGCTCGGCTTCAACAACGTCGACGAGGCGACGGATGGCAGCATGGCGTTGCAGAAGCTGCGCGACAAGGACTATGGCCTGGTCATTTCCGACTGGAACATGGAGCCGATGACCGGCATCCAGCTGTTGCGCGAGGTGCGCGCCGATTCCAAGCTCAAGAACCTGCCCTTCATCATGATCACGGCGGAAAGCAAGACCGAGAACGTGGTCGCCGCGAAGGAGGCGGGTGTCAACAACTACATCGTGAAGCCGTTCAATGCGGCGACCTTGAAGACCAAGCTGTCCACGGTGCTGGGTCAGTTCTAGGGCCCAGACAGTAAGGCCGGGGCACCGACATGAAGGGAACCACGATGAAGTCGCAGGCGCCGGGAGTGCCGCCCGAACTGAGTGCGCGACTGGGCGAACTGCAGGCGCAGAGCCGCTCCCCGACTCGTGAGGACATCGTCGAAGTCGTCGAACAGATGATGGGCTCGCTGCAAGGCGATCTGTCGGAGGTCAACCTGAAAATCTATTCCGAACTCGAAGGTCTGGCGAAATACATCCTCTCGGCCAAGCGCGAGATCGCGGCCCTGCGTCCGGACGAGATCACCGCAGAGCACCTGCCCACGGCGACGGATGAGCTCGATGCCATCGTCGGCGCCACCGAAGAGGCCACCAATGCCATCCTCCACGCCATGGAGGTGATGGGCAACCTCACCGAGAAGATGGAGCCGGAGGTCGCCGACCAGGTGAACGAGGCGGTGACGCAGGTCTATGAGGCCTGCAACTTCCAGGACATCACCGGCCAGCGCATCACCAAGGTGGTGAAGGCGCTGAAGCACATCGAGGACCGCGTCGACGGCCTGGTGGCCGCGTTCGGCGACGAGATCGCCAAGTATCGCGAGACGCATCCGAAGCAGGAGGCGCCGGCTGCGCCCACCGACAAGGACCTGCTGAACGGCCCGCAATTGCCGGACAACGCCGGCAAGCAGGATGACATCGACGCGCTGCTCGCCAGCTTCGACTGAAGCGGCGGCGCCGAATGAGGCGAACCGATGGGGCCGGCGGCGATGCCGGCCCTTTTCCGTTGCCGGCCGGGCCGGGCGGCCTGACCGGGGCGGCGCCCGGCCGGCGGGCCGGATCCGCGACAGTCGACCGGAAAATATTGTAGTCTGGCGGCCTGAAATGCGCCGAGTCGCGGCCATGCGCCGGTACCGATGAGTGGACCGATGAATGGACCGATGAATGACCGGGCCGCTTAGCTACTGGGTGGCAATGAGCCGAGCCTTCCGAGAGCACCTTCGCAATGCCGGCGGCATCGGCGCGCTGCTCGTCGGCCTTGCGGCTTCCGGCCTCGCAGCTTCCGGCCTGGCGGTCGCCGGCCTCGCGGCGCAGGGCGCGGTGACGGTCGCCTGGGCCGAGACCACGATCAACGCCCGCGGCTGGAGCCACGACACCTTCGGCCGGCTGGTGCTCGATTCCGCGGCGCCATTGGTGAAGAGTGCCGCGATCAAGGACCACAAGCTGGTGGTCGAGTTCTCCGCGCCGGTCTCGATCCGCCTCGGCGAAGCGCTGAGCAAGATCGGCGTCTATGTGGAGCATATCGCGGAGGCCAAGGGCACGCGGCTGGAGCTCACCCTGCTGCGTCCGGTCACGCTGCACCAGTTCATCGACGGCGACAAATACGTTCTGGACCTGAACCGGGTCGACAACTGGCCGGCCAAGGAAGCGCCGCCCGCGCGGGCCGAAGCTTCCGCCGACGAGATGGCGGCATCGACATCGACCGGCGCCGCCGCGACGGCCCCGGCGAAGAAGGCAGCCGACGCCGCGCCGCCGCCGGCACCGGCGCCATCCGCCGCTTCATCGCCGGCCACGCCGCCGCCTGTCGCAACGCCTCCGGCCCCGGCATCTGCGGGATCGAAGATCGTGGTGCGACAAGGCGAGCACCCTGGATACATCCGGCTCGCCTTCGACTGGCCGCAGAAGACCGACTACCGGATCGAGCGCCGCGACGGCATGGTGGTGATCAGCTTCGCGCGCGCCGGCGCCATCGATGTGGGCGCGGTGCAGCGGGACGTGCCGGGCGATCTGCTGCAGATCGCGGCGCGCGAAGAAGGCATCGCGCGCGTCTACCTGACGATGGCCGAAGGCGCGACGTTGCGCGATTTCCGCCTGGGCAGCACGGTTGTCCTCGACATCATGCGGCCGGCAAAGAAGGCCGCGGCGGCGAAGCCGCTGACCCTGCCGCCGGTGATCGCCGCCAGCACGGTGGCGCCGGCGGCGGAGCCGCCAGTCTCAAATCCAGCGGCGGAGCCGCCAGTCTCAAATCCGGCGGCGGAGCCGCCCGTTGCCAGCCCGCCGGCGCCGCCAACGATCGAATTGGCGCCCGCGGCCGAGCCGCCGGCGCCGGTGCAGCAGACGCAATCGGCTGCGACGGCGGCGCAGCCGAGCCCGCCGCAACCTGCGTTGCAGAGTCTGCCCGATCTGCCGCAGCCGGCGCCGGGTCACGAGGCGGTCGCGCCGGCCGTTCCCGCCGCCCAGCCGGTGCTGCCGGAAATGCCCAAGGTGGAACAGGTCCAGCCGCCGCCGCGTGCGCCGGTCGATGTCCAGGTCCTGGTGGCGCCGGCGGGCGAGGGCGCCAAGATCACGTTCACCTGGCCGGAACCGGTGGCCGCCGCCGCCTTCCGGCACGGCGACGCGCTGTATCTGGCATTCGACGAACCGACCAATTCGCTGGCCGCCCTGGTCGCCGATGCGCGCATCGCCAGGCTCGGCCAGGCGGCGAAGATCGACGTGCCGGACAGCACGATCATCCGCATCGCGGGGAACAAGCAGCTCGGCGTCAGCCTGGCCGCGGCCGGCCGCTCCTGGATCGTCGACATCGCGCCGGGCGCCAAGGCGGCCCCGCGTGCGCCGATCGAGCAGCGGCGCGAGACCCTGGCGGACGGCGCCGCCTCGCTGCTGCTCACCACCTCGAAGCCGGGCCGCCTGATCAGCCTGACCGTGCCGGGTTCCGGCGAGCAATTGCAGATCGTGCCGGTGCGCCCGGCCGGGCAGGGCGTGGCCCAGGAAATCGCCTGGCCGGAATTCAAGCTGCTGGCGACGCATCAGGGAATCGCCGTCGCCGGGCGGGCCGATGCGGCGACGATCGAATCCCTCGACCAGGGCGTGGTGGTGACGACCCGGCCGCAAGGTGCGCTCGCGCCGATCGCCGAGGCGCCGGCGCCGAGCGAAGCGGCCCCCGCCGAGACTCCGCCCGCCGAGGCGCCATCCACCGAGACCCCGCCCGCCGAAGCTGCGACCGGCGAGAACGCCGCCGGCGCGACGGAAGCCGCTGGCGCGCGCCCGGCCGAGCCGGGTCAAGCGGCCGAAGGCGGCAACGGTTTGACCAGCGTGCCGGGATTGTTCGATCTGCCGAGCTGGCGGCGCGGCGGCGAGGCGACGTTCCAGGCCGATCAGCGCCAGCTCGAAGGGGCGGTCACCGGCGCGTCGAAGAGCGAAAAGGCCCAGGCGCGCCTGACCCTCGGCGAATTCTACTTCGCCCACGGCCTGCTGGACGAGGCGGAAAGCGCGTTGAACGCCATCAGCGCCGCCGACAGCGGCAAGGTCGATCCGCGCGAGGTGCGGCTGCTGAAGGCCGCGCTGCAGGCCTTGCATGGCGATGCGGAAGCGGCCAAGGCCGGGCTCGCCGACCGCGACATCGCCGAACTGCCGGAGACCAATCTCTTCCTCGGCCTGCTGGCGGCGGATGCCCAGGACTGGCCGGAAGCCGCCAAGCATTTCGACGGCAAGCTGCCCAATATCGGCGACTACCCGAAGCCGGTGCGCGATCGGCTCTATGTCGCGGGCGGACAGGCGCTGGCCAATGCCGGCAACCCGATCGGCGCGCAGCGCTTCGCCGATGCTTTGCGCCAGGACCAGCCGGACAAGGAAGCCGCGGACTGGCTCACCTATCTCGACGGCCTGATCAAGCTGAAGATGGGCGAGCGGGAAGCCGGCCTGGCGCTATGGGAGACGCTGTCCGACAGCGAAGACGCGGAGGTCAAGGCGCGTTCGCAGCTGGCGCTGGTCGAGGAGCGGATGCAGGCCGGCGAGATGAAGCCGGCCGAGGCGATCACCCGGCTGGAGCGCCTGCGCTTCGTCAATCGCGGCGGCGATTTCGAGTTCAACCTGCTGCACAAGCTGGGCGGGCTCTATATCGCCGAGGGCCAGCCGCGCAAGGGCCTGACCACGCTGCGCGGGCTGGCGGCGAATTTCCCCGACCGGCCGGAGACCAAGCAGATCGCCGAGGAGATGTCGGCCGCCTTCCGCAATCTCTATCTGGAGAACGGCGCCGACCGGCTGTCGCCGCTGGTGGCGGTGGCGCTCTACGACGAGTTCCGCGAATTGACGCCCGCTGGCGCCGATGGCGACCGGATGATCACCATGCTGGCCGACCGGCTGGTCAAGGTCGACCTGCTCGACCGCGCCGCCAACCTGCTCGACAGCCAGGTGAAGAAGCGCCTGACCGGGCTCGACAAGGCCGAGGCGGGCACCCGGCTGGCCGCCATCTACATGCTGAACCAGAAACCCGACCAGGCCCTGCAGGCGCTGAAGGACAGCGAAATCGACGAGGAGATGCCGCCGGAGCTGGCCGCCGAGCGGCGCCGGCTCGAGGCGCGCGCCACCTTCGATGCCGGCGACACCATCAACGGCCTGCAGATGCTGGCCGACGATCCGAGCCTGGAAGCGAAGTGGCTGCGCGCCGACATGCTGTGGCGGACCCGCGAATGGCCGGCCGCCGCCAACGCGCTGGGCGAGCTGATCGACGGCGAGGAACAGGCCCAGGCCGACGAAATCGCCGCGACCAAGGCCAGGCTCGACGTCACCAAGGATCCCGCCGCCGCGATCGACAGCGAGGCCCAGATGGCGGCGCTGCAGGCGAAGCAGGCCCAGCATTTCAAGGAGCGCATCGCGCCCATCATCCTCAACCGCGCCATCGCCCTGTCGCTCGCCTCCGACCGCCGCGGGTTGAAGGCGCTGGCCAAGGATTTCGGCGACCGCATGGCCGGCACCGACCAGGAAAAGGCCTTCACCATGCTGACGGCGCCGGACAATGGCCTGGTCGAATCGGTGACCGCCGAGATGGCCGGCGTCGAGCGCATCGACGCCTTCGTCACCGACTATCGCGAGAAGCTGAAGGCGCAGAGCCTGAGCGCCCCGGCGCCGGTGCCGGGAGGCTGAGCCAGCCATCCCGCGCGACGGACCTAGTCGGCATCGGAGGCTTGCGGCTGGATGTCGCGACCGAGCCGGTCGATCTCACGCGAGACGAAAATGAACGATGGCTTGTCGATGATCAGCGCCAGCGGAACGGTTCCGTGCTCGGGCGCGCGGCTGTCCATGGAGCCATCGCGATTGTCGCCGAGGACGAAGTAGTGGTCCGGCTCGACGACGATCTCGGCGAACTCGTCCATCGGGCCCGCGTCGCCGGCGTGTTCGACGATCTCGTAGAACCGGCCGTTCGGCAGAGTCTCGACATAGTGTGCGCCCTGGATGTCGTCCGGCCCCACCGGCCGATCGGATGGCCGGCGCTCCACCAGCTGCCCGTTCAGATACAATCGACCGGATTCAAGCTTCACGCGGTCCCCCGGCATGGCGATCACCCGCTTGATGAAGACGATGTCGCTTCCTGGCTTGTAGTGCAGCACCACGTCACCGCGCTCGGGCTTGTGTGAGCGATAGTAGCCCTCAGCGGCGAACAGATATTCGCCGACGAGCAGCGTCGGTGCCATGCTGCTCGACGCGATGTTGTAGCTCTCGATCGGGAAGCCGGTCCTGGCAATCGTGTAGGCGACCGCCACGGCGCCGATGGCTGCGGTGGCGAACAGTGCTGGAACCATGAGGCGCATGAGTGGCCTGGGCTGGTTGGAGTGCAGGCATGCCGGAATGGCGGCGGAGGAGCGCCATCCTAGCCATATCTGGTGTGCTTGCAATAGTTGCGGTACGCGGCCGCCTATGCGATTTCGCGCGCGTCGAAGACCTGCGCGAAGAGGCGCGCCGGCCAGTCGCGGCCTTCGAAGCCCAGCGCGATCGAGAGCGGGAACAGCAGCACCAGGAAGGCCGTGCCCTTGAATCGGCGCCAGGCGAGCGCTGCTCTGCCCTGCGGATCGCCGCCGCGCGACTGGCGGGCATAGAGCAGCACGCCGAGCCCGATGAGCGCCGGGCCGACGGCCAGCAGGGGAAATGCCAGGGCCATCCACAGCACCGGCACCATCGGCGCCAGCAGCAGGATCATCAAGCGGACGCCCAGCGGCCGGAACGTCTCGATGCGGCATTCGAATGAGCCGGACGTGTCCTCCGCCACGGGTCGGACGGTGGCGCGATAGTGGAAGTTCGGGAATCGGCCGCGGACCCTGTAGTAGTCGCGCCGGCGCCACGCCGGATCCGGGTTTCGCAGGTGGCGCACCACGCCGCGCAGGGTGAACCAGCCATCGCCGACCTGTTCGGGCTGGCACTGCCAATACGGCCAATCGGTCAGGCACCGGGACATGGCCGCGCTCAACGCTCCGAGGTCGGTGAAGCCGCCGGCATTGAAGCGAAGGACCGTTTCGCCGCGGGATTGCGGTGCGAGGGGTGTTCCGGGGAGGGAGGAGGCCTGCGGCACGGGACGACGCGGCGGTGTCAACCGCCTCCGAAGGAGCGCACCAGGCTGCCCGCCACTAGGTACCAGCCGTCGACCAGCACGAAGAAGACCAGCTTGAAGGGGAGTGCGATCATCACCGGCGGCAGCATCATCATGCCCATGGACATGAGCACCGAGGCAACCACCATGTCGATGATCAGGAACGGCACGAAGAGCAGGAAGCCGATCTCGAAGGCGCGGCGCAGCTCGCTGATCATGAAGGCGGGAATCAGGATCTGCAGCGGCGCCTCGGCGGGCGAGGCGATGGGCTCGGCGTTGGCCATGTCCATGAACAGGCCGAGGTCCTTCTCGCGCACCTGGGACAGCATGAAGGTCTTGAACGGCGCCACGGTGCGGGTGAAGGCGTCCTGCTCGCTGATCTGCTCGGCCATCAGCGGCGCGATGCCGTCCTTGTAGGCCTGCTCGAAGGTCGGCGCCATGATGAAGGCGGTCAGGAACATGGCGAGGCTGACCAGCACCATGTTGGGCGGCGTCTGCTGGCCGCCAAGGGCCGCGCGCAGCAGCGACAGCGCGACCACGATGCGGGTGAAGGACGTCACCATGACCAGGATGCCCGGCGCCAGCGACAGCACCGTCAGCAGCGCGATCAGCTGCAGGATGCGGCTGGTGGAGCCGCCGCCGGCGGCGCCCATGTCCAGCGTCACGCTCTGGGCATGAGCGAGGGAGGGCAGGAAGCAAACCAGGGCAGCGAGGGCGAATGGCAGGGCAAGCGGAAGGGCGAGCGGGACAGCACGCGACAGAATCGCCCCCGCTCCGGCGCGCGCGGCGCGGCACCCAGTCCGTTTGCAGAACGACCAGAGTGCCGTCACGATTTCGGCTCCTGCGCGGCAAGGGCGGCGGCAAAGTCCTGTCCCGGTGCCGGCGGCGTGATGCCGCCTTCGATTACCGTCTCGCTGTGCGGGCCGACCAGCACGAGATGCTCGACCTGGTCGCGGCGCAACAGGATCAGCCGGTGGCGGGGGCCCAGCGATTGCACCTCGACGATGCCGAGGCGGCGGCCCTTGGTCAGCTTCATGCCCATGCCGAAGCGGCGCAGCACCCAGGCGAGCAGGGCGATCAGCCCCAGGACCAGGATCAGCGCCAGGGCAAACCGGAGATACGTCTCGTAATCCATGCTGTGTGGAGCCGTTCGGGCAATGAAAGGGTGGGGTCGGGATTGCGGCTAGTCGGCTGGCGAAAGATGCTTGCGCAGCTGCTCGATGTTGAGCAGCAGCTGGACGTTCTGCTTGCGCAGCACGGCGTCGAGCACGGCCAGGGCGGAATTGAGATCGCGCAACTCCTTGTGCCAGTGGCCCTTGGCCTCCGGGCCGGCGTCGCGCAGGGTGTCACAGAGAACGGTGATGCGCATCGCCAGCATGTCGAACTCGATCAGCTGGCCCTGATGCGCCGCCTCGACCACGGCGACGATCTCGCGCAGCAACTCGGCGATGGCGCGGCCCAGGCCGCTGGCGCCTTCGATGCTGGTGGTGCTCATCTGCGTCGCTGCTGTCATGACGCGCTCCTATTTTGTGTCCGGGGCCG
Source organism: Dongiaceae bacterium (assembly GCA_039808885.1). Lineage (GTDB taxonomy): Bacteria > Pseudomonadota > Alphaproteobacteria > Dongiales > Dongiaceae > Dongia_A. The sequence goes on along the minus strand of JBDHTX010000053.1, from coordinate 15,222 downwards.
CTTCGCTCTCGCCGGTCCAGTTGCGATTGGCCCGGTAGACGTAGGAGAGGATCTCCGCCACCGCGGCCAGGGCGTCGATCGGAATCTCGGCATCCAGTTCCACCGCCGCCAGGATCTGCGCCAGGTCCGCGTCCTCGCGCACCGGCACGCCCTTCTCGAAGGCGATGGCCAGGATCTGCTCGGCGACGGCGCCGCGGCCGGTGGCGACGACCTTCGGCGATCGTGGCCGGCCGCCATCCTTTCCGGCATCGCCCTGGGCATTGAGCGCGATGGCGATCGGGACTCCGGGTCGGGAACGGGCGCCCATGCGGGACCAATCCGTGCCCTTGCGGCCGACCTGATCCGCCGGGTCGTTCCGGGTCTGACCCCGCCTTTGATCCCTCTCGTCGGCCATGCCCAGCTGCTTTCGAGGCCCGGATCGGCTCCAGCGCTCTCCTGGTGGCGCGCCGTCCGATCGCAAAAAACCCAGGGAAACTCTGGATTGTTTTGCTTAAGGAGCGGTTAAATTCCGAATGCGCGCAGCATTTTGCCGGAATTTAGGATGCATTTTAGCAAATTAAGCAGGTGTTAATGTCTGCGCCCCAGGATGGCGTCATGCAATTGCCGGGGAAACCGGCTTCGGCGGATTTCCGGGATTTGACCCGGCCCGCCGCATAACGAAGGCGCCGAGTCCGATGGACCTGTTCAAACTGAAGCTGTTTCAGCGCATCAGCGAGCGCATGAATTGGCTGGGCGCGCGCCAGGAGGTCCTGGCGCAGAACGTCGCCAATGCGGATACGCCGTCCTACGTGCCGCATGATCTGAAGCCCCTGGATTTCGCCGAGCATCTGAAGAAGCTGGCGCCGGTCGCGCCGGCGCGCACCAATCCCCAGCATCTGGCGGGCACCGCGGCGGCGGTCAGCCCGATCGACGACATGAAGCAGCGCAATCCCTATGAAAGCGCGCCGGTCGGCAATTCCGTGGTGCTCGAGGAGCAGATGACCAAGCTCGCCGATGCCCAGGCCAGCTACCAGCTGATGACCAATCTCTACCGCAAGCATGTCGATCTGCTGAAGGCGGCCCTCGGCCGCGGCGTGTAAGGCGCGCTTCGCGCCAGGAGGTACAAGATGGATTTGATGCAGAGCCTGATGATCTCCGCCGCCGGCATGAAGGTGCAGGGCGAGCGCCTGCGCGTGGTGGCGGAGAACCTTGCCAACGCTGATTCGGTGGCGGAGACGCCCGGCGGCGATCCCTACCGCCGCAAGACCATCACCTTCCGCAACGAGATGGACCGGGCGCTGGGCCTGGAGACGGTGCAGGTCGACAAGGTCGGCGCCGATCGCAGCGACTTCCGCCTGAAATACGACCCCGGCAATCCCGCCGCGGACGCCAAGGGCTACGTCAAGCTGCCCAACGTCAACAGCCTGATCGAGATGACCGACATGCGCGAAGCGCAGCGTTCGTACGAAGCCAATCTGCGGGCGATCGAGGTGGCGCGCACCATGCTTCAGCGCACCATCGATCTGCTGCGCTAGAGCAGGGGAGAAGAATCATGGTCGCCGCCGTCGGCAACGCCGTCCAGGCCTACAACGCCGCGCTGAAGCGCATGGGCGCGCCGGGCATCGAATCGCGCGACAATGCCGGGCCGGGCTTTTCCGATGTCCTGAAGCAGGTCGCCAAGGATGCGGTCGATACCACGCGCCAGGCGGAAACCCAGTCCATCGCCGCCGCCGAGGGCAAGGCCGACCTGAACCAGGTGGTGAACGCGGTCACCGCCGCCGAGGTCACCGTGCAGACGGTGACGGCGGTGCGCGACCGGGTGATCTCCGCCTACCAGGAAATCCTCCGGATGCCGATCTGAGGCGCCTGAACATGGATGAGTCGGCACTGCTCGAGATCGGCCGCGACGCGGTCATCGTAACCCTGAAGCTGGGCGCGCCGCTCATGCTCATTTCGCTGCTGATCGGCCTGATCATCTCGCTGTTCCAGGCGCTGACCCAGATCCAGGAAGTGACGCTCACCTTCGTGCCGAAGATCGTCGTGGTCTTCATCTCGATGCTGCTGCTGGCCCCGTTCATGCTCCACACCCTTTCCGACTTCACCGAACGGATCATGCAGCGGGCGATCGGCGGATGAACCTCGAGCAGCTCGTCAATTTCAATCTCTTCAACTTCTTCATGATCTTCGCCCGGCTGGGCAGCGCGATCATGCTGCTGCCCGGCTTCGGCGAGGCCTATGTGCCGCAGCGCGTGCGCCTGGTCTTCGCCCTGATGGTGAGCCTGGTGCTGATGCCGATGCTGGCCGACCGCCTGCCGGCCATGCCCGCCGCCTTCGACCTGTTCACCGGGCTGCTGGTGCTGGAGATCGGCATCGGCATCTTCTTCGGCATGCTGACGCGCCTGATCCTGCTGGGCGCCCAGAGCGCCGGCAGCGTCATCGCGCTGCAGATCGGCCTGGCCAGCGCGCTGGTGTCCGATCCGACGACGCAGCAGCAGGCCGCCGTGACCGGCAACTTCCTGCTGGCGCTGACCGTGGTGCTGATCTTTTCCACCGGCCTCGACCACATGACCCTGAAGGGGCTGGTCGGGACCTATGGCATCTTCCCGCCCGGAATCGTGCCGCCGCTTGGCGATGTCGCCAATCACGCCTCGCGCATCGTCGCCGATTCCTTCGCGGTGGCGATCGAGATGGCGACGCCGTTCCTGGTCTACGGCATCGTGTTCTCGGTGGCGCTCGGCCTGCTCGCCCGCCTGATGCCCACCCTGCAGGTCTTCTTCATCGCCATGCCGGCGCAGATTCTGGCGGGCCTGGCGCTGCTGGCGGTGTCGGTCACCGCCATGATGCTGTTCTTCCTCGGCTCCTACGAGGAGCGCATGTCCGTCTTCCTGGGCGGGTGAGGGGCGATGGCGGAAGAGACGGACGACTCACAAAAAACCGAAGACCCGACCAGTAAGCGCCTCGACGAGGCGCGCTCCCGCGGTCAGGTCGCCAATTCGCGCGAGGTCAACAACCTCCTCATGCTGGGGGTGTTCTCGCTCTCGGTGCTGATGTTCGCCAAGCCGGCGGCCATCGCGCTGTGGGATGCGACCATGCCCTTCATCGAGCAGCCCGATCTGGTGGCGGCGGATTTCGACCACCTGGTCCAGATCGGCTGGAAGCTGCTCGGCATGCTGCTGATGGCGGGCGCGGTGCCGCTGGTGCTCGCGTTCCTGGCGGCGCTCGGCGCCGGCTACCTGCAATTCGGCCTGATCTGGTCGCTGGACTCCATCGCCCCCAAGCTGGACAAGATTTCGCCGCTGTCCGGCCTCAAGCGCATGTTCTCCGCCCGCTCGCTGGCCGAATTCGTGCGCGGCCTGCTGAAGATCGCCGTCGTCGGTTCGGTCGCCATGCTGTTGATCGTGCCGGAGGTGGCGCACCTCAACAAGCTGATCGGCATGGAGATGGTGCAGCTGCTGGGCGAGACCAAGGCGCTGTTGGCCAAGCTGCTGATCGGCGTGGTGTCGATCGTCGCCATCATCACCGCCATCGACGTGATCTATCAGCGCATGCAGCATATGCGCGAGATGCGCATGTCGCGCCAGGAGCTGAAGGAGGAATACAAGGAGACGGAGGGCGACCCGCTGGTCAAGGGGCGCCTGCGCCAGCTGCGCATGGAGCGCACCAAGCGGCGCATGATGGCCCAGGTGCCGAAATCCGACGTGGTCGTGACAAACCCGACGCATTTCGCCGTGGCGCTGAAATACGACCAGGCGAGCATGGCGGCGCCGAAAGTGATGGCCAAGGGCGTCGACAAGGCCGCCCAGCGCATCCGCGAGATCGCCAAGGAGCACGACATCCCCATCGTCGAGAACCCGCCCTTGGCGCGCGGCCTCTATGCCGCCTGTGACATAGACGAGGAGGTGACGCCGGAATTCTACAAGGCGGTGGCGGAAGTCATCAGCTACATCTTCCGCTTGAAGCGCCGGCGCTTGTAGAGTGTCGGACATGGTGCGGAATCGGGAAGTATGCGCTAAGCTCCGCCCCGCAATGATCGGGGGGGCACTTGCCATGCGCCGCCCAGGCGACGCGAAAGGGATTGGTGTCGCGCGGGGGATTTGCCGCGGGCGCGCCAGCGTGCCCGGCGCGGGGGCGCGGACGTGCTGATCTGGACCTGGCAGCTCTGGTCGCTCTGCGGCACGGCGGCTCTGGCGCTGATCCTGGCGCTGATCGCCTGGCGCCGGCGCTATATCGCAGACCTGCTGGAAGCCAGCCTCAACGCCACCCATCGCGGCCGCCAGGTGGTGGACCGCGCCGGCAACGTCAAATTCGCCAACAGCGCCTTCCTGCGCCAGTTCGGCAACGAGCCGCTGGCGCTGAACGTGATCCTGGCCCGGCGCGCCTTCGACGCCAGCGCCCGGGCGGCCCTCGAGCGCATCGAGCATGCCCTGGCCGAGCGCGGCGAGGCCCGCGGCGACGTCGCCATCCTGGCCGAGGACGGCCGGCGCGAGATCCTCGAGGTCTTCGCCAACCGGCTGAAGCGGTTCGGCGACCACGTCTCCTGGGGTGTCGACACCATCACCACCCAGCGCGAGATCGAGGAATACATCCGCTCCGACCACGAGAAGTTCGCCGACCTGATCGAGAATGCGCCGGTCGGGTTCTATTCGGTGGACGAATCCGGGCGTTTCCTGTTCGTCAATTCGACGCTGTCGCACTGGCTGGGCCTGGACGTGGAAATCGAGGCGCAGCACGCCTTGCGCCTGCATGACCTGGTCTGGCCCCGGCCGCCGGAGACGATCCCGGCCTTCTCGCCCTTCGCCGATCCTTCGGCGCGCAACGGCGAAGTGACGCTCCAGGGGCCGAACGGGCGCAAGCTGCTGGTCTATGTGCGCCAGGACGTGGTGAACGTGCAGGGCGTCGATCCCTCCGGCAAGGCCGGCATCCGCACCCGCTCGATCGTGCATGACCTGACCCGCGAGCGCGAGTTCGAGCGCGCGCTGCAGGCTTCCGAGCAGTATTTCCAGCGCTTCTTCGAGGAGGCGCCGACCGGCATCGTGCTGCTCGATGCCGAGCGCCGGGTCGAGCAGTCCAACGCCGCCTTCGCCGCCTTGTTCGGCGTGGCGCCGGCGATCGGCCTGGGGCTGGATCAGCTGGTCCATGCCGAGGATCTGGCCGGGGCGGAGGCGCATCTGCGCCAGGTGGCGGAGATCGGCCGCGCGGCGCTGCCGCTGACGGTCCGCCTCAAGGGCCCGCGCCAGAGCAGCGTGCTGGTCTATGCCTCGCGCCGCGAGGACAAGGGCCAGACGGTGGGCTTCATCCTGCACATGCTGGACACCACCGAGCAGAAGCGGCTCGAGGTGCAGTTCGCCCAGTCGCAGAAGATGCAGGCGGTGGGCCTGCTGGCCGGCGGCATCGCGCATGACTTCAACAACCTGCTCACCGCCATGATCGGCTTCTGCGACCTGCTGCTGCTGCGCCACCGCGCCGGCGACCAGAGCTTCGCCGACATCATGCAGATCAAGCAGAACGCCAACCGCGCCGCCAATTTGGTGCGCCAGCTGCTGGCCTTCTCGCGCCAGCAGACGCTGCAGCCGCGCGTGCTGCAGGTGACCGACGTGCTCGCCGAGGTCTCGCACCTGCTGCGCCGGCTGATCGGCGAGAACATCGAATTGTCGATGGTGCATGGCCGCGACCTGCAGCCGGTGCGCGTCGACCAGGGCCAGCTCGAGCAGGTGATCATCAATCTCGCCGTCAATGCGCGCGACGCCATGCCCAATGGCGGCAAGCTCCGCATCCGCACCGAGAACGTCACCACCAAGGACCCGATGCAGCGCGGCGACGAGATCATGCCGCCGGGCCGCTACGTCATGATCGAGATCACCGACACCGGCACCGGCATCGAGCCGGAGATCATCGACCGCATCTTCGAGCCCTTCTTCTCGACCAAGTCCGTCGGCTCGGGCACGGGTCTTGGATTGTCAACCGTGTACGGCATCGTGCGCCAGACCGGCGGCTTCATCTTCGTCGACAGCGCGGTGGGCGAGGGCGCCATCTTCCGCATCTACCTGCCGGAGCACCATGCCGAAGCCGGCGCCGCCCAGCGCCTGGACGGCAAGGAGGATGCGGCGCGCGACCTCACCGGCATCGGCACCATCCTGCTGGTGGAGGACGAGGACGCGGTGCGCCTGTTCAGCGCCCGCGCGCTCCGCAACAAGGGCTACCAGGTGCTGGAGGCGCGCTCCGGCGAGGCGGCGCTCGAAATCGTCGGCGAGCATCTCGACGAGCTCGACCTCATCATCAGCGACGTGGTGATGCCGCGCATGGACGGCCCCACGATGATCAAGGAAGTCCGCTCGCGGCGCGCCGATCTGCCGGTCATTTTCATCTCGGGCTACGCCGAGGACGCCTTCCGCCGCCGAATCGACGCCGGCGAGGAGGTCAATTTCCTGCTCAAGCCCTTCACCCTGAAGCAGCTGGCCGCCAAGGTGAAAGAGGTCCTCGAGGTTCACTGAGCGGATCGCGGGCGTGCCGTTAACTTTCTGAAATAGGCGATTTTTCCGGCAAGTGTTCCGGTTTTGATCTATTTCCTTTACAGCGAGAACAAAACGTGTATCTTCACCCCAATGCCCCGTTCGGTCGGCACTGGGACCGGCAACCGGCGGGCATATTTGTCAGTCACCGGGGCCCTGTGATCTAAGGTGGAGACGGCGATGTCGCTGAATGTCGTTAAATTGGCCGACAAGGAAGATATGGACAGGAACAAGGCATTGGACGCCGCGCTCTCGCAGATCGAGCGGGCCTTCGGCAAGGGCTCGATCATGCGCCTGGGGCAGCGCGAAAACGCGGTGGAGACGGAGGCCGTCTCGACCGGCTCCCTAGGTCTGGACATCGCGCTCGGCATCGGCGGCCTGCCGCGCGGCCGCGTCATCGAGATCTACGGCCCGGAGAGTTCGGGCAAGACCACGCTCGCCCTGCATGTGATCGCCGAGGCGCAGAAATCCGGCGGCGCCTGCGCCTTCGTCGATGCGGAACATGCCCTCGATCCCAGCTATGCCGGCAAGCTCGGCGTCAGTCTCGACGACCTGCTGATCTCGCAGCCCGACACCGGCGAGCAGGCGCTGGAGATTGCCGACACGCTGGTGCGCTCCGGCGCCATCGACGTGCTGGTGGTGGATTCGGTCGCCGCCCTGGTGCCGAAGGCCGAGCTGGAAGGCGAAATGGGCGATACCCATGTTGGCCTGCAGGCCCGCCTGATGAGCCAGGCCCTGCGCAAGCTGACCGGTTCGATCTCGCGTTCGCGCTGCATGGTCATCTTCATCAACCAGATCCGCATGAAGATCGGCGTGATGTTCGGCAATCCGGAGACCACGACCGGCGGCAATGCGCTCAAGTTCTACGCCTCGGTCCGCCTCGACATCCGCCGCATCGGCTCGATCAAGGATAAGGAGACCGTGGTCGGCAACCAGACCCGGGTGAAGGTGGTGAAGAACAAGGTGGCGCCGCCCTTCCGCGTGGTCGAGTTCGACGTCATGTATGGCGAGGGCATCTCCAAGGTCGGCGAGCTGATCGACCTCGGCGTCGCCGCCAACGTGGTGGAAAAGTCGGGCGCCTGGTTCTCCTATGGCGGCCAGCGCATCGGCCAGGGCCGCGAGAACGCCAAGACCTTCCTCAAGGAAAACCCGGCGATCGCCGGCGAGATCGAGCAGAAGATCCGCGCCAATGCCGGCTTGGTCGCCGGCGCCATGATGGACAAGGGCGGCGGGTCCGAAGAGGCCGCCGGGGAGTGATCCCCGCGCGCCCTCGGGCTCGGGATTAGAGTTCTCTCTACGGGCGCGCCGGTCCCCATCGGCGCGCCCGAAGCTTTGGCGGCCATCCTCCCTGCACCGGGCGCATATGGGCCCCGGCCCAGCCGCCCCTTGCCGCGCCGCCGGAAAACATAAATATTACCCGAACAAGGCTGCCAGCCTGGCTTTCGCGCCTGAAAGCCGCGGTTTGCGGCCGTTTTTGCCTGATTGGACCCTGAGCTTATGCAGACCGCCAACGACATCCGCCGCCTGTTCCTGGACTTCTTCAAGCGCGAGGGGCACGAGGTCGTGCCGTCCTCGCCGCTGGTGCCGCGCAACGACCCGACGCTGATGTTCACCAACGCCGGCATGGTCCAGTTCAAGAACGTCTTCACCGGCCAGGAGAAGCGCGACTACGTGCGCGCGGCGACCGCCCAGAAATGCGTGCGCGCCGGCGGCAAGCACAACGACCTGGAGAATGTCGGCTACACCGCACGGCATCACACCTTCTTCGAGATGCTGGGCAACTTCTCCTTCGGCGACTATTTCAAGGAGCGGGCGATCGACCTCGCCTGGCGCCTGATCACCCAGGAATACGGTCTGCCCAAGGACAAGCTGCTGGTCACCGTCTATTCCGAGGACGAGGACGCGGCGGCGCTGTGGCGCAAGATCGCCGGGTTGCCGGATTCCAGGATCATCCGCATCCCGACCTCGGACAATTTCTGGGCCATGGGCGATACCGGCCCCTGCGGCCCGTGCTCGGAGATCTTCTACGACCACGGCGAGGGCATCCCCGGCGGCCCCCCGGGCAGCCCGGACGCGGATGGCGACCGCTTCATCGAGATCTGGAACCTGGTCTTCATGCAGTTCGAGCAGGTGACCAAGGAACAGCGCGTCAACCTGCCCAAGCCGTCGATCGACACCGGCATGGGGCTTGAGCGCCTGGCGGCGGTCCTCCAGGGCAAGCACGACAATTACGACATCGATCTGATGCGGGCGCTGATCGAGGCCTCGGCGCAGTTCTCCAGCACCGATCCCGACGGCCCGCTGCACAACTCGCACCGGGTTATCGCCGATCACCTGCGCTCGTCCTCGTTCCTGATCGCCGACGGCGTGCTGCCCTCGAACGAGGGCCGCGGCTACGTGCTGCGCCGGATCATGCGCCGCGCCATGCGCCACGCGCACAAGCTCGGCTGCAAGGACCCGCTGATGTGGAAGCTGGTGCCGGCCCTGGTCGGCCAGATGGGCCAGGCCTATGGCGAGCTGGTGCGCGCCGAGCCGCTGATCGTCGAGACGCTGAAGCTGGAGGAGACCAACTTCAAGCGCACCCTCGATGCCGGCCTGAAGGAGCTGGAGACGGCGGTCTCCGGCAGCGGCCTCACCAAGGACGGCAAGCTCTCCGGCTCCGTGGCGTTCCAGCTGTCGGACAGCCGCGGCTTTCCGCTCGACCTCATCCAATCGATCCTGCGCGACCGCGGCATCGAGGTCGACGTGGAGGGCTTCAATACCGAGCTGGAAAAGCAGCGCGAACGCTCCCGCGCGGCCTGGGCCGGCTCGGGCGAGGCGGCGACCGAGGCCGTCTGGTTCGATCTGCGCCAGCGCCTGGGGGCCACCGATTTCCTCGGCTACTCGACCGAGAAGGCGGAGGGCCAGGTGACGGCCCTGGTCAAGGACGGCAAGGAAGTGAAGGCGGCGAAGCAGGGCGACGAGATCGCGCTGATCGCCAACCAGACGCCGTTCTACGGCGAATCCGGCGGCCAGATGGGCGACAGCGGCGAGCTGGTCACGGCCGGCGGCGCGGTGATCGCCGTCCATGACGCGCAGCGCAAGGTCGGCGACCTCTTCGTCCATTTCGGCAAGGTGACCAAGGGCGAGGTCAAGGTCGGCGACGCGGTCGAGATGAAGGTCGACGGCAAGCGCCGCAGCGGGCTTCGCGCGCACCATTCGGCGACGCACCTGCTGCATGAGGCCTTGCGCCGTCGCCTCGGTGCGCATGTCACGCAGAAGGGCTCGCTGGTGGCGCCCGACCGCCTGCGCTTCGATTTCAGCCATTCCCGCGCCATGACGCCGGAGGAGATCGCGACGGTGGAGCAGGATGTGAACAACCGCATCCGCATCAACGAGGATGTCGAGACGCGCCTGATGACGCCCGACGCGGCGATCCAGGCGGGCGCCATGGCCCTCTTCGGCGAGAAATACGGCGAGGAGGTCCGCGTCGTCTCCATGGGCGGCACCGCGGCCAACGAGAACAAGGTGTTCTCGACCGAGCTCTGCGGCGGCACGCATGTCCGGCGCACCGGCGATATCGGCCTGTTCAAGATCGTCAGCGAAGGCGCCGTCGGCGCCGGCGTGCGCCGCATCGAGGCGGTGACGGGTGCGGCGGCCGAGGCCTATGTGGCCGAGCAGCAGCGCCTCTTGAACGAGGCGGCGGCGGCCCTGAAGACGCTGCCCAGCGACCTCACCCAGCGCATCGCCGTCCTGCTCGACGAGCGCAAGCGATTGGATCGAGATTTGGTTGAGGCGAGAAAACGGCTCGCGACAGGGAATGTGACGATCACGGTCCCGACGGGAGACCTGTCTCTGACCGGACATGCGCCCAGCGCATCCGTCAAGGATGTTGCCGGCATCAAGTTCGCCCCGCGCAGCCTGCAGGACGTGCCGGCCAAGGAGCTGAAGGGCATGGCCGACGAGATCAAGCGCCAGATCGGCTCCGGCGTCGTCGCCCTGGTCGCGGTCAGCGAGGGCAAGGCCTCGCTGGTCGTCGGGGTCACCGCTGACCTGACCGGGAAGCTCAGCGCCGTCGACCTGGTGAAGGTCGGCAGCGCCGCCTTGGGCGGGCAGGGTGGCGGCGGCCGCGCCGACATGGCCCAGGCCGGCGGCCCCGACGGCAGCCGCGCCGGCGAGGCACTCGCCGCCATCGAACGCGCCATCGGCGAACGGGCGAAGGCGGCGTAGGGCTCCGCTGTTTCAACCTGCGGTTTTCTGGCATGCTTTCATGTCAGGACCGGCATCGATCGGCCGGTGGGGGAGGCATTCCGCATGAACCCGGGTAGCGCCGCGCCAGGAGCGGCGCCGTTCTCGATCCTCGGCGTGATCGGTGACAGCCTGCGCGTCTATGGCCGCAATGCCGTGGGCTTCCTTCTCCTCGGCATTGCGCTGCGCGCCGTGTGGCTCGTGGCCGCGGTCCCGGCGCCGGGCGAAGGCGCGCCTGGATGGGCAGACTGGCCGAGCCAGATCGGCAATCCGCTGCTGCGGCTGGCCCTGGCGGGGATCGCCCAGATGCTGCTGGCCTTCGTGACGTTGCGCACGCTGCGGGGCGGCAAGGCCTCGTTCGCCGATGCCCTCGAGGGATTGCGGGCGATCGGCCCGGTCGTCGTCGTCACCTTGATCTGCTTTCTGCCCCAGGTTCTTTCATTCGCGGTGGATGCGACGTTGCCGCCGAAATCCATGGTCGGAGCGGCGGTCGGGCTGATGGTTTCCGTCCTCGGCCTGGTCGTGGTCGTGCTCTGGTGGCTGGCCGTGTCGGTGGTGACGATCGAGCGGATGGGCGCGGTCGCCGGTTTGGCGCGTTGCGCGCGGCTGACCGCCGGGCGGCGCTGGTCGGTGCTTGGCATCACCGCGGTGATCGGGCTGGTCTTCGCCGGCGGCGGGTATCTGGCGACCCATGTGCTGGGCCTCAGCGCCGCGGAAGCGGTGGCGCCGGTGCCGACCAGCCTCGGCCGCGCCATCTGGTTCCTCATCACCGCGTTCCTGGCCGCACTCCTCGCCAGCATGGCGACGGTGACCTACTACCGCCTGCGCCTCGAGAAGGAAGGCGCCGCGCTACCGGAGACGGTGTGAGCACGACCCCGATGCAGCGGGGCGCGAGCCGCCGCGCCGTGGCGGCTATGTGCGCGCGATCGCGCCGATCGCGTTCAGGATGAAGTATCCCGCCGCGATTGACGTGATTTCGTTGATGTCGCGTTGCGGCGTGATCTCGACCACGTCCATGCCGACCAGCGTGCCTTTGCGGCAAAGGCCTTTGATCAGCGTGATGGCGTCCCGGTAGCTCACACCGCCGGGGGCCGGGGCGGCCACCGCCGGCATGACCGATGGATCGATGCCGTCGGCGTCGATGGTCAGGTAGTAGCGCTCGCCGTCCGGAATGCTGGCGAGCACCGAGGCCATGCCGCGGTCCTGCAGCTCCCAGGCGGTGATGATCTGGGCGCCCCATTTGCGCGCCGCTTCGACCTCTTCGGCGCGGGCGCTGCCCTGGCCACGCATGCCGATCTGGACGATGCGCCGGATGTGCGGCATTTCGGAGGCGCGCCGGATCGGGCTCGAATAGCCCTCGCGCACGCCGTTGACCTCGTCGCGCCAATCGAGATGCGCGTCGATGTGGATCAGGTTGACCGGGCCGACGACCTCGAGCGCGCGGAACACCGGGATCGGCACGCCATGATCGCCGCCGATCGAGATCAACCTGGCGCCGGCGCCCAGGATCTTGCGCGCGGCCTGTTCCGCCCGCTGGTAGTGCCCGCCCGGGTCGCCGATCCGCATCGTCACGTCGCCGACATCGACGACGCGAAGGTCCCTGCCGTTGAACAGCGTGCCGCCGATGTCGAAATCCCAGCGGTCGGGCCCCAGGCTGAGGCGCGGAGAGGCACGCCGCACGGCGGTCGGCGCGTTCGTCTGGTCGTTCGTCACTTCCTCCGCGGTATAGGGATCGCCGTATGGCAGGCCCATGATGGCGATGTCGGCCTGCAGATGGTCGAGGTCCGGCGCGTGCGGGAAATCGAGGAACGTGACAAAGGGGGTGCGCGGCGGCACGGTGACGGACGATGCCAAAATGGGCCTCCTTCGCGATCTTCCTGGTGGCAGCCGATCAGTACGGGCCTGGCTTCACCATCAGCCCATCGAGTTCGTGATACTTCGCCGTGATCGCGTCCCACTCCCCATCGACGACCACGGCTTTCAGCGCGGCGTTCAGCTTGTCCCTCAGCGCTGTATCGCCCTTGCGGACGCCGCCGCCGATGCCATATCCGAGGATGCTGTCCTGCGGGCAGGTGAGCTTGATCTCGAAGTCCTTGCCGCGGTCCGATTCCAGGAGCGGCGTCAGCGCGGACTTCGTTTCATTTATATAGTCGATCCGGCCGGCGGCAAGGTCCGCCAGCGTGTTGTCGAGCGTGTCATAGAGCTTCACTTCGGCCGCCGCCCCGAACTTCGCCTGCAGATAGTCGGCGTGGATGGTCGCGGTTTGCGCGCCGAACACCTTGCCCTTGGCACTTCCGGCGTTGGCGAGATCCAGCTTCGTTGTGTCCGCCTTGGCCCCGATGATGACGATCGGGGAATCGTAGTAGAAATCGGTGAAGTCGATCACCTCCCGTCGCTTGTCGGTGATCGTCATCGACGCCCAGATGACATCGAACTTCTTCTCCTGCAGCGCCGGGATGATGCCGTCCCAGGCGACTTCGACCATCTCGCAGGCCGTGTCCTTCATCCGCGCGCACATCGCATCCATCAGGTCGACTTCCCAGCCAGTCCACTTGCCCGATGCATCCTTGGAGTAGAACGGCGGGTAAGGCTCCGCAGCGATGCCGAACCTGATGGTATCTGCGGCCTGGGCGCCGCTCGCTGCGACGAACAGGACCGCCGCGGCGGCGATGCCCTGCAACGCCGTCCGCAGGCCGGCAGTCAATGATGTCGTCATCTTCGGCTCCCCATCTTCCCCGTTGCGAAAGCGTCCACGATCTTGTCGGCGGGCAGGGGGTGGCTCAAGCCAGTACTCTTGCGTTCTAGTTTAGTTATCCTAAACTGGCACTGGTCAGTTCAGTGCTCGAGGCAACCATGTCGCGATTGCCCCCCATGCGCGCGGTTCAGGCCTTTGAGGCCGTGGTTCGCTCCGGAAGCGTTGCCGGCGCCGCCTTGGAGCTCAATGTCACGCCAGGGGCGGTCAGCCAGCACATCCACAACCTCGAGGACTCCCTCGGCGCGCACCTGTTTGAGCGGCGCGGCCGGGCGCTGGCGCTGACCAAGTGGGGACGCATCTATTATGAGCGCATTCAACTCGCGTTCGACCAACTGCGCGCGGCGCAGGATGCGCTGCTGCTCGCGCGGTCGAAATCCGGCATCGTCTTCAGCGCCTTGCCGTCTCTTGCCATGCGCTGGCTGCGGCCCTTGCTGCTGGAATGGCGGATCAACCATGCTGGCGCCGGGATTCATCTGATCAGCACCGACGATGAGGCAGTCCTGGCGGACGGGCAGATCGACTTCCGCCTCTCCTATGGGGCGGGTGACCGCCGCTATCCGCACTACGTCGAATTGTTCACCGACAGGGTCGTGCCCGCTTGCTCGCCCGGGTTCCTGGCGCAGCATCCCGTCCGGTCGCCGAGCGACATCCTCAAGGGCCCGCTGCTCAACATCGCATGGGATGTTGCCCACAGCCCGCCGCCGTCCTGGGGGACTTGGGCGCGCAGTGTCGGATTGCCGCCGCCGCTGGCGAGCGATCTCACGTTTTCGCTGTCGAGCGCCGGCATCGACGCGGCGGTGAATGGCGGCGGCTTCGTCCTGGCGCAGATGGCGTTGATCGCGGAGGACCTGGACAATGGCCGCTTGGTGGTCCCGATCGATCTATCACTCAGCATGCCGGAGAGCTATTTCCTGGCCTGGGATCCGGCGGTGCTGGACCGTCCGTTCGGCAAGGAATTCCAGGCCTTCATTGTCGCTGCCGCCCGCCGCCAAGCCGCCAAGTTCAAGCACCGCGCGCCGATGCGGATGACCGACACCGCCGATCTTCCCGCCGGTTGACCGGTGACGCCGCGCTTCCGGCGCGCTCGGCCCGGCCTTGTCGGATCAAGCAAAAACGCCCAGCCGACAGGCTGGGCGTTTGCGTTTCACTCGGTGGCTTCCGGCTATTCGATCAACCGGCGCCACCAGCCGCCGCGCTTGGGCTGGTCGCCGGCATCGCCGCTGGAGCTGTCCTGGGCCGAGCCGACCTCCACCACCTGGCTTGGGGTCGAGGGGGCAGGAGCAGGAGCCTCGGCCGCGGCGGAACGTGCGGGCGCCGGTGCGGCGCTTTCCGCGCCGGCCATTTCCAGGGCCGGCTCTTCCTCGCGGCGGCGCGGGCGGCGGGTCCGCCGCTTCGCCTGCGGTTCCTCGGCGGGTGCCGCGTCGGCAGCGGCATCGGCGAAGGCGGGCGCCGCCTCGGCAGCCGGCTCGCTGGAGTCGAGCGCCGGGACGCGCTGCGCCCATTGCACCGGCAACTCGTCGGGCAGATCGGGCTGATCACCGAGGCCGGGCACCGCGGCTTCGCGCGGCGCCCCATCCTCGGCAGCACCTTCGGCCGCGAAGCCGGATTCCTGGCCATCCCGCGGACGCCGCGGCCGGCGCCGGCCACCGCGGCGGCCCCCGCGGCGACGGCGGCGCGGCTGGCCGTCGGCGGTCAGTTCCTCGGAACCCTCGGCGGCACCTTCGGCGCCGCCATCGGCTTCGTCCTCGCCGT
>JBDHTX010000052.1:0-25807 GCA_039808885.1 Dongiaceae bacterium | reverse complement strand
GGCAGCAGGTCGATGCCGACCACATGGCCCTTCTCGCCGATCCGGTCGACCGCCACCTGAGTCCAGCCGCCGGGGGCGGCGCCGAGATCGACCACCTTGGCGCCCGGCTTCAACAAATGAAACTTGTCGTCCAGCTGCAGCAGCTTGAAGGCGGCGCGTGAGCGATAGCCCTGCTTCTTCGCCTCATGCACATAGGGATCGTTCAGCTGGCGCTCCAGCCAGCGGGTCGAGGACACGCTGCGCTTGCCGGCGGTCTTCACCCGCACGGTGAGGCCGCGGCCGCTGGGGTTGGAGCCGGCGCGGTCGCGGGCACCGCTGCGTCCGCTCGGCCCACCACCACGTTGACCTCCGCCACGCTGGCCACCGCCGCGATTGCCGCTCATGCGCCGTTCCCCCGGTGATAGACCGTGTCGGGCGCGGTGCCGGTCATCAGGCTCATCAGGATGCCTTCGCGCACGCCGCGATCGGCGACGCGCAGGCGGCCGATCGGCCATTGCCGGCAGATCGCGGAAAGAATGGCGCAGCCGGCGACCACCAGGTCGGAGCGCTCGGTGCCGATGCAGGGATTGGCCGAGCGCTCGACGCAGGTCTGCGACGCCAGCTTGCGGCTGATGCGCTCGACATCGCCGAATTCGAGGAAGGAACCGTCGACCACCGAACGGTCATAGCGCGGCAGGTCCATGCGGATGCCGGCCAAGGTGGTGACGGTGCCGGAGGTGCCGAGCAGCTGCACCTGGCTCTTGGCGATCAGGCGATGGGCGCCGATGGCCTGGGCGAAGGGCGCCAGCCTGTCCTGCACCTCTTCCACCATGCGCTCATAATAGATCGACGGGTCCTCGCCCTCCGCCGCCTCCGCACCGTAGTGCTCGGACAGGGTGACGACGCCGAGCGGCATGGAATGCCAGGCGATGATGCGCGGATGATGGCCGGGCTCGAGCTGGATCCAGCCGAGCTCGGTCGACCCGCCGCCGATGTCGAAGACGATGGCGAAGGGCGAATTGCGGTCGAGCAGCGGCATGCAGCCGGAAAAGGCGAGCTTCGCCTCCTCCGCGGTGGTGATGATCTCCAGCTCGATGCCGGCCTCGGCCCGGCTGCGTTCGAGGAAGCCGAGGCCATTGGCGGCGCGGCGGCACGCCTCGGTCGCCACCGAGCGCGCCAGGGAGACGCCGCGGCGCTGCATCTTGGCCGCGCAGACCTTGAGGGCTTCGATGGTGCGGTCCATGGCGGCGGGCGCCAGTTCGCCAGTCTGCGACACGCCCTCGCCCAGGCGGACGATGCGCGAAAAGGCATCAATGACCTGGAACCCGTTGGCACCCTGCCGCGCAATAAGCAGGCGGCAATTGTTGGTTCCCAGATCAAGGGCCGCCATGACTTGCCCGGGCCTGGCGGCACGCGCCCTGGCGCGCGCCTCAGCCCCGTCGGCGGGGATTCGATCCAGCACTCTAGCTCCTTGTCCGTCGCGTCAAGCCTTTGATTGGGAACAACAATCCAAAACCAAGGGCAATCGCGCCGGCACTTCGAGAGCAAGTCTACAGGGAGAAGGCGGCAAAGTTAAGTCCGCCCCCTCAGGGTGCATCGGCCCTCAGGGTGTATCGGAAGGGTGGTGGTCGGAGGGCAGGTCGGGCCGCGCGATGCGGCCGATTTCGACGGTGCCTAGAGCAGCCCGCTTGGGATCGAGGTCAAGCTCGGCCGCGGTGACGCCTTCGGGCAGCACCAGGGTCACGTCTGCGCTGTCCTGCGCCAGTTCGAGGTCGATGGCGCGGCCGGGGACAAAGGCGCCGGAACCGTCCGCCAGCGCGATCGCGAGATCGGCGGAGCCCTTCTTCATCTGCACCGTCACGCGCAGGCAGGTCAGCATTTCCGCAGGCAAGGCCGGCATGGCCAGCCGGCCCTGGGGCGCGGGGACCGGCGCGAAGTCGCTGCAGCCTGCGGCACGGGCGCGGTTGCGCGCGACCAGGGCGGTGACGATGGGCGCATCCCAGTCCAGCGGACCCCGCTCGATGCGCGGCAGCAGCGAACGCTCGACCGAGTTGAGGATGATCCGGTCGGCGGTGGCGATGGCGGATGTGTCGGGCCTTCCTTTGAAGCTATAGCCAAGTTCCAGCAACCCGGGAAACACCGCCCGCAGGTCCCGCAGCAGCACGCCGTAGAAGGAATCGCGGATCAGCAGCGTGCGATAGGCCTGCGGCGCGGGATTGAGGCCGGAGAGGGCATCGCGCCAGGCACGCTCGGGAAACGGCTCCGGCTCCGTTTGCTGCAGGAGCAGCATGCGGGACAAATCCGTCGGCTGCCGCAGCATCTCGGACGACGCCGTCGGCGGCGGGATGGCGGCCCCGGGCAGCACGGCGGCGAGCAATTGGCGCAGCGCCGGCGCGGCGCCCATCGGCGTCCAGTGGGTGTCGGTGGCGAAATAGAGCCGCCGGCCGGGATCCTGCGCCTTCGCCGCCAGGATCGGCAGCGCATGATCGATGAGGCGCGGCGCATGCTCGCGCATCATCGCCCGCAGCAGCGGGCCATCGCGCGGCTGGCAACGCCAATAGCCGCGCATCGTCTGGTTCAGCATCTCCGGATAGATGGTCGACTTGTCGGGCGAGACGGAGACGATCATGTCGACGCCGGCTGCCCGCGTCAGGTCGATCAGGGTCTCCAGCTGCGTCAGGTCGCGCGCGGCGCGATCGGCATCCAGGCAGGCGCCCTGGGCGAAATCCGCGCGGTAGAACAGCCAGTCCGCCTCGCCGGAGACCACGCGCTCGGTATCGACGAAACCCACCAGCCGGTAGCCGATCCAGCTGCGCAGGCGGATCGCCTCCTTCATCGCCGCCGAACGATGCAGCACGGCATCGCCGAACTCGTCCAGCTTGCCGCGCTTCTTCAGCACCTGGCCGATGCGCGGAAAATCCGGGTGATCGGAGCCGCCATAGATATCGGTCACGCCGAAGACCGCCAGCGACAGCACCGGCGCCACGAGGAAGATGGCGAAGATCGCGATCTTGATCCGGGTAAGGATGAGTGGGGCGATCCGCATCGTGCCGTCAGAACTGGAAATAGAGGAAGGGGCTGTAATTGCCGGTGATGACCAGGATGCCGCTCAGCGCCAGGGCGCCAACGGCATAGGCTAGGTCGAGCGCCGGCCGGCCGCGCCGCTCGGCCTGCTGCATCAGCCGGAGGCCGAAGGAGGTCTCCCCCGGGAGAATGAAGATCAGCGCGCCACAGGCCATCGCGGCGAGGGAATATGGCGTGGCGGCGGTGCGTTCCGAAAGCTGGACCAGCGATTCCAGCGCGAAGGGCTGCAGCATGGCCGACCACAGATCGACGGCGCGACCCAGGCCGTCGGCGCGGAACAGCACCCAGCCGAACAGCACCACCGGCAGGCAATAGAGGTAGCGCAGCGCGCCGGCGGTGAGGTGCCGCAGCGGTGCTCCGACCAGCAATCGTTCGAGCACCAGGAACAGGCCGTGGAACAGGCCCCAGCACAGGAAGGTCCAGCCGGCGCCGTGCCACAAGCCGGTGGCCACGAATACGATCAGCAGATTGCGATAGGTGGCGATCGGGCCGCCCCGGTTGCCGCCCAGCGGCACATAGAGGTAGTCGCGGAACCAGGAGCTGAGGGTCACGTGCCAGCGGCGCCAGAACTCGGTGATCGAGCGGCTGGCATAGGGGCGGTGGAAGTTCTCGGTGAAGCGGATGCCGAACATCATCGCCAGGCCGATCGCCATGTCAGAATAGCCGGAGAAATCGAAGTAGATCTGCAGCGCATAGGCCGCGGCACCGATCCAGGCGCTGGCGAAGCCGGCCTCGCCCGCCGGCAGGCTGAACACCGCATCGGCGATCGGCGCCACGTTGTCGGCGATCACCACCTTCTTCAGCAGTCCGTGGGCGAAGCGCGAGATGCCGGCGGAGAACGTGTCGACGCCCAGCCGCGGCCGGATGAAGTCGCCGATCACGTCGCGGAAGCGGACGATGGGGCCGGCGATGAGATGCGGGAAGAAGCTCTGATAGGCGGCGTAGCGGAAGAAGCTGGTCTCGGCGCCGATCTCGCCCCGGCGCACATCCATCAGGTACGAGATCGCCTGGAAGACGAAGAAGGAAACGCCGGCCGGCAAGGTGATCTTGGCCGTCATCGCGCCGAGGCCGGTGCCGAGCAGGAGATCGAGGTTCTCGCCGACGAAATGCGCGTATTTGAACCAGAACAGCACCAGCAGGTTGAGGCCGATGAAGACGGGCAGAACTAGGCGCGCCCCGGCGCGCCGCAACAGCAGGGCGCCGACGTAGTTGACGACGATGATGCCGACCAGCAGGGCCGCGCGCGGGCCCGCCGACCAGAAATAGAAGACGACGCTGGCCAGGAAGATGGCCGGCAGGAACGCCAGGCGGCGCAGCCCGAGCACGACGGCGAGCGCGACAGGCAGGAACAGGAAGATGAAATAGGGAGAGGAGAAGACCACGACCGGACCGGCCCCAATGGCACTGCGCATGGCGACAAGGAACCGCTACCTAGCAGCGCCAGCAGCGCCGCGCCATCCCCTTGCGGACGCTTCCCCCTGGCGCGCCAAGACCGGAGCGGTCCGGCGAGCCGGTTGACGCGGGGGGCCGGCGGGGCTAAAACGCCCGCCGCCGCGGCTTTCCCGCCGCCGGCCCGCCATGCCAGCCGCGGCTGGGAATATATCCAACGAAAGCAATGGCTTAGTTGGGGGATCGTCTAACGGTAGGACAGCGGACTCTGACTCCGCCAGTCTAGGTTCGAATCCTAGTCCCCCAGCCACACCGCGCTTTCGACTTCCCCCACCGGCAAGACCACTAGACATCAATGGAGCACGCGACGGCGATCGCGGGCTGGCCGGGCGCCAATCCACCGTCGCCGCTCGGCACCTGTTCATGCGCCAGGACGCGCAGTCCGCTCGGAGCCAGGCGCGCCCGGACGGCTTCCAGCGGCAGGCAGTTGTGGAACACCCCCGCCCGAGAGCGCGACGAGGCCGGCGCCGCTGCGCTCGGCCAGAGACCACGCCAGCGTCGCCACCGCGTCGGCGAGGGTTTCATCGAACCTGCGGGCGATCAGGGCGGGCGCTTCGCCCCGCGCCAGGTCGGCGAGGAACGCGGCCCAGGGCGACGCCCGGGAAAGCTCCGCCACTTCGCCGTGCTCCGGCGCGTAGGGATAGGCCCCCGCATCGGCAGACGCCGTGAGCGCCAGCGCCTAGCGATACTCCGCCACGTTCAAAGCGTCGCCAAGGTCGCCGATATGCTGCAACAGGATCGCGGCCCCTCCCCCGCCCACGCAGAAGGTATTCTTCAGTTCCGCGCCAATGGTGAGCCCGACGTCAGTTGCCCGGCGTCAGTTGCCCGGCCTCAGGGAGATCTGGCCGAAGCCCGCCGCGACATTGAGGCCGGTGACGCCCTCGATGCTCGCCGGCTGCAGGGCGATCTGGTCGTTGCTGCCGCCCACCAGGACGTTGGCGCCGAGGCCGAGCCCCACAGCGACATCGGCGGTCGCGCCGGCATATTCGCCGGCCAGCGCGCCCTTCTTCACCTGGCCGGGCGCGAAGACCAGCCAGACCATGTAGGCGCCGTCGGTGAAGCCGAGATCGACGCCGTATTTCTTGATCTCGCCGTGATAGCGCTCTCCGGTGCCGTCGGGGCGCGTGAACACGCAGGACAGGCTCTTGGTGGAGCCGAAGATGAAGCCGGATCCGCCGGCCACCCGGCAATTGAGCGACCCGACATTGACGCCGGAAGCGGCGCCGGCCGGCGCGGCGGCGAACTGCGCGCCAAGGAGAGACGCCGCGAGTGCGGTGACCGCGAAGCAACGCTTGAGCATGAAGACCCCCTGAGGCTTACCTGGATTGGGCGAGCGGACGGCAAACTGACATCCGGCGGAAATACTGGTCCGTTTCGAAGCGCCCGGCAAGGCCGGGGCACCGCCGCATGCCCGCATCAATCCGCCGCCAGCAGGTGGCAGCGGGCGCTGTGGCCATCGGCGCCGGCTTGCCAGGACGGAGCCTCGGCGCTGCATTTCTCCAGGCGTCCGGCACACCGCCCGGCATAGGGGCAACCTCGGGACTCGCGGTCGTCGTCCTCGCTCAGCGGGCCGATGCCGGAAAGGACTCCGCCGCCCTCCGGCTCCAGCACAGCGGCCACCAGCGCGCGGGTATAGGGGTGCCTTGGCGCGGTGCAGACGGCCCGCGCCGGGCCGATCTCCACCAGGCGCCCGCGATAGAGCACCGCCACACGGTGCGCCAGCGCCTGCACGACCGCCAGATCGTGCGACACGAACAGGCAGGCGACCTGGCGCTCGGCCGCGAGATCGTGGATCAGGCGCAGGATCGATGCCTGCACCGAGACATCGAGGGCCGAGGTGATCTCGTCGCACAGGATCACTTCCGGGTCGGCCGCGAAGGCCCGCGCGATGGCGACGCGCTGGCGCTCGCCGCCGGACAGGTCGCCGGGATAGCGATCGAGATAGCTGGCGTCGAGCTTCACGTCCTTCAGCAACGTCGCGGCGCGCGCGGCGATCTCGCCGGCCGACAGGCCGAAATAGAGCCGCAATGGCTGGGCGAGGATCTCCCGCACGCTGTGCCGCGGATTGAGCGACGCGTCGGGGTTCTGGAAGATGAGCTGGACCGCCCGCAAGGTCGCCCGGTCGCGGGCGCCGACGGGCGCCGCCAGGTCGGTGCCGTCGCCGAACGTCGCCTTGCCGGCGAGAACCGGCCACAGCCCCGAGATGGCCTTGAGGATCGTCGACTTGCCGCTGCCCGATTCGCCGACCAGGCCGAGGACCTCGCCCTTGCGCAGCACCAGCGACAGATGGTCGACGGCGAGCTTGCCCGGCGCGCGCGGCAAGAGGACATCCAGGATTCCGCGTCGCTGATAGGTCACCGAGAGATCGTCGATGGCAATCTGCGGCATTGCCGGCGCAAGGCCGAGGCCGGATTCCGCCGCCGCCAAAGCGCCATCGACGGCACCGGATTGCGGATGCCGGCAGGCGACCCAGTTCTCGCCATCGGTCGAGACCAGGTCCGGCGCGCCGGACAGGCAATCCGCCGCCGCGAAGCCGCAACGGGGCGCGAACCGGCAGCCCGGCAGCATCTGTTGCGGCGTCGGCGGACGGCCCTCGATACTGAGCGGAATCCGCGCGGTCGAGATGCGCGGAATCGATGCCAGCAGGGCGCGGCTGTATGGATGCGCCGGTTGCCGCAACAGCCGGACCGTCGGGCCAGCCTCGATGATGCGCCCGGAATACATGATGGCGACGCGGTCGCTGAGCGTCGCGATGACGCCAAGGTCATGGCTGACGCAGATCATCGCCACGTTGCGTTCGCGGCGCAGATCGGCGAGCAGGTGCAGGATGCCGAGCTGCGTGGTGACGTCCAGGCCGGTCGTCGGCTCGTCGAGCAGCAGCAGCTCCGGCTCCCCGGCGAGCGCCATGGCGATGCCGACCCGCTGCAGCTGCCCGCCGGAGAGCTCATGCGGGAAGCGCCGCCCCAGGCGCTCGGGCGTGGGCAGCCGGACCTGGCGCAGCAGCTGGACGACGCGCTTCTGCATGGCGTCGCCGGCGAGATCGGTATGCAGGGCGAGCACTTCGCCGATCTGGTCGCCGATGCGGATGTTGGGCGTCAACGCCGTCCCCGCGTTCTGCGGGATCAGCGCCACGCGGCCGCCGCGCAGCTTCTCCAAGGCGCGATCATCGCCCTTGAGCAGGTCCATTCCGTCGAAACGGCAGCCGCCCGCGCGGTGACGCAGCCCCGGCTTGACGATGCCCATCATCGCCAGCAGCAGGGTGCTCTTGCCGCAGCCGGATTCTCCGGCGATGCCGAGCGAATCCGCGCGCCCGATGGTCAGGCTCAGATCGTCGACGATGGGCACCGTGCCGTCGGCGCCGCCGATGACCAGGCGGTCGATCTCCAGCAAGGGAGCCGCGCCGGTCATCGGCCCGCCTTGGCATCGTTGCGGTCGACGCCCAGGGTCTTGGCCGCGGTGTCGACAGCGAGATTGGCGCCGATGATCAGGCTGCTCAGCGCCGCGATCGGGAACACCACGGTCCAGGGCGCGGTCGCCATCACGCCGCGCGCATCGGCGATCATCAGGCCCCAATCCGGCGCCGGCGGCGGCACGCCGAAGCCGAGATAGGAGAGCGAGCTGACGCCCAGGATCATCCACGACCACTGCATCGCCGCCTGCACCGCCAGGCTGTCGCGGACGTTCGGCAGCAATTCGCGTAGCGCGATGGTGGTCCGCCGCTCGCCCCGCGCCTGCGCCGCCAGCACGAAATCCTTGGTCACGAAATCCATTGCCGCGCTGCGCGCCAGATAGACCACCGAGAGGCCGTAGGAAACGCCGAGAATCGGCATCAGCGCCGCCGTGCCGGTGCCGAGGGCGGCGACGAAGATCATCACGAACAGGATCCAGGGCATGGACATCAGCGCGTCGGCGCAGCGCATCACGATATTGTCGATCCAGCCGCCGACCAGCGCCAGGAAGATGCCGAGGATGCCGCCCCACACCATGGCGATGGCGGTCGCGATGGTGCAGATCAGCATGGCCTGCCGCCCGCCGAGCAGCGTGCGGGTCAGCACGTCGCGTCCGAGCAGGTCGGTGCCGAACCAATGGGCGGCCGAAGGCGGCTGCAGCACCGCGTCGACATCCTGGACCGCGAAATCGTATGGCACGATGAGCGGGCCGATCAGCGCGATCAGCACATGGCAGACGACGATCGCGAGCCCGATGGCACCGGACGGATTGGCGAGGAACTGGCGCAACCGGCTCCGCCGCCTTTTTTCCGGCACGATCGCGTCGCCCGGCGAATCGGCGCGCGCGCTTCCCTGCAGGTCCGACGCGCTCATGCCCGGTAGGTCCGCAGCCGCGGATTGAGCAGCAGCGACAGCAGGTCGGTCGCCAGATTGGCCAGGATATAGATGCCGCAGACCAGCAGCGCGATCGCCTGGACCAGCGGAATGTCGCGGTCGGAGACGGCATCCACCGCCATGCGCCCCAGGCCGGGATAGTTGTAGACGCTTTCGACGACCACCGCGCCGCCGAGCAGCCAGGCGACCGTCAGCCCGATGACGCTGATCGCCGGCAGCAGCGAGTTCGGCAGCACATGGCGCAGCACGATGCGCCGGAACGGCACCCCCTTCAGCCGCGCCATCAGCACATAGTCGCTGGCCAGCACGTCGATCACCGAAGAGCGCACCATGCGCAGGATATGGGCGGTGAGAACCAGGGTGAGGGTCGCCGCCGGCAGGACCGAGCTCGCCGCCAGCTCCAGCACCGGCGCCTTGTATCCGGCGGTCACGATGCCGCTCGCCCAGCCCAGGCCGATGGCGAAGACCAGGATCATGATCGTGGCCGAGACGAATTCCGGGATGGTCATGGCGAAAATGGCCCCGGCCGACAGGATCATGTCGGGAAACCGGTCGCGGTAGAGCCCCGCCACGACGCCCAGCAGGATGGCGAGCGGCACGCCGAACAGGACCGCGATGGCGGAAAGGATGACCGTGTTGCGCAGGCGCCAGCCGACCATCTCGGTGATCGGCTTGCCGCGCTGCACCGACACGCCGAGATCGCCTTGCAGGGCGCCGCCGGCCCATTCGGCGAGGCGTACGAGCGCCGGGCGGTCGAGGCCGAGCCGCGCCTCGCAGCTGGCGAGCTTGGCGCCTTTCGCGTCGCGTCCGAGATAGGCGGTGCAGGCATTGCCCGGCATCAGCTCCACCGCCCCGAAGACGACGACGGCGATGAAGGCCATGGTGAAGCAGGCCGAGGCAAAACGCTGGATGATCAATCTCAGCACAAGACCGGCCCCCCGAACAGACCGCGCGGCGCGCGCCCCGCTCTCACGAAGCGCGCGCTACAGGCTATGTCTACTCGTCGACCTTGTCGACAAGGTCCCAGCGGATCTGGTCCTCGATCACCGGCCCGATGCCGGTCACCGACTTCACATAGGCGAACTGGATGTTCTGCAGATAGGGGATCATCGTGCCGCCAACCTCGAACAGCATGCGCTGCGCGTCGACCATGGCCTGCTTCGACTTGGCGAAGTCCAGCTCGGCCCGCGCCTTGTCGAGCAGCGCGTCATAGTCCGGGTTGCTGAAGTAGGATTCGTTCCACGAGCTGCCTGTCCGGTAGGCCTCGTTCAGGATCTGGTCGGCCGGCCGCTCGTCCCAGGACGTGACGCACACGGTCTCCTTCATCCACACGTCGTCCCAATAGCCGTCGGCCGGGTCCATGACGATGTTGACCTTGATGCCGGCCTTGGCGACCTGCTGCTGGTAGACTTCGGCGAAGCGCACCATGCCGGTCTCGAGGTTCGAGGTATGCAGGTCGAACTCGATGCCGTTGGGGAAGCCGGCCTCGGCCAGCAGCTTCTTGGCGCCCTCGATGTCCTGCGGGCAGTCGAGGTCGGCATGGTAGGGATCGCTCGCCTTGACCGGGACGTCGCAGGTCACCAGGGCGTGGCCCTCGCCGGCCAGCAGCTTGATCATCTCGTCGCGATTGACCGCGATGCGGACGGCCTTGCGCACCCGTGGATCGGTGAAGGGCGCGGTATCGGTGCGGAACACCAGGCCGAACCAGCCGCCCGAGGGGAATTCCTGGAGCACGTAGTTCTGGTTGCCGTTGAACAGGGCCGCCTCCTCGCGCGAGACGCGGGAGAAGTCGATCTGGCCCGCCAGCAGCGCCTGCACCCTGGCATCGGCATCGGGGATCGCCGTGAACTCGATGCCGTCGAGCTTCGGCACGCCTTCCCAGTAGTCCGGGTTCCGGACCAGCTCGGTGCGGCCCTCGGGGTCGTATTCCTTGAGCTTGAACGGCCCGGTGCCGTTGCCGGTCTTCTCGATGGTATCGCCCGAGCCGTCGGCGATGATGCGGACCCGGTAGTCGGTGAGCAGGATCGGCAGGCCGGAATGCTTGGTGGAGAGCACCACCTTGACCGTCATCGGATCGACGACCTCGACATGATCGATCATGCCGAGCACCGAGGTCACCGGCGATTCCAGCTTCGGATCGTTGATGCGTTCGAGCGAGTATTTGACGTCCTTGGCGCTGAAGGGCGTGCCGTCATGGAACTTGACGCCTTCGCGCAGCTTGAATGTCCATTCCGTGGCGTCCGCGTTCGGAGTCCAGGACAGGGCGAGTTCCGGCTCGACCTCGCCGGTCGGGCTGAGGCGGACCAGCCGGCTGTAGAGCAGGTCATTGACCTCCCAGAACCGCACCGGCGAGAGCGGATCGAGGCTTTCCTTGCCGCCCATGCTGAGGTCGCTGGCCTGGCGCAGGATCTTGTCCGCCAGGGCCGGCGAGGCCCAGGCGCCCGCCAACACCATGGCCGCGGCCACGACGACACCAAATCTGGTCTTGCTCATGATTGCCTCCTCTGCCCCGTATGAGTCCCTGAGCGCCGATATTTGTTGCTTTTGTGCGATGGCCGGCATCCGGCGGCGGCGCCATCGAAAATGGTAAGTAAACGTTTACTTCGGGTCAACCCGTGGTTTCATGACAGTCTGGCGGCAGTTTGCCGTCAAATGCCGAGCGCGCGGCCCCGGCGGCCCGGCATCGCGAAATGATTGGGGAAGGCGCCGGCGAGATAGGCGTGGATGACCTTCTTGGCCCAGGCCGGCTGCACCTTCCTGCGGCCCAGCAGCCTGGCCTGCCACAGCCATTCGAGCACGCCGATGAGGCCGATGGCGACGGCGTCGGGATCGACGGTCGGATTGCCGCCCGTTTTGGCCAGCGTGCGGCATATACTCCTGATCTGGCGCTCGAACGCCTCGTCGGCGGCGCGCATGTGCTTCTCGAAATAGCGGCGCGAGGTCACCTCGCCCGAATAGGCGTACCAGGCGCCGATGCGCCGGTCGCTGGTCATGTCGGGATGGAACGACAAATCGAGCAGCAGATCGAGACTCTTGACCGGATCGCCGCCCGCCTCCGCCGCCGCGCGGCGCCGCGCGGTCTCGAATTCCTCCGCCAGGGATGCGATCACCGCATCGAGCAGCCTGTCCTTGGTCTTGAAATGCTTGATCACCGCCGCCGTCGACACGCCCGCCTCGTCGGCGATCGTCTGCACCGTGGTCCCGGACAGGCCGAGCTTGACGATGGAATCGATCGTCGCCTCGATGATCCGCGTATGCGTCCGGTCATAGCTGGCGCGGTCCCTGCGGCCAGCGCCGGGCTTCTTGCCCTTCGGCGTCATGCCGGCCCGCCCGGCGCGAGCTCGGCCCAGACCGGCTGGTGGTCCGATCCATCGGCCGCCTCGTCGATCCAGGCGCGCCTGACCGCCGGTACCAGGTCGTAGGTCACGAAGCAGTAGTCGATACGTTGCGCCACCTCGCCGTCCTTGGCCGGAAAGGTGATCCCGGCGGATTCGCTGAACCCGCACACGGTGAGCGTGTCGGCGAGGCGGTCGGCCCCGTGCATGAAGCCGTAGTTGGGATCGCGGTCGCCGACGATGCGCCGGTATTCCGGCGAACTCGTCCAGGTGTTGAAGTCGCCCACCAGAATGGCGCTTGCCGGCATGGTCGGGCGGCGGCGGTCCAGCACCGGCACGCCGTCCAGCCGGAAGGTCGCGTCGTCAAGCCCGTCCGCCACGATCACCGGCCCCTGCAGCGGCGCCTCGCGGATGACTTTCAGCACTTCGTCGACCTGGATCCGCCGCTGATCCTGGCTCAGATAGTTGAGATGGGTGTTGTAGAAGCGCAGATCGCCGCCCGGCGCCTCGACAACCGCCTCCAGCAGGATCGACTGGTCGTTCATCCGCCGATGGACCGGGTACTTCGTCAGCGGCCAGCTGCGGGTCGACGCGATCGGCCAGCGCGACAGGATCATGTTGCCGTATTGCCGGCGATGCGTCCGGACCCGGCCGTCAGCGGCCACCTCGGATCCATCGATGTCGACCGAAACGCCGTAGACCCAGTGATGCCTGGGAAACAGCTCGGCGAAGCGCGCCACCTGGTCGCCCGTCTCGGGCCGCCAGCCGCGCTCGACCTCTTGCAGGGCGATCAGATCGGCGCCTTCGATCGTCCGCGCGATGCGCTCGAGGTCGACGACGCCATCGCGCCCCATGCCCCACTGGATGTTGTACGTGACGACCAGCATGGCCCCTCGCCCCGGCCGCGCCCGTTCCGCCGAACGGCGCCGCCCGCTGCACAACGATAGTAAGTGTACGTTTACTTACTATGACCGCGGGCGGCGTTCAAGCGCGACGCCGGTCATCCGGATGACACATTTCGCGGCCAGGCGGCGAGCCAGCGGCGCTGCGGTTCAGCCGGGACGGCCGTCCGGACGGGGCGAGACCAGGATCGGAAGATAGCGCAAGGCGAAGACCAGGAAGCCCGTCGCCCACAGCAAGCCACCCAAGGCGAGCAGCGTGGCTTCGGCCGCCAGGAACGGCGCCGCAACCCGCAGCAGCGCGCCGCACAGGACCAGGTGATAGGCGGCGGTGGTGATCCGGTCGGCCGCCAATTGCCGGCCGGTATGGCCGAGCGCGGCGCGGCTCATCACCGCAAGGATCATGGTGCTGAAGGCTCCGGCGGTGAGCGCGTGGATCGCGGCCGGCTCCGGGACCAGCGGGGTCAGATGCGCGGCGGCGGTCATCAGCAGGCCCACGACCAGCCAGCCATAGCCGACATGCAGCACCCAGACCAGCGGCACCCGCCAGCTCTTCCACCCCTGCCAGCGCAGGAAGCGCAGCAGGTTGAAGCATCCGGCGATGGCCGCAACGACCCCCAGCGCCCAATCGGGCGCCTGCGCGGCGGTCGCCAGCGCGAATGCCGCGAGCGACAGGATGGCCCCCAGCTCCACCGGCCGCGACGGCGTGATCTCCAGCGGCCGGCCGGCCATGCGCATGCCGCCCAGCGTGAAGGCCGGGACGATGCGCCCGCCGATGATGCCGACCATGAGGGCGAAGACGGCGATGCCGAGGCGCAGCGCCCAAGCGGCGGAAAGGCCGGTGATGCCGAAGCCGTCGAACTGCACCGCGGCATTGACCACGGCCAGGAGCACGAGGATCGCCACCATCACCGCGTTGCGCTTGCCGTTGCGCAGGATGATGCCCGGGCCGACCATGAGCGCCAGCAAAGGCAGGAACGCGCAGTCGATGACGGCGAAGACGAGCGCGCTGGGGCCATAAGCGGCGATGCGGGCGGCGAGCCAGACCGCCACCAGCACCATCAGGCGCGGCCCCTTGATCGCCGCGATGCCGGTCCAGTTCGGCACCGCCGTCAGCAGGAAGCCGGCCAGCGCCGCGGTGGCAAAGCCGAACAGCATCTCATGCGCGTGCCAGATGCTGGCGGGCATCGCCGGCTGCCAGCCGAGGTCGCCGCGCCAGATCGCGAGCCAGATCGGCACCGCCAGCGCGGCATGGAGCCCCGCCAGCAGGAAGAAGGGGCGGAAGCCATATTGGAACAGGGCGAAGCCGCGCGGGGCCGTGGCACGGCCGCCGCCCGGCTCAAGAATGGTGGTCGCTTGCATCTATTGCACCAAAGGTGACTCCGCCGCGGCGATATCGAAGCCTTCGATCCTGGCCTTGCCGGCCAGCAGCATCAGGTATTGCCGCGTCGCGGTCTGGAAAGAACGGTCATGCAGGTATTGCGCGATATGCCCTTTGACCGCCTCGAAAGGCAGCTCGGCGCCGATCAGCTTGCGATCGAGGGCGATGACATGGATTCCGTAGCGCGTCTCCACCGGCAGCGGGCAGAGCTCGCCCTCGCCGAGGCTGAACACATAGGTTTCGAATTCCGGCACCGTGTCGCCGCGCGTCAGCGCCCCGAGCCGGCCGCCCTGGTTGCGCGATGGGCAGGCCGAATAGGCGACCGCCAGATCGCCGAACAAATGCGGCTCGGCCTGCAAGGTGGCGATCAGGCGTTGCGCCTTGGCCTTGGCCGCGTCGCGCGCGTCGAAATCGTCGGGCGCGCAGGCGATCAGGATATGCCGCGCCTCGTATTCGTCGGCGGCGCGGAACTTGGCCCGGTTGTGGTCGTAGTAGCGGCGGCAGGCCGACTCATCCGGCACCGGCACCGCGATCTCGCGTGCGATGAGGGCCGCGATGCGCGGATCGTCGCCCGAGGCGTCGTCGCCGTCCTCCGCCGCCACGCCCAGGCGCTCGGCCTCGTCCAGCAGCAGGCGCTGCAGGACCAGGGCCTCGGTCGCCCGCAACCGGGCCTCGGCGATCGAGGCGGCGGGATGGTGCTGCATCTCGCGCGCGATCTCCACCTCCGCGATCTCGCGGCCGTCGACCCGGACCGGCACGGCCTCCGCCATCGGCATCGCGGCCATGTCAGGCGACCTTCTTGGCCGCGCGGCGGCGCACGATCTGGTAGGGCCGGAAGACATAGAAGACCGGCGCGCTCCAGATATGCACCAGGCGGCTGAACGGGAACACCAGGAAGATGGTGAAGCCCAGCACCAGATGCGCCTTGTAGACCCAGGGCAGGTCGGCCAGCAGATTGACGTCCAGGCCCCGGAAGGTGACGAGGCGCTGGCAGTATTCCGCCAGGACCAGCATCACGCTGCCGTCGAGATGGTGGCTCGAGGCATAGATCGAATAGAGGCCGAGGACGAGTTGCACCCAGATCAGCAGCACGACGAAGATGTCCATCTTCGTGCTGGTGGCGCGGATGCGGGGATCGGTCAGGCGGCGATGGATGAGCAGGGTCAGACCGATGAAGCAGAGCGTGCCGAAGATGCCGCCCGCCACCATGGCCAGCAGCTGCTTCTGCTCGACCGAGACGAAGACGGTGTAGATCTCGTGCGGCGTCAGCAGGCCGGCGAGATGGCCGAGGAACAGCAGCAGGATGCCGATGTGAAACAGGTTGGAGCCCCAGCGCAGCTGGCTGCGCCGCAGCAGCTGGCTGGAGCCGGAGCGCCAGGAATACTGCTCGCGGTCGAAGCGCACCAGGCTGCCGACCAGGAAGACGGCGAGACACAGATACGGATAGATGCCGAAGGCGAACTGGTTGAGATAGTCGGTCATTTGCGCACCTCCCGGCCGCCGCGCGCGGCGTCCAATTCGTTCATCCGCTCCAGCATCGCGCCGGCCTTGCCGCAGCCGCTGCCTTTTGCCGGGTCGTTCTCCGGCCCGAAGGTGACGGCGGCCTCCTCCCAGACGCGATCCAGCGCCTCCGGCGTGTCATCGGCAGGCTCGGCAGCGCCCTGGACCTCCGCCGGCGCCAAGCCCGCAATGTCGAGCAAGACGGCGAAGACGGCCTGGTAGGGGCTGTCGCGCTCCACCAGCCGGGCATGGATCGCCTGCAGGATGGCGCCCACGTCGCCCAGGCTGCGCCGCGCCTGCTCGCGCGGCAGCACCGACAGGTATTCGAGATACATGGGCAGGAAGTCGGGCAGCTCGTTGGGATCGGCCAGCAGGCCGGCCGCCGCGTAGAGCTCGCCCAGGTTCACCATGGCCATGCCGCGGTCGCGCGATTCGCCATGGACATGCTCGAAGAGGTGCAGGGAGACACGGCGCGAGCGGTCGAACAGGCCGACGTACTGCTCCTGCGCCTCGATCAGGTCGCTCGCCTGGAGCTTACTGGCCAGGGCGCGCAACTCGACCAGACGCGTGCGGCCGACCAGTCCCTCCTGCGCCAGCGTATCGATCAGCTCCGGCAGGGCCTCGATCCAGCCGCGCTCCGGATAGGTGAGCATGCACCCCAGGGCCCGGTAGCTCCGTGTTCCGGCGCGGGCCATCACGCACGCTCCTTCGGCGCGGTGCTCTTCGGCTTCTGGCCGAACAGGCTCGCCGTGCTGGTACCATCCGAGCAGCCGTTGCCAAAGGTGAAGCCGCAGCTGGCCTTCAGGTCATAGGCGTTCTCGGCATATTCGCGGTGCGTCGAGGGGATGACGTAGCGGTCCTCGTAGTTGGCGATCGCCATGTAGCGATACATGTCCTCGACCTGCGCCTTGGTGAGACCGACCTTCTGCAGCACCGCGTCGTTCTCGAAGCCGTCCACATGGCGCCCGCGCATGAACACGCGCATCGCCGCCATCCGCTGCAAGGCCGCCGCCACCGGCCGCTCGTCGCCGGCGGTCAGCATGTTGGCGAGATATTTCAGCGGAATGCGCAGCTTGTTGATGTCGGGCAGATCGCCGTCGAAGCCGATCTTGCCGGCCTCGGCCGCCGCCTGGATCGGCGAGAGCGGCGGGATGTACCAGACCATCGGCAGCGTGCGGTATTCCGGGTGCAGCGGGAAGGCGATCTTCCATTCCATCGCCATCTTGTAGGTGGGCGAGGCCTGCGCGGCGGCGAGCCAGGCTTCCGGCACGCCGTCCTTTCGGGCCTGGGCCTGCACTTCCGGATCGTGCGGGTCGAGGAAGATCTTGAGCTGCGATTCGTAGAGATCGGTGGTCAGCGGCACGCTCGCCGCTTCCTCGATCCGGTCGGCGTCATAGAGCAGGACGCCGAGATAGCGGATGCGACCCACGCAGGTCTCCGAGCAGACCGTGGGCTCACCCACCTCGATGCGCGGGTAGCAGAAGATGCACTTCTCCGCCTTGCCGCTCTGCCAGTTGTAGTAAATCTTCTTGTACGGGCAGGCCGAGACGCACATGCGCCAGCCGCGGCACTTGTCCTGGTCGACCAGGACGATGCCGTCCTCCTCGCGCTTGTAGATCGAGCCCGAGGGGCAGGAGGCGACGCAGGTCGGGTTCAGGCAGTGCTCGCACAGGCGCGGCAGGTAGAACATGAAGGTGTTCTCGAACTGCCCGTAGATCTCCTTCTGCACGTTCTCGAAGTTCTTGTCGGCGCTGCGCTTGCGGAACTCGGTGCCGAGGATCTCCTCCCAGTTCGGGCCCCACTTCACCTTGTCCATGCGCTGGCCGGTGATGAGCGAGCGCGGCCGGGCGACCGGCGCCGCCGGCATCTCCGGCGAAGACTGCAGGTGTTCGTAGTCGAAGGTGAAGGGCTCGTAGTAGTCGTCGATCTCCGGCAGATGCGGGTTGGCGAAGATCTTGGCCAGCACTCGCCATTTGCCGCCGATCCGGGGCTCGATCTTGCCGTTGGCCTTGCGGCGCCAGCCGCCCTGCCACTTGTCCTGGTTCTCCCATTCCTTGGGATAGCCGATGCCGGGCTTGGTCTCGACATTGTTGAACCAGACGTATTCGACGCCTTCGCGGCTGGTCCACACGTTCTTGCAGGTTACCGAGCAGGTATGGCAGCCGATGCACTTGTCGAGGTTCAGCACCATCGCGATCTGGGCGCGGATTTTCATGGCTGCTCTCCTATTCCGCGGCCCGCGACTGACCGGTGGGCGTGTCCATCCAGTCGGTCTTGGCCTGCTTGCGCACGATGACGAACTCGTCGCGGTTGGTGCCGATGGTGCCGTGGTAGTTGAAGCCCCAACTCTGCTGCGCGTAGCCGCCGATCATGTGCGTCGGCTTCGGGCAGGTGCGGGTCACCGAGTTGTGGATGCCGCCACGCGTGCCGGTGATCTCGCTGCCCGGCACGTTGATGATCTTCTCCTGCGCGTGGTACATCAGCACCATGCCCTCCGGCACGCGCTGGCTGACCACGGCGCGGGCGACCAGGGCGCCATTGGTGTTGAAGGCCTCGATCCAGTCATTGTCCTCGACGCCGATCTTTCCCGCATCGACTTCCGAGATCCACACGATCGGCCCGCCGCGCGACAGGGTCAGCATCAGCAAGTTGTCGGTATAGGTCGAATGAATGCCCCATTTCTGGTGCGGGGTGATGAAGTTGAGGGCGATCTCCTTGTTGCCGTTCGACCGCTTGTGAATCAGCGGGAGCACCGTCTTGGTGTCGATCGGCGGCTTGTAGAGGCAGAGCCCCTCGCCGAAGGCCAGCATCCAGGCATGGTCCTGGTAGAACTGCTGGCGGCCGGTCAGCGTGCGCCACGGGATCAACTCATGCACGTTGGTATAGCCGGCATTGTAGGTGACGTGCTCGGATTCGATGCCGCTCCAGGTCGGCGACGAGATGATCTTGCGCGGCTGCGCCTGCAGGTCGCGGAAGCGGATCTTGTCATCCTCGCGCGGCACCGCCAGATGCGTGTGATCCAGCCCGGTCGCCTTGCTCAGCGCAGCCCACGCCTTCACGGCAACATGCCCGTTGGTCTCCGGCGCCAGGGTCAGCACCACCTCGGCGGCGTCGATGTCGCTTTCGATCTTCGCCAGGCCCTTGGTGACGCCCTCTTCCCGCACCTCGCCATTGAGCTGCTTGAGGAACTTCACCTCGTCCTCGGTATTCCAGGCGATGCCCTTGCCGCCGTTACCGACCTTGGTCATCAGCGGACCTAGGGCGGTGAACTTGCGGTAGGTGTTGGGATAGTCGCGCTCCACCACCGTCATCGCCGGCATGGTCTTGCCCGGCACCGGCTCGCACTGGCCCTTCTTCCATTCCTTGGGCAGGAAGGCCTGCGCCAGCTCGCCCGGCGTGTCGTGCATGATCGGGGTCAGCACCAGGTCCTTCTCGACCCCCAGATGGCCCTTCGCGCAGGCGGAGAAGCTGCGCGCGACGCCCTTGAAGATCTCCCAGTCGCTGCGGGCCTGCCAGGCCGGGTCCACCGCCGCGGAGAGCGGATGGATGAAGGGGTGCATGTCCGAGGTGTTGAGGTCGTGCTTCTCGTACCAGGTCGCGGTCGGCAGCACGATGTCGGAGTAGAGGCAGGTGGTCGACATGCGGAAGTCGAGGGTCACCAGCAGGTCGAGCTTGCCTTGCGGCGCCTCGTCGTGCCACGGCACCTCGATGGGCTTTTCCTGCCCCGTCTGGCCCAGGTCCTTGCCCTGCACGCCATGGGCGGTGCCGAGCAGGTGCTTCAGGAAGTATTCATGCCCCTTGCCGCTGGAGCCCAGCAGGTTGGAGCGCCAGACGAACATGTTGCGCGGGAAGGCGCGCGGATCGTCCGGGTCCTCGCAGGCCATCTGCAGCTTGCCGGATTTCAGCGCCTCCACCGCATAGGCCGGGACTTCCTTGCCGGCCGCGGCGGCGTCGCGCGCCACCTGCAGCGGGTTGGCCATCAATTGCGGCGCCGAGGGCAGCCAGCCCATGCGCTCCGACCGCACGTTGAAGTCGATCAGGCTGCCCTTCATCGCGGCGGCCTGCGCCGGATCGAGCGTGGGAGAAAGGATCTCGGCCGTGTTCAGCGTCTCGTAGCGCCACTGGTCGGTATGCGCATAGAAGAACGAGGTCGAATTCATCTGCCGCGGCGGGCGATGCCAGTCGAGCGCGAAGGCCAGCGGCGTCCAGCCGGTCTGCGGGCGCAGCTTCTCCTGGCCCACGTAGTGCGACCAGCCGCCGCCGGGCTGGCCGATGCAACCGCACATCACCAGCATGTTGATGATGCCGCGATAGATCATGTCGCCGTGGTACCAGTGGTTCACCGCGGCGCCGAGGATGACCATGGAGCGGCCCTTGGTCTTGTGCGCGTTGTCGGCGAATTCGCGCGCCGTGGCGATGACATGGGCGCGCGGCACGCCGGTGATCTTCTCCTGCCAGGCGGGGCTATAGGGCTGGTCGTCGTCGAAGCTCGCCGCGACGTTGCCGCCGCCCAGGCCGCGGTCGATGCCGTAATTGGCCACCAGCAGGTCGAAGACGGTGGCGACCGCGACCTCGCCCTCGGCAGTCTGGATCTTCTTCACCGGCACGTTGCGCATCAGCACCGCATCGTGGTCGGTGTGCCTGAAATGCTCGTGCTGCTGGCCGCCGAAATAGGGGAAGGCCACCGGGGCGACGCCGTCCTTGACGTCGATCAGGCTGAGCCGCGCCTTGACCGCGCCGCCGCTGCCCCCGTCCTTCTCCTCCAGGTTCCACTTGCCCTGCTCACCCCAGCGGAAGCCGACGCTGCCATTGGGCGCGCTGATCTTGCCGCTCGCCTCGTCGAGAACCAGCGTCTTCCACTCCGGATTATTGCCCTGGCCGAGTTTGTCGGCGAAGTCGGAAGCGCGCAGGAAGCGATCCGGCACCAGCTTGCCGTTGTGGTCGGCGAGCTTCACCAGCATCGGCATGTCGGTGTATTGCCGGCAGTAATCGGCGAAATACTGGCTTTTTCCGGCCAGGTGCCATTCCTTGAGAATGACATGGCCGATCGCCATGGCCAGCGCCGCGTCGGTGCCCTGCTTCGGATGCAGCCAGAGATCGGCGAATTTCGACGCCTCGCTGTAATCCGGCGTCACCACCACGGCCTTGGTGCCCTTGTAGCGCACCTCGGTGAAGAAATGCGCGTCCGGCGTCCGCGTCTGCGGCACGTTGGAGCCCCAGAGCATGATGAAGCCGGAATTGTACCAATCGGCGGATTCCGGCACGTCGGTCTGCTCGCCCCAGGTCTGCGGCGAGGACGGCGGCAGGTCGCAATACCAGTCGTAGAAGCTCATCGCCACGCCACCGATGAGGCTGAGATAGCGCGTGCCGGCGGCGTAGGACACCATCGACATGGCCGGGATCGGCGAGAAGCCGATGATGCGGTCGGGCCCCCATTTCTTCGCCGTGTAGACATTGGCGGCGCCGATGATCTCGTTGACCTCGTCCCAGCTGGAGCGGACGAAGCCGCCGAGGCCGCGGATCGACTTGTAGTCCTTGGCCTTCAGCGGGTCCTCGACGATCGAGGCCCAGGCCGCGACCGGATCCTGATGCTGCTGCCGCGCCGCGCGCCACAGGCGGACGAGCCGTCCGCGCACCATGGGGTATTTCAGCCGGTTGGCGCTGTAGAGGTACCAGGAGTAGGAGGCGCCGCGCGAGCAGCCGCGCGGCTCGTGGTTCGGCAGATCGGGCCGGGTGCGCGGATAGTCGGTCTGCTGCGTCTCCCAGGTGACGATGCCGCCCTTCACGTAGATCTTCCAGCTGCATGAGCCGGTGCAGTTGGCGCCGTGGGTCGAGCGCACGATGCGGTCATGCGCCCAGCGCTGGCGATAGGCGTCCTCCCAGGTGCGATCCTCGGTGGTGACCACGCCGTGGCCCTGGGAGAAGTCCTCCTGGCGCTGCTTGAAGAAGGTCAGGCGATCGAGGAAATGGCTCATGATGCGTGTTCCTTTGTACTCAGCATTTCGCTTCGGCGCCCGCGCGGGCGTAGTACCACCAGTTGATGATCAAGTTGACCACGTAGAATACCGCGGCGACCAGGAAAAACGCGGTCACGCCGCCGGTCCAGGCGATCGACTTGCCGATCATCACGCTGACGGCGAAGGGGCCGTAGGCAGCAATGGCGGCGGTGAAGCCGATCACGCCGCCGGCCTGGCGCGGCGGGAAGATCATCGGCATCTGCTTGAAGGTCGAGGCATTGCCGACGCCGGTGAAGAAGAAGACCGCCAGCATCGAGGTGACGAAGAAGGGGAACTCGTCCAGCGTTTCCGGGGTCGAGTAATAGGCGACGGCCAGCGCGCTGGCGACAAGGCCGAGGGCGGAGATCTGCGTCACCCGGGCGCCGCCGAACTTGTCGGCGACCGGACCGGCCACCGTGCGCATGACCGAGCCCACCAGCGGGCCGTAGAAGGCATAGGCCAGCGGATCGGGCGCGCCCTCGAAGCCGCCATAGAGCTGCTTGATCAACAGCGGGAAGGTGGCGGAGAAGCCGGCGAAGGAACCGAAGGTCATCAGGTACAGGCTGGTCATCAGCCAGGTGTGCTTGTTCTTGTTGATGTCGAACTGCTCCTTGAAGCTGGCGCGGATCGGCACCGAGCGCAGCCAGATCCATCCGGCGATCGCGAAGACGACGATGAAGGGCACGTAGATGAGGGCCGCGTTCTGCAGCCAGATATCCTTGACCACGGCACCCTTGGTGAAGACCTGCGGCGCGCCGGCGAGCGTGCCGAAGAAGGCGAGGCCGATGATCCAGGGCGTCAGGAACTGCACGACGCTGACCCCCAGATTGCCGATGCCGGCCTGGATGGCGAGCGCGGTGCCCTGCAGCCGCTTCGGGAAGAACAGGCTGGTCGAGGGCATGAAGCTGGAGAAATTGCCGCCGCCGAGGCCGGCGAGGAAGGCCAGCACCATCAGCACCCAGAAGGGCGTGGTGGGATCCTGCACCGCCAGCACCCAGCCGACCGCGGGAATGAGCAGGCTGAGCGTCGACCACGTCACCACGCTGCGGGTGCCGAAGATCGGCGTCAGCAGGTTATGGATCAGGCGGAAGGTGCCGCCGGCGAGGCCCGGCATGGCGGTCAGCCAGAACAGCTGATCGGTGTCGAGCTGGAAGCCGATATTGGGCAGGCGCACGACCAGCGCGCTGACCAGGAACCAGATGATGAAGGCCATGATCAGATTGGCCGTGGTGATCCACAGCGTCAGCCAGGCGCGCTTCTTGCCTTCGGATTCCCAGAAGGCAGGCTCTTCCGGCCGCCACTGGGTCAACCAGCTGCGGCTGCGGTTGCGGGCTTCGGTGGCCATATCGGTGGGCATGACAGTCTCCAATCCTTGAAAGTCAGCGCGCGCTTTGGCGCGCGGCCAGTTCCGGCAGGTAGCCGGGTTCGCGTAGCTCGGGAATCTGCCTGTGCTCCATGCGGCGGATGGCGAAGTGCATCCACACGAGCGCGACGGCGACGAGGGCGAAGAGCAGCATGAAGCAGCTGGTCCATACGCCGGTGAAGTCGTTCATGAAGCCGAAGGCGAAAGGCAGGACGAAGCCGCCCAGGCCGCCGATCATGCCGACCACGCCGC
This sequence comes from Dongiaceae bacterium, assembly GCA_039808885.1. Classification (GTDB taxonomy): domain Bacteria; phylum Pseudomonadota; class Alphaproteobacteria; order Dongiales; family Dongiaceae; genus Dongia_A. Next base: position 2,226 of record JBDHTX010000052.1, on the reverse strand, counting down.
CGACGGAGCCGACATTGTCCGGGAAATAGACCGGGATGTGCTTGTAGACGGCCGCCTTGCCCAGCGACATGAAGAAGCCGAGCACGAAGGTGAGGATGGTGAACGGGATCAGTCCGATGTCGAAGCTGAAGTTGATGTCGCCACGGATGCCGTGCACCACATAGTCGGTCGCGGGATAGCTCAGCAGGAAGGTGCAGATGACGCTGACAATGAAGGTCAGATACATCACCTTGCGGGCGCCGATCCGGTCGGACAGGTAGCCGCCGAAGACGCGGAACAGGGACCCCGGGATCGAATAGGCGGCACCCAGCATGCCGGCGACGCGGATATCCAGGCCATAGACACCGACATAGTAGCGCGGCAGCCACAGCGCCAAGGCCACGAAGGCGCCGAAGACGAAGAAGTAGTAGAGCGAGAAGCGCCAGACCTGAAGCTGGGCCAGCGGCTTCAGCTGCTCGGTGAAGCTCTGCGGCTTGGCCCCGGTGCGGCGCCGAGCCTGCAGGCTGGGCTCGTCCTGCGACAGGAAGTAGAAGACGAGCGCGGTGACCAGCAGACCGACTGCCCAGACCTGCGCCACCATGGTCCAGCCGAAGGCGACCATGACGAACGGCGCCGCGAACTTGGTCACCGCGGCGCCGACATTGCCCATGCCGAAGATGCCGAGCGCCGTGCCCTTCCAGGTGGGCGGCGCGAAATCCGCGACATAGGCGACGCCAACGGCGAAGGCACCACCGGAAATGCCGACTCCAAGTGCGGCGACCAGGAACATTTCGTAGGTCTGCGCGTAGGACAGCAGCCAGGTGGCCACCGAGGCGGACACCATGACCAGCAGCATCATGCGCCGGCCGCCGATCTGCTCGGTCCAGATGCCAAGGGCCAGGCGGATCAGCGACCCGACCAGGATCGGCAGGCCGATCAGGAAGCCGAACTCCGTGTCATTGAGGCCCAGATCCTTTTTGATCTGCACCCCGATGATGGAGAAGATCGTCCAGATGGCGAAGCAGATGGTGAAAGCGAAGGTGCTCAGTCCGACGGCGCGGGTGACGCTGCTGCGGTCACGCCCCGCTTCCGGTACACCACTCGGTTGCTCGGTCTTCGATAGTGCCATGTTGGCCCCCTTAACCTCTTTGTTAGAGGCTCAGTCCGATCCGGCATTGCGAGCAATGTGCAGGATTGCCGCAGTGGCAGCAAAATTCCAGTGCTTAGGCGTGGATTCGCTGGGGGCTTTCTGCGACAAACTGCCTTGATTGACATCCTGCCACTTGCGACTTGACGAACGTCAAATATTGGTTTGAAAAAGGCTTATGGGGATCGTGGCAGAATAAAAGGGGCACCGTGAATCAGGCCGATCAAGCTGCACTGTTCGACCTTCCGCTTTTTGCGCATCTGCCGGTTGCCACGATCGAGCGACTCGCCGAGCAGGGTTTCGTGCACAGCGAGCCGGTCGAGGCGGTGCTGTTCCAGGAAGGCGAAACGGCGCGTTTCCTGCATGTCATCCTCAGCGGCAGGGTGTCCCTGTTCGGCAGTATCGGGGACGTCACCCGCACGGACGATGCGCCACGCCGCGAGGCGGTCGTAGAGATCTTCTCCGCCGGCGAAGTGATCATCGCGCCGGCGGTGCTGCTCGAATTGCCATATCTGATGTCGGCGCGCGTGATCGAGACCGCGCGCATCGCATTCCTCCCCGCCGAGGCGGTGCGCGACCTGATGCGCGAGTATGCGGATTTCGCCCGCCAGGCGGCCCTGATGCTGGCCCGGCATTGGCGGCTCCTGGCCCGACAGCTGAAGGACCAGAAGCTGCGGTCAGCGCCGCAGCGCCTGGCGCGCTACCTGATGACGCTGGCCAACGGCGCCCAGGAAGCGCCGACGGGATCGCCGGTCGAAGTCGAGCTCACGCTCGACCGCCGCACCCTCGCCAGCTGGCTCGGCATGTCGCCGGAGAACCTGTCGCGCTCCATCGCGCAGCTGGCCGAGGTCGGCGTGCATTTCCGCGGCCGCAAGGTCTCCATTGTCAGCCTCGCCCGCGTGCACGCTTATTGCCAGGAAGACGATTTGCGCTAGCCGCCAGCTGCCGTCTTCAGAGCGTAGCGCCGAGATGCCAGGGTGCGAACTCGTCCTCGCCATAGCCGAGGAGCTCGCTCCTGGAGCGCTGGCCGGAGGCGGTCTTGAGGATGAGCTCGAAGATCTGCTTTCCCATTTCCTCGACGCTGGCCCCGCCATCGAGGA
>JBDHTX010000051.1:0-27984 GCA_039808885.1 Dongiaceae bacterium | reverse complement strand
ATCCGAGCCCACTCCGCATCGCTCAACCACGTGATCCCCTTCATCGCAAGCCTCCGCCGTTTGGAAGCTTGAATCACAATCCCCAAAACATGGGAATCACTAATTGAGTACAGACCCTAGGTCCGGCTGCGGTGGGCGGAGAGCGCCTGGAAGCGCCAGCCGAGCGCCAGAGCGGCGGCGCCGAGGGCGGCGATCAGGGCCCAGCTCAGCGCGCTGGGACCAAGTTCTTGGCGATAACCCCACCAATAGCCCGCGGGAACCCCGATGATCCAGAAACTCACGCCGTAGATGAGCGTTGGCAGCAGCGTGTCGGCGCAGCCGCGCAGCGCTCCCATCAACACGCCCTGCAGGCTGTCGACGACCACCAGGACGCTGACGATACCGGCCAGCAGCGGCACCAGATCGGCAAGCACCGCGGGATCGTTGGTCAGGATCCGCGCCGCGTCGCCGGCGAAGATCGCGGTGAGCAACCCGGCCAGCGCCATCACCGCCCCGGAAAGGGCGACGGCGATCCAGCCGGCGCGTTGCGCGCTCTTCCAATCCTCGCGCCCCACCGCATTGGCCACCCTGACCGCGGCCGCGGTGGCGATGCCGATGGTGAGCATGTAGACGAAGCTGGTGTAGTTGATCGCCGCATACATGGTGGCGAGCGAGACCGGGCCGAGCCAGCCGGAGATGTTGACGATCATGGCGAAACAGGCGGTCTCCAGTCCGATCGCGGCCGCCAACGGCAATCCGAGGCGCAGCAGCGACAACATCCCGGCAAAGCCGTGCGACAGCCTGGCCGAGACGCCATAGCGCCGGCGGTCGACCAGGAGGAGGACCAGCAGGATGCCGCCGAGGCCGAGCACCCAGCGGGTGACGCTGGTGCCGATGGCGACGCCGAGCACCCCCAGCGCGGGAAATCCGAAGGCCCCGTTCGCCAGCGCATAGGCGAGGGCTGCGTTCAGCAGGTTGGCGACCAGCATCAGCAGCATCGGCGGGGTCGGCCGGTTGATCCCCTCGAGGAAGTGCGCGCAGGCGATGAAGACCAGCAGTCCGGGCATGCCGAGGCCGAGCGCCTGCAGAACCGGGCCGCCGGCCCCGGCAACCGCCGCCGGCTGGCCCAGCCAGGCGCCGAGAATGATCGCTCCCGGCGCCAGCAGCAGCGCGTAGAGCGTGCCGATGAGGACGGCCAGCAGCACGCCGAGGCGCCAGATCTGGCCGCATTCCGCCGACTTGCCGGCGCCGTCGAGCTGGGCCGTGCGCACGATCACCCCGATCAGCAGGCCGACCGCCGCGGTCTGCAGCACGGTTTGCGGTACCAGGGCGGCGCCGAGGGCGGCCAGTTGCAGTCCGGCGGAACCCAGGTGGCCGACGATCGCCGTGTCGACCGTCAGCATCAGCACCAGACCGGCGCGGGACAGCATGACCGGCACGGCCAGCCGGGAGGTTTCCCGCAGGTGGCAGGCGAGGCCGTTTTCACCGGGGGATGCTGCACCGGGGGAAATGGGGCGCGTCATGGGTTAGGGCGGCTCGGGGCGTGCGGAAAGCTTGGTTTGAGGGGTTATTAACCCTTTCAAACTCAATATCAATATAATGTTCATCGCTTGCCTGGCTGCGCGGGCGTTAGCGGAAAGTCGGAGCCAGCCTTGTCCGTTCTGGGACTATTGAAGCGGAAATCCGAGCCCGAGGGCCCGAAAGCGCCGTTCAAGCAGCGCTTTCTCGCCTGGTGGGACGGAGTCGAGCTGCCGCCGCCGCAGCCGAAGCCGGCGGCGCCTCCGCCCGCGCCCGAGCCGCCGCCGCCCCTGATCAAGCTCGAGCCGTGGGAGACGCCCGCCATCCGCGTGATGCAGGCGATCTGGGGCGAGGGCTTCAACGCGCCGGGCGGCGCGCCCTTCGTGCTCGACCTGGTCAAGCCATTCGCCATCAACAACTCGATGTCGGTGCTGGATTTCGGTTGCGGCCCCGGCGGCAGCGCGCGCGCCATCACCAAGGAATTCGACGTCTGGACCACCGGCGTGGAGCGCGACAAGGCGATGGCCGAGCTCGGCAAGCTGCTCTCCACCCGCGCCGGGCTGGAGCGCAAGGCGGACATCCAGCCCTATGATCACGACAACTTCGTGCAACGCTCCGGCGGCTTCGACTGCATCCTGTCGATGGAAACGCTGTATAAGTTCGACCAGCGCGAAGTGATCCTGGCGCGGCTGGAGAACAGCCTGAAGACCCGCGGACAGCTCTCGATCACCGACTATCTCCGGGGCGACAAGACCGCCGCCGACGATCCCTTGATCAAGGCGGCGCTGGGTCCCGCGCCGCCGCTCTGGACCAAGGCGGAATACGCGAAGCGTTTCGCCGAGCTGAAGTTCGACCTGCGGGTCACCGAGGACATCACCGACAAGTACCGCGCCATGGTGCTGGAGGCGCTGGACCAGGTGACCAAGACCCGCGATGGCAAGTCGGTCATCCGCACCTTCCCCGAGGAGTTCCTGTCGTTGGCGGAAAGCTGGGGCCGCCGCGTCGCCGCCATGGAGGGCGGGGCGCTCAAGGTGTTCCGGTTCTACGGAATCAAGATGGGGTCCACCCCCATGATGTCGAACTGGTAGAATTTTGTAGTATATTCAATATGTTGGGCGGCGCAGGGCGCAAGTTGACAGGTGCGGCCCCAGTCTCTATGTTCCGCGCCCGACCGAGATACCGGATTTAGAGGACCGACCCATGAAGATCATCAACTCGCTGAAATCGGCGAAGCGCCGGCACAAGGATTGCCGCGTCGTGCGCCGCAAGGGCCGGGTCTATGTGATCAACAAGACCAACCCGCGCTACAAGGCGCGCCAGGGCTAAGTTTTGCCCGGCTTGAGCGCAAGCTCGCCGCTTTGACGAATTCAACCGCGCCGGCCGCAAGGTCGGCGCGGTTTTCGTTTGGCCAAAGCGCTTCCGCCCGCCGTCATCCGGTTCCATATTAGCCGCGTCGCGAATCTGGGAGCGGATGTCGCCATGCTGCTGATGCCGGAACTGGACCAGGCGGTGCTCGCCGACCGGGCGCGGATCGAGGCCGATCTGCGCGGGCTGTTGGCGCCGGAATCCGTCATCAGCGCGCCGGCGGCCCTGAAGGCGTACGAGACCGATGCGCTGACCGCCTATCGCCAGCCGCCGATGGTCGCGGTGCTGCCCGCCAACACGGGTGAAGTCGCGGCCGTGCTCCGATACTGCCGTGGGCGCGGCATCAAGGTGGTGCCGCGCGGCGCCGGCACCTCGCTCTCCGGCGGGGCGCTGCCCCTGGGCGACGGCGTGCTGCTCGGCATGGGCAAGTTCAACCGCATCCTCGACATCGACCTGGAGAACCGCTGCGCCGTGGTGCAGCCGGGGGTGCCCAATCTCGCCATCAGCCACGCGGTGGCCGATGCCGGCTTCTACTACGCCCCCGATCCGTCGAGCCAGATCGCCTGCACCATCGGCGGTAACGTCGCGGAGAATTCCGGCGGCGTGCATTGCCTGAAATACGGCCTCACCACCAACAACCTGCTGGGCCTCGAGGTGGTGCTGATCGACGGCGAGGTGATCCGGGTCGGCGGCAAGCATCTCGACGCCGCGGGCTATGACCTGATGGGCATCCTGACCGGCTCGGAAGGATTGCTGGGCGTGGTGACGGAAGTGACCGTGCGCCTGCTGCGCCGGCCGCCGACGGCGCGTGCCTTGCTCGCCGGCTTCGCCAGCAACGAGGCGGCGGGCGAGGCGGTGGCCGCGATCATCGCCGACGGCATCATCCCGGCCGGCATGGAGATGATGGACCGGCCGGCGATCCACGCGGTCGAGGATTTCGTCCATGCCGGCTATCCGCTGGATGTCGAGGCGCTGATGATCGTCGAACTCGACGGTACCGCGGCGGAGGTCGACGAACTGATGGCCCGCGTGAAGGCCATCGCCGAGCAGAAGGGCGCGCTGTCGCTGCGCGTCAGCCAGTCGGAGCAGGAGCGGCTGGTGTTCTGGGCCGGGCGCAAGGCCGCGTTCCCGGCGGTGGGCCGCATCTCGCCTGATTATCTCTGCATGGACGGCACCATTCCGCGCAGCCAGCTGCCGCTGGTGCTGACGCGCATGACGGAGATGTCGGAGCGGTTCGGCCTGCGCGTGGCCAATGTGTTCCATGCCGGCGACGGCAACCTGCATCCGCTGATCCTCTACGACGCCAACCAGCCGGGGCAGCTTACCGCGGCGGAATCCTTCGGCGCCGAGATCCTGAAGCTCTGCGTCGATGTTGGCGGCGTGCTGACCGGCGAACACGGAGTTGGCGTCGAGAAGCGCGACCTCATGGGCCATATGTTCAGCGAGGTGGATTTGGCGCAGCAGATGCGGCTCAAATGCGCCTTCGACGACAGCCAGCTGCTCAACCCCGGCAAGGTGTTCCCGACCCTGCACCGTTGCGCCGAGCTCGGCGCCATGCATGTGAGCGGCGGCAAGCTGCCTTTCCCCGATCTGCCGAGGTTCTAGCCCGCGTGTCCCTCCTTGAACCCGATCGCGTCGGCGAGGTCGTCGACATCGTCCGCGCCCATGCCGCCGACCGGCGGCCGCTGGCGGTGCAGGGGCTTGGCAGCAAGGCGGGGCTCGGCCGCCCGGTGGTTGCGGAGGATACGCTTTCCCTGCGCAACCTGAGCGGCATCGTCAGCTACCAGCCGGCGGAGCTGGTGCTGACGGCGCGGAGCGGCACGCCGATGCGCGAGATCCAGGCGGCGCTGGCGGAGAAGAACCAGCATCTGGCCTTCGAGCCGATGACCGCCGGGCGCCTGCTCGGCAACAGCAACGACCAGGGCAGCATCGGCGGCGTCCTCGCCGCCAATCTCTCCGGCCCGCGCCGGCCCAGCGCGGGGGCGGCGCGCGACCACTTCCTCGGCTTCGGCGCGATCAACGGGCTGGGCGAGGAGTTCAAGGCCGGCGGCAAGGTGGTCAAGAACGTGACCGGCTACGACCTGCCGAAGCTGCTCGCCGGCTCGATGGGCACACTGGCGGCGCTGACCGAGGTGACGATCAAGGTGCTGCCCGCGCCGGAGAAGCAGCGCACCGTGCTCGTTCCCGTGCCCGATGCCGCAACCGGGCACCGCCACCTGATCACCTTGCTGCAGGGCGCGCTCGAGATCGACGGCGCGGCCTATCTGCCGGCGCGGGTGGCGGCGCGCTCCGGCATCGACATGGTGCGCGACCGGGGCAGCGCCTTGGCCGCCCTGCGGCTTTCGGGCTCGCCGGGCTCGGTCGCCGATCGCTGCGCCGCCTTGCGCCAAGCGGTCGGCACCGCTAGCGAGGAGCTGCACTCCATGCGCTCGCGCGCGCTGTGGGCCGAGATCCGCGACGTCGCGACCCTGTTGCCGGAGGACGGCGCCTGCCTGTGGCGCATCTCGGTGCCGCCGCGATCGGGGGCGGAAATCGCCGCCGCGCTGGCGGGATCCGCTGGCGATTGGCTGATGGATTGGGGCGGCGGCCTGCTGTGGATCGCGCGACCGCAGGCCAGTGTCGACGATGCCGCGCAGGTCCGCGCGGCGATCGGCGCGGTCGGCGGCCACGCCACGCTGATGCGGGGGCCGGAGACGCTGCGGCGCGCCATCGACGTCTTCGCGCGCGAGGTGCCGACGGCGCTGCTCAAGCGGGTGAAGGAATCCTTCGATCCGCTGCACATCCTCAATCCCGGCCGCATGTATCGGGACCTCTAGCCCATGCAGACCACCTTCACCCTGGCGCAGCTGGCCGATCCGAACACCGCGGAAGCGGAGAAGATCCTGCGCACCTGCGTGCATTGCGGGTTCTGCACCGCGACCTGCCCGACCTATGTGCTGCTGGGCGACGAGCTGGATTCCCCGCGCGGGCGCATCTACCTGATCAAGCAGATGCTGGAGCAGGACAAGCCGGCTGGCGAAGTCGAGGCGCGGCATATCGACCGCTGCCTGTCGTGCCTGTCCTGCATGACGACCTGTCCCTCGGGTGTGCACTACATGCACCTGGTCGATCATGCCCGCGACCATATCGAGCGCACCTATCGAAGGCCCGCGGCGGATCGCTGGATGCGGCGGCTGCTGGCCACGATCATCCCGCGGCCGAACCTGTTCCGCTTGGCGCTGGCCGGCGCGTCGCTGGCGAAGCTTGTCGGCGCCCAGCACTGGCTGCCCAAGCGGCTGCGGGCGATGGTGGGGCTGGCGCGCGTGCCGGCGACGCCGCGGCTGACCGACCGGCCGGGCGTTTTTCCGGCCCAGGGACAGACGCGCGGCCGTGTCGCCATGCTCGCCGGTTGCGCCCAGCCGGCGCTGCGGCCGGAGATCAACGAGGCGGCCATCCGCCTGTTGAACCGGCTCGGCGTCGAGGTGGTGGTGGCGGAGGGGGCCGGGTGTTGCGGCAGCCTGACCCACCACATGGGGCTGGAAGACGCGGCCCTGGCCGCCGCCAAGGCCAACATCGCCGCCTGGCACCGCGAGATCGAAGCGGGCGGCCTCGACGCCATCTTGGTGACCACCTCCGGCTGCGGCACCACGATCAAGGATTACGGCTACATGTTCCGCGAGGATCGGGCCTGGCGCGACCGCGCGAAGGCGGTATCGGACCGCGCGCGCGATGTCACCGAATACCTGTCGCGCCTTGGCCTGTCGCCGGCGGCGCAAGCGGCGGGCCTGCGTGTCGCCTATCATGCCGCCTGCTCGTTGCAGCACGGCCAGAAAGTCACCGAGGCGCCGAAGCAATTGCTGCGCGCGGCCGGCTTCACCGTGCTGAATGTGCCGGAGGCGCATCTCTGCTGCGGGTCCGCCGGAACCTACAACATGCTGCAGCCGGACTTGTCGGAGCGCCTGCGCGACCGCAAGGCGGCCAACATCAACGGCCTCAAGCCCGACCTCGTGGCCACCGGCAATATCGGCTGCATGCAGCAGCTCGAGGATGCCATCGGCGTGCCCATTGTGCACACCGTCGAACTGCTGGACTGGGCCCATGGCGGGCCGAAGCCGCGGTCAATGAACTGATGCTTCTCCTCCCCCCTTGCGGGGGAGGACGCTGAGGCTTAGCGAGCGCGAGCGAGCTTAGCCGAAGCTAGGTGGGGGGTGGCGCGTCATGCGGACGCGCGTCGCCGGAGGCGACCGAAGCGAAGAATACGTGTAGCAAGACCCGGCGCTGCAACACCCCCCTTCCCACCCTTCCCCCGCAAGGGGGAAGGAGCAGTGCGAGTTTGTCAGCCCTATCCGCCTCAACTCTCCGTCAGGCATTTCAGCATGCGGTTCAGCACGTAGTGGCCGCGCTCGGCGACCATCTGCTTCCAGTCGTCGTGCTCCTGGTAGAAGGCGGCGCGGATCTGCGCCTTGATCTCGCGGCCCTGCGGCGAATCCACCTTGCCGTGGACATAGAGCCAGTTGTCGCCGCGTACCGCGCGCAGCATGTCTTCCTTCGGGATGGTGCCGTATTCCAGGGTGATGCCGGCGACCTTGGCGTTCGACAGCGCCTGGCAGACGCCGATATTGATGTCGCCGAGAACCAGATAGGAGGAGGACGTGCCGTCGTCGAAATAGGTCGCCTCGTTGCCCCACCACTCCTTCATCAGGAAGTGGCCGGGCTCCTTGGCGCCGTGGTTCGACATGATCTCGCCGAAGCCATAGGGGCCGAGGCCGGTATGCAGATCGACGAAGGCCGCCAGCTTCACCGTCGCGTTGAACGGCGCCAGGATCGCGCGGATGGTGCGGTTCGACCAGACCGGCTTGGCGCCGCCATAGAACACGCCCTGCGGGTCGACATACTGGCCGGCGGCGATGGCGTCGGTCAGCGCCGCGTGGCTGTGCTTCGCCTCATAGGCCAGGAATGCGTCGCGGCTGCGCGCCTCCTGCGCCGGCGTCCATTCCTTCGGACAGATGAAGGACCGCAACTCGTCGTAGCCGGGGTTCTTCGGATAGGGCTTCGCGTGGTCGACGAAATTGCGGTTGAGGTCGACATTGTCCTCGTTCACCCGGCGCACATGCGAGAAGCCGTGCGGGTTGATGGCGTGGACCAGCAGCACGGCGGTCCTGGCCGGCAGCGCCTTGCCGCCGCCGGCGGCGAGCCAGCTCACCTGGATGCCGGAGCCGCAGAAGCCCTCGGCGCCATGGGTCGAGGACGTGCAGATCAGCAACCGCTCCGCATCCGCCGGGCCGATCAGCGCGACATCGGTGGTCAGCGCTTCGCCTTCCGCTCCCCTGGCGGGATTTTCCTGTGGCATCACGGCAAGGCCGCGCGCCTTTGCTGCATCGCGGAAGGCCTCCCGCGCGGCCGCATAGGTGGTGCGGAAATGCTGGCTGGCATTCATGATTCGGCGCCGCTCCCCAAAGATTGATGCGCACAATGCATAACCGATCCGAGGGCGTCGGTGCTATTCTTCTTTGATGAGCCGATCCAACGTCATCGGCCTGATGGCCGCAGTGAGTCTGGGGCTACTGATCGCCGCTCCCGCCGGAGCCGATCAGAAAGACCCGCGCCTGGCCGGCCTGTTCACCGATCTCCAGGCGGCGCCCAGCTCCGCCGCCGCCGCCGAGGTCGAGGCCCGCATCTGGTCGATCTGGTCGGAAAGCGGCGACGCGGATATCGACAAGGTCTACGCAATCGGCACCCAGGCCCTGGCGATCGGCGATCTGGTCACGGCGCTGAAGATCTTCGATGCCATCGTCGCCAAGGCGCCGGATTTCGCCGAGGGCTGGAACAAGCGCGCGACGATCCACTACCTGCTCGGCAATTTCGAGCAGTCGTTGGCCGACATCGACCGCACCCTGGCGCTGGAGCCGCATCATTTCGGCGCGCTCGCCGGCCGTGGCCTGGTCGATCTGCAGCTCGACCGCGACGAGGATGCCTTGGAGGCGTTCCAGCGCGTGCTGGAGGTGAGCCCGCAGAGTTCCAGCGCCAAGGTCAACGTCGAATTCGTCAAGCAGCGAATCAAGGACAAATCCATCTGATCGCCGTTGGCTGATACTGACCCGGCGACTCATCTTGACAATCCCGGCGCCGAACCCTCGACTGGGCTTCTTTTCCGGCCGAGGGGAAGCATGAACGACCGGTCCTATCTGCGCCTGCTGCGCGATCCAGGGTTTGCCTGGATGCTGGCCTCGCAATTCCTCGGCGCCCTCAACGACAACATCTATCGCTGGTCCATCACCTTCTTCGCCCTCGACCTGGCGCGGCAGGGGCAGGTGTGGGAATTCGCCGGCGCCAGGATGACGCTCGACCCGGAGGTGCTGGTCGCCGCGATCGGCGCCGCGCTGATGTCCCCGTATCTCATTTTCTCGAACTATGCCGGCCAACTCGCGGACCGGCATTCCAAGCGCTCGGTGCTGATCGCCACCAAGAGCCTGGAGATCGTCGCCATGGCGGCGGCGCTCGGCGCCTTTTTCATCGGCGACATCGTGGCGATGATCGTCGTGCTGTTCTTCATGGGCGCGCAATCGGCGCTCTACAGCCCGGCCAAATACGGCGCGCTGCCCGAATTGCTGCCGGACCGTGACCTGTCGCGCGGCAACGCGCTGGTGGAGATGAGCACCTTCCTCGCCATCATCGTCGGCGGCGTGCTGGGCGGCGGCATCTACGAGGCGTTCCACGACCGGCTGCCGGCGATCGGCCTGATCCTGCTCGGGATCGCGGTGCTCGGCACGCTCTGTTCCTTCGGCATCGGCCGCACGCCGGCGGGGCGGGGCGGCAAGCGTTTCTCCTGGAACCCGGTTGGCGACGTCGCCTTGGGCCTTGCCGAGCTCTACCGCAACCGGCGGCTCTGGCTGACGGTCCTGGGGCTCAGCTATTTCTGGTTCGTCGGCGCCCTGGTGCAGCAATTGATCCCGCTCTTCGGCGACCAGGTGCTGCACACCGCGCCGACCCAGACCCAGATGCTGGGCGCCGTCATCGCCATCGGCATCGCGCTGGGCAGCCTGGCGGCGGGACGGCTCTCGGGCCACAAGGTGGAGCTGGGCCTGGTGCCGATCGGCGCCGCCGGCATGGCGATCGGCGCCTTCGTGCTGGCCGGCGTGGATGAAAGCTACCTCGCGGCGGCGGCCTGCCTCGCGATCCTCGGCTTCTTCGGCGGGCTCTACAGCGTGCCGCTCAATGCGATGCTGCAGCAGAAGGCGGACGAGGACAAGCGCGGCCGCTTCATCGCCGCCAACAACGTGATGAACACGCTCGGCATCCTGCTCGCTTCCGGCCTGCTGGCGGCAAGCGGCGGCTTGCTCGGCCTCTCGCCCAAGGCGAACATGGTGATCGCCGGCGTCACGGTCATCTGCGTCATCACCTATCTGCTGGTGCTGCTGCCGGATTTCCTGATCCGCTTCTGCCTGTGGCTGCTGACCCACTCGATCTACCGCATCCGCATCGTCGGCCACGACCACGTGCCGCTGAACGGCCCGGCGCTGCTGGTCGCCAACCACCTGTCCTTCATCGACGGGCTGCTGGTCGGCGCCTGCGTGCAGCGCTTCGTGCGCTTCATGGTCTATGCGCCGTTCTTCGAAATGCCGCTGCTCGGCCGCCTGTTCCGCCTGATGCGGGCGATCCCGACCGGTGGGGGCGGGGCGCGCGGCGCCATCGCCGCCATCCGCCGCGCGCGAGAGGAGCTGGAAGGCGGCCACGTGGTCTGCATCTTCGCCGAGGGCGCCATCAGCCGCACCGGCAACATGCTGCCCTTCAAGCGCGGCTTCGAGAAGATCGTCGAGGATCTCGATGTGCCGATCATCCCGGTCCATCTCGACCAGGTCTGGGGCTCGATCTTCAGCTTCAAGGACGGCAAGTTCTTCTGGAAATGGCCGCGCCGGTTCTTCTATCCGGTGACCGTCACCTTCGGCGCGCCGCTGCCGGCCGGCACGCGGGCCTGGGATGTGCGGCGCAAGCTGCTGGAGATGGGCGGCGAGGCGTTCCAGGTGCGGCGCAAGAAAAGCGACCTGGTGCATCTGCGCTTCATCGCCCAGGCGAAGAAGTCGTGGCGACGCTTCTGCATGGCGGATTCACTGGGCCAGGAGGTGACCTTCGGCAAGGCGCTGACCGGCGCCGTGCTGCTGGCGCGGCGCTTCCGGACCATGTTCGCGGCGGAGGAGCGTGTCGGCGTGCTGCTGCCGGCCTCGGTCGGCGCGGCGCTGGTCAACATGGGCCTGATGCTGGCGGGCAAGGTGCCGGTCAACCTCAACTTCACCATTGGCCCGGAGGCGATGCAGACGGCGATCGGCAAGGCCGGGATCAGGCATGTCATCGCGGCGCGGCCGTTCCTCGCCAAGGCGAAGCTCGCCGAGCGGCCGGACATGATCTATGTCGAGGACATCCTGAAGGCGATCGGCAAGGCGGAGCGCGCGCTGACCTATGGGCTGCTGGCCGTCCTCGGCCCGCGCGCGATCAGGCGCTTCACCGGCACGCCGGCGCAGAGCCCGCACGACCTTTGCACCATCATGTTCTCCTCCGGCTCCACGGGCCAGCCCAAGGGCGTGATGCTGTCGCACCACAACATCGTCTCCAACCTGGAGGCGATCGCGCAGATTCTCTGGGTGCAGCCCGAGGATCGCATGCTGGGCATCCTGCCCTTCTTCCATTCCTTCGGTTTCACCGGGACGCTGTGCATGCCGCTCGCCCTCGGCATGGGCGCCGTCTATCACCCCAATCCGCTGGACGCGAAGACCATCGGCAAGCTGGCGCGCGAGCACAAGGCGACGCTGCTGATCTCCACGCCCACCTTCTGCCAGGCCTATCTGCGGGTCTGCGCGCCGGAGGATTTCGCGACGCTGCGCCATGTGGTCGTGGGGGCGGAGCGCCTGCGCCCCGATTTCGCAGCCGCCTTCAAGGAGAAGTTCGGCGTCGACATGCTCGAAGGCTATGGCTGCACGGAGATGGGCCCGGTGGTCTCGGTCAACGTGCCCAATGTCGTCCGGGGCAGCGAGCAGCAGGTCGGGCACAAGCCCGGGACGGTCGGCCATCCGCTGCCCGGCGTTGCCGCCAAGGTCGTCGACCCGGAGAGCGGCGCCGACCTGCCGGAGGGGCAGGAGGGGCTGCTGCTGCTGAAGGGGCCCGGCCGGATGGTCGGCTATCTCGCCGATGACCAGGCGACCCAGGCGGTCTTGCGCGGCGACTGGTACGTCACCGGCGACATCGCGATATTGGACGACGACGGATTCATCAAGATCACCGACCGCCTGTCGCGCTTTTCCAAGATCGGCGGCGAGATGGTGCCGCATCTGAAGGTCGAGGAGGCGCTGCTGCGCCTGCCCGGAATCGAGGGCGCCTGCGTCACCGCCGTGCCGGACGCGCAGAAGGGCGAGCGCCTCATCGCCTTCTACGTCGCCAACGAGGCGATGGCGCCGCAGCTGGTCTGGAACGGGTTGACGGAAACCGACCTGCCCAAGCTGTGGATTCCGAAAGCCGCCGATCTGCGCCGCATCGAGGCGCTGCCGGTGCTGGGCAGCGGCAAGGTCGATCTGCGCGCGGTCAAGGCCCTGGCTTCAAGCCTGGCGTCGACGCAATAGGCGGAACACCTGTGGCGCCGCCAGCACGATGAGGAAGATGCGCACGATGTGGTGGCTGGAGACATAGGCCGCGTCGACGTTGAGGCTGAGCGCGATCAGGCTCATCTCGGCGAGGCCGCCGGGCGAGAAGGCGAGCAGGGCCGCGGCGAATGGTATGCCCATGGTGCGCTCCACCGCCTCGCCGAACAGGGCGGCGAAGCCCAGCAGCACCACCGTGGCCCCGCTCGCCAGCAGCAGCGCATGGCCGACCACGCGCGGCTTCACGCCGTCGAAGCGCGAGCCGACCATGGCGCCGACGACAACTTGCGCCATCGCGACCAGCCAGACCGGCGGCCGCGAATGGGTGAAACCGGCGCCATGCACAATGGCGCTCAACACCATCGGCCCGACCAGGGCATAGGCCGGCACGCGCAGGACGCGCGCCAGGGGAAGACCGACGATGCCGCAGCCGACCAGCAGCAGCCAGTCCTCCACGCCGATCGGCGTCGACAGCAGCGTGGAGCCGGAGGCGGCCGGCACGTAGCCGCCGAACCAGCGATAGCCGAAGGAGAGGGTGAAGACGGCGATCACGATGCGCGCGCCGTGGGCGAGGGAGATGCGCCGTTCGTCGCCGCCCAGCGCGCCGCCGATCAGGACCATGTCGTTCAGCCCGCCCGGCGCGGCGGCGAAATAGCCGGTCACCGCGTCATAGCGCGCGACGCGGCGGTAGAACGCGAAGACGGCCGTGGTGGCGATTAGCACATAGAGGCCGAGCCAGCCGAAGGAGCCGATCCACAGGCCGAGACCGCGCACGACGTCGGGCGTGAAGGCGCTGCCCAGCATCACGCCCAGGATGGCGATGAAGACGAAGCGCAGGCGCGGCATCATGGCGAGGCGGACGCCGCTCATCGCCGCGATGGTGGTGGCCGCCATGGCGCCCAGCATCCAGGGCAGCGGCAGGCGCAGGACATAGAACAGCGCGCCGCCGGCGACGCCGAAGGCGAGGCAGATGACCTTGGCGCGGACGAGTTCCTGCTGGTGCATGACAGATTCTTGCGGTCGCCTGCGACGCCGCTGACGCCGCTAGCCGCGCAGCCTGGCGTCGAGCCGGTCCATATAGGCTTCGCACAAGGCGAGCTGCGACAGCGCCACGTATTCGTCGGGCTTGTGCGCCTGGTCGATGCTGCCAGGACCGCAGATCACCGCCGGGATGCCGGCCTGCTGGATCAGCCCGGCCTCGGTGCCGAAGGCGACCTTGGTCGTCGCATTGGCCTGGGCCAGCGCCTTGGCCAGCACGGTGATCTCCGCCTCGTCGGGCGTGTTGAGGCCGGGGAAAGCGGAAATCTGCTGCCAGGAGAAGCCCGCCGCGGCGGAGACCTTCTTCATCTCGCGTTCAAGCTTGCCGGCGAAGCCTTGCACCTCGGCCAGCAGCGCCTCCGGGTCGATCTGCGGCAGGTGGCGGAACTCGAAATCGAAACGGCAGTCCTTGGGCACGATGTTGAGGGCGGTGCCGCCCTGCACGATGCCGGTATGCACCGTGGTCCAGGCCACGTCATAGTCGGGATCGTACGGACCCTCGGCCTCGAAGCGCCGCGCCATGCCCTTGAGGTAGGCGATGACCTCGGCCGCGTATTCGACCGCGTTGACGCCCTTCGGCGCCAGCGAGGAATGGCATTCATGGCCGTGCACGTGGCAGCGCATGCTCTTCTTGCCCTTGTGCGCGGTGGAGACCTTCATGTCGGTGGGCTCGCCGATCAGGCAGCCCTTGGGCTTGATCTCCATGCCCTTCAGCCGCTCCAGCGCGCCGCGCACGCCGATGCAGCCGACCTCCTCGTCATAGGAGAGCAGGATATGCGCCGGGGTCTTCAGCTCGCCGGCGGCGAACTTCTCCACCCAGGTCAGGACGATGGCGAGGAAGCCCTTCATGTCGCAGGTGCCGCGGCCATAGAGCAGGCCGTCGCGCTCGGTGATCGTCCACGGATCGCTCGACCAGTTCTGGCCGTCCACCGGCACCACGTCGGTATGACCGGAGAGGCAGATGCCGGGAATGTCCTTGGGCCCGATGGTGGCGTAGAGATTGGCCTTCTTGCCGGTGGTATCGGGCACCAGGGTGCTCCCGATGCCGAACCGGTCGAGATGGTTCCGCACGAAATCGATCAGTTCGAGGTTCGAGTTCCGGCTCGTGGTATCGAAGCCCACCAGACGGCGCAGCATGTCCAGGCTGCGCGGATATTCAGCCACGATCGCTTCCTGTTGACGTGAGGGACGATCCCTGAACAATAGCGCCTGCGGCTTGGATGACAAGCCGCCCCAATCCCGTGCGAAAGCGTCCATGCCGGTCGAAATCGAGCCCGCGCGCCACGTTCCCGGCGTCCTGATGACGTTCCGGCCCAGCGGCGAAGCCCTGCCGCTGGTCTTCGATTCGCCCCATTCCGGGCGCGACTATCCGGAGGATTTCGACCACGCCCCGCCGCGCGACCTGCTGCGCCGGGCCGAGGATGCCTTCGTCGACGAGTTGTTCGAGACGGCGCCGGCCCATGGCGCGGTGTTCCTGAAGGCATTGTTCCCGCGGTCCTATATCGATCCCAACCGGCATGAGCACGAGGTCGACCTGTCGATGCTGGGCGAACCCTGGCCGCATCCGGTGGTGGAAAGCGAGAAGGCGGAGATGGGCCTGGGCCTGATCCGCCGCCTGATCAAGGGCACGATCCCGATCTACGATCGCGGCTTGAGCGCCGAGGAGATCCTGGCACGGATCGAGAGTTTCCACCGACCCTATCATGCCGAGTTGGAGGCGCTGCTGGACGAGGCGCACAGCCGGCATGGCGGGGCGTGGCACGTCAACTGCCATTCCATGCGCTCGGCCGGCCGCAAGCGCGGGCAGAGCATCCCGCGCGCCGACATCGTGCTGGGCGACCGCGACGGGGCGAGCTGCGACCGTGACTTCACCCAATACGTCGCCGAGGTGCTAGGCGGGCTCGGCTACCGGGTCGCCCTCAACGATCCGTTCAAGGGCGCCGAGCTGGTGACCCGCTTCGGCCGCCCGGACGACAGCCGCCATTCGCTGCAGATCGAGATCAACCGCGCCCTCTACATGGACGAGGACCGCATCGAGAAGCGGCCGGATTTCGTCGCCTTCAAAGCCGATGTCGAGCGCCTGATCGCGGCGGTTGCAGACCATGTGCGCGCCAGGCTGCCGGGCGAGGAGCGCGGCGGGGGCGGCTAGCCGCCCGTTGAACGCCGGCCCCGTGCCAATAGACTCGCCCGCGGCACGCCAATACAATCCGCAGTCACGCCGGGTCATCGGATAGGCGCGCCACATGGTCGAAGAACGCGTTCAGCGTCGGCTTGCCGCGATTCTCGCGGCTGACGTCGTCGGCTACAGCCGGCTGATGGAGGCCAACGAGGAGCGCACGATGGGCGCCCTGAAGCAGCATCGCCGCGAGCTCTTTGATCCGACCGTCGCCCGACATGACGGGCGCATCTTCAAGGTGATGGGCGACGGGTTCCTGGTCGAGTTCGGCAGCGTCCTCAGCGCGATGCGCTGCGCGGTCGACATCCAGCGCGGCATGCAGGAGCGCAACACCGGGATGCCGGAAGACCTGCATTTCAGGTTCCGCATCGGCGTCAATCTCGGCGACATCATTGTCGAAGGCGACGACTTCCACGGCGACGGCGTCAACATGGCGGTCCGGCTGGAAGGGCTCGCCCATCCCGGCGGCATTGCCTGCTCGGCGGCGGTGCGCAACGCGGTCGGCGGCAAGCTGGAGCTGGAATTCGTCGATCTCGGCGAAAGGTTCGTCAAGAACTTCGCCCAGCCGGTGCATGTCTATTTCGTCAGCTGGGAGGATGCCGCGAAGGGCGCGGCGCAAGGCCGCGCCGGCAGTCCGGCGCGGGCGCGATCCGGCAAACCCTCGGTGGCGATCCTGCCGTTCTCCAACATCAGCAACGATTCGGAGCAGGAATTCTTCAGCGACGGCATCACCGAGGACATCATCACCGACCTGTCGAACGTGTCCGGCCTGTTCGTGCTCAGCCGTCACACCGTCTTCACCTACAAGGGCAAGGCGATGAACCTCGAGCGCATCGCCCGGGAACTCGGCGTCGCCTATCTGGTCGAGGGCAGCGTGCGCAAGGCCGGGAGCAGGGTCCGGATCAACGCCCAGCTGATCGAGGGCGCCAGCGACGGGCATATCTGGGCCGCCCGCTATGACCGCGATCTTACCGACATCTTCGCGGTGCAGGACGAGATCACCAAGACCATCGTCGAGCAGCTCAAGGTGAAGCTGCTGCCGGAGGAGCGCAAGGCGATCGAGCGCGCGCCGACGGCGAATGTCGAGGCCTACACGCACTACCTGCGCGGGCGCGAATACTATCATATCGCCTCGAAGGCCAATCACCTGATGGCCAGGCAGAGCTTCGCCCGCGCCATCGAGCTCGACCCGCGCTACGCGCGCGCCTATGCCAGCCTCGCGGTCTGCGATTCGCGGCTGAAGACGTCGTACGGAATCGACATCCCGGTCGACGCCATTCTCGCCACCACCGCCAAGGCGCTGGCGATCGACCCCGATCTGGCGGAGGCGCATGCCGCGCGTGGCTTCGCGCTGGCGGTCGGCGGCCGCCGGGACGAGGCGGTCGCGGCCTTCGAACAGGCCCTGGCGCTCGACCCCAATTGCCATGAAGCCAACCGCCTCTATGCGGAGTTCTGCGTCACCCAGGCCTATTTCGCGCCGGCCGCGAAGCACTTCATCCGTGCGCTCGAGGTCAAGCCGAACGACTATGGCGCGCCGTTCATGCTGGTGAACGTGCTGCGCTCCCTTGGGCACACGGACGAGGCGGAGCGTTATGCCCGGCTGGGCTTGAAGCGCGCGGAGGAAGAGCTGAGGTTGCACCCAGAGAACGCCAATGTCGCCTGCCTCGGCGCCACCGCGCTGGCGTTTCTCGGCGACAACGACCGGGCGAAGGAATGGCTGGCGCGGGCGCTGGCGATCGACCCGGGCGACACCAGCACGCAGTACAATGCCGCCTGCACCTATTCGCTGCTGGGAGAGGCCGACCGGGCCATCGATCTGCTGGAGACCTGGCTGCTCCAGGTCGGCAGCGAGATGAAGCTGTGGTTCAAGAACGATTCCGATCTCGACCCGATCCGCAGCCACCCGCGCTACCAAGCATTGCTCGAGCGCGCCGGATAGCGCCCGGCGTGGCCGCGCGCGATTTGCCGGTCGTGATGGTCGCTCAGCCCGACGAGCGGCTCGCGAATCGTACGGTCTTGCGCTGCTTCGGCCGCGCCGCCTTCTTCGCGGATTTCTTTGCGGTCTTTTTCGACGTCTTCTTTGCAGCTTTCTTGGCCATGGAATAGCCCCCTGCCTCGCGACATCAGTGGTGCAGACTATAGCGGCATCCGGCCAGCCGGTAAACCTGCTCTAGGCCTGGAACTGCTCGCGCAGGATGCGTTCGTCCAGGTGATGCTCGGGATCGAACAGCAGGATCAGGCTCACGCTGTCGTCCTGGGTCACCACGACTTCGCGCACGTCGCGGATCTCGCTGAAATCGGCGGTGGCGCTGACCGGCCGCTTGTCCGGCTCGTGGATGGTGAACTTCACTTCCGCGCGCTGGGGCAGGATGGCGCCGCGCCAGCGCCGCGGGCGGAAGGCGCTGATCGGGGTGAGCGCCAGCACGCCGGCGCCGAGCGGCAGGATCGGCCCGTGGGCGGAGAGGTTGTAGGCGGTGCTGCCGGCCGGGGTGGCCATCAGCACGCCGTCGCAGATGAGCTCGGGCAGGCGGTCGACGCCGTCGATCGAGATGCCGATCTTGGCCGCCTGCGCGGTCTGGCGCAGCAGCGCCACCTCGTTGATGGCGAGCGCGCGCTCCTCGTTGCCGTCCTTGTTCTTTGCCCGCATCTGCAACGGATGCAGCTCGGTGCGCCGGGCGGCGGCGAGGCGCGCGGGCAGGTCCTCTACGTCGAAGCGGTTCATCAGGAATCCGACAGTGCCGCAATGCATGCCGAAGATCGGCTTCGGCCGGGACATGCAGCCATGCAGGGTGCGCAGCATGGTGCCGTCGCCGCCCAGGACCACCAGCACATCGGCGCTGTCCGGCGCCCTGCGGCCATAGCGCGCCACCAGACGGGCTTCCGCCTCCCTGGCCTCCGCGGTGTCGGCGGCGATGAAGGCGAATGACGGCGCGGTCAATGCGGACTCCCCTAAAGCTGGCCGCGGAGTATACTGGCCCGGATTGCTGGGCGCAAAGCGTGGGGCGAGGGGGATCTATGGACTTGGTTCGGGCAGCGGTGCGGGTATTCCTGGCGGCGGTTGCCGCGGCGTGGCTTTCGGCGACGGCCTCGGCCGGCGCGCGCGCCCAGGCGCAGGACAGTGTCGACGACCCGGTCCTGGTCGAGCCGGCGGCGATGTCGCCGGAGGCCGGCGCCGAGGAGGGCGACCACCACGAGGGCTACTACTATCCGAAGCCGCAGACGGTCGAGCACTACGTCGCCGAGGTCTACACCCTGCCGGGCAGCGACCGGGTGCGCCGGCAATCCTTCATCATCGGCCTCACCAAGCAGCTGGTCGGCGGCCAATACGCCCCACCCTATGCCGTCTTCGCCAAGGGTGAGCAGTCCGACAAGCTGATCATCGTCGGCCTGCAGGATGGGCAGCTGAATACGATCTTCCGCGCCCGCGCGCTGCTCGCGACCTTCACCTCGGTCGCCCGCGCGACGTCGTTCTTCCAGCAGAACACCCAGCCGGACGAGGCGACCTTCCTCGATCTCCTGAAGCTGCTCGGCTTCCGCCAGGTGACGATCAGCGACGGCAAGGACTTCGCGCACCAGATCATCATCGATTGATCTTTTTCCTCTCGTCATCACCGGGCCGACGCGCAGCGTCGAGACCCGGTGATCCAAGTTTGTCTTGGGTCCTTCGCCGGGAATTTGGATTGCCGGGTCAAGCCCGGCAATGACGACGGAGGAGTTACCCGCCCGTGACGCTCATATGGCGGCGCACCGCCGGGCCCTGGTGGCGGCGGTCGATGATGAAATCGTGGCCCTTGGGCTTGCGCGCGATGGCTTCGTCCATTGCCTGCATCAGCAGCGCGTCGTCGGCGCTGGCGCGCAGCGGCGCGCGCAGATCGGCGGAATCGTCCTGGCCCAGGCACATGTAGAGCATGCCGGTGCAGGTCAGCCGCACGCGGTTGCAGCTTTCGCAGAAATTATGGGTGAGCGGGGTGATGAAGCCGACGCGCTGGCCGGTCTCGGCGATGCGCACATAGCGCGCCGGGCCGCCGGTGCGGTAGTCGATCTCGTCCAGCGTGTAGCGGGTCTTGATCTTGGCCCGCAGCAGCGAGATCGGCATGTACTGGTCGAGCCGGTTCTCGCCGCCGATGTCGCCCATCGGCATCACCTCGATGAAGGTGAGGTCGTGGCCCTCGCGCCCGCACCAGTCGATGAGATCGAAGACCTCGTCGTCGTTGACGCCTTTGAGCGCCACGGTGTTGACCTTGACCCTGATGCCGGCGGCGTTCGCCGCCTTGATGCCGTCCAGCACCGGGGCGAGCTTGCCCCACCGGGTGATGGCGGTGAACTTCTCCGGGTCCAGCGTGTCGATCGAGACGTTGACCCGCTTCACGCCATAGGAGGCCAGTTCCTCCGCGAATTTGCCGAGTTGGCTGCCATTGGTGGTGAGCGTGAGCTCGTCGAGATCGCCGCTCTTGAGATGCCGCGACAGGTTGCGGATCAGCGACATGACGTTCTTGCGCACCAGGGGCTCGCCGCCGGTGAGGCGCAGCTTGCGCACGCCGCGGCGCACGAAGGCGCTGCACAGGCGGTCCATCTCTTCCAGCGTCAGCAGGTCGGCCTTGGGCAGGAAGGTCATGTCTTCCGCCATGCAATAGACGCAGCGGAAGTCGCAGCGATCCGTCACCGAAACGCGGAGATAGGAGATGTGCCGGCCAAATGGGTCGATCATGCTGCCACCGTCATATCCCCTTGAATATAGCGACGGCTCAAGGGGATTTCCTCCTCAAAGAATCTAGGGATTTTGAGGCTTTGGCAGGGTAACGTCCGGGATCCGTGCCGTCGCGGCGACACGTGGGCGCAGGGGCCATAGCGCGGGCGTGGGTGCCATAGCGCAGGGGGACCATCATACCAGTGCGAGTCCAGGAAATCGGACCGATTGTGGGAGTCATCCTGGCCGGCGGGCGGTCGCAGCGCATGGGCGGGGGCGACAAGTGCCTGCGTCTGCTTGGCGGGCGGCCATTGCTGGCGCATGTGATCGAGCGTCTGCGGCCGCAGGTCGACCGCCTGGTGCTGAATGCCAATGGCGATGCGGCGCGCTTCGCCGCTTTCGACCTGCCCGTCGTCGCCGATGGCGTGGCGGATTTCGCCGGGCCGCTGGCCGGCGTGCTGGCCGGAATGGAGTGGACGGCGGCGCATTTGCCGGAGGCGCATTACATCGTCACCGCGCCGGGCGACGGGCCGTTCCTGCCGGGCGATCTGGTCCAGCATCTGGCGCGCGTGCTGATGGCCGAAGATGCCGAACTCGCGGTGGCGGCGAGCGCCGGGCAGCCCTATCCGGTGATTGGCCTGTGGCCGGTGGGCCTGCGCGCCGAACTGCGCCACGCGCTCACCGTCGAGCACGAGCACAAGGTGGATGCCTGGACCGCGCGCTATCGCCGGGTCATCGCGGAGTTTCCGGCCGATCCGGTCGATCCCTTCTTCAACGCCAACACTCCGGAGCAACTGGCGGAGGCGGAAGGCTTGCTGGCGGCGCGCCGCGATCTCATGTAAGACCCGTTCACATGGGTTGGTCCAAGGACAGCGGCGACGGCCGCAAAGGCTATCACCACGGCAATCTGCGCGAGGCGCTGATCCGGGCCGCGCTCAATCTCATCGGCGAGAAGGGGCCGGCCGGCTTCACTTTCGCCGATGCCGCGCGGGCGGCCGGGGTCAGCTCCGCCGCACCCTATCGCCATTTCCGCGACCGCGATGCCTTGCTGGCCGATGTCGCCAAGCGCGGCTTCGAGCTGTTCGCGGCGGCGCTGGAGAAGGCCTGGAACAACGGCCAGCCCAACCCCTATGTCGCCTTCGAGGCGGTCGGCCGCGCCTACTTGGCCTTCGCGCGGAAGGAGCCCGCGCATTACTCGGCGATGTTCGAGGCCGGTGTGGCGCTGGATGCCGATCCTGGGCTGCAGAAGGCCTCGGACGAGGCCTTCGGTGTGCTGCGCCGGGCGTCGGAAGCGCTCTGCGCGCATTTGCCCAAGGATGGCCGCCCGCCGGCCCTGATGATGAGCCTGCACATCTGGGCGCTGGCGCATGGCATCGCCTCGCTGTTCGGCCGGGCCGATGCCGGGCGGCGCAAGCTGCCGATGCCGGCGGAGGATCTGCTGGAGGCGGCGATCCTGGTCTATCTGCGCGGCCTCGGGATCACCGGTGGGCCCGGCCACGGCGGCTGACGCAAAAAGCCGGTTCTCCCCGAAAATCAGATCGCGAGGTCTTGACGTGCCGCCCCGTTTGGGCCATCTATGTTAATGTTATTAACATTCACATGAGAGGCTTCCGATGGGCTTTGCAGCAAGAATGGACGATTACGGTCGGCCAGCCTGGATTGGCTTGCTGGTCCTGACCTTCATCCTGTGCTGGCCGGTCGGTCTGGCGCTCTTGGCTTACCTGATATGGAGCGGACGCATGGGCTGTGGAAGTAGGGATCGCTGGGAGAAGATGCGGGAAAAGATGGGGCGCTGGCATGAACGGCACTATGCCGGTCCCAGCAGCGGCAACACCGCGTTCGACGAGTATCGTGCCGAGACCTTGCGCCGGCTGGAGGAGGAGCAGCGCGAGTTCCTCGATTTCCTCGAGCGCCTGCGCAAAGCCAAGGACAAGGCCGAGTTCGACCAGTTCATGAACGACCGCAAGCACCGGCCGCAGGGCCCGAGCGGCGAGGCGCAGCCGCAGGCCTAGCCGCGTGCGGCAGATTTCCCTGAGTGCGAAAATGGCCGCCCGGGTGGGGGAACCCGGGCGGCCTTCGTCTTAGGGGAGGGACACATGCGAAAGCGGGCGGGCCGTCGATGGCTTGGGGGGGAGGCTCGATCGGAGGCGGGCCCGTTTCACGCCTGTGACTATGCCGCCCGGTGCGCGAGGTTGAAAATGCCGATGCCCTATGGTCGCCATGTGCCGCGGTTATCGCCGATCCGGCGTGGCCAGGTCCGGGAACAAGGCGACGAGGCCCCCGACCAGATCCTCGATCATCGCCGCCAGGATCGCGCGGCCCTTCTCGGCGCTGGCCAGCGTCGGGTCGCCATAGGCGCCGGTCGCGCTGTAGTCGGCGCGCGCTGGATCGGTGCTCTGCATCGTGCTCGGCGTGGCGAAGATGCCCGGAGCGCCCTCGCGGCCGTAATCGGTGCGCGCCAGGTCCAGGCGCACCACCTGCGGCGCCACCGCCAGCATGATCGAGGTTTCGCGTTCGTCGGCATGGCTGCCGAGTTCCTGCCGCAGCAGGTGATCGGCGCCGCGCCCGAGGCGGCGGATGTCGGCGCTGCCGATGGTGACGCCGCGGCGCTCCAGGATGCCGCGGATCGCCAGGCCGATCGGACCCTCGGTGGAGACGCCGGTGTTCAGGATCGCCAGGCGGCGGGCGCCCTGGTCGAGGTAGCCCTCGAGCAACTCGGCCAGCATCCGCGCGAAGGTCTCGGCGGAGAGATGCTGGCTGCCCGGATAGGCCCGGAACACCGGATAATAGCCGAAGGGAACAATCGGCGCGATCAGCACCGGCAGCCGCGCCGCGACGCCCTCGGCCAGGGCGCGCGCCAGCAGCCAGTCGTTGTTCATCGGCAGGTGATGGCCATGCTCCTTGGCCGCCGCGCCGATGGGGAAGACGACCGGGATATCGGCCTCGAAGGCGGCGGCCACCTCCGGCCAGGTCAATTGCTCCAGGAACCGGCCGGGCGCGGTCATCGGCGGCCTCGCGCGGGGCCCTCGGCCGCCAGGTCGGCGACATCGACCACCGCCAGCGGGACGGCCGCCAGGTGAACCACCAGCTTGCCGCGATTCTCGAAATTGACCGTGGCCCGGCCGGCGACCACCGATTGCACCTGGCCAAGGCCCCAATCTGGGTTCCCCGGGGAACGGACGAAAGTGCCGGGTGTCAGCCATTCCGCCTTGTCTTGCACGCTCTTGCCCAGAACCAGCCAATGTGTAACGAAGGATATACGCTTTCCGGCCAAGATCGGACGGCAAAAGTTCCGCCTGACCGTGGGTCCGGGTCCGGCGGTACAATCCGGGACCCGGCATGGAAGTTCGAGCATGGACATCGACCTGCGCGCCCTTGAACTGGCTTGTTCCAAGCTCTGCCATGACGTGATCAGCCCGATCGGCGCGGTCAACAACGGCTTGGAGCTGCTGGAAGAGGAAGACGACGCGGCGCTGAAGGCCGAAGCGGCGGCCTTGGCCCAGCGCAGCGCCCGGCGCGCCAGCATCCTGCTCCAGGTCTTTCGCAGTGCCTTCGGCAATGCCGGCAACCAGCCCAGTTTCGGTCCGCGCGAGGCTGCGGCCCTCGGCCAGGAACTCCTGGCCGGCGGCAAGGTGCAGCTGATCGCCCCCGACCTGCCCGAGGCGTCGGCGCTCCCGCCCGGTTTCGGCAAGCTCGTCGTCAATGTGATCGTCATGGCCGCCGACGCGCTGCCGCGGGGCGGCACGGTGGAGCTTGGCGTGACGGCGGCGCAGCCGGGCAAGGGCTCGGTTACGGTGCAATGCGGCGGCCAGCAGATCGCCTGGTCGCCGGAATTCGCGCGCGCGGTTTTGCGTGATCTTTCGGCAGACGAATTAAGTGCCCACAATATCCTTCCGTATATGTGCGCGACCTTTGCGCAGCGCCTCGGCCTGAGCCTTTCGGTGGTGCAGGAAGGGCCTGGAATCCTAAGGATTATCGCGGCCTAGAAGCGCCGCGAAGTCCTTTCCCGGATACCACTCGGTTCACCTTAAATTAATTGTTTTCTGTGACCTTCGAGCGTGGTCGTAAGCCCGCGTCTCGCGGCGCTCGACCCGCCTCGTAACAAGGGTCAAGAGACCGCAAATGGACGATCTTCTGAGCGAGTTCCTCACCGAGACTTCTGAAAATCTGTCGGTTCTGGACGTCGAGCTGGTCAAGCTCGAGCAGAATCCAAACGACGCGGAACTGCTCGGAAACATCTTCCGGCTGGTCCACACCGTGAAGGGCACCTGCGGCTTCCTCGGGTTGCCGCGTCTCGAATCGGTGGCGCATGCCGGCGAGAACATCCTCGGCAAGCTGCGCGAGGGCGAGATGGTGGCGTCGCCGGAAGCGATCTCCGCCGTGCTCGAATGCCTCGACCGGATCCGCAACATCATGGGCGATCTCGAGGCCAGCGGCAGCGAACCGGAAGGCGACGATTCGGAACTGATCCGGCGCCTGAACGAGATGGCCGATAGCGGTGGCGCTCCGGCGGCGAAGCCCGCCGCGCCGGCGCCGAAGCCGGCGCCCGCACCGGTCGCCGAGGCGGCTCCGGCCCCGGCCGCGAAGCCGGCCAAGGGCGGCGCGGGCCCCTCGATCTACGAACAGATTGGCGGCATGGGCACCATCGACGCGGTGGTCGAGGTGATGTTCGGCCGCATCATGGGCGACCTCCGGCTGAACCAGTTCTTCGAAGGCGCCAGCGTCGACCACATCCAGGGTCGCCTGCGCGACTACCTGGCGAAGATCTGCGGCGGCCCGGACGGCTTCGGCAAGGTCGACCTCAACTCGCCGCATGCGGGCGTCGTCGCCCGCGGCATGAACGACACGCATTTCGACGCCTTCGCCGGCCATCTGCAGGCCGGCCTGAACGCGCTCGAGGTGCCGACGCATCTGGCTGCCATGATCATGGCGATCATCTTCGGCAGCCGGGAAGAGATCATGGGACGCGCCGCGGGCGGGTCGAGCCCGACCAACGCCGCGACGCACGCACAGGAACAGGCTGCAGTGGAGACGCCGGTGGAGACACCAATCGAAGTCGAAGCGGAGCCCGCGCCGGCCAAGCCGGCGAAGGCTGCTCCGGCCAAATCCGACGCCGCGAAGGGCGAGGGCGGCGAGGCCAAGGACAGCGCCGTCGCCAACCAGAGCATCCGCGTCAACGTCGAGCTGCTCGAGAACCTGATGACGATGGTGAGCGAGCTGGTGCTCACCCGCAACCAGGTCCTGCAGATCCTGCGCAAGCAGAAGGACAGCGAGTTCGCGGCGCCCCTGCAGCGCCTGAACCACGTCACCTCGGAGCTGCAGGAAGGCGTCATGAAGACGCGCATGCAGCCGATCGGCAACGCCTGGTCGAAGCTGCCGCGCCTGGTGCGCGACCTCAGCCACGAATTGAAGAAGAAGATCGACCTGGTCATGATCGGCCAGGACACCGAGCTCGACCGCCAGGTCCTCGAGATGATCAAGGACCCGCTCACCCACATGGTGCGCAACTCGGCCGACCACGGCCTGGAGATCCCCGAGGAGCGCCGCAAGGCGGGCAAGCCGGAAACCGGCAAGGTCACGCTCAACGCCTATCACGAGGGCGGCCACATCATCATCGAGATCAGCGATGACGGCCGCGGCCTGCCGCTCGACAAGATCAAGGCCAAGATCCTGCAGAACGGCCTCGCCACTGAATCCGAACTGGAGCAGATGAGCGAGCAGCAGATCCAGCAATACATCTTCAAGGCCGGCTTCTCGACCGCGGCCAAGGTGACCAGCGTCTCCGGCCGCGGCGTCGGCATGGACGTGGTGCGCACGAACATCGAGAAGATCGGCGGCACCGTCGAGATGCGCTCGACCCAGGGCAAGGGCAGCACCTTCGTCATCAAGATCCCGCTGACTCTCGCGATCGTCTCCGCGCTCATCGTCGAGTGCGCCCAGGAGCGTTTCGCCATCCCGCAGATCAGCGTGGTCGAGCTGGTGCGCGCGACCGCCAACGGCGAGCTGCGCGTCGAGCGGATCAAGGACACGCCGGTGCTGCGCCTGCGCAACCGCCTGCTGCCGCTGGTCTCGCTGCGCAGCCTGCTGAAGCTCGACACCGAGAAGGCCGCCTCCGAGGACGACACCTTCATCGTCGTCACCCAGGTCGGCACCTACAGCTTCGGCATCATGGTCGACCGGGTGTTCGACACCGAGGAAATCGTGGTCAAGCCGGTCGCGCCGATCCTGCGCGACATCGAGATGTTCTCCGGCAACACCATCCTGGGCGACGGCTCGGTGATCATGATCCTCGATCCCAACGGCATCGCCTCGCATAGCGGCCAGATGGGCGCCGATGGCCAGACCGCCGAGCAGATGGCCGGCAAGTCGCGCGGCCAGAGCGAGGAGAAGGTGCCGCTGCTGCTGTTCCGTGCCGGCGACGGCACACCGAAGGCGGTTCCGCTCGCCCTCGTCGCCCGCCTCGAGGAGATCGAGCGCAAGGCGATCGAGCAGTCGAACGGCCGCTGGGTGGTGCAGTATCGCGGCCAGCTGATGCCGCTCATCACCATGGACCACAGCCAGGAGCTGGCCGCCGATGGCGCCCGCCAGCCGGTGCTGGTGTTCCAGGACCAGGAGCATTCGATGGGCCTGATGGTCGACCAGATCGTCGACATCGTCGAGGCGAAGCTCAATGTCGAGCTCGGCGCCGAGATTCCGGGCCGCATCGGCAGCGCGGTGGTCGCCGGCCAGGCGACCGAGATCATCGACACCGGCTACTTCCTCCGCCAGGCCTCCGCGGACTGGTTCGGCTCGCAGGAGCGCGACCGCAACGTCGGCGGCCAGAAGCGCCTGCTGCTGGTCGACGACAGCGCCTTCTTCCGCAACCTGCTGGCGCCGCAGCTTTCCGCGGCGGGCTTCATGGTCACCGCCGTCGAGAGCCCGGACAAGGCGCTGGCGCTGTGCGAGGCCGGCGAGGAGTTCGACATCATCGTCAGCGACATCGAGATGCCCGGCATGTCCGGCTTCGAGTTCTGCCAGATGGTCAAGCGTCAGGGCCGCTGGCAGAACATCCCGATCGTCGCTCTGTCCTCGCGGGCGTCGCCGCGCGACCTGGAAAAGGGCCGCGACGTCGGCTTCGACGACTACGTCGCGAAATACGACCGCGACGGCCTGGTCCACACCCTGAACTCCACTTTGACTGAGATGAGAGGCGCGGCATGAGCGAGCAGGCTGCAACCATGACCGAGGGCGCCGCCGCCATCGGCTCCGAGGACTTTCGCGACTACGTGACCATGTCGATCGGCGACCAGATGTTCGGCATTCCGGTGCTGAACGTCCAGGACGTGCTGGGATCGCAGCAGATCACGCGCGTGCCCCTGGCCCCGCCGGAGGTCGCCGGGTCGCTCAACCTGCGCGGCCGCATCGTCACCGCGATCGACGTGCGCCTGCGCCTCAACATGCCGAAGAAGGACGACGGCAAGCCGCCGATGTCCGTGGTGGTCGAGCATGACGGCGAGCTCTAGGTTCAATCGACATTCAGGATTCCCGCGCGTCGATTTGTGTGATTCATAGGTCTCCAGCTTGTTGTTGGCTGGAGGCGATGGATGGTGAAGCGCTACGAGTTGACCGAGGCACAG
>JBDHTX010000050.1:0-28243 GCA_039808885.1 Dongiaceae bacterium | reverse complement strand
CGCCTGCAGCGCATGGTGGCGGAGACGACGAGCATGGAATTCGTCGCCACCCACACCGAGGTCGAGGCGCTGCTGCTGGAAGCCAACCTGATCAAGCGCTTCCTGCCGCGCTACAACGTGCTGCTGCGCGACGACAAGAGCTTTCCCTACATCGTCATCACCGGCGACCACGAGATCCCGCAGATCGCCAAGCATCGCGGCGCGCGCAACCGGCCGGGCGAGTATTTCGGCCCCTTCGCCTCGGCCGGCGCGGTGAACCGCACCATCGTCGCCCTGCAGCGCGCCTTCCTGCTGCGCAATTGCAGCGACAGCATGTTCTCGGCGCGCACCCGGCCCTGCCTGCAATACCAGATCAAACGCTGCTCCGCGCCGTGCGTGCAGCGCATCAACCCGGCGGACTATGCCGAGCTGGTGCGCGAGGCGCGCGATTTCCTGACCGGCAAGAGCCGCGAGATCCAGGACCGCCTGGTGCTGGAAATGCGCGAGGCCAGCGACGCGCTGGATTTCGAGCGCGCGGCGCGGCTGCGCGACCGCATCCAGGCGCTGACCCAGATCCAGTCGCGCCAGGACATCATCCTGGCGGGGGTCGAGGAGGCCGACGTCATCGCCGCGTTCCAGCAGGGCGGCCAGACCTGCATCCAGGTCTTCTTCTTCCGCAACCACGGCAATTACGGCAACCGCGCCTATTTCCCCAGCCATGACAAATCGGCCGAGCTGCCGGAAATCATGGCCGCGTTCCTCGGCCAGTTCTACGAGAACAAGACGCCGCCGCGCCTGATCCTGGTGAGCGAGGAGCCGGCGGAAGCCGAGCTGCTGACCGAGGCGCTGAGCCTGCGCGCCGAGGCGAAGGTGGAGATCCACGCGCCCCAGCGCGGCGACAAGCGCAGGGCCATCGACCATGCCCTGCTCAACGCCAAGGAGGCGCTGGCCCGGCGCGCGGCGGAGACCGGGACCCAGCAGAAGCTGCTGCGCGGCATCGCCGAGGTATTCGGGCTGGACCAGCCGCCGAAGCGCATCGAGGTCTACGACAACAGCCACATCTCCGGCACCAATCCCTATGGCGCGATGATCGTCGCCGGGCCGGAAGGCTTCATGAAGAACCAGTACCGCAAGTTCGCCATCCGCCGCCTGGCGGCAAAGACGGAGGCGGCGAAGCCGGGAGCGCCGCAGGACGCCGCGGCGTCGGATGCGCCGCAGCTCTCCGAGGCCGCGCCCGCGGTGCTCGGCCCCGCAGTTCTGGGTCCCGAGGGCGAGACGCGCGCCGAGCAGGCGGAAGTCGAGGCCGCGCGCGCCGCCACGGCGACCGACGACGACGCCACCAAGGGCCCGATCGAGCCCGGCGACGACTACGCGATGATGCGCCAGGTCCTCACGCGGCGTTTCTCGCGCGCCATCGCCGAGGATCCCGACCGCCAGCGCGGCACCTGGCCCGACCTGGTGCTGATCGATGGCGGCCAGGGCCAGCTCAGCGCCGCGCTCGACGTGTTCCGCGAGCTGGGCCTCGACGACGTGCCGGTGGCGGCGATCGCCAAGGGGCCCGATCGCAACGCGGGCCGCGAACGGTTTTTCATTCCGGGCCGGCAGCCCTTCTCGCTCGATCCGCAGAACCAGGTGCTCTACTTCCTGCAACGCCTGCGTGACGAGGCTCACCGCTTTGTCATCGGCGCCCATCGCGCCAAGCGCTCGGCGCTGATCGGCAAGTCGGAGCTGGACCAGATTCCCGGCATCGGCGCCAAGCGCAAGAAGGCGCTGCTGCTGCATTTCGGCTCCGCCCGCGCGGTCGCGCGCGCGGGTCTTGCGGATCTCTGCGCGGTCGAGGGCATCAACGAAACCGTGGCGCAGAAAGTCTATGCCCATTTCCACGGCGGGTGAGCCGCGGCACGCCCGCCCGCGCATCCAATGCGGCTGATAAAACCGTCGGGTATCGGGATTTGAGCCAATTGCCCGCATCCATCATGACGCTGCTGCAAACCGGCCCTGCGGCGACGGCTGTTGTGACAGGACGGGGGCGACCTGCTATGGTCGCCGGTGATCGGAGCCTCGCTGCACACCCATGCTGAATTTCGCCAATATCCTCACCATGTCGCGGATCGCCGCGATCCCGCTCATCGTCGGTTTCCTGCTGCTGAACGGGGCCTTCTGGCACTGGGTGGCGCTGGCGCTGTTCGTGCTGGCCTGCGTCACCGACTGGTTCGACGGCTATGTCGCGCGGCGCCTGCACCAGGTCTCGCCGCTCGGCCGCTTCCTCGACCCGATCGCCGACAAGCTGGTGGTGGCGGCGGTGCTCATGGTCCTGGTGGCGACGCGGCATATCGAGGGCTGGGCGATCCTGGCGGCGCTGATCATCCTGTGCCGCGAGATCCTGGTCTCGGGCCTGCGCGAGTTCCTGGCGGAGCTGCGCGTCGGCGTGCCGGTCAGCATCCTCGCCAAGTGGAAGACCACGGTGCAGATGATCGCGCTCGGCTTCCTCATCGTCGCCAACGCCACCTACAACCTGCCGATCGACGCCATGCTGGTGGGCGAGATCATGCTGTGGATCGCCGCCGGCCTCACCCTGGTCACCGGCTACGACTACCTGATGATCGGGCTGAAGCACATGGCGGCGGAGCCGCCGGCCGATCCGCGCAACCGCCCCGGCGATCCTGTCTGAGCCGGGCCAAGGAACGGGCATGAAGATTCTCGGGCTGGGCGGGTGGAGCGGCGCCGGCAAGACCACCCTGATGGCCAAGCTCATCCCCGAGCTGGTCGGCCGCGGCATCACCGTCTCCACCATGAAGCACGCGCATCACGGCTTCGACGTCGACCAGCCGGGCAAGGACTCGTTCGTGCACCGCGCGGCCGGCGCCACCGAGGTGCTGATCGGCTCGGAGAAGCGCTGGGCGCTGATGCACGAGCTGCGCGCCGAGGCGGAGCCGAGCGCCGTCGAGCTGGCGCGGCACATGACGCCGGTCGACCTGCTGCTGATCGAAGGCTTCAAGCGCGAGCCGCACGACAAGCTGGAGATCTACCGCGCCGATAACGGCAAGCCGCTGCTGGCCAACCAGGACCCGACCTATGTCGCGATCCTGACCGATTCCCCGGTTGCCGAGGCGAAGGTGCCGGTGATCGACCTCAACGACGTGCGCGCCATCGCCGACTTCATCGTCGCGCATTGCGGGTTGAAGACGAAGGGCTGAGGCACCGGTTCCCGTTCGTCATTGCCGCGAATGAACTCAGCTCGTCATCACGCAGGCTCTGGCTACCGCCAGGGTGACGCGGCGCTGCTCGCTGAGCGCCGCGCGGTCGATACGGGCGACCATCTCGGCGGCGGCGGCGAAGGAGCGTTCGATGCGGCTCGCCACGTAGCGCAGCACGTCATCGTTCACCTCCAGCCCGCGATCGGCGAACTGCTTGGCCATCACCGCGACGAGCAATTCGTCGTCGGGTGCCGAAAGGGCCACCGCCGGGATGCTGGCGAGGCGCGAGGCGAGGTCGGGCAAGGAAACCGGCCAGCGCGCCGGCGGCAATTCGCTGACGATCAGCAGATGGCCGCCCGCCTCGCGCACGGCGTTGTAGAGATGCAGCAGCGCCGGCTCCGGCCAGCCCCGCGGCTCGTCCAGGATCACGCGCAACGGCGGCGCGCCTTCCGCCGGCGGGCGCTCGAGGAGCGTC
The DNA here is from genome assembly GCA_039808885.1 of Dongiaceae bacterium. Taxonomy (GTDB): domain Bacteria; phylum Pseudomonadota; class Alphaproteobacteria; order Dongiales; family Dongiaceae; genus Dongia_A. Next base: position 24,592 of record JBDHTX010000050.1, on the reverse strand, counting down.
GCCTCGCAGCGCGCCCGCCAGACATGGGCGAGGTGCGTCTTGCCGGCACCCTTGGGCCCGTGGATGGCCAGCGCATGGCTCGGCCAGTCCGGCCAGCGGTCGATCCAGGCCACGGCGTCGCGGTTGCTGTCGGCGACGACGAAATCGGCGCTGCCGAAGGCCGGCCGGAAGGCGAGGTCGAGGGGCAATTGGCGCGGCATGGCAAACGTCAGTCGCCGGCTTCGGCCGGGATCCGCAGCGGCACCTCGCCCTGGACCTCGGGATCGATCATCGGCACATCGGCGTGGCTGCCGAGATAGAGGCGGCTGACGCGGTACTGGGCGATGGCGAAGCGCACCAGCACGCCGATCACCGAAGCAACCGGCACGGCCAGCAGCAGGCCGACAAAGCCGAACAGGGCGCCGCCGGAGAGCAAGGCGAAGATGATCCACACCGGATGCAGCCCGACCCGGTCGCCCACCAGCTTGGGCGTGAGGAAGTTGCCTTCCAGCACCTGGCCGACGGCGAAGATCACGGCCACCAGCGCGATCGACCACGGATCGCTGAACTGGCCGATGGCGATGGCCATGGAGACGGCGAAGCCGGTCAGCGCGCCGACATAGGGGATGAAGGTCAGCAGACCGGCCAGCAGCCCGACGATCAGCCCGAAGGGCAGGCTGACCAGCATCAAGGCGCTGGCGTAGTAGATGGCGAGGGTGGCGCAGACCATCGACTGGCCGCGGGCGAAGCCGGCCAGGGTCTGGTTCACCAGCAGGGCCTGGCTGCGGATCGTCGCCGCGTGCGCGCGCGGCAGCAACTCGTCGATCTTGGTCACCAGCCGGTCCCAGTCGCGCAGCAGGTAGAACGTCACCACCGGCGTGATGAAGATCAGCGACAGCAGGTTGGCGAGCGCCAGGCCCTGCCCCACCACGCTCTGCAGGGCGCCGCCGAGCCAGGACAAAGCGGTGCCGAAGCGCTCGCGCGCCAGCTGCGACATCTCCGCCGCGTCGGGCAGGTTCAGGCGCTGCTGCAGCTCCGCCACATAGGGCAGCAGGCGGTCCTGGGTGCGCGAGATGAAGTCCGGCAGCGAGCTCAGGAAGTTCACCGCCTCCTGCACCGCCAGCGGCACGATCAGCAGCAGGAACAGGATCACCGCCACCGCGAAGATCGCGGTGACGATCACCGTCGCCAGGTTGCGCGAGCAGCCCAGCCGCTCCAGCCGGTCGCAGGTGGGATCGAGCAGGTAGGCGATGGCCATGCCGGCGACGAAGGGCAGCAGGATGCCCTTGAGCAGGATCAGGACCAGCACGAAGACGGCGAGAATTCCGGCCCAGACTTTCGCTTGCGTCCCCAGGGTCATGTCGCGGCCGTCACGGATGTCATGCGGCGGCGCCTATTGCGGCACGGCGGGCTGGTCAGGCACCGCCGGCTGGTCGCTCGGCGCCATCGGATCGCTGCCTGGCACGGCCGGCACCGGGGCCGGCAGGGCGCCGCCGGCGCCGGGCTGCTGCCGCAGGGTGCCCTTGTTGGCGATGACGGATTCGAGGGCGAGGTCCTGCTCGGCCAGCGCGCGCTGGAATTGCGGCACGTCGCCGAGAAACGTCACCTCGAGCACGGCGAGCGTCTTGGTCAGGCTCACCAGGCGCACGGATTTCAGCGAGGGCACGCCGCCCAGCTGGCGCTTGATGTCGACCCATTGCTTGAGGCCGGTGACCGGCACGTCGAGGATGAGGCTCGACTGCTTGCTGGCGTCGACCATGTTGGTCTCGCGGACCTGGCCCTGGACCCAGGCGATGGTGCGCTCGGCGGTCTGGGTCAGCAGGTCCTCCAGCGTGGCGGCGTCGCCGGCGACGGTATCGGTGAAGCGCATCGTCGCGGCGCGACCGTAGCGCGTGGCGGCGACCGACAGCGTCTCGACATTGCGGTCGTCGACGGGCGCTGCCTTCACTTCGACCACCAGCACGTCGGCGGCGCTGTAGCGCTGCGCCAAGGCGCCCAGGCGCGGCAGGTCGCCGGCCAGCGCCTGCGTGGCGGAGAGCGTCGTGCTGTCGGAGACGTCGCCGCTCGGCAGCACCATCGGCACCAGGCTGGCGGTGGGCGCCTTGGCGCCCCAGGGCAGCATCAGCAGGTTGGCGGGGCCCCAAAGCGTGCTGTTCCCGGTGTCGTCGGTGTAGATCGGCAGCACCAGCAGGCGCTTGGTCTGCACCTGGGCGAAGGAGACGTTGTTGCTGGCCAGGAATTGCTGCACCGGGTCGGCCAGGAAGCGAAAGGTGAAGCGGCCGACATAGTGGGTGGCCGAGGCCTTCTCCTGCTCGATCTCGAAATCCTGCACCCAGCTGGAGATCACGTCGTCGCTGGGCAGCGTCAGAGCCTGCACCCGCTCGGCCGGGGCGATCTCCGCCAGCACTTTCTGAAGTCCGAGGCGCTGGCCTTGCAGGAGGGCCTGGTCGCGCAAGGTGGCGATGTCGCCGGTGACATCCACGTCGATGCCGGTGGCGGTGTAGATCGCCCCCGCCTGGGCCCAGGCGCCGCCGGCCGGAAGGCCGAGAGACGCCGCCGCGCCGGCGAGAATTGCCGCCGTCAGAAGCCCGCGGCAAAGCCGCCGAATCACCGTGAATGCCATTGCAACGGGCCTCGAAATCCTTATTGTCCGACCGCCTGCTTATAGCCCATTGCCAGGGAGGACGCCATAACCCGCCCCGTGCCAGACGCCGCCGACACGGCCGACAAATCCAATACCGGCAATGGCTTGACCTATCGCGATGCGGGCGTCGACATCGACGCCGGCGAGGCCCTGGTGGAGGCGATCAAGCCGCTCGCCAAATCCACGGCGCGCAGCGGGTCCAATGCCGGCCTGGGCGGGTTCGGCGCGTTTTTCGATCCCCGGGCGGCCGGCTATCGGGACCCCCTGCTGGTCTCCACCACCGACGGCGTCGGCACCAAGCTAAAGATCGCCATCGAGACCGGCCGGCATGACGGCGTCGGCATCGACCTGGTCGCCATGTGCGTCAACGACCTGGTGGTCCAGGGCGCCGAGCCGCTGTTCTTCCTCGACTACTTCGCCACCGGCAAGCTGGACGTGGCGGCGGCGCGCACCATCATCGCCGGCATCGCCCAGGGCTGCAAAGAGGCCGGCTGCGCGCTGGTCGGCGGCGAGACGGCGGAAATGCCCGGCATGTACGCGAAGGGCGACTACGACCTGGCGGGCTTCGCCGTCGGCGCGGTGGAGCGCGACGAGGCGTTGACCGGCGAGGACGTGGCGGAAGGCGACGTGGTGCTGGGCCTCGCCTCCACCGGCGTGCATTCCAATGGCTTCTCGCTGGTGCGCAAGGTGGTGGAGCGTTCCGGGCTCGCCTGGGGCGCGCCGGCTCCATTCGCCCCCGGTAAGAGCGTCGCCGAGGCGCTGCTGACGCCGACCCGCATCTACGTGAAGAGCACGCTGGCGGCGATCAAGGTCGGCGGCGCCAAGGAACGCAACATCAAGGCGCTGGCGCATATCACCGGCGGCGGCCTGGTCGACAACGTGCCGCGCGTGCTGCCCGACACGCTGCAGGCGGAGATCGACGGCGGCAGCTGGCAATTGCCGGCGGTGTTCCAGTGGCTGATGAAGACCGGCGGCGTGCCGGTGGCAGACCTGATCCGCACCTTCAATTGCGGCATCGGCATGATCGCCGTGGTGGCGCCGGAGGCCGAGGCGCGCGTCGCCCGCGTGCTGACCGAGCATGGCGAGCGCGTGCAGCGCATCGGCCGCATCGTGCGCCGCCCGCGCGACGGCGAGGGCTGCGTCGTCAAGAACGCGGCGTGGTGACGCCGCCCATGATCGGTTCGACAGGGGCGCTGAAAGTCGCGGTGCTGATCTCCGGGCGCGGCTCCAACCTGCAGGCGCTGATCGACGCCTTCGGGCCGCAGACGGCGAATTCCCCGGTGCGGATCGTGCTGGTGCTGTCCAACCGCCCCGAGGCGCAGGGCCTGGAGCGCGCGGCCAAGGCCGGAATCAAGACCGAGATCGTCGACCACAAGGCCTTCGCCAGCCGCGCCGATTTCGACGTGGCGATGGACCGCGAGATCCGCGCGGCGGGCGCCGAGTTCGTCGTCCTCGCCGGGTTCATGCGGCTGCTGACCGAGGGCTTCATCAACGCCTGGAAGGACCGGATGATCAATATCCATCCGGCCCTGCTGCCGAGCTTCAAGGGGCTCGACACCCACAAGCGCGCGCTGGAAGCCGGCGTGAGGCTGCATGGCTGCACGGTGCATTTCGTCCGCCACGAGACCGACACCGGGCCGATCATCGCCCAGGCCGCCGTGCCGGTGCTGCCCGGCGATGATGAAGCCACGCTGGCAACGCGCGTGCTGCGCGCCGAGCACAAGCTCTATCCGCTGGCCCTGCGCCTGGTCGCCGAAGGCAAGGTGCGGGTCGAGGATGAGCGCGCCATCATCGCCGATGGACGCGCCGGCGACGGCGTGCTGTTCAACCCGCCGGCCGATTGACGCGAGATCCGCGATGCGATGGCCGATCCGTTCCGGTCTCCGCGCGCTGATCCTGCTGCCCTTGCTCGCCGCCTGCGGACGGGACGCCGATTTCGACCACCTTGTCCTGGCGCTGAGTTGGGAGCCGGCCTTCTGCGCGGCCCATGGCGGCAAGCCCGAATGCCGCGCCCTGGACGCCGGCGATTTCGCCGCCAGCAACCTGGTGCTGCATGGCCTGTGGCCGAATGCCGCCCATGGCGAAGAGCCGGCTTATTGCGGCATTGGCGCCAGCACCCGCGCGGCCGACGAAGCGGGCCAATGGTGCGACCTGCCGGCGACCGGTGCCGACCGGCAGACACAGGAGGATCTGCAACGCCTGATGCCGGGCGCCGAATCCTGCCTGGACCGCCATGAATGGCTGAAGCACGGCACCTGTTCCGGCCTGGACGGCGACGCCTATTTCGACGCCGCCGCCCGGCTGACCGAGGCGTTCCAGGCGACCGAACTGGCCGGCCTCCTGCGGCAGGGCGTGGGGCGGGAGATTCCACTGGCCCGCCTGGTGGACGCCTTCGAACAGGAATTCGGCGATGGCGCCGGCGCCGCCCTGACCGTCACCTGCCGGCGCGCCGGGGGCCGGGCCTATCTTGCCGAAATCCGCCTGGCGCTGCGCCCGGAGGCCATCGACGAGCCCTTGGCCGCCGGCAGCCTTTTCCTGCAGGGCGACGCACCGCGCGGCGGTTGCCCGCGCAACGTCATCATCGACCGCGCCGGCCCGGGATGACCCGGCGGCCATAGCCGGACGGCAACTTGCGCCGGGGCCGGGCCTCGGCTAGATAGGTTTCCGACCGATATTCAGACCTGGAGCGACCACGATGGCCACCGAACAAGACCAGTTCCTCGCCAGCAAGCAGCAGACCTGGGCCGGCTTCGGCCGCCTGTTGTTCTGGGGCACCATTGGCGTGGCGATCGTCACCCTGGTGGCGGTGTTGTTCGCGATCTGAGCGCCGAGCACGCGGCGACGCGTGCGCCAGAAACGGAAGCGGCGTCAGGCCTGGCCTGACGCCGCTGTCTTTTGAGCGGATCGCGCCGGGTCAGCCGACGATCTCGATGCCGCTGAAGAAGAAGGCGATCTCGATCTTGGCGTTGTCCGGCGAATCCGAGCCGTGCACCGAATTGGCCTCGATCGATTCCGCGAAATCCTTGCGGATGGTGCCTGGCGCGGCATTGGCCGGGTTGGTGGCGCCCATCACGTCGCGGTACTTGGCGACGGCATTCTCGCCCTCGAGAACCTGCACCACGACCGGACCGCTGGTCATGAAGGTGCAGAGGTCGTTGTAGAACGGGCGCGCGGCATGCACCTCGTAGAACTTCTCGGCCTGGGCGCGGCTCAGCCAGACGCGCTTCTGGGCGACGATGCGCAGGCCGGCGGCCTCGATATGGGCGTTGATCTTCCCGGTCAGGTTGCGGCGCGTGGCGTCCGGCTTGATGATCGAGAAGGTGCGTTCCTTGGCCATAATCCTTGAGCTCCTGTTGGCGAAACTGGCGCGGGGTTATATACAGTCCGCCGCGCCCCCGCAACTTAGGCAGCAAAACCGGCCGGATCCGCGCTTCCGGCCCTGATTTTATTGAGAAAAGGCCGGCTTCCGGACCATGTTAACGATCTCCGACATCACCTGCCGCGTCGCCGGGCGGCCTCTGCTGGAGGGCGCCAGCCTGACCCTGCCGGCCGGCCACAAGGGCGGCCTGATCGGGCGCAACGGCACCGGCAAGACCACGCTGCTGAAGCTGATCGCCGGCGAGCTGCAGGCCGATGCCGGCGAAATCCGCCTGCCCAACAACGCGCGCATCGGCCGCATCGCCCAGGAGGCGCCGAGCGGGCCGCAGAGCCTGCTGGAAACCGTGCTCGCCGCCGACACCGAGCGGGCGAAGCTCTTGGACGAGGCGGAGCACGCCACCGATCCGCACCGCATCGCCGACATCCACCAGCGTCTGCACGAGATCGGCGCCCATGCGGCGCCGGCGCGCGCGGCGCAGATCCTGCACGGCCTCGGCTTCGACGCGGCGGCGCAGGAGCGGCCGTGCAGCGATTTCTCCGGCGGCTGGCGCATGCGCGTGGCGCTGGCGGCGCTGCTGTTCCAGGCGCCGGACCTGCTGCTGCTCGACGAGCCCACCAACCATCTCGATCTCGAGGCCACGCTGTGGCTGGAGGATTTCCTCAAGCGCTATCCCTATACCGTGCTGCTGGTGAGCCACGACCGCGACCTGCTGAACGGCGCGGTGGACAAGATCATCCACCTGCACGACCGCAAGCTCACCATGTATACCGGCGGCTACGACGATTTCGAGCGCCTGCGCAGCGAAAGGCTGGCCCTGCAGGCGGCGGCGGCGGCGAAGCAGGATGCCGCGCGCAAGCACATGCAGGCCTTCATCGACCGCTTCCGCTACAAGGCGAGCAAGGCGCGCCAGGCGCAGTCGCGCATCAAGGCGCTGGCCAAGATGCAGCCGATCGCCGCGGCGATCGAGGAGCGCGGCATCGAGTTCACCTTCCCCGAGCCGGAGGAACTGGCCCCGCCGCTCATCGTCATGGACGATGTGGCGGTGGGCTACGAGCCGGGCAAGCCGATCCTGAGCCGCATCAACATGCGCCTCGACCCGGACGAGCGCATCGCGCTGCTGGGCTCCAACGGCAACGGCAAGTCGACAATGGCGAAGCTGATCGCCGGCAAGCTGCAGCCGATGGCCGGCGAGATGCGCGCCTCGCGCAAGCTGAAGGTCGGCTATTTCGCCCAGCACCAGACCGACGAGCTCGACCTGGAGGCGACGCCCTTGCTGTCGATGGAGCGCGCCGCGCCCAACCTCAACGCCGAGAAGTGCCGCGCCCATATCGCCCGCTTCGGCCTCGACGTGCAGCGCGCCAACACGCCGGTCGGCAACCTCTCCGGCGGCGAGAAGGCGCGCCTGCTCCTCGCGCTGATGACCCATGCGGCGCCCAACATCCTGCTGCTCGACGAGCCGACCAACCATCTCGACATCGATTCCCGCCAGGCGCTGGTACAGGCGATCAACGACTTCCCCGGCGCCGTGGTGCTGATCAGCCACGACCCGCATTTGATCGAGCTGACCGTCGACCGCTTCTGGCTGGTGAAGGACGGTCGTTGCCAGCCCTTCGACGGCGACCTCAACGACTACAAGGAAATGGTGCTCAACCCCGGCCGCACCGAGAAGGCGCGCGAGAAGCGGGAGAAGGCCGAGGCGAAACCGCGCAAATCCGGCGAGCCCGGCGAACTCAAGCGCCAGGTCGAGCAATCCGCCGTCGCGGTGCAGAAGCTGACGGCGGCGATGGAACTGATCGAGAAGAAGATGGCCGAGCGCAGCTTCTATAACGAGCCCGCCGGCGTGATCGCCGAATGGCAGCGCAAGCACGCGGACGTGGCGAAACGCCTGGAACAGGCCGAGGAAGCCTGGCTGCAGGCGCAGATGGCCCTGGAAGCGGCCCAATAGCGCCTGCCGGCACGGGTTGAGGCAGCCAGACCGGTCTGCTAGCCTCCACCCCTGCTTTCGCGATCGAGAGCATCCGCAAAGGGTTCGGCTGATGCAGTACGACATCGAAGGCGCCTGGGCGCTGCTGCGTACTTGCAACTACCGTTGCGACTATTGCTTCCTCAGCGAGCGGGCGCTGGGCGAGAAAATCCGCGTCCATGCCACCCCGGCAGCGTGGCGCGCGGCCTTCGACGACACAGGCAAGACCTGGCTGATCCACCTCACCGGCGGCGAGCCGAGCCACTATCCGGGATTCGCCGAGGTTTGCGCGGCGCTTTCCGAACGACACTACCTGTCGCTCAACAGCAACCTGACCGGGCCCGCGCTCACCGATTTCGCCGAGCGGATCGACCCGGCGCGGGTCAGCTTCATCAATGCCGGCCTGCACCCGGCGGAACGTGTGCGGCGGCAGGGCGGGTCGGCGTTCCTGCGCCACGCCGAGCAGCTGGTCCGGCGTGGGTTCCCGGTCATGGTCTCGGTGGTGGCGACGCCAGAGGTGTTGCGGGATTTCGAGGCGATCATCGATTTCCTGCGGCCGGTCGGCCTGATGCCGATTCCCAAGCTGATGCAGGGCAAGGTGCAGAGGCAGCGCTACCCGGATGCCTACACGGCTGGCGAGAGGCGGCTGTTCCGGGACTATTCCCGGCTTGCCGAGCGGGCCTATCCGGCGCTGTTCGACGACAATGTGACGGAGCGGCCGAGCATCGATGCGCCGGTGGGCCGCAATTTCCTGCGTGGCCTGCCAGATCACCGCGGGCGGCCGTGCAATGCCGGCATGGAATACGTGAAGATCGAAGCCGACGGACGGGTCGACCGCTGCGGCGACGGCGTGCCGCTCGGCAACCTGCTGGACCGCAGCGTGCAATTCGCCACGGCGCCGGCGCCCTGCGACCGGCGGCACTGCTTCTATGTCTGCGAGAAATACACCGCGCGCGCCGCGCGCGACACGGCCTTGCCCGTGCAGGCGCCGGCCGCGGCGTTCGCCGCGAATCTGCGGCGCCGGCTCGGCGCCTGGACGACCGGCGGTTGATCTCCGTGTATAGTGGCCGGGAACCCGACTCGGTCACGCAATGCCGCTCCTGAATCCGGACAATCCCGACCCCGAGGCACTCGGCAAGGTGCCGGAGAGCATCCGGCAGATGTTCGCGTACTGGCAGCGCAAGCGCGGTGCGCGGCGGATGCCGTCCCGCGCCGACATCGATCCGGCGGAGATGAAGGCGATGTTGCCCTTCATGATCCTGGTCGATGTCGTCTATGACGCCGCCGGCAAGGCCGATTTCGTCTATCGCCTGGTCGGCACGCGCGAGGTGGAGATCCGCAACGGCGATCCCACCGGACAGCGAGTCGCCGAAGCCTTTCACGGCCCGTCGGCCGAGAACGCGCTCGGCTGCTATCGCCAGGCGGTGGAGAGCCGCATGCCCTATCTGGACGACGAGTATTTTGCCCAGGCCGACGACCGCTTCGGCGACGAGGCCAACCTGTTCCTGCCGCTGTCGAACGACGACGAGACGGTCAACATGGTGCTGGTGTTCACGGCCTATCGGAAGCTGAAGTAGCGCGCGTCTAGCCGCCGCTGCGCGCCTTCTCTTCCCACTTCCCCGCGGGCGATTGCTGGTAGTAGACCAGCTGGTGGCCGGCCTGAAGATAGGTCTTCCAGCGGTCGCGCGCGGCGGCGACGGCGGCATCGTCATTGCCGTCGAACATCTCGCAGACCAGCGGATATCCGCCGACATCCGAACGCGTGGCGCCGTCGCAGAGGAAGAGGATTTTCGCCGCGTTGGGGCTTTCCTCGCCGGCGGTGAGATAGATAGGCTGCTCGGCCGCATCGCCGTCCTTGGCGGTGCCATGGGGCAGGAAGCCGTCCGGCCGGTAGGTCCACAGATGCGCGGCCAGCGCCTCGACCCGCTCCGGCGAGCCGGCCACCACCAGGGCGCGGTCGCCGCGGCCATAGGCGCGCTCAAGCATCACCGGCAGCGTGTCTTCGAGCGAAGCGCGCTGCAGGTGATAGAAGCGGATCTCGCTCATTGTCGCGCCGCGAGGAGGCCTCAGGCCTCTTCGAAATGCGCCGCCACCAGCCGGTCGAGCAGGCGCACGCCATAGCCGGTGGCGCCGCGCGGGCCGGTCGGCGAATCCTTGTCCGCCCAGGCCATGCCGGCGATGTCGAGATGGGCCCAATGCACGCCGCGCTGCACGAAGCGCTGCAGGAACTCGGCCGCGGTGATGCTGCCGGCGTTGCGGCTGCCGCTGATGTTCTTCACGTCGGCGGCGGGGCTGTCCATCATCTTGTTGTAGGCGGGCGCCAGCGGCATGCGCCAGAGCAGTTCGCCGGTCGCCTTGCCGCTTTCGGCCAGTTGTTCGGCCAGCTTGTCGTCATTGGCGTACATGCCGCCATAGACGGTACCGAGCGCGATCAGGATGGCGCCGGTCAGCGTCGCCAGGTCGATCATCACCTTCGGCTTGAAGTTCTCCTGGCAGTACCACATGGCGTCGGCCAGCACGAGGCGGCCTTCCGCGTCGGTGTTCAGCACCTCGATGGTCTGGCCCGACATCGAGGTGACGATGTCGCCCGGCCGCTGGGCGGAACCCGACGGCATGTTCTCCACCAGCCCGACCACGCCGATGGCGTTGACCTTGGCCTTGCGGGCGGCAAGCGCCCGCATGGTGCCGATGACCGCGGCGGAACCGGCCATGTCCCATTTCATGTCCTCCATGCCGGCCGCAGGTTTGATCGAGATGCCGCCGGTGTCGAAGGTGACGCCCTTGCCGACGAAGGCGATCGGCTTCGCCTTGGCGTCCGGCGCGCCCAGCCACTGCATGACCACCAGCTGGCTTTCCCGCTCGCTGCCCTGGCCGACGCCGAGCAAGGCGCCCATGCCGAGCCGCGTCATCTCCTTCTCGCCCAGGACCTCGACCTTGACGCCGAGCTCGGCGAGCTTGCGCGCCTCGGCGGCGAGCGTCACCGGATAGATGACGTTGGCCGGCTCCGAGACCAGGTCGCGGGCGAAGTTGACCGCGTCCGCGGTCTTGTCCAGCGGGTCGAAATCCTTGCGCGCGGCGTTGACGTCGGCGGTGAGCACGTTGAAGCGCTTCAGGCTCGGCTTCTGCTCCGGCTTCTCCTTGGTCTTGTATTTGTCGAAGCGGTAGCTGCGCAGCCGGGCGCCATAGGCGACGTTGGCCGCAATCTCCGCCTCCGACAGCTTCGCCTCGGGCAGCGCCTCGACCCACACGGCCGCCTCCTTCTCGCCGGCGCCGTTCAAGGCTGCCACCAGCCGGCCGCCGAGAGATTGCGCCGCCAAGGCGTCATACTTCGCCGGCGCGCCGATTCCGGCCAGGATGATGCGCGCGGCGTCGATCCCGGCCGGCGCCAGGAGGGTCAGGAATTCCTCCGCACCGCCCTTGAAACGGCTGGCCTCCAGTGCGCGGGCGATGGCGCCCTTGGTCGCCTTGTCCAGCTGATGGGCGAGCTTGCCCAATTTGCGCCCTTCGGCGACCAGGGCGACGATGGTGCCGGTATTCGGAACCTCCGGCTTGGCGAACGCGACTTTCATGGATGGACCTCGTGGACAGGATTCGCCGCGGCGGGCGCCCGGCTGCTCTGAAATTGGCTCGTGCCAGCACTCTTCGCAGGCTTTTCGCAAGCTGTCCAGGGGGCCGCGCGACTTTGGCTAAAGCCATGAAAAATGTAGACGATTGCCGACAACGTGCTACTTTACCCCGGCCTTTTCGAGGGCCAAGCGAGGCCAGCTCTTGGGCGGCCGAGGACCCGAATCAAATGGGTCCCAAAGGCAGGGTTTTGGCATAGGCGGTTTGCGCGCCGGCCCCTCCGGGGATGGCCGCAGGCGTCTCTGGGGGAGTGATCGTTTTATCGTGGCGGCGCGGCGACGCAATCTGGCGCAGTTCATGCGGAGCAGCCTGGTGCCGGCGGTCCTTGCCGCCGGCCTGGGCCTGTTGCTCGCCGCCGCGCCGGCCCGGGCGCAGGACGTGGTCTTCCCGCAGGCGCCGAACATGACGCCGTTCACCCCGACCCCGGCGAAGCCCGGCACGATTGGCGCCCAAGAGGGCGATGACATCAACCTGATCGCCGACGAGGTCGGCCACGACGAGAACCTCGGCATCTTCGTCGCCCGCGGCCATGTCGAGATCCTGCGCAGCGGCAAGATCGTCAAGGCCGACGTCGTCACCTACAACGAGCGCACCAAGCGCATCACCGCCGCCGGCAACGTGGTGATCCTGGAGCCCGACGGCGACACCCAGTTCGCCTCCTATGCCGACGTCACCGACGACGTGAAGGAAGGCATCCTGCGCGATTTCCGCATGCTGCTGAAGGACAACGCCCGGCTCGCCGCCAGCTCCGCCGAGCGCCTGGACCAGAACCGCAAGGAAGTGCTGCACAAGGGCGTCTATACCCCTTGCGCGCCCTGCGCCACCGACCCCAGCCGGGTGCCGCTGTGGCAGGTGAAGGCCTATGAGGCGGTGCGCGACAAGGTGAACAAGACCATCACCTACCACAACGCCTGGCTCGAGATGTTCGGCGTGCCGGTGTTCTACACGCCGTGGTTCCGGCACCCCGATTTCGGCGTGAAGCGGCAGACCGGGTTCCTGTCGCCGTCGCTCAACTTCTCCAGCAAGTCCGGCACCCAGGTGCGCACGCCCTACTACGTCACGCTCGGGCCGGACAAGGACGTCACCTTCACGCCGATCCTGCGCTTCGGCGGCGAGCTGCAGGAGGGCCCGGGCGCCGTCGGCATGCTGGAATATCGCCAGCGCGTCCGCAACGGCCGCTTCCGCCTGCAGGGTTCCGGCACGGTGGAAGACCGGCTCTCGGAAGAGATCAACTCCGACGAGCGGCACGAATTGCACAACGAGTTGCGCGGCCATGTCGAAGGCGACGGCCTGTTCAACATCAACGACGACTGGCGGACCGGGTTCGAGTTCAAGGCGACCTCGGACAAGGCCTATCTCAAGCGATTCCATCTCGGCTCGCGCGACATCCTGACCGACACCGCCTGGGTCGAGGGCTTCTTCGGCCGCTCCTATGCCGACGCCCGCGCCTATGCGTTCCAGACGACGCGGGGCAGCCTGCAGGGCGACCAGCTGCCGATCATCGCGCCGATGCTTGATTATCGCTTCGTCGGCGAGCCCGGCGTCGCCGGGGCCTATTGGGGCGTCGATGCCAACTTCATGAATTTGCGCCGCGTCGACGGGCGCGAGGTGGTGCGCGTCGCCGCCGAGCCCTATTGGACGCTGCCCTATACCAGCTCGATCGGCGACATCTACCGGCTGACCCTGTCGATGCCGACCACGATCCACGTCGCCCACGACGTCGACCCGGACAGCGACGCGCGCGACCCGACCGGCGACAATTTCGACGGCACCGTGTTCCAGGCGGTGCCGAAGCTCACCTTCGACTGGCGCTACCCGCTGGTGCGCGCCACGCCAAGCTTCACCCAGGTGTTCGAACCGATCTTCCAGCTGGTCGCGGCGCCGGACACCGGCAATACCGGCAAGATTCCCAACGAGGACAGCCGCGCCTTCGAGCTCGACGATACGAACATCTTCCTCCGCGACCGTTTCGCCGGCTGGGACCGCGCCGATACCGGGAGCCGGGTGACCTATGGCGCCAACTGGTCGGGCTTTCTGCCCGGCAACGGCGCCATCAACGCGTTCATCGGCCAGAGCTTCCAGCTCGACCACGACGACAATGACGAGTTCCGCGAAAGCGGCGGCATCCAGGACGACCTGACGGACGTCGTCGGGCGCGTGCAGCTGCGGCCCGGCAACGGTATCGATCTCAGTTACCGTTTTCGCTTCGACGTCGACGAGGGCAGCTTCCAGCGCCACGAGGCGCGCGCCGCCTACGGCAACGAATACGGCTATGTCGCCGGCGCCTATGCCTTCATCAATTCCGACGGCATCGAGTTCGAGGATCGCGAACAAGTGAGCGCCGCGGTGGGCGCCAACCTCGCGGACTACTGGTCCGTGAACGCCAGTTCGGCCTATGATCTGGCTGAGAATCGGCTTTTGTCGATCGGCGGCGGGCTGAAATATCTCGACGAGTGCTTCGAGATGGATTTCTCCGCCACCTATACGCCCGCGGGCGATACGGAGGAGACCGAAGGCGACTTCGCGTTCTTCTTCTCCTTCAACTTCAAGAACCTCGGCGGCATCGACGTGCCGTTCTAGGTTGCCAGACAGAGATGCTGATGCCACGTAGCGTGATGGTCAGATTTACCCGGCGCCTTGCCCCATGCCTTGCCATGGCGATCGCCCTCCTCGCGGGCGTTCCGCACCTGCCGGCGACGGCGCAGGATTCCATGCGCATCGCCGCCGTGGTCAACGACGACATCATCAGCGAGCTCGACATCTACATGCGGCTGAAGATGGCGATGCTCTCGGCGCATCTCGAGGACACGCCGGAAACCCGCGACCGCCTGATGCCGCAGGTGCTGCGCAACCTGATCGATGATCGCCTGAAGCTGCAGGAAGCGAAGCGCGAGGGCATCCGGGTCAATCCGGCCGACATCGACAAGCGCATCAACGCGATCGGCGAGCGCAACAAGATGTCGCGCGAGGAGCTGGAGACGTTTCTCCGCGGCAACGGCATCCTGCCCGAGGCGCTGGCCGACCAGATGAACGCCGAGCTGAGCTGGTCCCGGCTGGTGCAGCGCAAGCTCCGCCCGCGCATCACCATCACCGACCAGGAAATCAACGACGAGGCCAAGCGCATCCGCGCCACCGTCGGGCAGACCGAGTACAAGCTCTACCAGATCTTCCTGGCGGTCGACGCTCCGGACCAGGAGGCCTCGATCCGCGATTCGGGCGAGCGCCTGATCGAGCAATTGAATAGCGGCGCCGATTTCGAATCCCTCGCCAGCGAGTTCTCGCAAGACGAGGGTGCGCTGAAAGGCGGCGATTGGGGCTGGCTGCGGCTGGACCAGATGGAACCCGCCGTGGCTCAGGAGATCCAGACCGCGCCCGCCGGCCAAGTGATCGGCCCGGTGCGCGGCACCGGCGGCTACTACATCGCCTTCGCCAAGGAGACCCGCGTCTCCGGTGCCGCCGACACCGCTGACGGCACCGTCAACGTCAAGCAGCTGCTCTGGCCGCTCACCGCCAACGCGGCCGAGAACGAGGTCAACCGCGCGCTCTCCCAGGCCAAGACCGTGGCGCCGCAGATCGAGGGCTGCTCGCAGATGTCGCAGGTCGCGGCCGACGCCGCGCCGGCTGTCTACCGCGAGCTCGGCAATGTGCTGGTCAGCGACCTGCCGAAGGAGGCGCGCAACATGGCGATCAACCAGCCGATCGACCTGCCGTCGGATCCGATCCGCACCAACCAGGGCATCGTCGTCTACGTGATCTGCGATCGCCAGTCCGGCGATGACGAAGCCTTGTCGCGCACCGCCATCGCCGACCGGCTCGGCCAGCAGCGGCTGGAGACCCTGGCGCGCGGCTATCTGAGCGACCTGCGGCGGGCGGCGGTGATCGACATCCGCCTATGATGGCGGAAGACGGCCTGCCGCCGCTGCGCGAGGTCATCGCCAAATACGACCTCGCGGCGCGGCGCTCCCTCGGCCAGAATTTCCTGTTCGACCTGAACCTGACGGCCAAGATCGCCCGCGCCGCCGGCGATCTCGGCAGCGGGACTGTGATCGAGATCGGCCCGGGGCCGGGCGGCCTGACCCGGGCGCTGCTCGCCCATGGCGCCAGGCAGGTGATCGCCATCGAGCGCGACACGCGCTGCCGCGGCGCGCTGGCAGAGATCGCGGCGGCCTATCCGGGACGCCTGACCGTGATCGAGGGCGATGCCCTGGCGACGGATTGCGCCGCGCTGGGCCAGGCGCCGCGCCGCATCGTCGCCAACCTGCCCTACAACATCGCGACACCGCTGATCATCCGCTGGCTGCAGGCGGGGCCGGCGTTCAAGTCCATCACCGTCATGGTGCAGCGCGAGGTCGCCGACCGCCTGACCGCCGCGCCGCGCACCAAGGATTACGGGCGGCTGAGCGTGCTCACGCAATTCCTTGCCAGGCCGCGCCGGCTGTTCGACGTGCCACCGCGCGCCTTCGTGCCGCCGCCCAAGGTGACCTCCAGCGTGGTCGAGCTGATCCCGCTGCCGGAGCCGGCGGCCCCGGCGCGGATCGAGGACCTCGAACGCGTCACCCAGGCCGCCTTCGGCCAGCGCCGCAAGATGCTGCGCCAGAGCCTGCGCAGTCTGGGCGTGGAGGAGATCGAGGGCCTGCTGGCCGCGGCGGGGATCGCGCCCACCGCGCGCGCCGAGGAACTCAGTGTGGCGCAATTCGCCGCCCTGGCGCGGGCGCTCAGGGCCAGGCGGGAACCTGCGAGTTAGAAGCGCCCTACCGTCATCGACGGGCGAAGACCCGGCGATCCAAGTTTGCGGCCAGCGCGTTCGATGGGCAATTGATTGCCGGCTCAAGCCCGGCAATGACGAAAAAGGGCAATGGAAGCGAGGCGCTATTGCCCCTCGCGCAGGCCCTTCACGAATTCGGCGAGGCCGATCTGGCGCTGGCGCTTCAAGCGCTCCGCGGTGAGGATCGCGCGCACCCGCGCGACGCTGGCGTCGAGGTCCTCGTTGACGATGATGTAGTCGTACTCGGCCCAGTGGCTCATCTCGTCGGACGCCTTGGCCATGCGCTTAGCCACGACTTCGGCGCTGTCCTGGGCGCGGGTCCTCAGGCGCTGCTCCAGCGCGCGCATCGACGGCGGCAGGATGAAGACGGCAACCAGATCGTCGCGCGCCGACTGCCCGAGCTGCTGCGTGCCCTGCCAGTCGATGTCGAACAGCACGTCCTGGCCGCCGGCGAGCGAGCGTTCCACCGGCTTGCGCGGCGTGCCGTAATAGTGGTCGAAGACCTTGGCGTATTCGAGGAACTCGCCGCGATTGACCATCAGGTCGAACTCGGTGGGCTCGACGAAATGATAGTCGACCGCGTTGCGCTCGCCCGGCCGAATCGGCCGCGTGGTGGCCGAGATCGACAGCGCCAGGCCGGGCTCCAGCCCCAGCAGGCGGCGCGAAATCGTGGTCTTGCCGGCGCCCGACGGCGAGGACAGCACCAGCATCAGGCCGCGCCGCCGGATATCGACAAATCCCGATGGCCGCGCCGCTTCCAGATTCATGCCAGAGCCTGCCCCGCTATTCGATGTTCTGCGCCTGTTCGCGCAGCTGCTCGATGGCTGCCTTAAGCTCGATGCCCAGATTGGTCAAGGCCAGATCGTCGGCCTTGGAGCAGAGCGTATTGGCTTCGCGGTTGAATTCCTGGCACAGGAAATCCAGCCGCCGTCCGATGGCGCCGCCCTGGTCGAGCAGGCCGCGCGCCGCGGCCACGTGGGCGGCGAGACGGTCCAGTTCCTCGCGCACATCGGCCTTGGCGGCGAGCAGCGCCACCTCCTGGGCCAGGCGCTCCTCCGGCAGGGTCACCACCGGCGGCAGCAATTCCGCGATCTGCCTGGCGAGGCGCACGCGCAGCGCCGCCGGCTGCGCCGCCGCGGCGCCCGCAGCGGCCTTCGACAGGCGCTCGATCTCGGCCAGGTGCTGGCGGGTGATGGCGTCGAGCTTCCCACCCTCCTCCAGCCGCGCTTTCTGAAGGTCGGCGAGCGCGGCGACGAAATCGGCCTGCATCGCCTTGATGCGCCTCTCCATCATCTCGGGCGCCACCACCTGTTCCTCGATCTCGAGCACGCCCTTGAGCCCGATCAGGCCGTCGAGTCGCGGCGGCGCCGCGTCGATCCTGCCCTTCAGGCCCTGCAGCACTTGGCTCAGCTGTGCCAACGCCGCCTCGTTCACGCGGAAGGCGGGGGCCGCCTGCTTGTCGTCGACGATGAGATTGACCGAGAGGTTGCCGCGCTTCAGCTGCTCGGCGCTGGCCGCGCGCACGATGCCGTCGAGCGGCTCGTAGCCGCCGGGCAACTTGCAGCGCACGTCGAGATTGCGTCCGTTCACGCACTTCAACTCCCAGGCCCAGAGAAAGTCACCGATCGACCCCTGGCGCCGGGCGAAGCCGGTCATGCTGGCAATGGTCACGCAATCCCCCGCAGATGCAATTCCGGCGCGCCGCATGGATGCGCCGGCCGGGCAGCCGGCATCTTCCGGCATGGCTCGACATCTGGCAAGGTTGCCGCGCCATGACGCCGCCCGAAACCTCGCAGCCAAGCCATGTCGCGATCACCGGCGCCAGTTCCGGCATCGGCGCGGCGCTGGCGCTTGCCTATGCGCGGCCGGGCGCGCTGCTTTCGCTCTCCGGTCGCGACGTCGCGCGGCTCGCCGCGGTGGCCAAGGACGTGGAGGCGCGCGGCGCCCGCGTCCGCGAGGCGGTGCTCGACGTGCGCGACCGCGACGCCACGGCCGATTGGGCCGTCGCCGCCGACGAAGCGCGGCCCGTCGACCTGCTGATCGCCAATGCCGGCATCTCCGGCGGCACCCATGGCGGGCCGGAAAGCGCCGAGCAGACGCGCGCCGTCTTCGCCGTCAATCTCGACGGCGTGGTCAACACCGTCCTGCCGCTGGTGCCCCGCATGATCGCGCGCGGCAACGGGCAGATCGCCCTCATCTCCTCGCTCGCCGGCCATCGCGGGTTTCCGGGTGCCCCCGCCTATTGCGCCAGCAAGGCGGCGGTGAAGGTGTGGGGCGAATCCCTGCGCGGCGAACTGGCGCCGCGCGGCGTCAAGGTCAACGTGGTGATGCCGGGCTTCGTGAAAAGCCGGATGACCGACGCCAACGATTTCCCGATGCCGTTCTTCATGTCGGCGGAGAAGGCGGCGGAGATCATCCGCAAGGGGCTGGCGCGCGACCGCGCCCGCATTGCCTTTCCCTGGCAGACCGCGCTGATCGCCTGGGCCATCGGCATGGCCTCGCCGGCGATCACCGATCCGCTGATGCGGAAACTGCCACGGAAGGCGTAGCGCTCCCCCACTCCGCCATTGCCAGGCCAGGCCCGGCGATGACGAAAAGGAGGGAACGGTACCGCCGCCCTATTCCGCCGTCTGCTGCTTCTGCACCTTGCGCCAGGCGGCAACGTTCTTGTTGTGCTCTTCCAGGGTCCTGGCGAAGGCATGGCCGCCGGTGCCGTCGGCGACGAAATAGAGTTCCTTGTGCTTCATCGGCCGCAGCACCGCCTGGATCGCGGCGAGGCCCGGATTGGCGATCGGTCCCGGCGGCAGGCCCTTCACCACATAGGTGTTGTAGGGGCTGTCGATCTTGAGGTCGTCATAGGTCAGGCCGCGGTTCAGCTTCGACTTGCCGAGGGTCACCGCGAAGATCACCGTCGGGTCGGATTGCAGCGGCATGCCCTTCTTGAGGCGGTTGTAGAACACCCCGGCGATGCGGGCGCGCTCATCCGCCTTCGAGGTCTCCTTCTCCACGATCGACGCCAGCACCACCGCCTCCTCGACGGTCTTCAGCGGCAGGTCGGGGTCGCGCTTCGGCCATTCTTCCGCGATCGCCTCCCGCATCGCCGTGCTCATCCGCTCGACGACCGCCGCGCGGCTTTCGCCGCGCAGGAACTGATAGGTCTCCGGCAGCAGCGTGCCTTCCGCCGGCTTCACCTCCGGCAGCGGCCCGTCGAGCAGCGCCGTCGCGGTCACCAGGTCCAGCACCTCGCGCACCGTGAGGCCTTCCGGGATCGTCAGCTGGTGGGTGATCGACTTGCCGGCGATCATGATGCCCATGGCGGCGCTGGGCGAGGTCGCCTTGGGGAAGACGTACTCGCCGGCCAGCAGCGGCTTGTCCTTGGAGAACAGGCGCACGCCCAGCTTGAAGATGCCGGCGTCGTCGATGACGCCTTCCTCGCGCAGCAACTGGGCGATGCCGGAAACGCCGGTCCCCTTCGGAATGACGACGATCTTGTCCTCCGGCAGCGGCCCGGCGCCGGTGAAGCTGGCGAACAGGTAATAGGCGAAGGCGGCGGCGGCGATGGCCAGCACGCCCAGCACGGCAATGATGAGGTTCAGGAGCCGGCGCATCGCCTTCCGCTCCCGTGTCGATCGGCTACTGGAGCGGCGCGAAGATCAGGCTGGCGTTGGTGCCGCCGAAGCCGAAGGAGTTCGACAGGGCGGCGCGGATCTTGCGCGGCTTCGCCTGCTTCGGCGCCAGATCGATGTCGCAGCCCTCCGACGGATTGTCGAGATTGAGGGTCGGCGGCGCCACCTGGTCGCGCATCGCCAGGATGGAGAAGATCGCCTCCACCGCGCCCGCGGCGCCGAGCAGGTGCCCGATCGCCGACTTGGTCGAGGACATGGTGAGCTTATAGGCGTGCTCGCCGAACAGGCGCTTCACCGCGCCCAGCTCGATCTCGTCGCCGAGCGGGGTCGAGGTGCCGTGGGCGTTGATGTAGTCGATGTCGTCGAGATTCATGCCGGCGCGCTTCAGCGCCATCTGCATGCAGCGATAGCCGCCATCGCCGTTCTCCGACGGGGCGGTGATGTGATAGGCGTCGCCCGAGAGGCCGTAGCCGACCAGCTCGGCATAGATCTTGGCGCCGCGCGCCTTGGCATGCTCGAGTTCCTCCAGCACCACCACGCCGGCGCCTTCGCCCATGACGAAGCCGTCGCGGTCCTTGTCCCACGGGCGCGAGCCCGCGGTCGGCCGGTCGTTGAAGCCGGTCGAGAGCGCGCGCGAGGCGCAGAAGCCGGCGATGCCGAGACGGCTGACGGTCGATTCCGCGCCGCCGGCGACCATCACGTCGGCGTCGCCCAGCGCGATCAGCCGCGCCGCGTCGCCCAGGGCGTGGCTGCCGGTGGCGCAGGCGGTGACCACGGAATGGTTCGGGCCGCGGAAGCCGTATTTGATCGAGACATGGCCGGAGGCGAGGTTGATCAGGCAGGAGGGAATGAAGAACGGCGAGATGCGCCGCGGCCCCTTCTCCTTCAGCGTGATCGAAGCCTCGTAGATGCCTTGCAGGCCGCCGATGCCGGAGCCGATCAGCACGCCGGTGCGGGTCTGGCCCTCCTCATCGGTCGGCTTCCAGCCGGAATCCTCCACCGCCTGATGGGCAGCGCCCATGGCCATGATGATGAAGGTATCCATCTTCTTCTGGTCTTTGGGCGAGACGAAATCGTCGGCGTTGAAGCGGCCCGACGCCGTGTCGCCGCGCGGCACTTCGCCGGCGATCTTGCAGGGCAGATCGGAGACGTCGCAGGACTGCACGCCCTGGATGCCGGATTCGCTCTTCAGCAAACGGTTCCAGACGTATTCCGTACCCACGCCCAACGGCGTGACCACGCCCATTCCGGTGACGACCACACGACGCATGATTTGCCTATGCTCTGCCTACAACTACCAGACCAGCTGAATCCAGATCGGCCCAACTCAGATCGGCGACAAGATCGGCGGGGCCGAATTCACGCGGCCCCGCGGCAATCCCGCAACCGGTCCGAAGCGGCTTAGCTGGCCTTCGACTTGATGTAGTCGATCGCGTCCTTGACGGTCTGGATCTTTTCCGCGGCGTCGTCGGGAATCTCGCAGCCGAACTCTTCTTCGAACGCCATCACCAGCTCGACAGTGTCCAAGCTGTCGGCGCCCAGATCGTCGATGAAGGAGGCGGTCTCGGTCACCTTGGCTTCCTCGACACCGAGATGCTCGATCACGATCTTCTTAACCCGTTCGGCAATGTCGCTCATCGCTGTTCCCTTTGTTGATCACCGCTTCCCCCACCCGGATCGCGGTCGAAAGATGGCCGGCCGGCAGACCATCGAAAATCCGGCCGAAACTGATAGCGCGCCGGCGGTCGACAAACTGCCCGGAAAGCGGCCCGGAAGCTTGCAAACGCGGCGGCGTCCGGGGTCCATTATCATAGTTTACCGGGCTTTGGCCAGAGCCGGGGGGCTGGCCGAAAAGCCAAATC
This sequence comes from Dongiaceae bacterium, assembly GCA_039808885.1. GTDB lineage: Bacteria > Pseudomonadota > Alphaproteobacteria > Dongiales > Dongiaceae > Dongia_A. The sequence goes on along the minus strand of JBDHTX010000050.1, from coordinate 2,750 downwards.
AAATCATGGCCATGCCGCCGTTCACGTGGATCGTCTGGCCGGTGACGTAGGCGGCCTCCGGGCTCGCCAGATAGACCACGGCGGCGGCCACGTCGCCGACCTGGCCCAGCCGTCCGGCCGGAATGCCGCCCAGCAGGCGCGCCTTTTGCTCCTCGTTCAAGGCGTCGGTCATCTGGGTCTCGATGAAACCCGGCGCCACGCAATTCACCGTGATGCCGCGCGAGGCGACCTCCTGGGCCAGCGCCTTGGACATGCCGATCATGCCGGCCTTGGCCGCGGCATAGTTCGCCTGGCCCGGGTTGCCGGTGACGCCGACGATCGAGGTGATGCCGACGATGCGGCCCCAGCGCTTCTTCATCATGCCGCGCAAGGCGGCGCGGGCGAGGCGGAAGCCGGCGGTGAGGTTGACGTCGATCACCTTCTGCCAGTCCTCGTCCTTCATGCGCATGGCGAGACCGTCGCGGGTCAGGCCGGCATTGTTGACCAGGATGTCGACGCCGCCCATCGCCGCTTCGGCGCTCTTCACCAGGTGCTCGGTCGCCGCCGGGTCGCCGAGGTCGCAGGGCAGCACATGGGCGCGGTCGCCGAGCGCCGCCTTCAGCTGCTCCAGCGGCGCGACCCGCGTGCCGCTGAGGCCGACGGTGGCCCCCTGCGCGTGCAATTGCCGCGCGATCTCGCCGCCGATGCCGCCGGAAGCGCCGGTCACCAGCGCGGTCTTGCCGCTTAGATCGAACATGGGGATGCTCCGCGAGTTGCCTTTAGGTCGATGCGGGCTGCCCGCACCCGCGCAGGCGAGCCCCTTCCCCCCTTGCGGGGGAAGGTTGGGATGGGGGGTGTTGCAGCGCCAAGTCTATCAACAAAGAATCTTCGCCCGTATCGCCTGCGGCGATGCGCGTCCGCAGGACGCGCTACCCCCCATCCGGCTACGCCTAGGCTCACTGCGTTCGCCAAGTCTCCGCTGCCTTCCCCCGCAAGGGGGGAAGGGAGTTTCTTCTGTGCTCTCACAACAGCGCCTTCAGCGCGGCTTCGACGTCGGCGGGGGCGCCGACGGAGCTGGCTTCGATTTCCTTGTCGATGCGCTTGACCAGGCCGGCGAGCACCTTGCCGGCGCCGAGCTCGACCGTCTTGGAAACGCCGAGGGACTTCATCGCCAGCACGGATTCGCGCCAGCGCACGGTCGCCGTCACCTGGGTGACCAGCAGCCTGGCGATGGTGGCGGGATCGCTGACCGGCTGGGCGGTGACGTTGGCCACCACGGGCACCACCGGCTGATGGATCCTGGTCTTTTCCAGCGCCTCGGCCATGGCGTCGGCGGCGGGCTGCATCAGGGCGCAATGGAAGGGTGCGCTCACCGGGAGCAGCACGCTGCGCTTCACCCCCTGCTCGGCGGCGATGGCCATGGCGCGCTCGACGGCGGCCTTGGCGCCGGAAACGACGACCTGGCCCGGGGAATTGTCATTGGCGACGCCGCAGACCAGCTTGGTCTCGGCGGCGGCCTGTTGGGCGATCTTCTGCACCTGCTCGAGCTCCGGCCCGAGCAGCGCCGCCATCGCCCCCTCGCCCACCGGCACGGCCTTCTGCATCGCCTGGCCGCGCAGCTTCAGCAGGCGCGCGGCGTCGGACAGGCTGAAAGCCCCAGCCGCCGCCAGGGCGGAGTATTCACCCAGCGAATGGCCGGCGACATAGGCGGCCTTGTCGGCAAGGCGGAAGTGGCCCTCGGCCTCCAGCACCCGCAGGGCCGCGACGCTGACCGCCATCAGGGCGGGCTGGGCGTTCTCGGTCAGGGTGAGGTCGGCTTCCGGACCCTCGAACATCAGCTTCGAGAGCTTCTGCTTCAGCGCCTCGTCGACCTCCTCGAAGACCAGCCGGGCAGCAGCGAAGCTTTCCGCCAACCCCTGGCCCATGCCGACCGCCTGGGAGCCCTGGCCGGGGAAGAGGAAGGCGCGTGTCATCGGCTTGCCCTTTGCGCTGAAATGACGTCGAAATCCACCCGGATTCCGTCGCGGATTCGGGCGCGGATTCGGGCGGCCAAGAGGGCGCATAGATAGCCCGGCCGGCGACCCTGTCAAGGCAAGGGTGGGCGTTAATTAATCTTTATTAACCATGCCCGCGCAGAGCCGTGCTTCGCGCTTGCAATGGGAGCGCCGATCACTATAGTCCGGCCGCGCTCGGCAATAGCCGGGCGTGACCCTGCCGGCTCCCGTTTCCTGGCACTCCAGCGAAACCGGTGCTCAACACCGCGAGGTGCCGGCTAGGCCCGAACCGCCGATGCGATCTCCATGAGGGAGTCCCGGCGCCGGGCCGCGAACAGCCGAAGGGAGTCCTTATCGGATGCCGTACTACGAGAACATTTTCATTGCCCGGCAGGACGTGACTGCCGCGCAAGTCGAAGGCCTCGCCGATCACTTCGCCGGGATCGTTTCCGCCCAGGGCGGCAACGTGACCAAGAAGGAGATGTGGGGCCTGAAGTCCCTGTCCTTCCGCATCAAGAAGAACCGCAAGGGCCACTACGTCCTGATGAACATCGACGCCCCGGCGGCGGCGGTGCAGGAGATGGAGCGCAACATGCGCATCCATGAAGACGTGCTGCGCCACCTGACGGTGCGCGTCGAGGCGCTGGAGGAAGGCCCGTCGGCCATGCTGCAGTCGCGCGGCCGCGACCGCGAGGGCCGCGAGCGCGAGGGCGGCTTCGGCCGCCGCGAGCGCAGCTTCGGCGACCGTGACCGCGGCTTCGGCGGCGAGCGCGGCGG
>JBDHTX010000049.1:0-30339 GCA_039808885.1 Dongiaceae bacterium | reverse complement strand
TGATCATGGACGAGCCCACCGCCGCGCTCGGCGTCAAGGAATCCCGCCGCGTGCTGGAGCTGATCCTCGACGTGAAGCGCCGCGGCCTGCCCATCGTCCTCATCAGCCACAACATGCCGCACGTCTTCGAGGTCGCCGACCGCATCCACATCCACCGCCTGGGCAAGCGGCTCACCATCATCGACCCGAAGAAGCACACCATGTCGGACGCGGTCGCCCTGATGACCGGCGCCATGGAAGCGCCGCCGATCGAGACAATGAACTGAGGGGCCGCCAGGCCCCTTCATCTTCCATCTATCCAGGCGCGACGGATCGGGCCGCGTCCATCCATCTTTCGTTCATACATTGGGCAGCTTTTGCCGGTTGCCGCTACATCGATCCACCTAGATCGGATTCCGCAGGCGGCTGTGGCCACTGGAACACGTTGGCGCAACCGATTGTTAATCGCTCAGGCGCGTAATGAACCTGTTGGCAGCCGGCCATGAATCGCATTGTCGTTATTGCACAGGCGCTGCGTAACCGCCGTCGCGTTTGCGACCGCCCCACAGCCCCTCGCCGCCCGCCAGCATGCTTGATCGTGCGTACCGATCGACGTCGCGCCGCCGTCGCGCTTGTCCGCGGCGCAGGAGACGAGCCATGTTCCAGCTCATGGTCACGACGTGCTTCGCCGGCATTCTCTGCTTCACCGAGATGCCCGACGTGCCGTATCTCAGCGCCGAACGCTGCCTGCAGCAGGGCGCCATCCTGTCGGGAATGTCCCGCGTCTCGCTCGACCTCGCGCATCTGTCGCAGGCGACCAAGATCGAATGCGAAGGCATCGACGGCAGCAAGGAGATCGTCACGCTCAACAACGGCACCCCGGTCACCTTGAATGCCGAGGACGCGTTGAGCCTGCCGACCGCGCGCTAGAAGCGGTCCCGCCCTGCCCCGCATCGGTGCGCCCGCGCCGGTCGCTCCTTTCGCTCATCCCCTCCCAAGACATTGAAGATTCCTGAACGGCGTGACAGGCTCGCGGCCTGCATGGTCGCGTTTCTTGGCATCGACATCGGCACCTCCGCGGTCAAGGCCGTCCTGGTCGACGGCGCTGAGCGCATCCTGGCCAGCGCCACCCGCCCCCTCGCCTCGGTTCAGCCCCGCGCCGGCTGGTCGGAGCAGGACCCGGAGGATTGGTGGCGCGCCGTGCAGGCGGCGGCGGCGGAACTGGCCGGCCAGGCGCCGGAAGCCTGGCGGCAGCTGAAAGCCATCGGCCTCTCGGGCCAGATGCACGCTTTCGTCGCCCTGGACGCCGCCGGCGCGATCATCCGCCCGGCGATCCTGTGGAACGACGGCCGCGCCGCGGCCGAGGCGGCGCAGCTTGCCGCCATCCCGGGCGTGGCGCAGCTGGCCGGCGTGCTCCCCATGGCGGGGCTGACGGCGCCCAAGGCGCTGTGGCTCCAGTCGCATGAGCCGGAGAATTTCGCCCGCATCGCCTGCGTGCTGCTGGCCAAGGACTATGTCCGGTTCCGCATGACGGGGGAGCGCCTGACCGATGTCAGCGACGCGGCCGGCACCCTCTGGCTGGACCAGGCGCGCCGCGCGTGGTCGCCGGAGATGGTGGCGGCCAGCGGCCTCCGCCTCGACCAGCTGCCCCGCATCGTCGAGGGCCCGGCGCCGGCCGGCACCCTCGCCCCCGCAATCGCCCGCGCCTGGAACCTGCCGGACCCGCCGCTGCTGGTCGGCGGCGGCGGCGACGCGACGTTGGGCGCCATCGGCATCGGCGCGGTGGAGGACGGCGACGCGCTCATCTCCATCGGCACCTCGGCGCAGTATTTCATCACCCGCGACCGCTACGTGCCGAGCGGGCCCGGCGGCATGATCCACGCCTTCGCGCAAGGCTTGCCGCAACGCTGGTCGCAGACCGCCGCCTTGCTCAACGGCGCGTCCTGCCTCGCCTGGTTCGCCGGATTGTTCGACGGGGTCGAGGTCGGCACCCTTCTGCGCGAGGTCGAGGCGGGCTATGCCGGCCCGGGCGGCGTGATGTTCCTGCCCTACCTCGCCGGCGAGCGCACGCCGCACAACGATCCGCAGGCCCGCGGCCTGTTCGCCGGCCTCACCCTGGAGACCACGCGCGCTCAGATGTTCCAGGCGGTGCTCGAAGGCGTCGGCCACGCTTTGGTCGACGCCCAGGACTGCCTGCGCGACGCGGGCGCCGAAGCCGAGCATGTCGCCATCATTGGCGGCGGCGCGCGCAGCCGCTTCTGGGTCGGCCTCCTCGCCAGCATGCTGGACAAGCCCCTCACCCTCCATGACGGCGCCGAACGCGGCCCCGCCTTCGGCGCCGCAAGGCTGGCGCGCCTGGGATTCAGCGGCGAAAGCATCGCCGAGGTCTGCACGCGGCCGGCGGTGCTGGAGGTGGTGGAGCCGCGCGCGGACCTGGCCGCGCGATACGCGGCGCGGCAACCAGTGTTCCGCGACCTCTATCGCGCGAAGCGCGGCAGCTTCACCGGCTAGCTTTCACATTCCGCCCGGATTGTTTCCACCGGCATCTGCCATATACTAGTATATCAGCATCCGGCGAACGGGACCGAGGGAGCAGCCGATCCATGCCGCGACCGCCAGTGAGCAAGAAGGCGACCGCCAAGCGTGCCGTGCCCGGCGCCGCGCCGCATGCCGCCCTGCCGGCCGATGCCAAGATCGAGCGCGGGCGGCCGATCCCCGACCAGGTCTATGCCCTGCTCCGCCGCACCATCGTGACCTTGAGGCTGCCGCCCGGCGCGGCGATCGTGGAGAAGGACATCACCCGCCAGCTCGGCATCTCGCGCACGCCGGTGCGCGACGCGGTGCGGCTGCTGGCCGAGGAAGGCCTGGTCGCGATCAAGCCGCAATCCGGCACCTTCGTCGCCCCGATCAACCAGGCGCAGCTCGAGGAGGGCCGGCTGATCCGCAAGGCGCTGGAGGTCGAGGGCATCCGCCTGGCGGCGACGCGGGCGACGCAGGAATCCGTCGACAGCCTCTACAACCTGATCGACCTGCAGGAGCGCGCGGCCGGGCGCGGCGATCATGTCGCCTTCATCGACTACGACGACCGCTTCCATCGCCAGATCAGCGAAATGAGCGGGCATCTGCGCCTGTGGAAGGTGATCAACAGCGTGAAGGCGCAGCTCGACCGACTGCGCCTGATGACCATACCGCTGCCCGGGCAGAACCGCCGCGTCATCGGCCAGCACCAGGCCATCGCCGACGCGCTGCAGAAGCACAACCCCGAGCGCGCCGTGCGCGCGCTGGAGCATCACCTCGACGACGCCTACGCCCAGCTCGCCACCGTCATGGAGCAGCACCGCGAGGCGTTCGCGTAGGCGTCGCTCAAAATACGCAGTCGCCCGCACCCCGCTCCGCTCGTCATCCCGGCCTTGAGCCGGGATCCATTCTTCCGCCGCACGAGCGGTTCCGCGATGGACCCCGGCTTTGAGCCGGGGTGACGAAGGATATTGGGACGCCGGAGAGCGCGACGCCTCCGGCGCGATATGCCCTAACCCTGCACCGTCTTCTGCGTCTGCTCGCCGAGGCCCTCGATGCCGAGCTTCATCACCTGGCCGGCCTTCAGGTAGATCGGGCTCGGCTTCTGGCCCATGCCGACGCCGGGCGGCGTGCCGGTGGAGATCACGTCACCCGCCTGCAGGCTCATGAACTGACTCAGATAGTGGACCAGGAACGGCACGTTGAAGATCATCGTCCTGGTGTTGCCGTTCTGGTAGCGCTTGCCGTCGACCTCCAGCCACATGGCGAGGTTGTTGGGGTCGGCGATCTCGTCCCGGGTGACCAGCCACGGGCCGATCGGGCCGAAGGTGTCGCAGCCCTTGCCCTTGTCCCACTGGCCGCCGCGCTCGATCTGGAACTCGCGCTCGGAGACGTCGTTGACCACGCAATAGCCGGCGACGTGATCCATCGCGGCGCTCTCGCTCACATACTTGGCGGGCTTGCCGATGACGACGCCGAGCTCGACCTCCCAATCGGTCTTCTGCGACTTGCGCGGGATTTCCACCTCGTCATTGGGGCCGATGATGGCGCTGGTCGCCTTCATGAAGACGATCGGCTCCTTCGGGATCGGCAGGTTGGATTCCGCGGCGTGGTCGGCGTAGTTGAGGCCGATGCAGACGAACTTGCCGACCTTGCCCACGCAGGGGCCGATGCGCGGCGCGCCCTGGACCACCGGCAGCTTGTCGATCTCCTGGCGCGCCAGGCGCTGCAGCGCCTCCGGCAGCAGCGCGTCGCCGGCGATGTCCGGCACCACATTGCCGAGGTCCCTGATCCGGCCCTGGCTGTCGAGAATGCCGGGGCGTTCCTGCCCCTTCGGGCCGTAGCGCAACAATTTCACGTCGATCTCCCTCTTTGTCCTGGCCGGCCTGGAACCGGCATTGACCGCCGGGGACCGATATAGCGCCGAAGGCTGCCCGCCTGCCAGCCGGAATTGTGTCCGAAATGGCGGACGCACTCACCGGGCCGTTGCAGGTCGCCCACCGGGGGCAAATATCATACGATTGCCGGGCCGGCGCGCGCGGCGTGGAAGGTCCGGCCGCACCCCGCCCACCGAAGCGTATCGGTGCAATTGGCCGATTGCGGCCGGCCGCCGGCTCGGCTACCTAGGCGCAACCCCATTCCCTTCGCAGGACAACCCGCCGTGAACACCTCGACAAGCGCAGCGGAGCTGGACAGCGGCGCCGCCTGGCGGCGGCTGGCCGCCGCCCTGGCCCTCGCCACCATCGGCGGGGTCGGCCTGTGGTCAGCGGTGGTGGTGCTGCCCACCATCCAGGTCGAGTTCGGCGTCGACCGCGCCGGCGCCTCGATTCCATTTACCGCGACCATGATCGCCTTCGCCATCGGCGGCGCGGCCATGGGGCGGGTCGCCGACCGTTTCGGCATCATGATCCCGCTGATGATCGGCGCTGTCATGCTGTGCATCGGCTATTTCGCCGCGGCAATGGCGCCTTCCTATTGGGCCTTCGTCGCCGCCCAGGCGATCCTGATCGGCGGCCTCGGCAGCTCCGCGACCTTCAGCCCGCTGGTCGCCGACATCTCGCACTGGTTCCTGAGGCGGCGCGGCATCGCCGTCGCCATCGTCGCCAGCGGCAACTACCTCGCCGGCACCATCTGGCCGCCGATCCTGCAGCACGCCATCGAGACCATCGGCTGGCGCCACGCCTTCATGGGCCTCGGCGCGCTCTGCGTCGTCTCCATGCTGCCGATCACGCTGCTGCTGCGCCGCCGGGCGCCGGTCGATCACGCGCCGACATCCGTCGGCGGCGCGCATGCGGTGATCACCCGCCTGCCCGCCCCCGCCCCGGTGCTGCAGGCGCTGCTGGTGCTGGCGGGCGTCGCCTGCTGCGTCGCCATGTCGATGCCCCAGGTGCACCTGATCGCCTATTGCGCCGATCTCGGCTACGGCCCGGCGCGCGGCGCGGAGATGCTCTCCCTGCTGCTCGGCCTCGGGGTGGTGAGCCGGCTCGCCTCCGGCCTGATCGCCGACCGGATCGGCGGCATCGGCACGCTGATCCTGGGCTCGACCCTGCAATGCCTGGCGCTGCTGCTCTATCTGCCGTTCGACGCCCTGGTCTCGCTCTACGTGATCTCCGGCCTGTTCGGCCTGTCGCAGGGCGGCATCGTGCCGAGCTACGCCCTCATCATCCGCCAGTATTTCCCCGCCAAGGAAGCCGGCGGCCGCATCGGCCTGGTGCTGATGGCGACCGTGCTCGGCATGGCGCTGGGCGGGTGGCTGTCGGGCGAGATCTTCGACGTTACCGGCTCGTACCAGGCCGCGTTCCTGAACGGCATCGCCTGGAACCTGCTCAACATGAGCATCGCGCTGTGGCTGTTGTGGAGCCGCTACCGCAGCGGGCCCGCCATCGCGCGCTGACGGTCACGCGGCCTTCATCGCGCCGCAAGATCGATGCAACGCGCGCAAGAGAATCTCACACCCGTCTGCCAGCGTCACAGACAAATGCAGGCGGTCCGTGATGCCACCGGAAAATCACAAGTCGCCCCCAATTCATCGGCGTATAGCGTCAACCATAAGAAGCATGGTGGGGATTTCCGGGTTCTGTGGCGAGTGCCGCCCAGGGTATTCTTGCCTGGGCGGAAGTGTGCGCGAAGTCGCCGGCCGCTCTTGATAGCGGCCCCATAGCGGCGCCTCGCGCAGCGGACCCGACCAACCCCATCCGGTTCGTTCGCAGTTCCAATTCAGCCCGATCGATACGCCGCCGCCGGCCAAGCCGGCGCGACGCGCGATGGAATTTTGCACGCCAACTTCATTGGTGAAGGAGACACCCATGCCGGTTCTGTCCATGCAGGCCCTGAGCGCGACCCTGCGCGACGCGAAAGCACGCTGGCAACCGCGGCAGACGCCGCTGTCGGAGCTGAGCGACGCGGCCAAGAAGGCCCTGCTCGGCGTCATCGTCGACCAGGCCTCGCTCGCCGCCGCGATGGCGCCGCAGGCGCTGGCCGCGGCCGCGGCCCCGAACTTCGCCCCCGCCGTCGACTGGCGCAACCGCAGCGGCAACCACGTGACGCCGGTCAAGGACCAGGGCGGCTGCGGCTCCTGCGTCTCGTTCTGCACCACGGCGACGGTCGAATCCATGGCCTCGATCGAGAAGGGGCAACTTCTCGATCTCTCCGAAGCCGACCTGCATTTCTGCTCGAGCCACGGCGCCAGCTGCGGCGGCTGGTGGCCCGACCAGGCGATCGGCCAGGTGAAGACGCGCGGCATTCCCGACGACGCCTGCTTCCCCTATGCCGACGCCTTCGCGGCGCCGCCGCCCAACCCGAAATGCGTCATCGGACCCAACCGCGACGCGCGCGCGGTGAAGGTGACCAATTCCGGCACCATGGCCAATGTCGTCGACCGCAAGAACTACCTGACCAATGCCGGGCCGTGCTGCGCGGTGCTGCACGTCTTCAACGACTTCTTCTCCTATGGCGGCGGGATCTATCACCATGTCAGCGGCGCCGATGTCGGCCTGCATTGCGTCGAGGTGATCGGCTATTCCGAGGCGGAGGGCTGCTGGATCTGCAAGAACTCCTGGGGCGCCGGCTGGGGCGTCGGCGGCTTTTTCAAGATCGCCTATGGCGAGGCCGGCATCGACAGCGAATTCCCGTTCTGGACCACCTCCGGCGTGATCCTGCCGGCAACCCATGGCTGGCAGGGCTGGGAGAACCTGGGCGGCCAGATCACCTCGCGACCGAGCGCGGTGTCCTGGGCGGCCAATCGCATCGACGTGGTGGCGCGCGGACTGGATTCCGCCTGCTGGCACCGCTGGTGGAACGGCAGCGGCTGGTTTGGCTGGGAATCGCTCGGCGGCCTGATCCACGGCGCGCCGGCGATCTGCTCCTGGGCCAGCGGCCGGCTCGACATCTTCGCCGTCGGCACCAACCACAACCTGTACCACAAATGGTACCAGGGCGGCTGGAGCGGCTGGGAGAATCTCGGCGGCCTGCTCTCCTCCGAGCCCTGCGCGGTCTCCTGGGGCCCCAACCGCATCGACGTCTTCGCCCGCGGCATGGATCAGGCGATGTGGCACCTGTGGTGGGACGGCCACGGCTGGCATGGCTGGGAGAGCCTGGGCGGCGGGCTGAGCTCAGGCCCGGCGGTGTCGTCCTGGGCCGCCAACCGGCTGGACTGCTTCGTGCGCGGCTACGACATGCATCTGTGGCACAAGTGGTGGGACGGCGCGCATTGGAGCGGGTGGGAGAACCTGGGCGGCGTGCTGGCCGGCGAGCCGGCGGCGGAATCCTGGGGCCCCAACCGCATCGACGTGTTCTATCCTGGGCAGAACTCGCATATGTGGCACAAATGGTGGGACGGCGCGCATTGGAGCGGCGAGGAAGACCTGGGCGGCGTGCTCAGCTCCAGCGTCGGCGTGGCGTCCTGGGCCTCGGGCCGGCTCGACTGCTTCGTCGAGGGCACCGATTCCGCCATGTGGCACAAATGGTATTCATGACGGGGCAAGGCGCTTAGCCGAGCACAGGAGGAGGACGCCTGGAATACGAGACGCGGATAGATGCCGCCGGCGGCGGTTTCACGGTGCGGGTGCAGTCGATCCCGAGCACGGGATATGTCTGGCAAGTGCCGCAGCCGCCCGCCGGCGTCGAATTGCTGGGCAGCGACTACGAACCCGCGGCAAACGAAGCGCCCGGCGGGTCGCGCACCCATGTCTTCCGCTTCCGCGCCGCGCGGCCGGGCAGCTACCAGATCACCTTCCTGCGCAAGCGCGAATGGGAAACGACGCCGCTGGAAACCGGCACCATCACCGTGACGGTGCCGTAGCCGCAGCGGCTTTCCGCATCATTTGCTGGCCAGTTTCAGGTCCGCGGCGATCTCCTGCCGCCGGCCCGCATCGGCGTCCTCGCGGCCAGGACGCGGCGGCGCGTTCAGCGCCTTGGTCAGGTATTCCTTGGCCTTGTCCTTCTCGCCCTGGTCGAGCAGGAAATCTCCGTAGAAATAATTCTGGTCGATGCCGTCCGGGTTCATCGCCAGGCCGCGCTCCAGCATCTCCTTGGCCTTGGCGTCGTTGCCGAAACCGATCGGCCAGCCGGGCACCTTGTAGTAGAGGGCGCCGAGCGAGGTGTAGGCGCCGCCGCCCAGCGTCTTGTCGTCGAGCTTGATCGCCGCGAGCAGCAGGTCGCGCGCCTTCTCCGCGCTGTCCATGGCGCCGAAGCCGCCCTGCACCTTGGCATAGGAACTGAGAATGATCGCCTCCCAGGCCAGCAACTCGGGCTTGCCCGGATTCTCCTTCACCGCCTGCTCCGCCTTGGCGATCAGCGCCTCGAAGGTCTTCTCCTGCTGGTCCTCCGGCGTCTGGTAATTGGCCTTCGCCCAGCCGTGCTGCAGCTCGGTCATCGCGGCATCAACATCGGTCGCCGCCCCGGCCGGAACGCTCAGCGCGAGTCCCGCCACGGCGAACAGGGCGCCCGCCGCATTCTTTCTGAAACTGCTCATGATTCTCTCCTCTTTCTCTTTGCCGTCGCCGCGGCGTCAGGCCGCCGGCTTCACGAGGTCGCGGATCTTCCTGGTGGTCTTCGCCAGGCCGCGGTCGACCAGCTTCGGCCACAGCGCGTTCAGGCGGACGAAGACGCGTTCGGCGCGGCCGATGATCAGTTCCGCGCGCCGGCTTTCGATCGCCGCCACGATCTGCCGCGCCACGTCGGCGGGTTCGTCCCTGGCCATCCTGGTCGCCACCGCCATGCGGTCGACCGCCGGGGAATTGAGCCCGGTCTTGGTGTAGCGCGGCGCCACGTAGGTGACGGCGACGCCGCTGTGCCCGAGCTCGCGCCGCAGGGCCTCGGAGAAGCCGCGCAGCGCGAACTTGCCGGAGGAATAGGCGGCAAAGCCGGCGAAGCCGATGCTGCCGAAGATCGAGCCGATGGTGACGATCTGGCCGCTGCCGCGCGCCAGCATCTGCGGCACCACCGCGCGGGTCAGCAGGATCGGCGCCAGCAGGTTGATGTCGAAGACGCGCCGGATCTCGGCCGGCGGCATGTCCTCCAGATGGCCGAAGCCGTCGACCGCCGCGTTGTTGACCAGGATGTCCACCGGCCCGTGACGCGCCTCGGCTCTCGCCACGATCCCGCCGATGCCGTCGAGATCGGCAAGGTCGGCCGGAATGGCGAACGCCGAATCCGCCCGCCAGGATTCCCGCACCAGCTCATCCAGGCGCGCCGGATCGCGCGCGACATAGCTGAGCCGCGTCCCCGGCAGCGCCAGCAGCCGCACGGTGGCCGAGCCGATGCCGCCGGTGGCGCCGGTGATCAGGATGTGCCGCGATGCGGTCTGGTCCGTTGCGCTCATGACAGGCCGCGGAAGATGTCGCCATAGAGGCGGAAGAACGCCTTGGCCGCGTCGATGACGCAGCGCCGGTCCGCCTCGCGGTCGAAGCGGTTCACCAGGCCCGCGAAGGTCGCCGTATGCTCGATGTCCAGCTCGCCATGCGAGGCGAGATAGGTGAAGGCGCTGTCCGGCAGGTCGAGCGCCGCCTGCAGCGACGCAGCGGCGCGGGTCGCCAGCTGCACGCTGGTGCCTTCCAGCACGAAGGCCATGCCGAAGAAGCCGAGCGGATTGCGCCGCTGCACGATGTCGTAGGCATAGGCCACCATGATCTCGGTGGCGAGGCCCGGCGTGCCGTCGCGCACCGCGTCCGCGTCGCCGCCGGCGCGGTCGATGTCGGACAGGATCCACTCGTCGTGCCCGGCCTCCTCCTGGATGTATTCGACCAGCGCGCGCTGCAGCCAGGCGTGATGCTCCGGCAGACGGGCGCCGCAGCTCATCAGCAGCGGCACGGTGTGGCGCACATGGTGATAGGCCTGGGTCAGGAAGTCGATGTATTGCGCGCGGGTCACCTCGCCCCGCAGCGCGGCCTGGATGATCGGCGCGCCCAGCAGGGCCACGCGGTCGGGCTCGGTCGCCCGCACCAGATCGTCATGAAACAAGAGGAACCTCGCAATCGTAGATGTGGTCGAGCCGGTCGCGGTAAACCTCCGCGATCCGCTCCCGCCGCAGCCGTCCATTCGGCGTCGACAGGTCGTTGGCCGGCGTGAATGGCGCGTCGGCCAGCAGCCAGCGGCCGACCCGCGCGTAGTCCGGCAGGCGTTCATTGACACGCTGCACCGCCAGCGCGACCCGCGTGGGGTCGAACGCCTTGCCGCCGGCGCCGCCCGGCGGCGCCGCAACGATGATCGCCGTGTTCCACGGCCGTCCCTCGCCGAACACCGCCGCCTGGGCGATGCCGGGTTCTGCCGCCAGCTCGCATTCGATCCACTCCGGCGAGACGTTGCGGCCGAAGGAGGTGATGAAGACGTTCTTCTTGCGCCCGGTCAGGTAGAGATGGCCGTCGGCATCGAAGCGGCCGAGATCGCCGGTCGGCCACAGCGCCGGCATCTCCGTTTCGCCGCCGCCCAGCACGCCTTCGCAGACCGCGCCGCCGACCAGCACCTCGCCGTCGGGCGCGATCTCGACCCGCGCATGGGGCAGCGGCCGGCCGACGCTGCCGGGCCGGTCGTCGTCGATGCGGTTGAGGCAGACGACGGAGCTGCATTCGGAGAGGCCGTAGCCCTCGCGCACCGGCAGCCCCAATTGCCGGGCCTTGCGCAGGATGCCGGGCGCCAGCGGCGCGCCGCCGACCGCGACCAGGCGCAGGTCGGTCTGCCGCACCGCGCCGGTAGACAAGACCGCCGCCATGGCCGCCAGGATCTGCGGCACGGTGACGATGGTGGTGGCGCGGAAGCGCAGGATGGCGCCGATGGTCAGCCCGATGTCGAGCTGCGACGATCCGGTGAGGCCGACCTCGCGCAGCGACGGGATGCAGGCGGTGGCGCCGGCCAGGATCGGCACGTTGATGCCGGAGATGTTCTCCAGCAGCGTCGCCAGCGGCAGGATGCAGAGATGCCGGTCCTGCGCGCTGCCGCCGCTGGCGTCGAGCAGCGAGCCCGCCACCTTGTCGATCGCCGCATGCGACAGGCAGATGCCCTTCGGCGCGCCGGTGGTTCCGGAAGTGAAGGTGACCTTGCCGGTCCGCCCCGGCAGTGGCGCGTCCGGCGCCGCCGCGAGCCGGTCCAGCACCAGGAGCCTGGTGGCCGGCCGCGCCAGGATGTCCTCGGCGGCGGGCAGCGCCGGCAGCCGCGCCAGGGTGGCCACGCGGGTCACCTGCTCCGTCGCCAGATGCGTCAGCGCCGCCTGGCCGACAACATGCGCGATCTGCTCGACGCTGAAGAACAGCGGGATCGGCACCAGGACGATTCCGGCCCGGCGCGACGCGAGATCGAGGATCGCCCAATCCAGGCCGTTGTCGAGCAGCAGGCCGAGGCGCCGGCAGCCGATGGCGGCGAGCCAATGCGCCGCGCGGTCGACGCGGGCGCGGAGCTCGGCATAGCTGAGCTCGGTCGCGCCGTCCGTCATGGCGACGGATTCGGCGGCGGTCGTCGCGAAATGATCGAGGGCGGCGAGCACGTCGCTCATGCGACCAGCGCTCCGCTGCACGAGAGCGCATTGGCGGGCGCGCCTGCCGCGACCAGCGCCGCGTGGCCGCCCGGAACATAGCCGCCCATGACCACAGGATTGGCGGTGAAATAGCTGCCCCAGCTCATCAGCTCGGTCGCCGAGAGACGCGCCGGATCGGCCGCCGCCAGGACGACCGGGCGCAGGCCGAGCCGCGCGAAGGCCGAGCGCAAGGCCGCCACGCCGGTGAAGGTGATCCATTCGATGCCCTGCGCATGCAGATAGTGCGTCAAAGCCACAATCACGGCGCGCGCGCCACCCGCGGAAGTCGCGAGATTTCCGACCTCGACGATGGCGGAGCGTGGCACGATTGCACCATGATGCCGCGAGAGCACAGTCTCGACCGCGCGATCCAGATACTTCTCCATGAACAGCCGTTCGCGCGCGGCATCGCGCAAGCCGAATGCCGCGATCACCTCGTTGGCGCTGTTCCTGAGCGAGAAAAGCCGCGGCATCAGATGCGTCAATGTCGCACCGTAGCTGTCGCGAAATCTGCGCTGGATGAAGTCGGCGACGTCGGCCCGATCATCCGGCGCATGCTCCTGCAGTCGCAAACCTCCGCAGGTCAGCATCATGCTGCACCACTCTCATGTCATTCGAATGCGGCGGAGACTAGTGCGAATGCATGACGAAAGACTGACCGAATCCCACGGGAATTTTCCGGCTTCGCGCCTTGCGATCGACGGCTCGCCGCAACGGCCGGATGGGCGCGATCGTGATATGGGACAGCCTAGGCAGTCGACCCCACGCTGCCATTGGCGCCGAACTTCGGCAGGTGTCGACGCAGCGCGGCCGCCATCGTGGCGGGCGCGCTGAGATGCGGCAGATGGCCGGTCGCGTCGATGATCTCCAGCGTGCTTGCCGGTATATGCTCACCCAGGTACTGCGCCGCCTGCAGAGGGACCGCCGGGTCGTGGCGCGTCTGCAGGATCGTGGTCGGCGCTGTGCAGCTCGGCAGCACCGCGCGGTAGTCGCTGAGGAAGATCGCCTTCGCCATCGCGACCGCCACGTCCGGGCGCATGCGCAGCAGGCTGGCAACGAAGGATTCGGCGGCCGGGTCTCCAGGCGCCTTGTCCACGGCGAAAGGACCGAAGCTCTTCGCCCAATCGCGGTAGTTCAGCCTGATGGCGTTGAGGATCGCGCCGATCGCGTCATAGTCGAAGCCGCCCATGTAGTGGGTGTCGCTGAGATAGCAGGCCGATGCCCCGATCAGGATCAGCTTCTCGAAGATTTCCGGCACCCGCCTGGCCGCCAGGACACCCAGCATGCCGCTGACCGAGTGGCCGACGAACGTGCAGCGGCCCACGGAGAGCGCGCGCAGAAGATGGATCAGATCGTCGACGTGGCCATCGAGGGATTCATGCCGTGGCAGGGTGAAAAACTCCGGGCTGGCGGTACCGGCGCAAGCGAGGTCGTACGCGACGACGCGATAGCGCTGCGAGAGCCATGGCATGTAGTCGCGCCAGACGCTCTGGTCGCTCCCGAATCCGTGCGCGAGGATCAGGATGTCGTCGGAATCGCCGACGGCTCGCGCATTGAGGGCACGGCAAATGGGCGCGGTGAATTCGATGCTACCCTCCCCGCAGACAGCCTGGACGGCACGTCGCAAGCGGGGGGAATTTACCAGGAACTGCACCCCGTGTTGTAGGGGTGCGCGCCTTGCAATCCGGCCTAAGCCGAACGACCGAGCCAGCGGACCGGCGCCTCAGGAAAGCGCGATCCAGGCCCCCTGCCGCGCCGAGTCCACGATCGCGTGCAGCACCTTCTCCGTCGCCAGCGCATCGACGATGGTGGGATAGAGCGTCTCCTTGCCGGCGATGCCGTTCAGGAGATGCGCGACCTCGATGATCTTCAGATCGTTGAAGCCGATGCCGTGGCCCTTGGCCGGCGTGAAGCGTCCGTAATAGGGATGCTCCGGTCCCATCGGAATCAGGCGATGGCCGTTGGTCGGCGCGTCGACGGCGCTCTTGGTGTAGACCTGCAGCTCGTTCATGCGCTCGTGGTCGAACAGGATCGAGCCCTCGGAGCCGAACACCTCGAAGGCGAGGTGCGACTTGCGGCCCCAATGGGCTCGGCTGGTGACCAGCGAGCCCATGTTGCCGTCGGCGAATTGCACCAGCGCCTGGGCGGTGTCCTCGTTCTCCACCGCGCGCCATTCGCCGCTGAGCGCCACCGCGACATCGCGCCGCTCGGTGCCGTCGCCGGCGGCCGGCACCGGGCGCTTGCCGATGACGGTGCGGGTGTCGGCGACGACGCGCGCGACCGGCCCCATCAGCACCTGGGCGACGCTGACCAGGTGCGAGCAGAGGTCGCCCAGCGCGCCGAGGCCCGCCATGTCCTGGCGGCAGCGCCAGGAATAGGGCGTCATCTCGTCGGCCATGTAGTCTTCGTCATAGACGCCGCGGAAATAGCTGACCTTGCCGATGGCCCCCTCGGCGATCAGGCGGCGGGCGAACTCCACCGCCGGCGAGCGCAGGTAGTTGTAGCCGACCAGCGTCTTGCCTTTCGCGGTCTTCGCGGCGGCCGCCATGTCCTTGGCGCCCTGCAGATCGGCCGCCAGCGGCTTCTCGCAATAGACATGCTTGCCGGCCTTGAGCGCCGCCAGCGCGATGTCGCGATGCAGCGCATTGGGCGTGGTGATGGAGACGAGATCGACGGCCGGGTCGGCGATCACCTCCTGCCAGGAGCCGACCGCGCGCTTGAAGCCGAAGCGCGCCTGCGCCTTCTGCGCCGCCGCCAGGTTCACGTCGCCGATGACCTCCAGCCGCGCGCCCAGCGCCGTCTCGAAGATCGTCGGCGCCGAGAGGAAGGCCATGGCATGGGCGGCGCCCATGATGCCGGTGCCGATCACGCCCACGCCGATGGTGCCAGTCATGTTACGTGGCATCTTACGCCGCCTCGCGGATGATCATCGTCTGCAGGAACTCGACCGAGCGGCGCAGGCCCTCGGTCGGCGACATGGCCGCGTCCTCGTGCTCGATGGACAGCACGCCGTCATAGCCGAGCTGGGCCAGGCGGGAGATGAAGTCGCGCCACCAGGTCTCGCCGTGGCCGAAGCCGAGGGTGACGTAGTTCCAGGCGCGCTCGTCGACCCGGTCGTTGGTCTTGGTCTCCAGCCGGGTGTTGATGCCGGCATTCTCCGGGTCGACTTTGGTATCCTTGGCATGGACGTGATAGATGGCGCCCTTCAGCCGCTTCATGCCCAGCAGCGGGTCGCCGCCCATCCACATCATGTGGCTGGGATCGTAATTGGCGCCGACGCGCTCGCCCGCCGCGTCGCGCAAGCGCAGCATGGTGTCGATGTTGTAGACCAGCTGCGTGCCGTGGATCTCGATGCAGATCTTCTCGACGCCGCACTTCCCGGCGTGCTTCACCAGGTTGCGCCAATAGGGGATCGCCACCTTCTCCCACTGGTATTTCAGGATGGTCTGCGTCTCCGGCGGCCAGGCGGTGGTGATCCAGTTCGGGTTGGCGTCGCCCGGGCCACCGGGAAGACCTGACATCATCACCACCTTGTCCAGCCCCAGCAGCTTGGCCAGCTGGAAGGTCTTGCGCACCACCGCGTCGTGCTTCTTGCCGGCCTCGCCCGGCGCCAGCTGGTTGCCGGAGCAGTTGAGGGCGATGAGCTCGAGGCCGTGATCCTTGATCTTGGCCAGGTAGTCCCGGCGCGCCGGGGCGCTCTCCAGCATCCGGTCGAGCTGCATGTGCGGCGCCTTCGACCAGTTGCCGCAGGCCACCTCGATCTGCTCGATCCCGGTTTCCGCCGCGCATTTCAGCATGGCGTCGAAGGACAGATGACCGACGCTGTCGGTGATCATCCCAATCTTCATCTGGCGGCTCCGTCTGCCTGGACATGCGGGTCGATCAGGGCGCGGCCGAACCGGCCGCCGGGCCTGCCCGGCCCTGCTGAAAACGCCGCATTCTTGTTTTTTTGTTTGTATCGTTCAAGAGGAATTTTTATTCTATTTGCGGGGATGCCATCAGAGGGGAACCGACATGGCGCGCGGCAGGACGACAGCGAGGGCGAAGGCGGGCGCGCGGCGCCAGCCGGTCGCGGCTTCCGGCATCACCTATGCCGATCTCAACCGCGAGATCTCCACGCGCTACGACTCCTTGAGCAAGCGGCTGCGCCAGATCGCCGAATTCGCGCTGAAGAACCCGAACGAGATCGCCATCGAATCCATCGCCGTCATCGCCGCCCATGCCGACGTGCAGCCCTCGGCGCTGATCCGCTTCGCCAAGGCCTTCGGCTTCGACGGCTTCTCCGATCTGCAGCGCATCTTCCAGCAGCGCCTGCGCGAAAGCCGGCCGAGCTATTCCGAGCGCATCGCGGCGATGCGCGAGGAGATGACCGGGCGCAGCGACCAGGGCCCGCAGGCGATCCTCACCCGCTTCGCCGAGGCCAACATCGCCGCCCTGCAGCACCTGTGCGAGGAGACCAAGGCCGCCGACCTCGACCGCGCGGTGCAGATCCTGCGCAAGGCCGAGACCATCCACTTGCTGGCCCAGCGCCGCGCCTTCCCGCTCGCCGCCTATCTCTATTACGCCTTGAGCAAGATCGGCCGCCGCGCCCACCTGATCGACGCCATCGGCGGCATGGACGCCGAGCAGCGCCAGCTGATGACCCCGCGCGATGCCCTGGTCGCCATCACCTATGCCGACTACACCCCGCGCGTGGTGGAAACCGTCGCCTTCGCCGCCCAGCGCAAGGTGCCGGTCATCGGCATCACCGACCAGCCCTTGAGCCCCCTCACCCCGCAATCCGACGTGGTGTTCTACATCGAGGATGCCGCCGTGCACGATTTCCGCTCCCTCGGCGCCTCCATGTGCCTCGCCCAGGCCCTGGTGGTGACGCTGGGCACGGCGGGGTGACGCCGCCACTGTCGATCACAGCGGGAGGGCAAGCTCCACTTCAGTGCCGTTGTCCCACAGCCGGCCGGTCTCGCTAAAGCCGTAGGATTCGTAGAAGCCGGCGGGGGAAGCCGGGCCGGGTCTGTAGCTGGTGAGCAGCCGGCGGAAATCGCCGATCGAGGGGATGTGGCGCCGCAATTCATCCAGCGTGGCGCGCCCGAGGCCGCGCCGCTGGTGCCGCCGGTCGATCATCAGGCGCCACAGCACGATGTCGGTCGGCGCGATCGGGTCATTTGCCATGGCGCCGGGGATCGTCGGGTTGAACAGCATGACGAAGCCGACCGGCGCGCCGCCGGAATAGACACCGCGGAACCAGGCGCCCGGTTCGAAATGCGCCTCCGCGATCGAGACCGCATTGGTGGCGATGTAGTCGTCCTGCTGCGGGCCGAGCTCGAGCGCCAGGATCTCCGGCAGCGTCTGCCCGGTGATTTCCCGCAGCGTCACTTGGGGAGTCGGTTGCGGCATGGCCAGGTCCGCCGGATTTGGGGTTCGCAGCCCGCGCGGGACTATATCGCAGCCCCCTCCCCGCGGCCACCTGTCGCGAAACGGGCCACCCGGCCGCGCCTGCCCCCTGCGCATGGCCCGGATGTCGCCCGGATTTCGGGAATCTCCGGGCATCAGCCATGCCGGAACTGCGGCAAATACTGGACTCGTCCTCTGCGGCGCGGCACTGTCACGGGGCTGAAAAGATCGGGAACCGGGCGCGGCCCATTGCGGCTGCCGCCCATTCATTGAGGGAGAGCTGAATGCGTAGAATGATGATTGCGGCCCTGACGCCCGCCCTGCTGGCCGGCTTCGCGTCGGCGACGCTGGCCGGCGAGACGCTGGACCGGGTGATGAAGAACAAGGTGCTGGTCGAGGTGACCGACCAGGCCTATCCGCCCTTCTCCTACATCAACGAGAGCGGCGAGGTGGTCGGCTTCGACATCGACATCTCCAAGGAGATCGCCAAGCGCCTGGGCGTGGACTACAAGGTCGAGACGCCGTCCTGGGAGATCATCGTCGCCGGCAACTGGAACGGCCGCTGGGACATCTGCGTCTGCTCGATGACGCCGACCGCCGAGCGCGCCCAGGTGCTGGACTTCGTCAACGAGTACTATGAATCGCCGGCGGTGATCGCCGTCAATGTCGACAACGCCGACATCAAGACCGCCGCCGATCTGAACGGCAAGAAGGTCGGCGCCCAAGCCGGCACCACCTACGAGAAATACGTCCAGAAGGCGCTCGTCATCGACATCCCGGGCGCCAAGCCGGTGGAGTATCCCTTCGCCGAGGCGACGGTGGTGCCCTACGATTCCGAGGACACCGCCTTCCAGGACCTGGCGCTCGGCACCGGCAAGCGGCTCGACGCCATCGTCAGCAACTACCTCACCACCATCGACCGCGTGAAGGCGAACCCCGACAAGTTCAAGATCGTCGGCGACTCCCTCTATGGCGAGCCGATCTGGGTCGCGGTCGACAAGGGCGATCCGGAATGGCAGGCCAAGATCAAGGAGATCTTCAAGGCGATGGAGGCCGACGGCACGTTGAAGGCCATCTCCGAGAAGTGGGTCGGCAAGGACATCACCACCAAGCAGATGTGATCGCCGGGCTTCGGTCTTGAGCGATCCCGTCAACGACGACAGCCTCGTCGAGGGACAGATCGGGGAGCGGATCGCGCCGCCCCCGGTCTTCCCCCGCGGGGCGACGCGCGGCTTCGAGATCAGGGTGGTCGCCGTCTGGGCCACCCTGCTCGTCCTCTTCGTGCTGTTCTTCCTCAGCTTCGGGCTGAAATTCGAGATCATCGCGGCGCGCTTTCCGGCCCTCGCGGGGCTGAAGCTGACCAAGGACGGCTTCATCCAGGGCGCGGCGCTGACCCTCTTCGTCTGCTTCTTCTCGATCATCGCCTCCAGCGTGCTGGGCCTGATCTCGGCCCTCGGGCGGTTGTCGAGCAGCGCGGTGTTCTACGGCATCTCCACCTTCTACACCTCGTTCTTCCGCGGCACGCCGCTGCTGGTGCAGATCTTCCTGATCTATCTGGGCCTGCCGCAGCTGGGGCCGGTGCCGGATGCGATCCCCGCCGGCATCATCGCCCTGTCGCTGAACTACGGCGCATACCTAAGCGAGATCTTCCGCTCTGGCATCATGTCGGTGCCGCAGGGCCAGCGCGAGGCCGGCGCCTCGCTCGGCCTGCCCAACTGGGTGATTCTGTGGACCATCGTGCTGCCGCAGGCGACGCGCATCGTCATCCCGCCCACGGGCTCGCAATTCATCGCCATGCTCAAGGATTCCTCGCTCATCTCGGTGATGGGCGTGTGGGAGATCATGTTCCTGGCCCAGAGCTTCGGCCGGTCGAGCTACCGCTACATCGAGATGCTGACCACGGCGGCGGCGATCTACTGGATGCTGTCGATCTGCTTCGAGCTGATCCAGTCGCGCCTCGAGGTTAAGTTCGGCAAGGGCTACAAGAAGGCGCATTAGCCCTTCCCTCTCCCTATCGTCATTGCCGGGCTTGACCCGGCAATCCAAGTTATATCGCGCCGCTTCTGGAAACTTGGATCACCGGGCCAAGCCCGGTGATGACGATCTGGAGTGAAGAAAATTCAATCGTCATCCCGGCCTTGCGCCGGGATCCATTCATCCGCCGCAAGGGCGGGGCGCAACGACACCGGCTCGTGCGACGGAACAGTGGATCCCGGCGCTCCCCTCGGGCCGAGCCCGAGGGTCGGCCGGGATGACGATTTTTACTACCCCACCTTCACCGTCTTCCCGCTCTTCATCGACGCCTCCGCCGCGTCGGCGAGCAGCAGGGCCTTGAGGCCATCCTCGCCGCTGGGGTTCAGCGCCTTGCCGGCGGCGACGCCGGTGATGAAGGCGTCCATCTCGGCGCGGTAGGCCGGCAGATAGCGCTCCAGGAAGAAGTGCAGCACCGGGTCGCTGTTGAAGCCCTGGGCATTGGCGCGCTCGACCGTCGTCGCATGCAGGTTGTGCGCGCGCAGCAGGCCGCCGCTGCCATGCACCTCGATGCGCTGGTCGTAGCCATAGGTGGCGCGGCGCGAATTGGAGATCTGCGCCAGCTTGCCGCTGGCGGTCCTGAGCGTCACCACGGCGGTGTCGATGTCGCCGGCCTTGCCGATCTCCGGATCGACCAGGCAGGAGGCGAGCGCCGAAACCTCCACCGGCTCCTCGCCCAGCAGGAAGCGCGCCATGTCGAGGTCGTGGATCATCATGTCGCGGAACAGCCCGCCCGAGCGCGTGATGTAGGAGACCGGCGGCGGCCCGGGATCGCGCGACAGGATGGTGACGATCTCGGCCTTGCCGACCTCGCCTGCGGCCAGGCGCTGCTGCAGGCTGGCGAAGCTGGGATCGAAGCGGCGGTTGAACCCGATCATCAGCGGCGCTTTGGTCTCGGCGACCACCTTCAGGCACGCGCGCACGCGATCGGCCGAGAGGTCGACCGGCTTCTCGCAGAACACCGCCTTGCCCGCCTTCGCCGCCTGCTCGATGAGGTCGGCGTGGGTGTCGGTCGGCGTGCAGATCAGCACCGCGTCGATGCTCTTGTCGGCGATGATGTCGGCAGCACTCTTCGCCACGCTGGCGCCGGTTTCCTGCGCCAAGGCCGCCACCGCCTTGGCGTCCACATCAGTGATCGCCACCAGGCTGGCGGATTTGTGCGCGGCCACCGACCGGCCGTGAATCTGGCCGATGCGGCCGGCACCCAGGAGTCCAAAACGCATGATGGGATCCCTTCAAAAACCATCTATTCCGTTATTGACAGAAAATAGAATTATTGTTTCATTGGCGCAAGAACGGAGTTGCGACAGCGGCCTGTTCCGGCGCCGCGCCCAGGGGTCTCGCAGGGCGGCCGCAGCCGCCCTCATCACCGGGGAACAGCATTATGTCCAATGACTTGCCCCGCGATCTTGACGTCATCACCATCGGCCGCTCCTCGGTCGATCTCTACGGCCAGCAGATCGGCGGCCGGCTCGAGGACATGGCGAGCTTCGCCAAGTCGGTCGGCGGCTGCCCGTCC
Organism: Dongiaceae bacterium; assembly: GCA_039808885.1. Taxonomy (GTDB): domain Bacteria; phylum Pseudomonadota; class Alphaproteobacteria; order Dongiales; family Dongiaceae; genus Dongia_A. The sequence goes on along the minus strand of JBDHTX010000049.1, from coordinate 9,397 downwards.
AACATCGCCATCGGCACGGCCCGTCTGGGCCTCAGATCGGCGGTCGTCACCGGCGTCGGTGACGAGCATATGGGCCGCTTCATCCGCGAGCAGATGCTGCGCGAGGGCGTCGCCACCGAGGGCATCAAGACCGACCCCAAGCGGCTGACCGCGCTGGTCATCCTCGGCGTGCGCGATTCGGACTCCTTCCCCCTCATCTTCTACCGCGAGAACTGCGCCGATATGGGGCTGACCGAGGCGGATATCGACCCCGCCTTCATCCGCCGCGCCCGGGCGGTGGTGGTGACCGGCACGCATTTCTCCACCGCCACGACCGACGCGATGCAGCGCAAGGCGATGCGCCTGATGAAAGAGGCGGGCGGCAAGGTGGTGTTCGACATCGACTACCGCCCGAATCTCTGGGGTCTCGCCGGGCACGGCGCGGGCGAGGCCCGCTACGTCGCCTCCGACAAGGTGTCGCAGCACCTGCTCGGCATTCTCGCCGACTGCGACCTCATCGTCGGCACCGAGGAAGAGGTGAAGATCGCCGGCGGCCAGTCCGACACGCTGGCGGCCTTGCGCGCCATCCGCGCCCGCAGCCAGGGCGTCATCGTGCTGAAACGCGGGCCGCTCGGCTGCACCGTCTATCCCGGCGCGATCCCGGCCAGCCTCGATGACGGCATCAACGGCAAGGGCTTCCCCATCGAGGTCTACAACGTGCTCGGCGCCGGCGATGCCTTCATGTCCGGCTTCCTGCGCGGCTGGATCCGAGGCGAGCCCTACGAGACCTGCGCCACCTGGGCCAATGCCTGCGGCGCCTTCGCGGTATCGCGCCTGCTCTGCTCGCCCGAGAGCCCGACCTGGGAGGAGCTGCAGTATTTCCTGAAGCATGGCAGCAAGCACCGCGCTTTGCGCCACGACCAGGACATCAACCACATCCACTGGGCGACGACGCGGCGCGGCCACTGGCCGACCCTGATGGCGCTCGCCATCGACCATCGCGCCCAGCTGGAGGAGATCGCCGACCGGGCCGGCGCGCCCCGCGCGCGCATCGCCGACTTCAAGGAGCTCGCGGTAAAGGCGGCCGTGCAGATCGCCGGGACGGAGCATGGCTTCGGCATGCTGCTCGACGGCACCTATGGCCGCGAGGCCCTGTTCCGCGCGGCCGACCACGATCTGTGGATCGGCCGGCCGGTGGAGAAGCCCGGCTCGCGCCCGCTCCGCTTCGAGACCGAGGATCTCGGCAGCCATCTCGCCGAATGGCCGGTGAGCCACACCATCAAGTGCCTGTGCTTCTATCATCCCGACGATTCCGAGGCCCTGCGCCGCGAGCAGGAGGAGCGCCTGCTGATCCTGAACGACGCCGCGCGCACCGCGGGGCGCGAGCTGCTGGTGGAGATCATCGCCGGCAAGCATGGCGCGCTGGGCGACGATACCGTGGCGCGGGTCCTCACCCGCCTTTACGACCTCGGCATCAGGCCCGACTGGTGGAAGCTCGAGCCGCAGCCAAGCGAATCCGCCTGGACCCGCATCGGCGAGGTGATCCGGGCGCGCGACCCGCATTGCCGCGGCGTCGTCCTGCTCGGCCTCGAAGCGCCGGAAGAGGTGCTGGAGCGCGCCTTCAAGGCGGCCTGCACCGACCCGGTGGTGAAGGGCTTCGCCGTCGGCCGCACGATTTTCGCCGAGCCCGCCGACGCCTGGCTGCGCGGCAAACTGGACGACGAGGGCGCCGTCGCCGAGATGGCCAGGCGCTTCGGCAAGCTCTGCGACGCCTGGAAAAAAGCCCAGCGCACCAACGCGGCGGCGGCGCAGTGATGGTCCTTGAGATGCTGCGGCCCCTCCCCTTGCTCGCTGTGCTCCTTCCCCCCTTGCGGGGGAAGGGTGGGAAGGGGGGTGATGCAGCGCCGGGTTTATCCGCGCAAAGCCTTCGCCTAATATCGCCTCCGGCGATGCGCGCCCGCTGGCGCGCGACCCCTCACCCGGCTACGGCTAAGCTCAACTGCGTTTCGCTAAGCCTTCGCTGCCCTCTCCCGCAAGGGGAGAGGGAAAAAGAAAGTGGAGTCCCTTCATGAAAACCATCCGCCTCACCATGGCGCAGGCGCTGGTGCGCTACCTGGCTGCGCAGCGCAGCACGCGCGACGGCAGGGAAGTGCCGCTGTTCGCCGGCATGTGGGCGATCTTCGGCCACGGCAATGTCGCCGGCATGGGCGAGGCGCTCTATGCCGCGCAGGACGAATTGCCGACCTATCGCGCGCACAACGAGCAGGCGATGGCCCATACCGCCATTGCCTTCGCCAAGGCGGCGCGGCGGCGGCAGATGATGGCCTGCACCACCTCGATCGGCCCGGGCGCCACCAACATGGTGACCGCCGCCGCGGTGGCCCATGTCGACCGCCTGCCGGTGCTGCTCCTGCCAGGCGACGTCTTCGCCAACCGCCGGCCGGATCCGGTGCTCCAGCAGGTCGAGGATTTCGGCGACGGCACGATCTCCGCCAATGACTGCTTCAAGCCGGTGTCGCGCTATTTCGACCGCATCACGCGCCCCGAGCAGATCCTGACCGCCCTGCCCCGCGCCGTTTCCGTCTTGACCGATCCGGCCGAATGCGGCCCCGTCACCCTCGCTTTGTGCCAGGACGTGCAGACCGAGGCCTATGACTACCCGGAAGCCTTCTTCGAGCCGCATCTCTGGGGCGCGCGCCGGCCGGAGCCCGACCGCGACGAGCTCGCCCACGCGATCTCGCACCTGAAGCGGGCGAAGAAGCCCTTCATCGTCTCCGGCGGCGGGGTGCTCTATTCCGAGGCGGAAAAGGCGCTGGCTGATTTCGCCGAGAAGCGCGGCATCCCGGTGGCCGAGACCCAGGCCGGCAAGTCCGCCATGCCCATCAAACATGCGCAATACATGGGCTCGATCGGCGTCACCGGCAGCAGCGCCGCCAACGCGCTGGCGCAGGAAGCCGATTTGGTGCTCGCCATCGGCACGCGGCTGCAGGACTTCACCACCGGCTCGCGCGCTTTGTTCCGCGCCGAGGGCCGCAAGATCATCAACCTCAACGCCCAGGCCTTCGACGCCTTCAAGCATGGCGGCCTGGCGCTGATCGCCGATGCCAAGGCCGGCATCGCGGCGCTGGACAAGGGCCTCGGCGACTACGCCGCCCCCGGCGCCTGGCAGAAGCAGGCGGCCACGGTGCGCAAGACCTGGGCCGCGGAGCACGCCGCGGCGACCGCCGCGCCCAATCGCGGCCTGCCCTCCGACGGCCAGGTGATCGGCGCGGTGCAGCGCGCCGGCAAGCCCAGCGACGTGGTGGTCTGCGCCTCCGGCGGCCTGCCGGGCGAGTTGCACAAGCTGTGGCAGTCGGGCGCCCCCGGCGGCTATCACCTGGAATACGGCTATTCCTGCATGGGCTACGAGATCGCCGGCGGGCTCGGCGTGAAGATCGCCGACCCTTCGCGCGAGATCGTGGTGATGGTCGGCGACGGCTCCTATCTGATGATGAACTCGGAGCTCGCCACCTCGGTGATGATGGGCCAGAAGCTCATCGTCGTGCTGCTCGACAATCGCGGCTTCGGCTGCATCAACCGCCTGCAGCGCGCCACCGGCGGCGAGAGCTTCAACAACCTGCTGCAGCACGCGAAGCACGAGGTGATGCCGGAGATCGACTTCGCCGCCCACGCCAGGAGCCTGGGCGCGAAAGCGGAGAAAGTCTCGACCACGGCGGAGCTGGAAGCGGCGATGGGCCGTGCGCGCAAGTCGGACCGCTCCTATATGATCGTGATCGACACCGACCCCTACAAGACCACCGAGGCCGGCGGCTATTGGTGGGACGTGGCGGTGCCGGAAGTCTCGCCGCGACCCAAGGTGCGCAGCGCGCGCAAGACCTACGAGAAGGCCACCAAGATGCAGCGTGTCGGAGAGTAGAGACAGATGAGCGTTCGTTTCGGCGTCAATCCCATCGGCTGGTCCAACGACGATCTGCGCGAGCTCGGCGGCAAGACGCCGCTGGAGACCTGCCTCGCCGAGGCCAGGCAGGCCGGCTATGAGGGCATCGAGCTCGGCCACAAGTTCCCGCGCGAGGCCAAGGCGCTGAAGGCGGTGCTGAGCGCGCATGGCCTCGACCTCGTCTCCGGCTGGTATTCCTCCGAGCTGCTGCTGCGCGACGCGGCGGCCGAATTGAAGCACCTGCGCGCCCATCTCGACCTGCTGCAGGCGCTGGGCTCCTGGATCCTGATCTTCGCCGAGACCTCCAACGCCACCCACGGCAAGCGCGACGTGCCGCTCTCCAGGCGTCCCGTGATGAAGCCGGGGCAGTGGCGCGAATTCGGCCAGCGCATGACCGAGGTGGCCGAAGCGGTGGCCAAGGAAGGCGTGGCGCTGGCCTATCACCACCACATGGGCACGGTGGTGCAGAGCGGCGAAGACATCGACGCCTTCATGGACTCGACCGGCCCGGCGGTGAAGCTGCTGCTGGACACCGGCCACGCCACCTTCGGCGGCGCCGACCCCGTCGCGCTGGCGCGCAAGTATCGCAGCCGCATTGCGCACGTGCATTGCAAGGACGTGCGCAAGGACGTGCTGGCCGAGGCGCGGGCCAGGGATTGGAGCTTTCTCGACGCGGTGGTCGCCGGCTGCTTCACCGTGCCGGGCGACGGCATGGTCGATTACCCGGCCTTCTTCCAGGAGCTGCCGGGCTATTCCGGCTGGCTGGTGGTCGAGGCGGAGCAGGACCCGGAGAAGGCCAATCCGCTGAAATACGCGACCATGGGTTGCGCCAACTTGAAGCGCTACGCCAAAGACGCCAAATTGGCCTGAGAAGGAGAACGCTCATGGCCAATCTGCTGGTGAAGCGCAAACAGCCGGATGCCCAGGGCTCGGTGCTGTCGGTGACGCCGAAAAGCGCGGGGTGGACCTATGTCGGCTTCGAGGTGTTTCAGCGCAAGGCGGGCCAGGATTTCACCTGGACATCGAAGGACCGCGAGGCGTGCATCGTGCTCCTCTCCGGCAAGGCGCGGCTCACCCTCGACGGCAAGGACCAGGGTGAGATCGGCGGGCGCAAGGGTGTCTTCGAAGGGCCCGGCTGGTCGGTCTATGTGCCGGCCGGAATCGCCTGCACGCTGAAGGCGAGCGGCGATCTCGAGCTGGGCGTCTGCACCGCGCCGGGCGGCAAGGGCGCCTTCCCCGCCCGCGTGATCCCGCCGGAGCAGGTCGGCTTCGAGGAGCGCGGCCAGGGCACCAACCGGCGCCTCGTTTACAACATCCTGCCCGACACCGCGCCGGCGGAAAGTCTCCTGGTCGTCGAGGTGGTGACGCCCGGCGGCAACTGGTCCTCCTATCCGCCGCACAAGCACGACCGCGACGCGCTGCCCGAGGAGAGCTTCCTCGAGGAGACCTATTACCACCGCCTCAACCCGCCCCAGGGCTTCGCCTTCCAGCGCGTCTACACCGACGACCGCTCGATCGACGAGACCATGGCGATCGAGGACGGCGATTGCGTGATGGTCCCGCGCGGCTACCACCCCGTTGGCGCGCCGCACGGCTACGATCTCTACTACTTGAACGTGATGGCCGGCCCGAACCGCAAATGGGTGTTCAAGAACGACCCCGCGCATGAGTGGATCGTGAAGAAGCCGAAATAGGCGGACTCTCGGCCCTTCCTCTCTTCGTCATCACCGGGCCGACGCACAGCGTCGCGACCCGGTGATCCAAGTTTCTGTCAGCGGCACGATACTTGGATTGCCGGGTCAAGCCCGGCAATGACGTATGGAAAGTGAACTGGGCATCGCAGCCCACTCCCGCGTCACCCCGGCCTTGAGCCGGAAATGACGACAGAGAAGAGGCCGGCCCCACCGCAAACTCGTTCGTCATCCCGGGCTCGCCCCGGGATCCACCCATCCGCCGCAAGAGCGGCGTCCAGTCACGAAAGCCCGTGCGACGTTACCGTGGATCCCGGCGCTCCCCTCGGGTCAGGCCCGAGGGTCGGCCGGGATGACGACCTCATAAGATCGTCACTTCTTCCCCTTGTTCCACCCCGCGACCACGTCCACCATCGTCGGCACGAAATCCGAACCGTGGCCGGTGTTGGACGCGATGGCGTAGGCCTGGTGGACGGCTTGCGCCACGGGGGTGGCCATGCCGAGGCTTTCGCAGAGGTGGTTGAAATAGCGCACGTCCTTGCGCGCGTTGTCGATGGCGAATTTCAGCTGGGTGTTGTCGTTGTCGATGGCATAGGCGGCCAGGCGCTGGAACATCACGCTGTTGGCGCCGCCGCCGCTGACCACGTCGCGCAGGGCCTTGAGGTCGACGCCCGCCATCTTCGCCGCGACGATCGCCTCCGCCGTGACCATGCCGTAGCCGAGACTGAGCATGTTGTTGACCAGCTTCACGGTGTGGCCGGCGCCGACCGGGCCGCAATGGATGATGAGGTCGGAGAAGCATTCCAGCACCGGCTTGATCTCGGCCAGCGTCTTCGGATCGCCGCCGGTCATCAGGCCGAGCTTGCCGGCCGCGGCCTCTTTCGGCGTGCGGGTCATCGGCGTGTCGACGAAGCGGCCGCCCTTGGCGGCGATGTCGGCGGCGATCTTCGCCGTGGAATCCGGCGCCGCGGTGGTGCAATCGGCGATCACCACGCCCGCATGCAGCCCGGCCAGGATGCCGTCGGGGCGATAGACCGTCTCCTCCATCTGCGGCGAGTTGGCGACGACGGTGATGACCATGTCCGAGGCGGCGGTCAGGTCGCGCGGGTTCTTGTATTCCTTGGCGCCCCTGGCGATCAGGTCCTCGACCGGCTTGCGGTTGCGGTGCGCCATGACGCCGAGCTCATACCCCTTGGTGACGATGTTGAGGCCGATGCCGTGCCCCATCAATCCGACGCCGATCAAGCCGATCTTCCTGGGTGTCGCCATATGACTTCTCCTATGCCGCGGTCCAGCCGCCGTCGATGATGAATTCCTGCCCCGTGACGAACGCGGATTCGTCGGATGCCAGGTAAAGCGCCAGCGCCGCGATCTCCTCCGCCCTGCCCAGCCGGCCCATGGGCTGGCGCGCGACGAAGGCCTTGCGCGCCTCCTCCTCGTTGCCCAGCGCCTTGATGCGCTCGCCCAGCGACGGCGTCTCCACCGTGCCCGGGCAGATGGCGTTGCAGCGGATGCCCTTGGTCACGTATTCGACCGCGACCGACTTGGTGAGGCCGAGCAAGGCCGCCTTGGTCACGCCGTAGATGAAGCGGTTCGGCACGCCGATGATCGAGGAGGCGATGGACGAGACGTTGACGATGGTGCCGCCCTTGCGCTCCAGCATGCCAGGCAGGAAGGCGCGGATCATGCGATAGGCGGCGCGCACGTTGAGATTGGTGGAGAAGTCGAAATCCTTCTCCTCGCAATCGAGGATGGTGCCGTGATGCACGTAGCCGGCGCAGTTCACCAGCACGTCGATGGCACCGATCTCCTTCTCCGCCGCGACGATGGCGCCGGCGTCGAGCACGTCGAGAGGACGCGTGGAGAGGTTCGCGCCCTTCAACGTGCCGAGCTTCTCCAGATTGATGTCGGTGGCGATCACTTTCGCCCCCTCGGCGGCGAAGGCCTCCGCCGTCGCCCGCCCGATGCCCTGCGCCGCCGCCGTCACCAGCGCGATCTTGCCCTGCAACCGCCCGCTCATGGAATTGCCACGCTCCCCTAGGTATTCAACAGGCCTCTTTGGGCCAGGTTCTTCATCAAGGCGCCCACGCCGAAGGTCCAGGGCGCCACGTCGCCGCAATGCTTCACCCGGTTGGTGAGGGCGCCCAGCTTCGGCGTCGCGATCGTCACCATGTCGCCGATCTTGTGGGTGAAGCCCTGGCCCTTGCCGTCGCGGTCCTTGATCGGCGCGAACATGGTGCCGCAGAACAGCAGGAAGCCGTCCGGATACTGGTGGTTGGCCGAGATGGTCTGCGCCACCAGGTCCGCCGGATCGCGGCTGATTTTCGCCATCGAGGAGGAATCGTCCAGCACGAACTGGTCCGGCCCGTCGACCCGCACGGTGATGACCGACTGGCGCACGTCATCCAGGCCGAAGGACTGGTCGAACAACCGGACGAACGGCCCGATGGCGCAGGAGGCGTTGTTGTCCTTGGCCTTGCCCAGGAGCAGCGCCGAGCGGCCCTCGAAATCGCGCAAATTGACGTCGTTGCCGAGCGTGGCGCCGACGATCCGGCCGGCGGAATTCACCGCCAGCACGACTTCCGGCTCCGGGTTGTTCCACTTGGATTCAGGGTGGATGCCGATATCCGCTCCCGTCCCCACCGCCGACATCACCTGCGACTTGGTGAAGACCTCGGCATAGGGGCCGATGCCGACCTCGAGATATTGCGACCACATGCCGCGCTCGATCAGAGCCTGCTTCAGCTTCTCCGCCTCGGCCGAGCCCGGCTTCACCTTCTGCAGGTTGCCGCCGATCTGGTCATTGATCGCCTGGCGGATGCCGTCGGCGGCCGCCGGGTCGCCCTTGGCGCGCTCCTCGATCACGCGCTCCAGCATGGAGAGCACGAAGGTGACGCCGCAGGCCTTCAGCGCCTGCAGATCGGCCGGCGCCAGCAGCCAGGGCTTGCCCGGATCGCGCGCATCGGGCGGGGTGTTGGCGAGGCAATCCTCGAGGCCGCACAACCGCGCCCCCGCCGCCGCGCGCGCCGCCTGGGCCGGGTCGGCCGTCTCCAGCAGCGCGGAGAGCGTCGGGAACTTCGGCGTCAGGTCGAAGAGCCCGCCGTCCTTGGCCAGCACGACATGCGGACCGCCGGGCGTTCCCGGCATCCAGACGCGGCCGACCAGGGTTCCGGCGGTGCCGTCGGCGGGCAGCGCCTCGCGCGAGGAAATCTTGAGTTCCATGTTCCCTCTACATCGTCGCGCCGATTTGCCAGGGCGTGAATTCGTTGTCGCCGAATCCCAGCTCCTCGCTCTTGGATTTCTCGCCCGAGGCGACGCGCAGGATCAAGTCGAAGATGCGCTGGCCCATCTCCTGCATCGGCACCCCCTTGCTCAGGATCTCGCCGCAATCGACGTCCATGTCCTCGGACATGCGCTGGTACATCGCCGTGTTGGTGGCGAGCTTGATGCTCGGCACCGGCTTGCAGCCGAAGACCGAGCCGCGCCCGGTGGTGAAGCAGATGACGTTGCCGCCGCTCGCTACCTGCCCGGTTGCGGAAACCGGGTCGTAGCCCGGCGAATCCATGAACACGAAACCCTTGGCGGTGATCGGCTCGGCGTATTTGTAGACGTCCACCAGGTTGCTGGTGCCGCCCTTGGCCGCCGCACCCAGCGACTTCTCCAGGATGGTGGTGAGGCCGCCATCCTTGTTGCCCGGCGACGGGTTGTTGTTCATCTCGCCGCCGTTGCGGCTGGTGTAGTCCTCCCACCACTTGATGCGGGCGATCAGCTTCTCGCCCACCTCGCGGCT
>JBDHTX010000048.1:0-30545 GCA_039808885.1 Dongiaceae bacterium | reverse complement strand
GTAAAGCTGTGTACAGCTCTCGGCGGCGAATGTAAGGCCAAGGTCGGGGCTGCGGCAATCGCAATTCCGCTGCGGATTGGTCTGGCGCAGAATGGGGATGCGCGAGGTCGGGTATGGGGGAATTCAGGGGTGCTCAGTCAACTCAGCGCCGTCATCCTGCCGGTGCTGCTGATCGCGGGGATCGGCTTCACCTGGGCGAAGATGGGGCGGCGCTTCGACAGCGTCTTCCTGACCGACATCGCCACCAATATCGGCACGCCCTGCCTGGTCGCCCATTCGCTGACCACGCTGAAGGTGGCGCCGGAGGACATCGCGCAGATGTTCGGCGCGGCGTTGTGCGCCATTGCCGGGTTCTGCATCCTCGGCCTGGTGACGCTGAAGCTGCTGCGGCTGTCGCTGAATTCCTACCTGCCGGCGCTCATGTTCCCCAATACGGGCAATATGGGGCTGCCGCTGGCGCTGTTCGCGTTCCACGAGGCGGGACTGGCCCTGGCGGTGGTCTATTTCGGCTGCACGGTCACGCTGCAATTCACCCTCGGCATCTCGATCTCGGCCGGCAACCTGTCGCTGTCGCGCCTGGTGCGCACGCCGACCATCTATTCCGTGGCGATCTCGATCCTCATGCTGGTGTTCGATATTCCGGTGCCGACCTGGATCGAGAACACGATCGGCGTGCTGGGCGGCCTGACCATCCCGATGATGCTGCTGACGCTCGGCGTTTCCATCGCGCAGCTGAAGGTGAATGCGCTGGGGCGCAACCTGTTCCTGGCTTGCGTGCGGCTGGGCGGCGGCTTCCTGATCGCGCTGGCGGTGACGCGCATCTTCGATCTGCCGCCGGTCGCCGCCGGCGTTTTGATCATCCAGAGCTCGATGCCGGTCGCGGTGTTCAATTTCCTGTTCGCGCAGTATTACGGCCGCGCCCATGGCGACGTGGCCGCGATGGTGGTGATCTCGACCGCCTTGTCCTTCCTGACCCTGCCGCTGCTGGCGCTGTTCGTTCTTCAGTGAGGTTCGCATGAATGTGGTGAGCGTCTTCCCGCAGCGGGTGACGTGCGTCGAGAATCTGTGGATTCCGATGAAGGACGGCGTTCGCCTGGCGGCGCGCATGTGGCTGCCGGAGGACGCGGCCGATCGGCCGGTGCCGGCGATCATCGACTGCCTGCCCTACCGCAAGCGCGACGGGCTCAAGAGCCGCGACGAGGAGATGTACCCCTATTTCGCCGGACACGGCTATGCGGCCCTGCGCATCGACCTGCGCGGCACCGGCGATTCCGAAGGCCTGCCCGACGACGAATACACCGCCGCCGAGCAGGACGACCTGGTGACGGCAATCGCCTGGATCGCGCGGCAGGAATGGTGCACCGGCAAGGTCGGCATGATGGGCATATCCTGGGGCGGCTTCAATTCGCTGCAGGTGGCGATGCGCCGGCCGGAGCCCTTGAAGGCGATCATCACCGTCTGCGCCTCGGACGACCGCTACAATGACGACGTGCACTACATGCGGGGCTGCCTGCTGCACGACAACTTCGCCTGGTCCTCCGCCATGTACGCCTTCGTCTCGCAACCGCCGGACCCGGCCGTCGTCGGCGACAAATGGCGCGACATGTGGCTGGCGCGGCTGAAGCACTACAAGTATCCGGCGCGCATCTGGTACGGCCATCAGCGGCGCGACGAATACTGGCGCCACGGCTCCGCCTGCGAGGATTACGACGCCATCCAGTGCGCGGTCTTCGCGGTGGGCGGCTGGGAGGACGGCTATTCCAACGCCGTCACGCGCCTGGTGGAGAAGCTGAAGGCGCCCTGCATCGGCCTGGCCGGGCCGTGGGGCCATGCCTATCCGCACAATGCGCTGCCCGGGCCGGCGATCGGCTTCCTGCAGGAGGCCGTGCGCTTCTGGGATCACTGGCTGAAGGGCAGGGACACCGGCATCATGCGGGAGCCGAAGCTGCGGGCCTGGATGAATCACTCGCACGCGCCGGACCCCTGCGCCAAGGAGCGTCCGGGTCGCTGGATCGCCCATCGCGACTGGCCGGCGCCCGGGATCGTCGCGCGCAAGTTCTGGCTCGGCGCGCGCGGACTGGAAGCGACGCCGCAGCCGGAAGCCGTGCTGTCGGTCCTGTCGCCGCAGCCGACCGGCAACATGACGGTGGAATGGTGCTCCTACGGCGGCAGCGACGGCGACTTCCCCGGCGACCAGCGCGCCGATGACGGCTGCTCGCTCTGCTTCGACACCCTGCCGCTGGCCGAACCGCTGGAGTTCTTCGGCGCGCCTGTGCTGCACCTGGCCTTCTCGGTCGACCGGCCGGTGGCCAAGATCGCGGTGCGGCTCAACGACGTGGCGCCGGACGGCGCCTCGACGCGCATCACCTATACCCTGTTTGGACTCAATCATGCCTGGGACCAGGCCAACCCGGTGATGCTGGAGCCCGGCCGCGTCTATCACGCGGCGATCGCGCTCAACGCCATCGCCTATGCCGTGCAGCCCGGACACCGCCTGCGCCTGGCGATCTCCACCGCCTGCTGGCCGCAGCTCTGGCCCGGACCGGATGCGACGACGGTGAGCGTGCATGTGGCGGAAAGCCGCCTGGAACTGCCGGTGCGCCCGCCGCACGCGGAAGACGGCGAAATGCGCCCCTTCGATGCGCCGGAATGCTCGGCCCATGCGCCCTATACGGTCACGCGGGAGGGCGGCTGGCATCGCAAGATCACGCGCGACGTGGCGAGCGGCGCCACCGAGCTGGTGATGGTCAAGGACTATGGCGGCCTGCGCTACGACGATATCGACTGGCGCCTCGATTGCGGCGGCGTCGAGCGCTATCGCGTGCTGCCGGCGGATCCGCTGTCAGCCGAGGCGGATTGCGTCTATCACCACGAACTCGCGCGCGGCGATCTGGTGCTCCGCACGGAGACCAGGACGACGCTGCGGAACGACGCCACGCATTTCCACTTCACCGCCAGCGTCGACGCCTATGAGCGCGGCGTGCGCATCTTCTCCGACGAGGACGTGTTCTCCATCCCGCGCGATTTCATGTAGGAACCGCCGGGCGGACCCCTATTGCTGGCCTTTCGCCGGTGCGTCCGCGCCGACGAAGGTCGGGACCGTGCCGACCGGGGCCGTGATCCTGTTGGTGCCGAAGGACTGCGTCGCGCCGGAGATGCCGGTGGTGTTGAAGGCGATGTTGTTGTCGGCGAGCCGAATGGTGACGGTGCCGCCGCCGTTCTGGATGCCGGTCCCGTTGCTGGTGATCTCGCTGCTGCTGACGGTCACCTCGACGCCGCCGGCCGGGCCCTCCGCCTCGATGCCGGCCGCGGTGTTCCCGGCGAACACCGAATTTCTGATGAGCGCCCGCACGCCGCTGCCGAATGCGGCGCCGAAATTGCAGTTCTCGGCCCGGACGTGGTCGATCATTGCGGAGATCCGGGTGGCGCCGGTCGCCGGCAGGACGACGATGCCGGTGGCGCCGGTGTTCCTGACGGTGGTGTTGGAGACGTAGAGTTCGCCGCCGCCGCTGCGCTCATCGGAGATGCCGCGCGCCGTGCCGCCGAACATGCCATCGATCAGCGTGTCCTCGATGAACACCTCGCTTCCGGACGAGCCGGCTGCGCCGATGATCCTGATGCCGTTCAGGCCGGTATCCGCGCCGTTGATGTTGAGGTTGCGGAGCCGCACCGTCTTCCGGACATCGGTGCCGGCGAAGGAATCGAAATTGATGATGATGCCGTTGGTCCCGCTGTTGAGGATCGAGGCATAGACTTCGTGGCAGTCGATGGTGATCGACTTGACGATGGTGACGGCGCCGAATCCGCCAGGATCGAGGCAGTTGATCTCGCCGTTGACCGCGGTCTTGGAAATGGCGCCCGCGAAGGTCTTGCACGGCGCCGTGCGGCTGCACGGATTGGCGTCGTCACCGACGCCGGAGACCCAGGTTCGGGTCGCTTGCGCCTGTGCGGGCGCGCCGAGCAGCGGGACAACAAGCAGAATTCCGACAAGGATTGCCAGCAGGCGCGCGGCGCGATGCATGTCGACCTCCGGGACAGCGGGAATAGCTGCCCAATGGTGACAGCGTGCCGGGAAAATTCCAGGCCTGCTTTGCTCCGCCGACCACCTTAAGTTGATTTATCTCGACTTGCACCAATGCGCGGTAGCATCGCCGATGGGCTATCGGCGGTCGGGAGCGGAGCGCCGAGCGCCCTCAGTTCAGCGGGATCTCGGTCTTCTCCAGCGTGGCGCCGAAATGCGCCAGCAGGGCCGGAATCATCTGCTCCAGCGACGCGTCGGGGCCGACGCCGAGGCTGTCGCGCTCGATCTGGCCGCGCCAGACATAGAGGCCGTTCTGACGGCTGTAGACCTGGTAGCTGACACGCAGCAGATGGCCGCCGGTCTTCGGCTGCGCCGGGGAGAGCAGGGCGCCGTTCTCGCTGGAGAATAAATTGCCCCGCGTCAGCGGCTCGCCCGACTGGCTCTGGTCGTAGTTGGTGTACTGGTCGCCGCGCTTGGTGCCTTCCTGCGGCCGGTCAAGGCCGGCATCCTGTCCGACGTCGCGGATCAGCACCGCATCGACACTCATCACATAGGCCGCATCGCGCGAGGCCGCATGGCCCTGCGTCGAGATCGCTCTCAGCGTGATGTCGACCGCCTGGTTGGCGAGTTCGGTATTGGTGGCCGGCACGACGTCGAGCGCCGCGTCCGCGGGAACCGGGGCGTAGCTGATGGCGCTGGCGGTGGCCACCGCCGCCGGGCCGTTGTCCTGGGCCGCGGTCTGCTGCGCGACGGCGCCGCCGGCGCCGGCGATTGCCAGCGTCACGCTGAGGGCCAGGGACCGGATGAAGGGCGCGATCATGTGCATCCTTTCAATGTAGGCGCATCGGTGGCGGATTGCCAGTCGTCCCGCCGAATTGTCATGGATTGACGCGGATTTGCCTCTAATGCCGGCCATAGCGATAGGGCGCCGGATCGAGTTCCGTGGGGCGCCCCGCCATCAGATCGGCGAGCAGCCGGGCGGAGCCACAGCACATGGTCCAGCCCAGATAGCCCTGGCCGGCATTCACCCAGAGGTTCTTCACCGGCGTCGGCCCGATGATCGGCGGCCCGTCCGGCGTCGACGGGCGCAGGCACGACCAATACTCCGGACGATTGAAGTGCATGCCATGCGGGAACAGCTCCCGGGCGGAATTGATGATGTGGACGAAATCCGCCGCGGTGAAGTCGGTGTTGTAGCCGGCGACCTCGGCGACAGAGGTCAGGCGCACCTTGTCGCCCAGGCGGCAGAAGGCGACCAGCGTGCCTTCGTCGAGACCACCGGTTTGCGGCGCCTGCTCCGGATCGGCGACCGGCAAGGTGAGGGAATAGCCCTTGATCGGGTAGATCGGCAGATGCAGCCCGGCGGTCTTCGCCAGGTGCGGCGAATAGCTGCCCGCCGCGAGCACGAACACATCGCCGCCGATCTCGCCTTCGGACGTGGCGACGGCGGAGACGCCATCGGCGCCGGGCTTGAAACCGTTGATGGTCACGCCGTGGCGGAAGGTCACGCCAAGCCCGCGGCAGGCCTCCGCCAGCTCCATGGTGAAACGGCGCGCGTCGCCCGTCTCGTCGGTCCTGCCATGCAGGGCGCCGACGAATTTTGTGCGGCCATGCGCCAGCGCCGGCTCCATCGCCACCACCGCGTCCCAGTCGATCGGGGCGATGTCGGCGCCGGCTTCGCGCAGCAGGGCGAGGTGGCGATCCGCCTCCTGCAGCTCGTGGCGGTCGCGGAAGAGATAGAGCACGCCCTTGCGGTTGCGGTGCCAGGCGATGCCCGTCTCGCGCGTCACGCGGTCGGTCTCGGCCATGCTGTAGAAGCTGAGCCGCGTCTTCGCCAGCGTGTTGGTGCGGTGCCGGGCCGCGGTGCAATGCCGCAGGAAGCGCAGGCCCCAGTCCAGCAGCTGGCCGCTGAAATGCGGCCGCAGGCGCAAGGCGGCGCCCGGCTGCCAGAGCGACTTCAGCAGCATCAGCGGCGCTTCCGGACCGGCCCAGGTGAAAGAGTGATTGGGCGTCAGCAACCCGGCATTGGCGTAGCTGGTTTCCCGCGCCGGTTCAGGCTGGCGGTCCAGCACGGTGACCTGATGCCCGTCCTTGGCCAGGTAATAGGCGGAGCCGACGCCGAGCAGCCCGGCGCCGAGGATGACAATGCGCATCGCTTGGGGATTGGCTGGTTGTTCTGTCGACCGGAAGATTGCCATAATCTCCGGCGAGTCGATATGGAAATAACCCAGCACGCGGGAGCCCGCCATGCGCCACTTTCATCACCTCCTGGCCGCCGGCAGCGTCGCCGCCTTGGGCCTGTTCGCGGCCGCCGGGCCGTTTCCCGCGGCGGCGCAGAGCACCGGGCCGGCGATGACCACGGAGGAAATCCGCGTCTGCCTGTGCCGGAAGCAGGCGATGGACCAGAAGCACGACCTGGTCGATACCCAGGCGTCGCTGCTCGACGAGCGGCAGCAGGAATTGAACAGCCTCGATGCCGAGATCAAGCGCCAGGCCGTGACGCTGCCGCCCGACGACGTGGTGGGTCAGCAGGTGCTGCAGGATCTCATCCACCAGCAGATGGCGCTGCGCAACCTGATCCAGCTGGACATCCGCCCGACCTACAACCGCTCGCTCGCCGATTTGCGCCAGGTGATCGACGCCTACAATGCCGACTGCACGGCGCGCCCGCGCTATACCGCCGACGCCGAGGAGGCGGAGAAGAACCTGGTCTGCCCGGCGCCGTGACCCGGAGCGCGCGCTCCGGGTCTCAGCCGACCTGCTGCCAGCGGCAGGTGAGGTTCATCTGGCCGGCCGTGTTGGCGACGGTCGCCATGCACACCGCCGCCTTGCTCTCCGGCACCGAGACCGCCATGCGCAGCAGGAAGCGCGCGCCGCTGGCTGATGGCACGCTCTCCGAGTTCAGCCGCACGATGTTGGCGCCCATCGGCCGGAACGCCTCGCTGAGGCGCGCGATCAGGCCCGGTGAATCGTCTCCGGTGAGCTCGATGCGATGGGTGATGTGCGCCGACTGGTCGTGGCTCTCGCGGAAGGTGAAGGGCGCCACGGTGAGCTGGGCGCCCCGCAGCAGCGGCAGCGCGCGCAGTTCGCGATCGACATCCTCCAGGCGCAAATCCGGCGGCATCTTGCCGACCAGGGTGAACTCCGCGCCGCCCCCCAGCACCGCGAAGGTGGTGTCGCCGAGATTGACGCCAAGGTCATAGAGGCGCCCGGTCACGTCGGCGATCAGGCCGGCGCTGTCCTGGCAGATGATCGAGATCAGCGCGGTGTTGCTCGGCATGGCGGCCTCCCGGTTCGTTCCTGTGGATCAGACGACATTGGCTTCGCGGATGGCCTGGCCGTTCAAGACGCGCTCATAGCCGAAGCGCCGCAAGTCGATGGTGCGGTAGCCGCCATAGGCGATCAGCTCGCTGAGCGCCCGGCCGATGGCTGGCGATTGCTGCAGGCCGTGCCCGGAAAATCCGTTCGCCATGTAGAAATTCGCCACATGCGGAGCGGCGCCGATGATCACGTTCTGGTCCAGCACGTTGTAGTCGTAGTGCCCGGCCCAGGCCCGGATAAGCTTGATCGCCTCGAAAGCGGGCACGCGATTGGCCATGGTCGGCCAGATCAGCTCCTCGAACAGGCGATAGTCGAGCTCGAAATCGGTGCTGTCGGGATCGTTGCCTTCCTCGGGCGACACGCCGCAGATGAAGTTGGCGCCCTCGGGGCGGAACCACACGCCGCTCGGGTCGATGGTCAGCGGCACGTCGGTCAATTCCTCGCGGCAATCGAAGACGTAGACGAAGCGCTTGCGCGGGCGGACCGGCAGGTCGAGTCCGATCCATGCCGCGATCCGCCAGGCGTTGACGCCGGCGCAATTGACCACGGCGCCGCACTTCAACGTCTCGCCGGAGCGCAGCTTCACCGCGCTGACACGGCCTTGCGCCACGTCAAGGCCGGAGACTTCGTCCTGGATGTAGGTGACGTTGAGCGCGCGGGCCTTGCGCCGGAAGGCCTGCAGCAGGGAATAGGGGTCGATCCAGCCTTCGTTCACCGGGCCGAAGCTGCCGCCGGCAAGATCGGCGATATTGAGCCAGGGAAACCGCTCGGCGAGTTCCGCCGGCGTCATCAGCAGCGTGCCGGCGCCCAGCTGATGCTGGAGCTGCTGGTTGCCGATGAGCGTGCGCAATCCGGCGCCGGTCGAGAGGAACAGATAGCCGTCCTCGCGGAAATTGAGCTCCGGCGTTTCGTTGCCGACGGAGAGATGCTCGGCCACCGATTTCACGAAGCTGGCGCCGAAGCTGGAGATCAACACGTTCTCCGGCGTCGAGAATTGCTGGCGGATGCCGCCCGCCGAACGCGGCGTGGCCGCCTCGGCGTAGGTCGGGTCGCGCTCGATGACGGCGATGCTGCCGGTGAAGGCCTGCTCGGCGGCCAGGAAGTATGCTGCGGCGGATCCGATCACGCCGCCGCCGATGATCACCACGTCGAAATTCTGCGACATTCAACCCGACCTGTTAGCGCCCTGATTCCGACGCCCGGATTCCAGCCGCGGGCGGCGTCCCGCCGGGCCTGGGATCCGGACGGATTCCTTTGACCGGCGGCGAATTCTGTTGGAGTGTAATGGGGAATATTGCCTCCGCAAACACGGGTCAAGCATGAGCCGCGCTTTCGTCAAGGAAAATGACGAGCAGGGAAACGAGTTGCCGGAACGGCCGCAGAGTCCGTATCCGAACCACATCACGCCCCGTGGCCTCGAAGCGCTGCACCAGCAACTGCAAGCGCTCGAGGCGGCGCATCGTCGCATGGCCGAGCCGGTGGGCAACGAGTTGATCGACCAGGACGCGAAGCACGGGCTGGAGCGCGATATCCGCTATGTCCAGGACCGGATCGCGCGGGCCATCGTCATTAACCCTGCCACGCAGCCGAGGGATCGCGTCGCGTTCGGCGCCACGGTCGAGACCGAGGACGAGAACGGCGCGCGGCGGAAGTTCGAAATCGTCGGCGAGGACGAGGCGGATCCGGCGGCGGGGCGGTTGTCCTGGGTTTCGCCGCTGGCGCGCGCGCTGACCGACGCGGCCGTCGGCGACGCGGTGATGTGGAAGCGTCCGGCCGGAGATATTGAGCTGGAGATCCTGTCGATCGCCTATCCGGACTGAGGCCGTTGGCTCTCTGCGCGCGGTCCTGGTAGACCGGCGGTGGCTGTCTCGCACACGTACTGAAACGCTGTCCGATCCCCATCGAACAGCAGAATGACGTTCCCCGTTCCTGGCCGCCCGCAGCACCCTTTGCCGATCGGCGGCAAGCCGCCGAGCCACACTCAGCGCTGATCGTACCCGCCGCGCGGACCACCCGGACCGCGGCCACCGCCACCACCCGGACCGCCGAACGGCCGCCGTGCCGGCGCCCGGCGCGGCGTCGCCGTGCTGGTATCGAGCGTGATGACGCGCGTCACCTGGATGCCCTTGCGACCCTGGCCGACTTCGCAGTGGATGGTGGCGCCTTCCGGCGCGTCCTGCAGCCCGGCATCCTTCAGCGCCGAGATGTGCAGGAACACGTCTGGAGCGCCGTCGGCGGGCGTCACGAAGCCGAACCCCTTTTCCGGGTTGAACCACTTGATTCGACCCCGCAACTCGGTCGCGGCGCCGCCTTGATTATGATCGGACATGTCCAACTCTCAGTCGAAGACCCCTACGCGAGCGCCACAACCCCCCGGCCCACCCTAGGCGATCGGCCCCAAGCCGCGACGCAACCGCAAGCATGGGGCCGATTTCGAGCAAAAAGCAAGCCCGATCGGGGGCAAAACGGGAACCGGGGCCGGCTTCGGCGTTGATCGCGCGGGTCGCCATGCGCAGCAAGAAGGCCCGGGAAATAATGGCTATCGGTGCCTTGAGGCCGGCGATCCGCCGGCGACGAAGCACCGGCTTGGCGGGACCCGTTGGTTCTGGCAAGCATGGCGCGGAGGCTGCGGGACATGCTGCGGCCCGCGCCAGATGGCTGTCGCCGGGGCATCCGGTGGCGGGAATGGCTGTGCTTTAAGGGAAGGGGAGCCATGGGATTTGTTCTGGGCCTGGTCGCCGCGGTGGCTGGGGTCTACCTGCTGATCCTCGGCTATCTGTGGGCCACCCAGCGCAGTCACGTCTTCCGCCCCGACCGCGACCGTCCGGACCTGGCGCGATCCGAGGTCGCCGGGCAGATGCGGGAGGTCACCGTTTCCGGCGCCGACGGGCTGGCGCTTGGCGCCTGGTACGCCCCGGCCAAGCCGGGGTTGCCCACCCTGCTCTATTGCCACGGCAATGCCGGTACTCTGGGCGGGCGGGATGAGCGCGTGCTGCCCTACCTGCGCCGCGGCTACGGCGTCCTGCTGGTCGCCTATCGCGGCTATGGCGGCAATCCGGGGACGCCGACCGAAGCCGGCCTCTATGCCGATGCGCGGGCGCATCTCGACTGGCTGCTGGCTCAGGGCGTGCCGGCGGCCAGCATCGTGCTCTACGGCGAATCCCTCGGCGCGGCGGTGGCGGTGCAGCTGGCGACCGAGCGCCGGGTCGCCGCCCTGGTGCTGGAGGCGCCCTTTGCCTCCATCGTGCTCTCGGCGCGCGAGCGCTTCCCGCTCTTCGCCTTCGACTGGCTGATCAGCGACAAGTTCGCCAGCATCGACAAGATCGACCGGGTGCAGGCACCGCTGTTCATCATCCACGGCACCCTGGACCGGGTCACGCCGATGCGCTTCGGACGCATGCTGTTCGAGCGGGCGAAGGAGCCGAAAGCGGCGGTCTGGCCGGACGGCGCCGGGCACAACGACCTGCTCGGCTTCGGCATGGTCGAGGCGGTGACCGGATTTCTCGAACGCCTCGGCCTGGCGAAGTAGCGGCGCCTAGAATGCCGCGGCCGCTGCGGCGCGCTCCAGGGCCTCGAAGGGCAGCAGCACGCAATCGCGCCGGCTCTTCGCCTGATGCACGGGGCTGAAAATCTCCAGCTCGGGCCGCTGCGGCGCGCCGCCCTGCTTCATCAGATGCCGCGCGGCCGCGATTGCCGCGTGCAGTCCGGCGCCGTCGCTGCCGGCCAGGGATTCGGCGATGGTCGCGGCCGCCGCCTCGCAGAGCAGGCAGCCGCGCACCTCGTGGCCGATGGCCGCGACCTTGCCATCCGCGATCTTGAGGTCGAGCGTGACCCGGTCGCCGCAGAGCGGGTTGTCCACCGTGGCGCTGGCGTCGGCATCCTGCAGGCGGCCCTTGCCATGCGCCCTGCGCGCGCGCTCGACCAGGGCGGCGTGGTACAGCGCCTCGCTCATGCCTCGCGCCCCGTCAACTCGCGATAGGCCTCCGGCGTGTCGACATCCATCATGATGCCGGCATCGGCCGCTTCGATCTCCGTCACCTGGTCGGCATGCTCGCCGATCAGGTGACGCGCGCCGACGTCGCCGGCCAGTTCCATCATCTCGGCGAAGAAGCGCCGATCCCACAGCACCGGGTTGCCGCGCTTGCCAGCGAAGCTCGGCACGATGATCGAGCGCCCTTCGGTTGGATTGTAGGCGGCACTCATCCGGCGCAGCAGATCGGCGCCGACCCGCGGCATGTCGCCCAGCAGAACGAACACCGCATCGACATCCGCCGACAGCGCCTTCAGCCCGCAACGCAGCGAGGCGCTCATGCCGTCAGCGAAATCCGGGCAGGGGACGATGCGCACCGGCTTCCCCGCGAGCGCCGTGCGGATTTCCGCTTCCTGGTGGCCGCAGACGACCACGACCTCGGCCAGGCCGGCGGCCAGCGTATGATCCACCACAGAGGCGATGATCGGGTGGCCGCCATCGTCGAGCAGCAGCTTGTTGGAGCCCATGCGGCTGGAGCGGCCCGCCGCCATCACCAGCCCGGCGATGCGGGCCCGGCGATGTTCCGGCCGCGGCCGGGATTCGCGCGGCTGCGGCCGGGCACCGATCTCGCTCAGCAATCCGCCGGCGCCCATGGCGCGGATATCCGCCGCGGTCACGTCGATGTCCGCCATCAGCCGCTGCAGCACCCAGTCGAAGCCGTTCAGCTTCGGCGTGCGCGCGCAGCCGGGCAGGCCGATCACCGGGCGGCCGGAAACCCGGCCGAGCAGGATCAGGTTGCCCGGATCGACCGGCATGCCGAACTGCAGCACCTCGCCCTGGCTCTGCTCGATGGCGGCGGGGATGACGTCCCGCCGGTCGGTGATGGCCGAGCCGCCCATCACCAGGATCAACTCCGCGCCTCCATCCAGCGCGCGACGGATCTGGCCGGCGATGGCGCGGGCGTCATGCGGCGTGCGGATGTCCGCGACCGGGTCGTTGCCCATCGCCGACAGGCGCCTGTTGGTGACGGCGACGGTCTTTTCCAGCAGCGCGGGCTTCACCGCCGCCAGCTCGCTCTGGATCAGCGCGACCTTGCGCGGCCGGTAGGGGTGGAAGCTCAGCACGGCGGCGTTGCCGCGGGCCTGCGCCAGGCACAGGTCGAGGCGGTCGCGCCGAACGGCGAAGGGAATGATCTTCACCGTCGCCACCATCTGGTCGGCTTCGACGTCGGCGTAGTCGGCAAGGGTCGCGAGGGTGATCGCCTCGTCCACGCCGTTGATCGCCGAAATGCGCTGCGCGTCGATGCGCAGCAATCCGGCGTGCCGGGCATAGATGTTGGCGCGGCCGGTGAAGGGCGCATCGGCATAGAGGCCGGCGCTGGCCAGCGCCTCGCTCAGCGCTTTCGCGGCGGCATCCTCGGCGACGTCGCCGGGCTCCAGCTTGGCGACGGTCAGCTGCCGGATGCCCGCCTGCTGCAGCCGGGCGATGTCGTCGGCGCTGAGCTGCCGTCCCTTCTTGAACGCGATGTCGGCGCTGCGCTGGGCGTGGGCAAGGATCGCGCCCAGGCAGTCCTCGGTCGGCAGCTCGGCGAAGATCATTGCGCGGCTGCCGGCGCCGCTTCGCCCGAAATCTCCGGGAACCGCGTCGGCTTGCCGTGACGCGCGGCGGTCATCTGGGCCAGCACCGAGACGGCGATCTCCGCCGGCGACTTGGCGCCGATGGCAAGGCCTGCCGGGCCGTGGATGCGGGACGTCGCGGCCGTGTCGAAACCGGCCTTGGCGAGGCGATGCAGCCGCGCCGCATGGGTCTTCTTCGAGCCCAGCGCGCCGATATAGAAGGCCGGCGATTTCAGCGCCCGGTCCAGCGCCGGGTCGTCGATCTTGGGATCGTGGGTGAGGGTCACGACCGCGCTGCGGGCGTCGAGGCCGAGCGCGTCGAGCGCCTCGTCGGGCCAGTCATGGCGCAGGGCGACACCCGGAAAACGCTCCGGCGTGGCGAAGGCGCGGCGCGGATCGACCACGATGACTTCGTACCCGGCCAGGGCCGCCATCGGCGCCAGGGCCTGGGTGATGTGCACCGCGCCGACCACGATCACGCGCGGATTGGGCACCCGCGCCTGCACGAACAGGCGGCGGCCCTCGATCTCGATCTCATCCGATAGATTGGCATCCAGCGCGGCCCGCACGGCGTCGCGCTGCGCCGGTGACAGGTCGAGCGGGTTCTCGGTCGCCGCAGGGTCGAAGATCGCCTGCGCGTTGCTGCCGAGGTCGGTGACCAGCGCCACCGCGCGCCGGCCATCTTTGGCGGCGAGCAGCTTCTCGACGAGGGCGGCCTTCATTCCAGGCGCTCGACATAGACCTGCAGCTTGCCGCCGCAGGCGAGGCCGACTTCCCAGGCCTGCTCGTTGGTGACGCCAAAATCGAGCAGCCGCGGCTTGCCGTCCTGCATGACCTCGAGCGCCTCGCGCACCACGGCGCCTTCGATGCAGCCGCCGGAGACCGAGCCGACCATCGCCCCCTTGTCGTCGACGACCAGCTGGCTGCCGGCCGGGCGGGGCGAGGAGCCCCAGGTGCTGGTGACCGTCGCCACGGCGACGTCGCGGCCGGCCTTTTTCCAGGCCATCGCGGTTTCGAGCACGTCTTCTTCGATCGGCGTCATGCGGCCACCCTGGATCGCGATTCGGCACCGCGCTCGCCCAGGCTGGCGAGCGCTTCCGCCAGGCTCTTCATGCTGTCCAGATTATGGATCGGCCGGAAGTCGTCAACGTGCTTGATCATCGTCTTGGCCCCCTGGGCCTGCGGCCGGTAGGCGTCGTAGCGCAACAGGGGATTGAGCCAAACCAGCCGGCGGCACGATTTATGTAGGCGTTCGATCTGCCTTTCCAAGCCCAGAGCGCCCTCGCGGTCGAGGCCGTCGGTGATCAGCAGGACCACGGCGCCCTGGCCCAGGACCCGGCGCGACCAGCGCTGGTTGAACTCCTCCAGGGAGTGGCCGATGCGGGTGCCGCCCGACCAGTCCGGCACGTTCTCGGTGACGCGGTCCAGCGCCACGTCGACATCCCGATGGCGCAGGTGCCTGGTGATGTTGGTGAGGCGGGTGCCGAACAGGAAGGAATAGACCCGGTCGCGGTCGCTGGTGAGCGCATGGATGAAATGCAACGCCAGGCGCGAATAGCGGCTCATCGAGCCGGAGATGTCGCACAGCACGACGATCGGCGGCCGCCGCCGGCGCCGCGACTTGAACTGCAGCGGGATCACGTGCGGATCGCGCAGGCCGGCGCGCAAGGTGGCGCGCATATCGACGCGGTGGCCGCGCGGATCGCGGCGGAAGCGACGGGTGGCGACATCCTCGATCGGCAGCCGCATGCGGGCGATGGCCTGCTTCGCCTCCTCGAGCTCGGCCAGGGTCATCTTCTCGAAATCCATCTTCTGCAGCAGCTCGCGGTTCGAGAAGGTGAGGGACGCGTCGATCTCGACCTCCTCCTGGTCGATGTCGCGCGCCTCGCCTTCCTGGCCCGCCCGCTCGCCCTTCAGCGCCTCGGCCACGCGCGGGCTGATCTCGCGATGCTCGTCCTCGTCCACGCCCGGGACCTGGATCGACGGCAGCATCAGCGCCATCATCCGCTGCAGGAATTGCGGGTTGCGCCAGAAGATGTGGAACGCCTGGTCGAAGATCTCGCGCTGCTCGCGGCGCTGCACGAAGACCGCATGCAGCGTCCAGTAGAAGTCATCGCGGCTGCCGATGCCGACGGCCTTGACCGCTTCGACGGCGTCGATGGCCTTGCCGGGACCGACGGGCAGGCCGGCGGCGCGCAAGGCGCGCGCGAATTGCATGATGTTCTCGGACAACCTGCTCGTGGCTTCGGCGGCGGAAGCCATGACTAGTGCCGTGCCGCGGCCATCTCCGCGCGCACTTCCTCGAGGATCTTGGCCGCCTCGCTGCCGCGGATGCGGGCGATGTCGTCCTGGTATTTGAGCAGGGCGCCCAGCGAATGGTCGATCGCCTCCGGCGACAGGGCTACCTGGTCGAGCTGGATCAGCGCATCGGTCCAGTCGATGGTCTCGGCCACGCCCGGCAGCTTGAACAGGTCGCGGCCGCGCAGCTTCTGCACGAAGCCGACCACCTCCTTCGACAGGTCCAGGCTGGCGGCGGGCAGGCGGGCGCGCAGGATCTCCAGCTCGCGCGGCGCGTCCGGGTAATCGACCCAGTAGTAGAAGCAGCGCCGCTTCAGCGCGTCGTGGATCTCGCGCGTGCGGTTGGAGGTGATGACGACGATGGGCGGATGCTCCGCCTTCACCACGCCCAGCTCCGGGATCGTCACCTGGAAATCGGACAGCAGCTCGAGCAGGAAGGCCTCGAACGGCTCGTCGGTGCGGTCCAACTCGTCGATCAGCAGCACCGGCGGCCCGGCGGGGCCGGATTCCAGCGCCTGCAGCAGCGGCCGCTTGATCAGGAAGCGCTCGGAGAAGATGTCGGCGGCGATGCGGTCTTTGGATTCGACATGCGCCGCCTCGGCCAGGCGGATCTCCAGCATCTGGCGCGGATAGTCCCACTCATAGACCGCGCTGGCGACGTCGAGGCCCTCGTAGCATTGCAGGCGCACCAGCTTGCGGCCCAGCGTGGCGGCAAGCACCTTGGCGATCTCGGTCTTGCCGACGCCGGCCTCGCCCTCGAGGAACAGCGGCCGGCCGAGCTTCAGCGCCAGGAACACCGCCGTCGCCAGGCTGCGGTCGGCGACGTAGTTGCCCTGCCGCAGGAGCGAGACGGTATCGTCGATGCTGCGCGGCAGTTCCGCCATGCCGAGACCTGCTTCCGACTTGCTCCAGGCCTACTTCTGCACCCAGGCGCCGGACGAGTTCATGTAGTACCAGCCCGCCGGCATCTTGCCGATGATCTTCTCGGCGGTCAGCGCGCCGACCTGCTCCACCGGCACGCCCTGCTTGGTGGCGATGTCCTGATAGGCCTTCTGCCGCTTGGCATTGGTCGATTGCACCAGGGCCTGGATGTCGCCGGGCGCGCTGCCGCTGACCGCGGCCACATAGCCGTCCGGCCGCTCGCCGATCTGGCCGGCGGCGCGCGCGTCATCCAACGGGTCCGCCATCGCCGGGGCGGCGAATGCCAGCGTCAGCACGGTCAACAGGCCGGCGATCAGCGACTTGAACTTGAAAGACATGATCGGTGGCTCCGTTAGAACAGGTCGGGATTATTCTGCAACAACGTGTCGACGTCGCGGTCCACTTTGATGCGGACCTCCTGCTCGATCTTGACGTTGAGGTTTATGACGATGGGCTTGTCCGGCGCCTCGACCTTGACGGTAGGTGTGCAGGCGGCGGCGAGGCCGGCGATCAGGCAGGCGGCTACGAACCGCGTGGCGGTGGGTTGGCGATATTGCACAGCTGGGCCCCTCTATTGCAGCTCTTTCAACTGTTCTTCAATGGTAGAAGGCAGGCGATACCCCGCCAAGCCCTTGCGCAGAACCTCATCCAGCTTTCCCGACAGTGTCAGGTTAAACTCCACCGGATAGCCGTTGTAGAAGCTGGGATTGCTGCCGGAGATGTGCAAGCCCAGGTCGGTGTCGCCGGTCAGCCTTCGGTCCAAAGTTACAACCAGTTCCTTGTAATGGAAGTCCGACAAAGCCTGCAACGCCAGACCGACCGAATCCCCTGCGGAGGACAGGGCAGCGGGCGCCTGGGCCGTGTCGTAGCGTAGCACGCCCGGCGCCTCGGCCGCGAATTTCGCCTGGTCGACGATAATGCCGTTGGGAAACAAGGTGATGGGCGCCTGGCCGGAAATCTTGCCTTCGCCGCTGAGGCCCGCCACGCCGGCCACCTTGAACAGCTCGCTAACGGAGAGTTGATCGATCTTCAAGGTCATGCGCTGCCCGGCGGCGGTCATGTTGATGTCGGTCGGCGCAATGCTGGCACGTCCGCCGGCCATGTCCAGACGGCCTTCCGTGATATGCATCACAGGTGCGGCAAGTTCGAAGCGCACCAGGGCGTTGCTCATCGGCAGGCCGGCCAGGATCTGCTCGATGGCGATCTCCTGGTCCGGCTTGGTGGAGACCGGCCAGGGCTCGTCGATGACGATGACGCCGTTCATGTTGATGAACTGGACCGGGCCCGCGGTGCCGGACAGCTTCTCCAGGCCCAGCTTCAATTCCGACTTCGCCTTGCCCTTGGCCCAGGTGATCGGGCCGGCCAGCCGCACGGTGCCGGAGAAGTCCTCGATATAGGCCTTGGCGGCCGGGAACAGGTGCGCCGGCTGCAAGCCGCCGACCACGAAATTGATCGGTCCCAGGTCGAGGTCCACCCGGTAGGCGCTGCTGGCGAGATTGCCCGCGACCTTGACCTTGCCGAGATTGACGCCGCCGCCGGCGCCGGTGATGGCGTTGAGCTGTGCCGCGAGCTTGTTGCCCTTGATGGTGCCGTCGCCGTTCAGGGTCAGGGTCGGCAGGCCGGCGCCGGCGGTGAAGGTGCTGACGCGAATCTCGCCGGCGAGGTTGTCGGGCTGGCCGGTCAGCTTGATGAAGGCGTTCTTGCCGCTCATGCCGCGCGCCTGGTTGCGGAAGGCGACCTTCGCGGTGCTGAGCGTCCACTCAACGCCGGCAGCGCCGCCATCGGCGGCGAGCGACACGCTGGGCGCCTGGATCTGCACCGTCTCGCCGTTGCTTTTCACGTTGAAGTCCAGCGCGGCGGTGGTGGCGGTGGCCCGCCAGGCGCCGTCCGCCGCGACGTAGTGGAAGCCGCTGCCGTCCGGCTGCAGCGTGAAGGTGCCGCCGCCGATGGCATTCGCCTTGGCGGCATCGGTGATGCCCTGGTGCACGATGGTGGCGGGATCGGTGGGGGCGACGGCCAGCTCGCCCTTGGCGAAGGCGAGGCGCAGCGGCACCCGCAGCTTCGGCTGCTTGATGCGCCAGCCGGCAAAGTCCATCGTATCGTCGCTGGCCTCCGCCGCCAGCGTCATTTCCAGCGCCAGCCCGCCATCGACAAAGGCCAGCGCGCCGTCGCCGCGGCCCGATGCGCGGGTCGCCGGCGACAGGCCGCCGGACAGCTCGAAGACGAGGTTGTTCGCCTTGAGCGGCAGCTTGATGTCGGAGATCTCCGCGCTCATCCGGCCGGAGAGCGGCGCCGCCAGCTCGGCGTTCTGCAGCTGGTCGAGGCTGAGGGCGATGCGCACCGGCTTGCCGCCGGCCGGCGCCGCCGCATTGGCCGCGACGTGATCGAGCTCGATGCTCGCCTCGACGATGCCCGCTTGCGGCGCGATGCCGGGGGCGAAGCCCCACAGGGCCGAGCCAGGCTCCAGGCGCAGCCGGACCTGGCCCGACATGGCGGGCGCCGTCATCGCGTCTGAGATGTCGATCTTGGCCGCTCCCGTCGTGTGGCCGGCGGTGTCGGCGGCGGTCAGGTCCAGCGCCAGCGCGCCGTGGCCGAGCAGCGCCTTGCCGCCGATCTCCACCTCGCCCAAGGGGGTCAGCAGGCCCAGATGCAGCTTCTCCACCGAGATCTGCTCCGGCAGCGGCACGTCGCCCTTGCTTTCGCCGGCCTCGGAATGCTCGAAGAGCGGCTGCAGGTCGCCCAGGGTCACGGTGCCGCCCTCGATGCGGCCATGGGCGGTGACCTCGCCCGCCTCGATCGCGGCGATGCGGCCGGAGAGGTCGTAGACGATGCGGATGTCCTTGCCCTCGAAGGGCGCCGCCTCGCCGATCTTGATGCGGTCGATGCGCGTCTCGTCCAGGCCGATATCGCCGATGGCGAGCTCGACCTTGGTGCCGTAGGTGCGCTGCAGGTATTCGACGATCGCCGCCTCGGCCAGCGGCTTGCGCCAGAAGGCGGCGGCGGCAAGCGCAACGGCGATGGCCAGCGGCACGCCGAGGAGACCGATGATGACCAGGGGTCGGCGCATGGCCCGATCTGTTTCCCGTGTTGTGTTCAGTCCCCGTTTGCCGCGGGAGTGTAGCGATCCGCGGTCGTGGCGCAAAGGAGGCTTGCCGGCCGCCGCGCCGCTCTCCAAGATGGTCGTCCACAAAATGGACTGCCCGTTGCGTCGCATGCGTTTCCTGGTCGCCGTCGTCGCCCTCGGACTGTCTCTCGGGCTGTTCCTGGGGCTGTTCCTGGGGCTGGCCTTGCCGCTTGGCGCCGCCCGGGCGGAATCCGGCAAGGCGCCGCCGGGCCGGCTCACCGAGACCGAATGCTGGTTCAAGGCGCCGGAGAAGATCACCACGCGCTGCTATCACCTGAGCGTGCCGGAGAGCCGCGCCGGGCGCGGCGACATCGTGCTCGAGCTTCCCGTGGTCGTGGTCTCGATCAAGGAGACGCGCAAGCGCGAGGATCCGGTGGTGTATCTCGCAGGCGGGCCGGGCGACGGCGCCTGGCTCGATGCCGAACGCATCGATTTCTGGTGGGAATTCGTTGCCGACAATGCCTGGGTGAACGAGCGCGACCTGATCCTGGTCGACCAGCGCGGCACCGGCCTGACCAATCCGCGCATGGATTGCACCGAATACGAGTCGCTGCAGGTCGAGGCGCTGTCCTTCGGCCTCGACCGCCAGAAGTCGCGCGACGCCTGGCTCGCCGCCGCCGCAGCCTGCCGCAAGCGGGTGGAGGCGGAGGGCCATGACCCGCTCTCCTATACCAGCCGCGACAGCGCCACCGATCTGCACGACCTGATGACGGCGCTGGGCCTCAAGAAGTGGAACGTCTACGGGCTCTCCTACGGCACGCGGCTGGCGCTGACCTATCTGCGCGACTATCCGCAGGATTTCCGCAGCGTGATCCTGGATTCGGTCTATCTGCCGGAATCCGCCTTCATCGAGGACGACGCCTGGCGCACCGACCGCGCCTTTCGCGTGCTGTTCGACGGCTGCCGCCACGATGCCGATTGCGACCGCTGGTATCCCGATCTGGAAGGCCGCCTGCAGCGCCTGGTCGACAAGCTGAATGCCGAGCCCATCGACCAGGAGGTCGACCTGCCGAACGGCGGCAAGGCGAAGGTGGTGGTCACCGGCGACATGCTGCTCGGCTACCTGTTCCAGAACCTCTACAACCGCTCGGCCATCGAGGCGGTGCCGCAGATCATCGACATCTTCGACAAGGGCGATGCCGGCGCGGTGGCGAGCGAGATCGGCTACATGGTCGACCAGTTCCTCGACCGGCCGGATTGGGGCGACGCGCTCGGCCTCTCGGTCGATTGCCACGAGGAGGTGCCGTTCAACAACCTTGCCAAGCTGCAGGCCGAGTATCGCAAATACCCGCTGCTGAAGTCCTTCGCCGAGGACGATTCCTGGGGCGCCGCCTGCGCGGTCTGGCCGATGGGTCCGGTCGACCCGGTGGAGAACGCGCCGATCTTCAGCGATGTGCCGGCGCTGCTGCTGACCGGCCTCTACGACCCGATCACTCCGCCGCAATACGCGCGCCTGGCCGGCAGCCGGCTCATCAACAGCTACTATTTCGAATTCCCCAGCGTCGGCCACGACGTGCTTAGCAACGAGCCCTGCGCCGACGAGATCGCCCAGATCTTCCTCGACGACCCCACGCGCCTGCCGACAAATGACTGCCTCGGCAAGCTGCGACCGCCGGATTTCCGGCCGCCGGCCGATTGATCCTCATCCAATCGTCATCGCCGGGCTTGACCCGGTAGTGACGAAAGGGAAGAAACGCCAACCCGCAAGAAAAAACGGGCGGCCTTTTGGGCCGCCCGTCGAGGATGAGAGTGGGTAAACGTATCAGACCGCCGCGGCGACCGCGCGAGCGGCCATCACGGAGACCAAGTGCGCGCGATAGGCTGCCGTCGCGTGCAGGTCGTTGTTGAGGCCGTCGGCCTTGACCTTCACGCCCTTGGCCGCATCGGCGGAGAAGTTGCCGCCCAGGGCCGCCTCCAGCTCCTTCGAGCGGAAGGCGCAGGCGCCCGCACCCGTCACCGCCGCGCGCACGCCGCCCGCCGTCTTCGCGACGAACACGCCGACGATGGCATAGCGCGAGGCCGGGTTCGGGAACTTGCTGTAGCCCGCCTTCTCCGGCTTCGGGAAGTGGATGGCGGTGATGATCTCGCCATCCTGCAGGGCGGTCTCGAACATGCCCTTGAAGAAGTCGTCGGCCTTGATCTCGCGCTTGTTGGTGCGGATCGTGGCGCCGAGGCCGAGCACCGCGGCGGGGTAGTCGGCCGCCGGGTCGCTGTTGGCGACCGAGCCGCCGATGGTGCCGCGGTTCCTGACCTGGGGGTCGCCGATGCCGGCGGCGAGGCAGGCCAAAGCCGGGATGGTCTTCTGCACTTCGGCGGAGCGCGCCACCTCGGCATGGGTGGTCATGGCGCCGATGGTGATGCCGCCGCCTTCCGCCCTGATGCCCTTGAGGTCGCCGATGCCGCCGAGATCGACCAGATCGCTCGGCTGCGCGAGGCGTTGCTTCAGGGTGGGGATCAGCGTCATGCCGCCCGCCACCACCTTGGCTTCGCCGTTCTTGGCCAGCAGCGCCGCGGCATCCGCCGCGGAGGAGGGCCGGTGATATCCGAAATCGTACATCTGTGCCTCCCCCTTATTCCGCGGCCATCTTGCCGCCGGCGCCCTGGATCGCCTGCCACACCTTCAACGGCGTGGCCGGCATCGAGATGTCCTGCACGCCCACGGGCAGCAGGGCATCCAGCACCGCGTTGATCACCGCCGGCGGCGAGCCGATGGCGCCCACCTCGCCGACGCCCTTGGCGCCGATCGGGTTGTGGGTGCACATGGTCGCGTGGTGGCCGACCTTGAAGCTCGGCAGATCGTCCGCGCGCGGCATGCAGTAATCCATCAGCGAGCCGGTGAGGAGCTGGCCGGTCTGCTCGTCATAGACGCAGCGTTCCAGCAGCGCCTGGCCGATGCCCTGGGCGACGCCGCCATGCACCTGGCCCTCGACGATCATCGGGTTGATCACCCGTCCCACGTCGTCGACCGCGGTGAAGTTGAGGATCTTCGTGACGCCCGTATCCGGGTCGATCTCCACCTCGCAGATATGACAGCCGCCGGGATAGGTGAAGTTGAGCGGGTCGTAGAACGCGGTCTCTTCGAGGCCCGGCTCCAGCTCGGTGATCGGGTAGTTGTGCGGCACATAGGCGGTCAGCGCCACGGTGCCCCACGGAACGCTCTTGTCGGTGCCGGCCACGGTGAAGTTGCCGTTCTTGAACTCGACGTCGGCGACCGAGGCCTCCATCAGATGGGCGGCGATGCGCTTGGCCTTGGCGATGATCTTGTCCATCGCCTTGACGATGGCCGAACCGCCGACCGCCAGCGAGCGCGAGCCGTAGGTGCCCATGCCGAAGGGGATCTTGTTGGTGTCGCCGTGGCTGACCTCGACATTCTCGATCGGGATGCCGAGCGTGTCGGAGACCAGCTGCGAGAACGTCGTCTCGTGCCCCTGGCCGTGGCTGTGGGTGCCGGTGAACACCGTCACCGAGCCGGTCGGGTGCACGCGGATCGACCCGCACTCATAGAGGCCGGCACGGGCGCCGAGGCTGCCCACGACGGCGGATGGCGCGATGCCGCAGGCCTCGAGATAGGTCGAGATGCCGATGCCGCGCAGCTTGCCGTTCTTCTTGGATTCCGCCCGGCGTGCCTCGAAGCCGGCCCAGTCGGCCGTCTTCAACGCCTGCTCCAGGGTCGAGTGGTAGTCGCCGCTGTCGTATTGCAGCGCCACCGGCGTCTGGTAGGGGAAGGCGTTGGTCGGGATGAAGTTCTTCCGGCGCAGTTCCACCCGGTCCATCTTCATCTCGCGCGCGGCCTTCTCGACGAGCCGCTCGAGCAGATAGGTCGCCTCCGGCCGGCCGGCGCCGCGATAGGCGTCGACGCAGACGGTGTTGGTGAAGACCGCCTTCACCTCGGCATAGATCGCCGGCGTGGTGTAAACCCCCGCCAGCAGCGTGGCGTAGAGATAGGTCGGCACGCAGGGCGCGAAGGTCGAGAGATAGGCGCCCATGTTGGCGACGGTGCTGACGCGCAGACCGAGGAACTTGCCGTCCTTGTCCATCGCCAGCTCGGCATGGCTCACATGGTCGCGGCCTTGCGCGTCGGTGATGAAGGATTCGCTGCGTTCCGCCGTCCACTTGATCGGCCGGCGCACCTTCTCCGAGGCCCAGGTGACCAAAGCCTCTTCCGCGTAGTGGAAGATCTTCGAGCCGAAGCCGCCGCCCACATCCGGCGCCACGACCCGCAGCTTGTGCTCCGGGATCTGCAGCACGAAGGCGCCCATCAGCAGGCGGATGACGTGCGGGTTTTGGCTGGTGGTGTAGAGCGTGTATTCGCCGGTGGCGCGGTCATAGTCGCCGACCGCGGCGCGCGGCTCCATCGCGTTGGGGACCAGGCGCTGGTTCACCAGGTCGATCTTGGTGACGTGATGCGCCTTGGCGAAGGCCGCGTCGGTCGCCGCCTTGTCGCCGATATGCCAGTCGTAGCAGACGTTGTTCTTGGCATCGGCCCAGACCTGCGGCTTGCCCGGCTTGTCGGCGTCGGCGGTCGAGATGATCGCCGGTAGCTCCTTGTAGGTGACGTTGATCTTCTCCGCCGCGTCCTTGGCCTGGGCATAGGTCTCGGCGATGACCAGGGCCACCTGGTCGCCGACATGGCGCACGCGGTCCTTGCACAGCGGCAGATGCGGCGGCTCGACCATCGGCGAGCCGTCCTTGGAATGGATCTGCCAGCCGGCGGGCAATCCGCCCTTGTCGTAGTCGGCGCCGGTCAGGATGGCGACGACGCCGGGTGCTGCACTCGCGGCCGAGGTGTCGATCTTCACGATCTCCGCATGGGCATGCGGCGAGCGCAGGATGTAGCCATAGGTCTGGCCCGGGCGGTTGATGTCGTCGGTGTAGGTGCCGCGGCCGGTGAGGAAACGGAAGTCTTCCTTGCGCTTGACGGAAGCGCCGATGCCGGTAGCTGTGGGAGCGTTCATGGCTTCACCCCTTCATCGCGGCTGCGCCGGCCTTAACGGCCTTGACGATGTTGTGGTAGCCCGTGCAACGGCAGATGTTGCCTTCCAGGCCATCGCGAATCTGCTCTTCGCTCGGGTTCGGATTGTTCTTCACCAAGTCGATGGCGCTCATCACCATGCCGGGGGTGCAGAAGCCGCACTGCAGGCCGTGATTGTCGCGGAATGCCTCCTGCATCGGATGCAGGACATCGCCCTTCGCCAGTCCCTCGATCGTCGTGACGCTCGCGCCGGCCGCCTGCACCGCGAGCATGGTGCATGCCTTCACGGCCTTGCCGTCGACGTGGACGACGCAGGCGCCGCATTGGCTGGTGTCGCATCCGACATGCGTGCCGGTGAGGCCAAGCTTGTCGCGCAGCAATTGTGTGAGCAAGGTGCGTGCTTCGACTTGCGCCGAGACGCGCTTGCCGTTCACCGTCAGTTCCACGGTCGGCATCAGTACCCTCCCAGAGTGATGTGACGGCGTCGCCGCCACCGCGAGCGACCGGTTGAGCCGGTCTTCATTTCCAACGCCATAGTTTAACGACCCCGCTCGACTATGTGTCAAGCGAACAGCAGGACCGGGCGTGACGGCGGCATGAAATCAGTCTTTCGCGGCTGCGAGCATTCACCTCAATGCAGCAACCGGGTACTACGGAACCGCGGCTATGACCGGGTGGCGACCCAGGCAAGAACAGCTACGACCACAGCTGTCACCCCCACGATCCAGACCCAGGGAGACAGGCCTTGTCTGTGTTCGGCTGCCGCATTTGTAGGCAATGGCGCGGCAGGCGCCGCCGCGCCCGGCGTGGGGGCTGGCGTGGCTTCCTGCGCCGGTGTGACGGCCGCGCCGGCGCTCTTCGTCGCCTCGGCGGCGAAAGCGGCGAAGAATTCGTCGGCCAGCTTGCGGGCGCTGCCCTCGACCAGGCGCGAGCCGATCTGCGCCAGCTTGCCGCCGATCTGGGCCTCGACCTTGTAGTGCAGAATGGTGGCAGCGCCGTTCTCGACGGATTCCAGGCTGACCTTGGCGCCGCCCTTGGCAAAGCCCGCGGCGCCGCCCTGGCCCTCGCCGGTGATGGTGTAGCCGTTCGGCGGATCGATGTCGCTCAAGGTCACCTTGCCGCCGAAGCCGGCCTTCACCGGGCCGATCTTGACGACGACCCGG
Organism: Dongiaceae bacterium; assembly: GCA_039808885.1. Taxonomy (GTDB): domain Bacteria; phylum Pseudomonadota; class Alphaproteobacteria; order Dongiales; family Dongiaceae; genus Dongia_A. Next base: position 5,139 of record JBDHTX010000048.1, on the reverse strand, counting down.
GCGGCGAATTCCGTCTCGGAGGTCTTGTTCAGTTCCTCGCAGCCGGGGACGCAGGCCTTCAACACCGCAGGGTCGTTCAAGGCGGCCCAGACCGCCTCGCGCGCCGCGCCGATGCGATAATCTCCGGTCAGATCCATAATCGGCTCTCCCAAAACGTCCGCGGCCATCGAAGCGAATCTTGACATCTTGTCAAGCAACGTCGGACCTTGCCGCCATGATCCCGACCCGATCCCCGCGCGGCGTTGCCGCCGCCGCCCTGTTGCTGCTGGCCGCGCTGATCTCGGCCGCCGCCCCGGCTCTGGCGCTGCCGCAGACCGAATTGCTGGTGGAGACCGCGTCCAGCCAGTTCCGCTTCGAGGTCGAGATCGCCGACGATCCGGCGGAGCGGGCCCAGGGCCTGATGTTCCGGGAGACGCTCGCCGACAATGCGGGGATGCTGTTCCTCTATCCCGAGCCGCAGAAAGTCGAGTTCTGGATGAAGAACACGCCCCTGTCGCTGGACATCGTCTTCGTGCGCCGGGACGGGACCATCGCCCGCATCGCCGAACGCACCACGCCCTTCTCCGAGGACACCATCCCCTCGGGCGAAGCGATCACCGCGGTGCTGGAAGTGAAAGGCGGGCTGATGCGCGAACTCGGCATCGCCGTCGGCGACCGTCTGCGCCAGCCGCAATATTTCGGCAACTAGCCAGTCGCGCCGCGCCGGTCACGTCGGTGCCGGCGGCTGCGATCGGGCCTGGGTTCAGCCTGGGTCCTGGATTCAGCCTGGGGCTCAGTCCGCCTCGGGCGGCACGAAGACGTATTGGTTGCCGCTCTCGAGCGAGCTTTGCGCCACCGTCTTGCGGCGGGTCTGGTCGCTCACGCAGATGATGTGCGCATAGGGCGTGCCGTCGATGCCGTCGAACAGCGAGGCCACTTCCCAGACCAGGTAGGGGATGCCGGCCGTATGGTAACGCGCCCCGACCGAGATCGGCGCCTGCCTCTGTGTCTTGAACGGATTGATCATGCCTGTGTCGGACGCTGCCGATGCTCTCTCTTCCCGCGAACGGAAAGAATACCATAAGGCTTGTCCGGCGCTCAACAAAGCCCCGGCGCTGAAATTATTGCCCGATTTCGTCCGATTGCTCATCACGCGTTCCTCAGATACCAGTCATAGTCGAGTTCCGTGACCCGGGAGAAGAACCGGGCCTGCTCGGTCCGCTTCACCGCCACGAAGACGCGGTGGAAATCCGCGCCGAAATAGTCCCGCATCAGTCCGGATGCGGCGAACAGGTCCAGCGCTGCGAACCAATTCCCAGGCAGTTTGGAGCCCATTTCGGCCGCCTTGGCATAGCCGTTGCCCTCGATCGGCGCGCCGGGGTCGAGTCGATGCTTCAGGCCGTGATGGATCGCCGCCAGCAGCGCCGCCACCGCCAGATAGGGATTGGCGTCGGCGCCGCAGACGCGGTGCTCGATGTGGCGGGTCGGCGCCGGGCCAGCCGGCACGCGGAAGCTGACCGTGCGGTTGTTGATGCCCCAGGTCGGCGCCACCGGCGCATAGGAGTTGGCGCGGAAGCGGCGATACGAATTGGCGTTGGGCGCGAACACCGCCATCGAATCATTGAGCATCGCCTGCATCCCGCCGACGGCGTATTTCAGCAGCTCGGTGCCTTCCGGCGCCTCGCTGGCGAAGGCGTTGCGGCCCGCCTTGTCGGCCAGGCTGACATGCAGGTGCATGCCGCTGCCGGCGATGTCGGAGAACGGCTTGGCCATGAAGGTGGCTTCGACGCCGTGCTGGATGGCGACGCCCTTCACGGCGCGCTTGTACATGATCGCCTCGTCCGTCGCGCGCAGCGCGTCCGGCCGGTGCCGCAAGGTCAATTCCAGCTGGCCCGGGGCATATTCCGAGATCGCGGTCTCCACCGGGATGCCCTGGGTGTCGCAGGCGGCGTAGAGATCGCGGAAATATGGGCCGAGATCGTCCAGCTCGCGCAGGCCATAGACCTGGATGTCCCACGGGCGATAGCCGGTGACTGGCGAGGCCGGCGGCCGCTTTTCTCCGGCCGGCCCGTCGGCGCGATCGAGCAGATAGAACTCGAGCTCGCAGGCGATGACCGGGATCAGGTCGAATTCCTGGAACCGCTCGATCACCCGGCGCAGGACGTGGCGCGGATCATAGACGCAGGGCGTGCCGTCCAGCTCATAGACGCTGAGGATCACCTGGGCGAAGTTGTCGCCCAGCCAGGGCGCCCGCACCAGGGTCCCCGGCACCGGCTTGCCCAGCCGGTCGGCATCGCCGTCGGTCCAGACCAGGCCTGATTCCTCGACGTCCTCGCCGGTGATATCGAGGGCCAGCATGGTGCCGGGCAGGTAGCGGCCATGCTCGTAGATCGCCAGCAGGTCGTGGCGGCGCAGGTTCTTGCCGCGCGGCACGCCGCTCTGGTTGGTGAAGACGATCTGGATGAACTCGATGTCGGGGTTCTTGGCCAGGAATTCCTTGGCCTCGTCGACATCGGCGACCATTCTGCTCATGATATGCGGTGTACCCCCTGATGCTTTCCGTTGGCCGGCCGCTCAGGCCAGCAATTCGCCGATGCAGCCGCCCACCGCCGCCACCAGGCGATCCACCTGGTCGGCGCTCGTCGCCGGGCTGACCAGGGTCATGTTGTGGAACGGGGCGATGATGAAGCCGCGGTTCAGCAGATGAAGGTGGATGGCGAGTTCCAGTTTCGGATGCATCGCCGCCTGGGCCTCGGTGCCGTTGCGCGGCCGGCGCGGGGCGCAGACGAATTCCGCCCGGGCGCCGACATTGGACACGTGCCAGGGCAGCCCGGCCTGCTTGATCCTGGCCTCGATGCCCCGCGCCAGGCGCTCGGACATCGGCAGCATGTGCTCATAGGCGGCGGGCGTGACGACCTGCTCCAGGTTGGCGCGCATGGCGTGCAGCGCCAGGGCGTTGGCGCTCAAGGTCGTGCCCATGCCGGAATAGCCGGGCTGGTTCTCCGCCTCGGCCCGCCGCATGCGCGCCTCGATCTCGGCGGTGAAGCCGAACACCGAGCAGGGGATGCCGCCGGCGATCGGCTTGCCCACGGTCAGGAAATCGGGTTCCAGCTGGTGGGTCCGGGTATACCCGCCGAAGCCGGTCGATATGGTGTGCGTCTCGTCGATCACCAGCAGGGTGCCGTGCTTGCGGGTGAGCGCGCGCAGGCCGGCCAGGAAGCCGTCCTCGGGCAGGACCATGCCGATATTGGTCAGCGCCGGCTCGGTCAGCACGCAGGCCACGTCGCCCGCGGCGAGCGCCGCCTCGAGCGCCGCTAAATCGTTAAATTCCACCACCTTGGTGAACTGTGTTACATCGAAAACTTGGCCGAGCAGGCCGGGTCGGTGGATCGGCTTGCCGTCCTTCAGGCGCACGAAGGTGTCATCGGCCGCGCCATGATAGCAGCCGTGAAAGACCAGGATCTTGGGGCGCCGCGTGATGGCGCGGCACCAGCGGATGACGAATCGGTTGGCGTCGGTCGCGGTCGTTGCCGCCTGCCAGTACGGCAGGCCGAACATCCGGGCGAGCAACTCGCCCACCGCCGGTACGTCCTCGGTGGGCAGCATGTAGGTGAGGCCGCGGGCGGCCTGTTCGGCCACCGCCTTGGCGATCGGCTCGGGCGAATGGCCGAACATCGATCCGGTATCGCCGAAACAGAAATCGTCATAGGCGTGGCCGTCGACATCCTGCAGCCGCGCGCCCTTGGCGCTGGCCACATAGATCGGGAAGGGGGTGCCCCAATCGAGCATCCAGTGCATCGGCACGCCATGGGCCCAATGCGCCTTGGAGCGTTCCGCCAGGTCGCGCGAGCGCGGATGGCGCTGGACGAACAGGTCCTGCTCCCGCTGCAACATGGCTTCGATCTTGACGTTCGGAACGCCGGCTTCCCGGTTCTGCATTTCAGACGCGACTCCCCGCCACGACGGCGGCAGAGTGATAGCTGGGCATAAGGTGATGCCGCAAGGGGTGGTGGAAGCGCATCCGCGCAGGGCTGTCCGCACCGCCGGCGCCGGCGAGCGGCATCGAATAAATATCGTAAATTCAATTATTTATATCGATTTTCTCACGGCAAGATTAGCTAACCATTGCGGGCTTGCTGTGTTAAGATTCGCTGCCGTTGCCGCAATCGACTTGGGGAAGTGCGGGCGGAGGATTGGCCGATGGACAAAGAGGGCAGGGATCTGCGCCGCTACCCGCGTTTCGATTTCGGGGGTACGGCCATGCTGGTTTTCGACGACGCCGAGAAGCGCCGGACGCTGGCGATCACGAACTACCGCAACATCTCGAAGGCGGGGGCCTGCGTCATCACCCCGGACGCCCAGCACATCGCCGTCGGCACCCAGCTGTTGCTGATGCCGGAGCGCTATCGGCGCAAGCGTGAGGCGGTGGTGGTCGATCTCGGCGCCAGCCGGCTGCACCTGCACATTCCGCGAACCGACGAATTCACCGATTTCGAATTGGCGGAAGTGCTGCAGCGGCTGCAGGCCGTCCTGGACAAGTAGCGGCCGGGCTTGGCCCTTGGCGAGCCTGGCCCTTGGCGGGCCTAGCCGTTGTCGGGCCTAGCCGTTGTCGGGCATGCCGATGCCAGGTTCGCAGAGCTGGCTCACCACCAGCAGGCCGCGAAAACTCACCGCGACATGGGATGGCGTCAGGCGCACCACCGTGCCGATGGTCGGGCCGCAATGCGGCAGGTCGACGGAGACCATGTCGCCGACGGCGACCTTGCGGTCGGTGCGCAGCAGCGCGCCACCCGCGGACACGTCCACCAGCTTGCAGGGCGCCGATTGCCCGTTGATCGACAGCGATGCCGGGAGGTCGACCGTATAGCGCGGGAAGGCCCGGCGGTCGGCGGTCGCGTCGCGACGCTGGCGGTTCTGGGGGGACTGCATCGGATCTTCATCCTGGACCATAGGTTCGGCCGGATAGTGCCGGGCATCCGTTAACAAAGCTTTGCCCCACGGCTTTCCAATAGCTTTTGCAGCCTGGATTGGCCGTTTGGCCTAGGGTCCGGACTCAATTGATCCAGCATGTGAGGATGGCTGCGATATAGGCGCCGCTGAGGAAGTTTCTGGCGAGCTTGTCGTATCTTGTGGCGATGCGGCGCCAATCCTTGAGCCTGC
>JBDHTX010000047.1:0-30891 GCA_039808885.1 Dongiaceae bacterium | reverse complement strand
CGGCGCGCGCCGATGCCGGCGAGGTCAACGTCTATTCCGCCCGCCACTATCCCTCCGACGAGCAGCTCTTCGCCCTCTTCACCGAGCAGACCGGGATCAAGGTCAACCAGCTCCAGGGCAAGGCCGAGGAGCTGATGGAGCGCATCAAGCTGGAAGGCGACCAGTCGCCGGCCGACATCTTCATCACCGTCGATGCCGGCAACCTGTGGCGCGCCCAGGATCAGGGTATCTACCAGCCGGCCAGTTCGCCGGAGCTGGAGAAGCACATCCCGGCCAACCTGCGCGAGCCCTCCGGCCTGTGGTTCGCCTTCGCCAAGCGGGCGCGCGTCTTCGTCTACGACACCACCAAGGTGAAGGCGGAGGAGCTTTCCACATACGAGGACCTGGCGAGCGAGAAGTGGAAGGGCCGCGTGCTGATCCGCTCTTCCAACAACATCTACAACCAGTCGCTGGTCGCCTCCCTCATCCACAATGACGGGCTGGAAGCGGCGGAAGCCTGGTGCAAGGGCATCGTCGCCAACATGGCGCGCCCGCCCAAGGGCGGCGACATCGACCAGATCAACGCGCTGGTCGCCGGCGAGGGCGACATCGCGGTGTCCAACACCTACTACTTCGCCCGCATGCTGGCCGGCGACGACGATGCGCTGAAGGCGAAGCTCGCCAACGTGAAGGTGTTCTTCCCCAACCAGGGCGACCGCGGCACCCATGTGAACGTGTCGGGCGCCGGCATGGCCGCCTTCGCGCCGAACAAGGAAAACGCCACCAGGTTCCTGGAATTCCTGGTCTCGCCCGGCGCGCAGGAGATCTTCGCCGCGGCCAATTTCGAGTACCCGGTGCGCGACGGGGCCGAGATGTCGCCGGTCATCGCCGCCTGGGGCAAGTTCAAGGAAGATGAGATCAACGTCGCCGAGCTGGGCAAGAACAACGCCCAGGCGGTGATGATCATGGACCGCGCCGGCTGGGCCTAGACGGCGTCGAGCCCTTCGGACAGCCAGCCGGCGATCTCCGCCGGCAAGCCCTTGAAACTGGCGTCGACCGCGCTCCGCGTCTCCGCCAGCACGCGGCGGACGTGGCGGTCGGTCACGTCGAGGAAGGCCTGCTCGATCTCCGCCGCGAAATCCTCCGCGAAGGCGCGCTTCAGCCGGCCGCGCGTCACCTTCTCCTTCACCTTGGCCCGCACTGCATTGGCCAGCGGATCGAGGCCCATCGACGCCCCCAGCAGCGCGTAGACGTCGTTCAGCAGCAGGGCCGCGATGTTCTGCGCCTTCTTCTCCGAGGTATTGAGGAAACGGACCAGCAGCGGGTTGACCTTGTAGCCGACCATCCGCTTCACCAGCGTCTGGACCAGGCCGGCATCGGTCAGCTCGCGGAAACCGTGGAATGCGACGCGGCTCTCGTCCCAGGCGCGAAAGAAGGCGATCGATTTCTGCTGCTCCAGCAGCAGCCGGGCGAGCTCGTCCCGCACCGCGTCGTAGTGGAAGGAGGCGCGACCGGACTTGACCAGCTCGCGATACATCGAGCGCGCATAGCCCAGCACGTCGCGCACCACGAAGACGTAGCGCGGCGTCTCGAAATGACGCGACGCCAGGTCCAGCCAGCGCGGGAAGGCATCCGGGAAGCGATGGAAGGAGGTCGCCAGTTCGCTGGAGAGCAGCACCGTGGCGCACTTCTTCTCCCTGGCCTCCTCCGCCACCTGGGCGAGGTAGGCCGCGACCCGGTCGAACCGGCCGGCGAAGCAATCGGTCACCAGGTCGGCGTGCTGCACGTCGCTGAACTGCCCGTCCGCCGGGCCGTGCGGATAGAGGATGCCGGCGCCGGCGAGCAGCCCCTCGCCGGCGCGCAAGGCGTGCTGCAGGCTCGTGCTGCCGGTCTTGTAGTGGCCGCCGTGGAAGATCAAAGCTGTCATACAATTCCATCCCGGATCGCGCGCCCCGCCGCTATTGCGGGAAAATCGCGGCGCAGATAGACCCCGGATGACAGCGGCCCGTCAAGCGCTAGAATGGCGCGAAAACCAGGCAGGATCGCACACATGAAATTCGGCAATCTCGGCAAGACCGGCCTCAAGGTCTCGCGCCTCTGCCTCGGCTGCATGACCTATGGCGTGCCGGAACGCGGCGACCACGCCTGGACCCTGCCCGAGGCCGACAGCCGGCCGCTGATCAAGCAGGCGCTCGATCTCGGCATCAACTTCTTCGACACCGCCAACGTCTATTCCGAGGGCACCAGCGAGGAGATCGTCGGCCGCGCCCTGCGCGATTTCGCCAAGCGCGACGACATCGTGCTGGCGACCAAGGTGCATTTTCCGGTCGTGGGCGGCGCCATTGAGAAGGGTGCCGGCGGCATCAACCGCAAGGGCCTGTCGCGCAAGGCCATCGTCACCGAACTCGAGGACAGCCTGCGCCGGCTCGGCACCGACTACGTCGACCTCTACCAGATCCATCGCTGGGACTACACCACGCCGATCGAGGAGACGCTCGAGGCGCTGCACGACATGATCAAGGCCGGCAAGGTGCGCTATATCGGCGCGTCCTCCATGTACGCCTGGCAATTCGCCAAGGCGCTCTACACCGCCGACCTGCATGGCTGGACCCGCTTCGTCTCGATGCAGAACCACGTCAACCTGCTGAACCGCGAGGAGGAGCGCGAGATGCTGCCGCTCTGCGCCGCGGAGGGCATCGGCGTCATCCCGTGGAGCCCGCTGGCGCGCGGCCGCCTCACCCGCGACTGGAACGAAGGCTCGGCCCGCCAGCAGACCGACAAGTTCGGCCAGACCTTGTACAAGAACGTCGACGACGCCGACCGCAAGGTGGTGGAGCGGGTGGCGGAGATCGCCGCCCGGCGCGGCATCCCGCGCGCCCAGGTGGCGCTCGCCTGGCTGATCCAGAAGCCGGTGATCACCGCGCCGATCATCGGCGCCAGCAAGCCGCACCATTTGACCGACGCGGTCGCGGCCCTGTCGGTCGATCTCAGCAAGGAGGAGATCGCGGCGCTGGAGGAACCCTATGTTCCCCACGCCGTCGCCGGCTTCAGCTGACCGGGAGGAGACGATGAAGCTCGCGGGTTCCTGTCACTGCGGAGCGGTGAAATTCACCTGCGAGGCCTATGCGCCGGCGCCCTATATGCGCTGCTACTGCTCGATCTGCCGCAAGACCGCGGGCGGCGGCGGCTACGCCATCAATCTCGGCGCCCATGCCAAGAGCCTGAGAGTGCGCGGCAAGCAGCACATCAAGATGTTCCACGCCAGGATCGACGGCAGGAAGAGCCCCGGCGAGCGGCGCTTTTGCGGCAAGTGCGGCACGGCGCTGTGGGTGTGGGATCCGCGCTGGCCCGACCTCATCCATCCCTTCGCCAGCGCCATCGACAGCGACCTGCCCAAGGCGCCGTCGCACCAGCACATCATGCTGGGCTCGAAAGCGGACTGGGTGCCGGTCGATGCCAGGAAGGGCGACCGCAAATTCCGCGAATATCCCGACCAGTCGCTCGAGGACTGGCACCGCGCGCATGGGCTGCTCCAAGCCAAGCCCGGCAGGCAGCGCCGCAAGGCGGGCGGCTAGGCGACCGCATCTTGCCATCGCCGTCGCATGAGGTTATGTTCCCAGCCTCTTCAACAGCGACTCGCCGGGAGGCATGATGAGTGCATTGCTGATGCCGATCGACCCCGGCGCGACTTTTCATTAGGTCGCTCGCTGCGCAGGCCGGCTCCAGGCCGCCTGCTCTTCCCATAGCCCAAGGTCCGAAGGCGTAAGGTCGCGCGCGCCGCCAGCGCCCGCTCTTCGACCAGTCTTCGCCATGTTCGAGATTTCTGGAGCGGCTGCCGCGCGAGTGGCGCCGGATGCAACAATGAGCCTTCTGCAGGAATTCCGCCGCCGCGCGCAGCCCTTTCGCGACGTGCTCGGCTTCACTTTCGTCCACTGGTCGCAACACCGGCTGATGGTCGCCCTGATCGTCGGCGCCGTGCTGGCCATGACCATGGCCGACGTGCTGCTGCCGATCTTCGCCGGCCGGCTGATCGATGCGGTGGCGCCGGGTTTCGGCGGCGACCGCGAAATCGCGCTGGGCGAGGCGGTGCGCGCGCTGGCGGCGATGATCGGCCTCGGCGCGGTCATGGTGGTGATGCGTCACCTGGCCTTCATCGGCATCTGCCGGCTGACCCTGCGAGTCATGTCGCGGGTGGCGCAGCAGGCCTTCTGGCGCGTGCAGCGCTTCGCCTCCGAATGGCACGCCAACACCTTCGCCGGGTCGATCGTGCGCAAGGTGACGCGCGGCATGTGGGCGCTCGATTTGCTGAACGACACCCTGCTGATCGCCTTCCTGCCGTCGCTGATCGTGCTGCTCGGCTCGACGGCGCTGCTCGGCTGGCGCTGGCCGCTGATGGGCGTCGTCATCTTCATCGGCACCGTCGCCTTCGTCGGCCTGGCGGCGATGATGTCGATCGGCTTCGTCGGCCCGGCGGCGCGACTGTCCAACCTGTGGGACACGCGGCTCGGCGGCGCGCTGGCCGACGCGGTCTCCTGCAACGCCGTGGTCAAGGCCTTCGGCGCCGAGAGCCGCGAGGACGACCGGCTGATGCGCGTGGTCGACAAATGGCGCCGCCGCAGCTACCGCACCTGGATCCGCGGCACCACCAACGGCTCGACCCAGCTGCTGGCGCTGCTCGCCCTGCGCAGCGCGGTGATCGGCCTGGCGCTGTGGCTGTGGTGGCATGGGCAGGCGACGCCGGGCGACGTGGCCTATGTGCTCACCGCCTATTTCATCATCCAGGGCTACCTGCGCGACATCGGCTGGCACATCCGCGACCTGCAGAAATCGGTCAACGACATGGAGGAGCTGGTGGCGATCCACGGCGAGCCGCTCGGCGTCGAGGACCGCCCCGGCGCGCGGCCGATCGCGATCTCGGAGGGCCGCATCGAGTTCCAGGACGTGCGGTTCCACTATCGCGGCCATGCCTCGCCGCTCTATGACGGGCTCAACGTCGTCATCGGCGCCGGCGAGAAGGTCGGCCTGGTGGGCCTGTCGGGCTCTGGCAAGACCACTTTCGTGAAGCTGATCCAGCGGCTACACGACGTGAACCGCGGGCGCATCCTCATTGACGGGCAGGACGTGTCGTCCTGCACGCAAGCCTCGCTCCGCGCGCAGATCGCCATCGTGCCGCAGGAGCCGATCCTGTTCCACCGCTCGCTGGCGGAGAACATCGCCTATGGCCGGCCGGACGCCACCATGGCGCAGATCGAGGCCGCCGCGCGGCTGGCCAACGCGCACGGCTTCATCGAGCATCTGCCCAAGGGCTACGGCACGCTGGTGGGCGAGCGCGGCATCAAGCTGTCGGGGGGCGAGCGCCAGCGCGTGGCCCTCGCCCGCGCCTTCCTGGCCGATGCGCCGATCCTGATCCTGGACGAGGCGACCTCGAGCCTGGATTCCGAATCGGAGGCGCTGATCCAGCAGGCGACCGAGCGGCTGATGCAGGGACGCACCACCATCGTCATCGCGCACCGGCTGTCGACGGTGCGGCAATTGAAGCGGCTGATCATCTTCGACAAGGGCCGCATCATCGAGGATGGCGACCATCGCGCGCTCATCGCCCGCGAGGCCGGCACCTATCGCCGCCTGTTCCAGCGGCAGGTGGGCGGATTGGTGGAGGCGTAGCTTGCCACGGCGCCGGAATATTGGCGCCGTGGCATCGCGCCAAGCTTACGTGGGCTCGATATCCTTGGTGTGGCGGCAGTTGTTGCCGCCGCATTCCTGGAACATGGGCGGCGTCGACATGCAGGCACTCAACGCCAACGCGGCAACTAGGCAAATCAGAATGGTCTTGGCCTTCATGAAATCAACTCCAATGGAACATGTCTTGATCATCGAAATGGTGATCGGCCCTTCCGTGGAAGGGCGTGCGGAAAATGCCGGGACTGCCACAGCCTATCTATGACGGCCGTCACACAGACGAATGGTCACGCGGGCCGGCGGCACACCCGCCTCACCTGCGCCATGGAGCAAGGCGCGGCGGCGCCGGAGCATGCGCTCCGGCGCTGTCGCATATTTTCAACGCCGCGCGGCGTCGCGCTCGAATCGCGTCTCCGAATGACAATTGTTGCCGCCGCATTCCTGGAACACCGGCGGCCTGGCCCCGGCGCAGGCGCTCAGCAACAGCAGGGCGATCACCGCCGTGACGGCGGCGCGGAATTGACATGATGGCATCGTGGGAAACTCCTGAAAAAATGCGCTAGACTGGCGGTTGTTGGAAATGTCCGGCATCCTGCCGGCTCGCCGCGCAGGAATGCCCCAGGTTCCACATTCCCGCAGTGAAGCAGATCACACCACTGGCGCCGGGCCCGGCGCCGACTCGCCAATGCTGAAAGCTCCCGCCATGCCCCTGCAGATCGCCGACCGCTGGTTCGAAACGGAACGCCTGTCCAACGGCATCACCTGGCTGTGGGAGCCGCATGTCATCCCGCTCATGCGCTGCAACATCTGGCACGTGCGCGGACGCGACCGCGACCTGCTGGTCGACACCGGCATGGGCGTGGCGAGCCTGCGGGAGGCCACCCGGCACCTGATCGACAAGCCTGTCGCGGCCATCGCCACCCATACCCATGGCGACCACGTCGGCGGCCATCACGAATTCGCCGATTGCCGCGTGCACGCGCTGGAGGCGGCGGAGCTCGAACAGGCGCGCGCGCCGAAGGCGCTGACCGTCGAGGCCTATTTCGGCGAGAAGGGCATGCGGAAGATGCAGCAGGCGGGCTACGCGGATTGCGTGCCAGGGCCGCTGATCACCGCCCTGCCCCATGCCGGATTCGATCCGGATCGTTTCACGATGAAGCCGGCGAAAGTCACCGCCCTGCTGGAAGAGGGACAGATCCTGGATACCGGCGACCGCAGCTTCGAGGTGCTGCACCTGCCCGGCCATTCGCCGGGCAGCATCGGGCTGTGGGAGAAGGCGACCGGCACGCTGTTCTCCGGCGACGCGCTCTATGACGGGCCGCTGCTCGACCAGTTCGAAGATGGCGACATCCCCGCCTATATCCGCACCATGAAGCGCCTGCGCGGCCTGCCGGTCAGCGTGGTGCATGGCGGCCACGAGCCCAGCTTCGGCCGCGCGCGGATGATCGAACTGATCGACGCCTATCTGGCGTCGCGCGACGGATGACCTTACCCTCGACACCCGCATTCTTTGTCCTTCCCCCCTTGCGGGGGAAGGCAGCGGAGGCTTAGCCAACGCAGTGAGCTTAGCCGCAGCCGGAAGGGGCGCGCGCCTGGAGGTGCGTATCGCCGGAGGCGATCTCTGCGTGCGTGACCTCGGTTGGCTCTGGCAGGCTCTGCAACACCACCTTCCCACCCTTCCCCCGCAAGGGGGAAGGAGCAGGAGGCGCCGCGGCGACATGATGCCCTCTCGCGACCTACCGTCCCGCCTTCCTCACCGCTAGGATGGCCGAGCAAGGGCTGGAGCGGTCATGGCGCAACAGGGCGAGCGGTTCGCGAGCGGGTTCGGGTTCGTGCTGGCGACCATCGGCTCGGCCGTCGGCCTCGGCTCGATCTGGAAGTTCCCCTATGAGGTCGGCGAGAATGGCGGCGGCGGCTTCCTGCTGTTCTACCTGCTCGGCCTGGCGCTGGTCGTGTTCCCGCTGCTGCTGGCGGAATTCGTCATCGGCCGGCGCGGCCGCGGCGACGCGGCGCAGAGCCTGCGCGCGGTGGCGGCGGAGGCGCGGCGCGCGCCCGGCTGGCGCTGGATCGGCACCGCCGGTATCGCCACCGGGTTCCTGATCCTCACCTATTATGCGGTCATTGCCGGCATGACCGTGGCCTATGTGCCGCATGCCCTGTTCCAGGGCTTCGGCGGCAGCGACGCGGCGCGCAGCGCCGCCGATTTCGCCGCCCTCACCGGCTCGCCGCTGACGCTTGGCCTGTGGCAGGCGGCATTCCTCGCCGTCACCGTCGCGGTGGTGGCGCGCGGCATCCGCAAGGGCGTCGAGGCCGCCTGCACCGTCCTGATGCCGGTGCTCGCGGTGCTGATGCTGGCGCTGATGCTCTATGCGATGGTGGAAGGCGATCTCGCCCGCGCGCTCGGCTTCCTGTTCCAGCCGCATTGGGACGCGATCTCGCCCCGCACGGCGCTGGATGCGCTGGGCCTCGGCTTCTTTTCCATCGGCGTCGGCATGGGCGTGATGATCACCTATGCCGCCTATGCCGGCGAGAGCTTCGACCTCACCCGCGCCGCGGTCACCACCCTGGCCGGCGACACCGCGATCTCGCTGACGGCCGGCATCGCCATCTTCCCCATCGTCTTCGCCGAGGGGCTCGACCCGGCCGGCGGCGCCAACCTGATGTTCCTGACCCTGCCTATCGCCTTCGGCGATCTGCCCTTCGGCGACCTGGTGGGGGCCGCCTTCTTCCTGCTGCTGTTCGTCGCCGGCCTCGCCTCCGCCATCTCGCTGGTCGAGGTGGTCGCGGCGCCGGTGATGCGCTGGACCGGGCTCAGCCGGCCCAAGGCGGCGATCCTCATCGGCGCCGCCGCCTGGATCGGCGGATTGCCATCGATGCTGTCCTTCAATCTGTGGGCCGGGGTGCGGCCGCTCGCCTGGCTCGGCTTCGGCGAGCTCAACCTGTTCGATGCGGTGGACGGCATCACCTCGAACGCGCTGCTGCCGCTCTGCGGCCTGGCGCTCTCCATCTTCGCCGGCTGGCTCCTGCCCGAACGGCTCTACGCGGCGGAGCTCGGCGCCGCCGCGCGGCGCCTCACCCTCGCCTTGCGCCTGCTGCTGCGCTGGGTGGCGCCCGCCATCATCGTCGCCTATGTGGTGGCGGCGCAGCTGGCACGGGGCTGACCGCTAGCCCGATGACTAGCCGGTGAAGGCCTGCAGCAATTGCTGGGCGATGGCCGGGGCCAGCGCCAGCAGATAGGTGCGGTAGCGCTCGAAATAGACCTGGGCGCTGCTGCCGGCGAAGGTCTCGTCGATCAGCTTCTGCGCCGCCTCCTTGTCCGCATCGCCGCTGGCGGGATCGGTGAGGATGGCGTCGGCCAGCTGGCGGCATTTGCGGCTGAGGATCAGGCGCGTGGTGAAGATCAGCGCCGCCACCATCAGCCCGTACCACACCGCGCTGTATTGCAGCACGCTGTCCGACAGCGCCTGGTAGTTCGCGCGCAGGGTCTCGACCGCGTCCTTGCCGGCAAGCACGTCCTCGGTCATCAGCGCCAGCGGCCATTTCATCCAGGAATTCAGCTGGGCGATGCCGGCCACCAGCATCAGCGAGGTGAGGAAGGAGAGCTGCTCGAAGCGGCGCAGCCGGCGCGCGAACCATTTCTTGAGCTCGGCGATCGGCGGCACCGCGCCCGCCTGCTCCAGCCCGCGCGGCAGCAGGGTCATCGCGGCCAACAGGGAGAAGGCGGCGACGGCGACGGAGATGTTGCCGGCGATAGCCGCGTTCTCCAGCGTCAGTCCCGGCGCGATGTCGGTGACGCCGAGGGTCTTCAGGTAGTCGTCGAACAGCCCCGGCAGGATGCCCTTGCCCAGGCATTGGTGCAGGTAGAACTCGCCGCATTGGGTGCTGCCCAGCACGGCGATGAAGGCCGGGATGGTGACCACCAGGATGACGCCGATGCTGAGCCAGGTGTCGGCATATTCCATCCCGGTGGAGGCGTTGCCGCGCGCCTCGCCGGCGATGCTCCAGGCGGTCGACGCGGCGCTTGCCGCGAGCACGCCGGCGGCGATGACCAGCAGCAGAGACACGGTGACGATTTCGTGCTTGCCGGCGACCACGGCGCCCAGGGCCGGACGCAGCGTCGCGATCTCGGCGAAGCGCGGGCGGCCGAAATCGGGCACCGCCTGCAGCATCAGGAAGTTCCAGGCGCAGAAGCCGAGCAGCAGCACCAGGCCGAAGCTCGCGGCCGGCAGCAGGCTCATCAACCGCCAGTCGGTGCGCATCGACGCCATGAATCCCCCACTGGTCCATGCCCTGCAACGACTATGTCACTTTCCGGCGCGGCGCGGAATGCGATTCCGGTCGCTGGCGGGTGGCGCGCGGCGGTTTCGTCGCCTATCTTGCCGTGGCCATGACCCGGACACCTCCATCCGGCGCGGCGGTCATCGTCGCCGTCAGCCAGAGCACCACCCATTCCCTGTCGAAGCCCGCCGCATTGTCGATCCGCCTGCTGGCCGGGCGCGGCGTCGAAGGCGACGCCCATGCCGGCATCACCGTCAAGCACCGCTCCCGCGTGGCGCGCGACCCGACCCAGCCCAACCTGCGCCAGGTGCATCTGATCCATGCCGAGCTGCATGACGAACTGCGCGGCCGCGGCTTCGACCTGGCGCCGGGCGAGATGGGCGAGAACATCACCACGCGGGGCATCGACCTGCTCGCCTTGCCGACCGGCGCGCGCCTGCGCCTCGGCGCCGAGGCCATCGTCGAGATCACCGGCCTGCGCAATCCGTGCAACCAGCTGAACGGCCTCCGCCCCGGCCTGATGAACGCCGTCCTCGACCACGACGCCGCGGGCAATTTGATCCGCAAGGCCGGGGTGATGGGGATCGTGCTCGCCAGTGGGGATGTGCGGCCGGGGGATGCAATCGAGGCGGCCTTGCCGGCGCATGGCGGCGAGTCGCTGAAGCCGGTATAGTCTCCGCATCGGCATTGCGAAGGGGCGGGAGCATGTGGCCGTTCACGCGAAACGCTCGACGCGAGGAGGACCGGCTGCGCGAGATGTTCGGGGGACACGTTTCCGAAGACGTCCTCGAAAAAATCCTGGCGCGCAGCCAGGCCGAACCGCGCCCGCCACAACCTTGGAAGTTTGCCTACGTCCTGTTCCAGATGCGCGACGCGGATCTCGACAAGGTCCCCGGGCGTCTGTCGTCGGCCATCGAGATCCTAACCCGCCGCGACGGCTTCGTGGCCGACATGATGTCATCGGTGGTGCTGGGCATCTTCGGCCTGCCCCTGGTCGACCAGGATCTCGAGAAGTCCCGTGGCCAGCAGGCCAAGGTGGTGGCGCGCCTGATCGAAGAGTTCGGCGACGACATACGTCTGGTCTACGGAATCGCCGATGGCCTGGCCGGGGATGTCGGCGCGCCATCGAACCCGAGCTTCGGCGTGCTGTTGCCTGACCTGGCGAACAAGCTCAGCGCCTTGTTCGCCCTCGCCTTCGGCAAGGCCGCGCAGATCTGAGGCTACCCCGCCCGCTTCCTTGCGATGATCTCGTACGGGCCCAGGCGCCCGGCCTTCAGGTTCTCCAGCATGTTCGCCATCTTCGTCTTCGCGTCGCCGCCCATCACCTGATGCAGGCCGAGCGGCGGCGGGCCGCCGGCGGCTTCCTGCCGGGCGCGGACGTTCTCGAAGAAGGCGATGGCGAAGTCGCGGCGGTTGCGCTCGGCCACCACGTCGAAGCCGGCGAGCTGCAGCGCCTCCTTGTAGGTATTCGGCGTGTCGACGCTGCTGAGGCCCGAATGCGCCGCCCAGGGCAGCGGGAACTTCAGCGGCTCGTCGTTCAGCCGCATGACGTCGAAGACGGCGAACAATCCGCCGGGCTTCAGCACCCGCGCCGCCTCGCGCGCCAGCGCCTGCTTCTCCGCGATGTTCATGCCGACATGCAGCATGTAGGCGGCGTCGAAAGACCCCTGGGTGAAGGGCAAGGAGGTGGCGCTGGCCTGGCGCAGGCTCACCCGGTCGGCGAGGCCCACCCATTGGCTGAGCGTCTGGCCGATCTCGACATAGTCGGCGGTCAGGTCGATGCCGCTGACCCGCACGCCATAGGCCGAGGCGGCGAAGCGCGCCGGGCCGCCGATGCCGCAGCCGATGTCGAGCACCTGCTGGCCGGGCTTGAGGCCGAGCTGGTCGAGCACCTCCTTGGTCGCCGGACGGCCGCCGATGTGGAATTCCTCGACCGGCGCCAGGTCGTCGACGGTGATGGTGTCAGGCGTCTTGCCCTGGGCGGCGAGGCCGGCGCGGATCGTCTCCAGCAGATGCGGCACGCGGTAATGCGCGGTGACGTCTTCGGGCCTGGGACCAAGCACGGAGGATTTCGGCGCGTTGGAGTCCGGCATGGCGAGAGTCCTTTGCGGAGCGGAAAAACGCGATGCTATCGGCGCGGCGGCCGCGCCGCAACCGCCGCATCCGGCCGGGGGCCTAGCGGATCGCCGCCGCCGGCACGTAGACGGTGAGGAACAGCACCATGTTCACCTTCTCCCCGTCGTCGGAAAGCGGCAGGAAGATGGTTTCGTGGCAGATGTAGCGGTCGTCGCTGGTGCGGCTGGGGTCGCGGTCGATGACCGGGCAACGGTCGCGCACCACCTTGTCGTAGTTGAGGTAGACGGTGTCGACGCTGGTGCCGAAATAGGCGTCCCTGACCGCCAGCCCGGTCGGGTCGCGGCCGCGCATCTGCGCCTCGTTGGTGCCGATCAGGCGGTAGACGTAGCGGCGCGCGTCCGGCACCACGTCGACCAGCCCGACATCGGGCAGCAGGCGATGGAACTCCAGGGGATCGAGGTCGCTTCGCCGCGGCATCAGCCGGCCGGCGCGCTTTTCATCCCAGTAATAATACATGTCGCGCACCCGCTCGTGGCAGGAGGCGATGAAATCGGGATCCCGCATGAATTCCAATCCGGATCGGCAACGCGACCATCTTTACGCAAGATGCGAGCCGGTTCCAAGCACGGCCTTGGCTGCCTATGATGGCGATCCTAGATAATATCGCCGCAGCGGCTCTTTGAGGGGAATCTCCGCATGAACCAGCATCCAGCCTTCGCCAAGGGCAATGTCGCCGTCATCACCGGGGGCGCGTCGGGCATCGGCCTGGCGGCGACCCGGCGTTTCGCCGGGTTCGGGATGAAGGTCGTGCTGGCCGATCTGGCCGGGCCGGCGCTGGCGAAGGCCGCCACGGAGGTCGCGGCGCTGGCATCCGGCGGCGCGGCCGACGTGCTCGCCGTCGCCACCGATGTTTCGGTCCTCACCGAGGTGCAGCGCCTGAAACAGCTGGCCTTCCAGAAATTCGGCGCGGTGCACGTGCTGATGAACAATGCCGGCATCGGCGACGGCGGCGGACCGACGGAGAAATACGAGCGCTGGCAGAAGGTGCTCGGCGTCAACCTGTGGGGCGTCATCAACGGGGTGCAGAGCTTCGCCGATGCGATGGCGGCGCAGGCCGTGCCGGCGCTCATCGTCAACACCGGCTCGAAGCAGGGCATCACCTGCCCGCCCGGCGACACCGCCTATAACGTCAGCAAGGCTGGCGTGAAGGTGCTGACCGAGGCGCTGGCGCACGAGCTGCGCAACCGGCCGGGCTGCCGGACGACCGCGCATCTGCTGATCCCCGGCCATGCCTGGACCGGCATCACCGGCCGGCCGGCGGACGCGCCGGACAGCGCCAAGCCCCGGGGCGCCTGGACCGCCGACCAGGTGGTCGATTTCATGCTGGACCGCCTGGCCGAGGGCGGCTTCTACATCCTCTGCCCCGACAACGACGTCAGCCACGCGCTCGATTCGCGGCGCATCCAATGGGCCGCGGACGACATCATCCAGAACCGCCCGGCCTTGTCGCGCTGGCACCCCGACTATAAGGAACTCTTTGCCGCCTATGTGAAGGACGTGACTCGCTAGGCTCGGGCGGCCGATGGTAGACTGCCCGCCTTCAGAGGGCGCGGCGAGGGCGTTTGTGGCCGCGCCGGAGGGGGAATGCCGGCGATCAAGCAGAGCATGCGCTTCCGGAACCTGCCGACCGCCCTGGCGGTCGTCACCGCGTCGGTCGCCATCACCTGGCTGGTGCTGAGCGCCAAGACGGAATACGAGCGCGATATCGGCCTGGGCGAGCGCCAGACCCAGCTGCTGGCCACCGGCCTGCAGGATACGACCGAGCGCCAGTTCAACGAGATCAATCGCGAAGTCATCACGATCCTGGGCGCCGTCGAGCGCCAGCTCGCCGCCGCGCGGCCGCTGCCGATGGGCCTTTCCGAACTGGCGACGAGGGCGCTCGACGACGACGGCGACATCCTGCGCGTGATCGTCCGGGTCGACGACACGGAAGCGGTCAACCTGTCGCCGATGGCGCCGGACGCGGCGCGGATCGACACCGCGAGGATCGAATGGTCGCCCACGGAGACCGCTTTCCCCTTCGGCTTCGTGAACATCGGCGCGCCGGTGGCGCTGCCCGAGGGCGGATATACGCTGCCGCTGCGCTACAGTTTCGTCGCCAGCGCCGAGCGCAAAGCGATGGAGATCGTCGCGCTCACCGCGCCGGAGCAGATCCTGCAGGGCTACCAATCGGTGGAACTGGCCGACGGCAGCGCCTTCGCCGTGTTCCGCGCCGACGGCGTGCTGCTGACGCGATGGCCGGTGACGCCGGATTTTGTTGGCCGCAAATTCGCGGGGCCGATCTTCGGCCACTACCTGAAATTCCACCCCTCGGCGACCATCCGGGCGACCATCGAAACCGATCCGCGGGAGCGCATCTTCACCTATCGCTCGGCGCGCGGGTGGCCGCTGGTGGTTGTGGCCGGGGTGCCGGTACGTGGCGTGGTCGCGGGCTGGCTCGCCAGCCTGCCCGGCAAGTCGGTGCTGCTGCTGTTCATCCTGAGCGCCATCTTCCTGCTCTGGGTCGCCCTGCGCAGCTCGCAATCCGATCTCCGGCGTTCGGTCGAGCAGCTGCCGAAGAGCGAGGGGCGCTACGCCAGGCTGCTGTCGAACATCCCGGGGGGCGTGTTCACCCGGCGCTGTGCGCCGCCGGACAACAAGATAGAATACGTCTTCGTCAGCGAAGGGTTCCGCCACGCCTTCGGCATGCAGACCGATCCGACCGCGCCGGATACCGCCTCGCTGCTCGACCTGGTCCATCCCGACGATCGCCGGCAGATGCAGGACTCCATCCTCGCCTCACGCGAAGGCGACGACGTCTGGACCCAGGAGTTCCGCGCCATCAAGCCGAACGGGCAGCTGATCTGGGTGCAGTCCGTGGCGCGGCGCTATCCCGGCGAGGACGGCAGCATCATGTGGGACGGCATCGCCATCGACGTGACCGACGTCCATCAGCAGCAGACCCTGCTTGAGAGCGTGCAGAAGATCGCCGGGCTGGGCTACTGGATCTGGCAGCCGGAACCCGGCAACGACGCCGACGATCAAAGCCGCCGGCACACCCGGTATTCGCCGGCCTGCGCCGCCATCCTCGGCCTGACGCCGGCGGACCTGCAGATCACCGACGCGGACTATATCGAGAAGTTCGTGCATCCGGAGGATCGCGCGCGCGTGGCGCGGGAATACGAGCAGTTCCTCAACGTCGAGGATGCGCCGCACGACATCCAGTACCGGATCCTGCGGCCGAACGGCGGCTTGCGCTGGGTGCATTGCACGGCGACCAAGGACATCGTCGGCGGCAAGGTCGTGCGCATCATCGGCGTGTTGCAGGACGTGACCGAGGCCAAGCTGCACGAGACCCAGATCGCCCAGGCGCAGAAGATGGAGGCGATCGGCGGCCTTACCGGCGGCGTGGCGCACGATTTCAACAACCTGCTGACCGTCATCATCGGCAACCTGGAGGCCCTGGCCAGCCGCCTGCGCGACCAGCCGCAGCTGCTCGAGCTCACCGAGGCGGCCATCGGCGCCGCCGAACGCGGCGCCACGCTGACCAAGCGGCTGCTGGCCTTCGCGCGCCGCCAGCCGCTGAGCCCGCAGCCGACGGATCTGAGCCGGCTGCTGACCGATCTGCTGCCGCTGCTCAATCGCTCGGTCGGCCCGCTCATCGAGGTGGCGATCAAGGCGGCGCCCGATCTGCCGCGCGCGCTGGTCGACCCGAACCAGCTCGAGAACGCGATCCTCAACCTGGCCAACAATGCGCGCGATGCGATGCCGCGCGGGGGCAGGCTTAGCATCAGCGTCGATTTCGTCGAGTGGGCGGCGGAAGAGGATGGCGGCCTCGACGCCGGCGAGCACCGCGCGGCGCCCTATCTGCGCATCTCGGTCACAGATACCGGGGTGGGCATGACGCGGGAGACGCTGGAGCGCGCCGTCGAGCCGTTCTTCACCACCAAGCCGGTCGGCCAGGGCACCGGCCTCGGCCTCAGCATGGTCTACGGCCTGGCGAAGCAGTCGCGCGGGCACCTGCGCATCTACAGCGAGCCGGGCATCGGCACCACCATCCGCCTGTTCCTGCCGGTGGCAACCGAGGCGGCGCCGAATCCGATGGCGCTCGGCGACAGCGCCGGCGATTTCGCCGGCCGCAACGCGCTGCTGGTGGACGACGATCCGGCGGTCCGCGCCACCACGGCCGCGATGTTGCGCAGCCTCGGCTTCAGCGTCAGCGAGGCGCCCACCGGCACGGAGGCATTGCGCATTTTGGAAGGCACCAAGCCGATCGACGTGCTGGTGACGGATGTCATCCTGGCCGGCGGCATGCTCGGGCCGGAGGTGGCCCAGCGCGCCCGCTCGTTGAAGCCGGCGCTGAAGGTGCTGTTCATCTCGGGATTTGCGTCGGATGCGCTGGTGGATCACCGCCCGCTGCTCAGCAAGCCGTTCCGCCGCGCCGAACTGGCCGCGGAACTCGGCAAGCTGCTGGGGTAGCCGGGGGAGCCGGCGCCACGACGACGCCGGCAATCGCCGCTCCCGCTTCGCCAGTCAGTACATCCGTGATCGGGCAAAGGGTCGCGGCAATCGGGACCCCGGAGGGGTCCGGTCTCTAGACCAGCCTGACCTCGGCGTAGGCCGCCGGGTCGATGCCGAGGGTCCGCAGGGACGAGTCGCTCGGCCGCTGTCCGGCCTCCAACGCGGCGGCGCAATCGCGCGCCGCGACCAGGGCCCGGAGATAGTCGAGAACCACGCTCCCGGAGGTCGACCGGAGCGACTGGTCCGGGGGCGAAACTTCAAGTCTATCAGGAGTATAAGCGGTCATGGCCACTACCTTCGGCGCTGCGCGAACACCCCTGACAAGAAGTAATATAGGGTGCCTGTTGCGATGCACAAGGTATATTGTGCAATGCAATAAAATCTTCTTAACGCCGTCGCGCAAAGACCGCGGCGCAAGCGCGCGGCGGCGCGCTCCTCGGCTTCGCGGGAGGGCTCAGCCCAGGATCTGGAAATGCGCCTCGGTGGGCGCGCAGGCCTTGCCGTTGATCGGCAGGATGTCCTGCGGGCAGGCCGACATGGCGACAATGCAATCCATCTCCGCCCGGAGCACCACGTAGTCGCCGGGCTTCGACAGCGGCTCGCCCCAGGAGGTGGCCCCATCCGGCGCCACCGGGATGTTCATCCACAGGTTCAGCGGGCTCGGCACCTCCGGCACGGCGATGCCGATCTGGCGCATCGCCGCCTTCAAATTGTCGGTGCAGTTGTCGTGGTACTCGGTGCAGCCGAGCAGCCCGTAACGGTAGTCGTCGCAGGCGGCGATGATGGTGTCGTGGCGGCCCGGCGAGGTGTCCTCCACCATGGTCAGGATCGGCCGGCGGCGGTTGGAGTGCAGCGCGTCGCCCCGGCGCGGCCACAGCCGGCCGAGCGTCGGGCGCATGTGCTCCATCGACATGAACTCGGTCAAATCCTCGGCGCTGAAGCACCAGGTGTCGACCACCTGGGACCCGTGCGTGTTGATGATCTTGATCGCCTGGCCCTTGGCGAGGCGCTGGGCCCGGCCGTGCCGCGCGGGAATGGTCTTGAGTTCACCGGTTGTCATGGATCGCGCCCCTGCAGACGTGTCGGCAACGATAGGAGAAGCCGCGGGGGGCGGCAATGGCTGCTTAACCTTTATCGGCTAATCCCGTAGAGGCCCCGTCCTGCGACGCCAGCCGGGGCAAAGGGATTGCGATGCGCCGAACCCGCCCCGCCCTCGCCCTCGCGGCCTGCGCAATGCTGACCGGCCTCGCCGCCGGACCGGCCCAGGCCACCTGCACCGAGGCGGCGGCCTTCCAGCAGCCGGTCGCCAAGGGCAGCGCCACCGTCAGCTGGCTCGACGGCGCGGCGCTGAAATTCCGTAGCCCGCTCGCCATCAATACCGACGGCGCGCCCAACGCCTATCACATCGACGGCCGCCCGGGCGGCGCGCTCAATACGCTGTGCAATGCGGGGCGCGTGCAGACGGCCGATGGCGCCTATGACGGCTACCAGGATTGCGACCGCTTCCTGGCCGACGTGAAGGCGGCGCGGGAGGCCGGCTGGCACGGCGCCACGCGCATCGTCTGGCATGGCATCGTGACCCGCGACCGGTCGCGGCACGAGCCCCTGGTGCAGAGCTCCGGCGCCTATGCCGGCTATTTCATCTCGGCCACCTCGCTGCAGAACAAGGCGTACAAGGAGAGCGACCAGCGCCGCTATCTCGATTCCCGGGCGGTGCCGTTCCTGGTCCTGCCCAAGCGCAGCGCCTTCCTCGGCGCCGGCGGGGCCAGGCTCGGCGACCTCGCCTTCGTCATCGACCCGAAGACGCAGCTCTACACCTTCGCGGTGGTCGGCGATCTCGGGCCGAAGAACAAGCTGGGCGAGGCCTCGATCGCGCTGGCCGCGGCCATCAAGGGCGTCGCCATCGACCCCGAGACGGTGACCGGCCGCGCGCTGCGCAAGCTGGTGGTGCCGAACGAGGTGGTGACCCTGGTCTTTCCCGGCGCCAAGGTGGCGGCGCCCTATGGCCCGGCGGAAATCGCCGCGGCCGGCATCGGCGCGATCCAGCGCTTCGGCGGCCTCGACCGCCTGAAGCAATGCGCGGCGCAGGAGTGAGCTAGGCCAGCTTCCGCGCCGCGCGGCGGCGGAGCGCGTCGGCCGCCATCACCAGCACGATCCCCGGAATGAACACCACCGTCGCCATCGCCGGATAGAGCGGCGAGGAGCCGGTGGCGATGCCGCTGAAGACGAAGGTCGGCAGCGTGCGGGTCGACCCGGCCAGCGAATAGGTCAGGTAGAAATTGCCCCAGCTCAGCAGGAAGGCGAAGATCGCCGCCGAGAAGATGCCGGGCCACAGCAGCGGGATGGTGACGTAGCGGTAGACCTCCCACGCCTTGGCGCCGCAGTCACGCGCCGCGTCCTCCAGGCTGGCGTCGAAATTGAACACCTGCACCGCGACGATGATCATGGCGAAGGGCGTGATGTAGACGACGTGGCCGATGATCGCCGTCACCATGCCGGTGTTGAAATCGAGCCAGCGCCCCAGCACCGAAAACCACAGCAGCAGCACCACCCCCATCAGCAGCTGCGGGAAGGCGAGCGGCGCGGCGGAAAGGCCGAGGAAGACGGTCTTGCCCTTGAAGCGGTAGCGCACGGAGACGATGGCCGCGGCAGTGCCGAGGATGGTGCTGAAGATGGTCGCCACCACGGCGATGAGGGTCGAGTTCCACAGCGCGGTGCCGGCGGCGGCGTTGCGGAACAGCTCGCCATACCAGTTGAGCGAGAAGCCCTCGAAAGGCAGCACCAGGTAGCGGCCCTGCTGGAACGAGAAGCCGATCAGGGTGAAGATCGGGATGTAGAAGAAGATCAGCACGGCGGCGACCGAGCCGTAGAGGATCACGTCGATCAGCCGGTCTGCCGGCCTGGAATTCATGCGGCGCGCCCTCATCTGCCCGCCCCCGCGCGCTGCAGGCCGTAGACCCGGTTGAACAGCAGGATGCAGAAAACCGCCGCCACCATCAGCACGATGGTGAGCGCGGCGCCCAGCGGCCAGTTGACCCGCGTCTCGAAGGTCTGGCGGATCAGCTCCGCCGACATCGGCGACTTGCCGCCGCCCAGCACCTTGGGCTCCAGGAAGACGCCGACGCTCAAGAGGAACACCAGCACGCTCCCGGTCCAGATGCCGGGCCGGCACAAGGGCAGCGTCACCTCCCAGAAGGCGCGCCACTTGCCCGCCCCCGCGTCATAGGCGGCCAGGATCAGCGAGCGGTCGATGTTGTCGATGGAGAGGTAGATGGTGAAGATGGTGAAGGCGAGCAGATTGTAGACCATGCCCATCATGGTCGCCCAGTCGGTATAGAGGAAGCCGATCATCTCCGCCGGCAGGCCGATCTTCTCCAGCAGGAAATTGGCAGCACCCTTCTGGTCGAGGAACAGCACCCAGCCGAAGGTCTTCAGCGTCGCGTCGGTCAGGAAGGCGAAGGTGATCAGCACCTTCACCTGGCCGCTGGTCTCGCGCAGCCGCGTCGCCAGCGCATAGGCGACGGGCAGCGCGAGGAAGACGCAGAGCGCGGTGCACAGCGCCGCCATCCACAGCGTGTGCCACAGGATGGTCCAATAATGCGGCTTGCTGAAGACGTCGGCCCAGATCTTCAGCGACCAGGTCCATTGCAGCACGAAGCTCTTGGTTTCCTGGAAGGTCAGCACGAAGGTCATCAGCAGCGGCGCCAGGAAGAAGGCGGCCTGCAGCAGGACGCTGGGCAGCGCCTTGGCCCACAATTCCCGCTGCGCCCAGCTGCGCGGCTCGCCTTCGTCGCCGATCACGGCGTCGCCTCATGCGGACGGTCCTGCAGCAGGTAGATGTCCTGCTTGGTCCAGCCAAGGCGCACCTTCTCGCCCAGACGCGCCGGCCAGTTCGAGGTGCCGGGCACCTCGACCACCACCGGATCGCCGCTGGGCGTCACCGCGCGGAACTGGATGGCCCCGCCCTTGCCGAAGGTCTCGGTGATCTCCACCCCGATGGTGCAGGGATAGCCGAGCGTGCCGTCGACGATGTTCAGCAGCTCCGGCCGCACCATGAGTTTCGCCGGACCCGGCGCGATGTCCGGGCGGGCCAGCCCGCGCGGCAGGGTGAAATCGATGTCGGTGATCTCCGGCGCGCGGTAGCGCACGACATCCGCTCCCACCTCCATCACCAGCACCGGCAGCAGGTTGGTGTCGCCGATGAAGCCGGCGACGAACTCATCGGCCGGGCGATAGTAGATGTCGTTGGGCCGGCCGATTTGCAGCGCTTCGCCGCCGCGCATCACGCAGATGCGGTCGGCCAGCATCATCGCCTCCTCGAGGTCGTGCGTCACATGCACGAAGGTGACGCCGACGCTGCGGTGCAGGCGCTTCAGCTCGGCCTGCAGCACCTTCTTCAGCTTCACGTCGAGGGCGGAGAGCGGCTCGTCCAGCAGCAGCAGCTTGGGCGCAGAGATCATCGAGCGCGCCAGCGCCACGCGCTGCTGCTCGCCGCCGGAAAGCTGGCGCGGGAAACGCGCCAGGTATTCCGGCTTCAGGTGCATGAGGTCGGCCATCTCGCGCACCTTGGTGGCGATCAGGCTCGCGTCGTGGCCGCGCAGCTTCAGCGGGAAGCCGATGTTCTGCGCCACCGTCATGTGCGGGAACAGGGCCAGCTTCTGGAACACCATGCTGGTCGGCCGCTCCGAGGCCGGCACGCCGGCCATGTCGCGCCCCTCGATGGCGATGCGCCCGGAAGTCGGGTCCTCGAAGCCGGCGACCTGCTTCAGCAGCGTGGTCTTGCCGCAGCCCGACGGGCCGACCAGGGCCACGAACTCGCCGCGCTCCACCCGCAGGCTGACCCCCTTCAGCGCCTGCGAGGCGCCGTAGGACTTCTTCACATCGACAATGTCGAGAATGCTCTCCGCCATGCCCCCTGCTCGATGCGTGATGAACGCCTTTGCCGAAAACTCAGATCGTCACCCCGGCCTTGAGCCGGGGTCCAGGCCTCCACCGCCGGAGCGGCTGATTGATGGATCCCGGCTCAAGGCCGGGATGACGACCTGAGTGTACCCGCGTCCCTGTCGGAGACCCGGTCGTTCTACTGCGCCGCCGCCAGCTCCTCCGACCAGATCGCCAGCATCTCGTCGATGTTCGGGGCGATGCGGTGCATCTGGGAGTTCTCGTAGGCGTGCCACATGTAGTCGATCTGGAGAATGCTCTTTTCCTCCTCGGTGTAGGTCTCCTCCACCGCCTTGTTGGTGACGACGTTGCAGGTGGTGTCGAGCAGCGACAGGATGTGGCCGCTGTCCTTGGAGACGACGTGCTTCAGCAGCTTCTGCGCCAGCTCCGGCTGGTCGGTCTCCTTGAGGATGGCGGTCGCCTCGACCCAGATGATGCCCTGCTTCAGGCCGTTCTTGGGATCCGGCACGGTGGCGAGGATGTTCTTGTGGCCCTGCTTGCGCACCGCCGAGGTGAGGTAGGACCCGGCGCCGATGCAGCCCAGCAGCGAGCCGTCGAGCAGGCCCTTCTGCGCCTGGGTCAGATCGCCGACCAGGGTGCGGGTATTCTTGAACATGGCGCGCAGCACCTTGCGCACCTCGTCCAGCGCCGCCGCGTCCAGCTCCTCATAGGGGTTGATGCCGGCATACAGCGCCATCGGCAGGATCGGCCAGTCGCCCCAGTCCATGACGCAGATCTTGTCCTTGTTCTTGGCGTCGAACACCGGATCGTAGCTGCGCCACTCGTCGGGATCGGTGACGTCGGTGTTGATGCAGCCGCCGACCCAGCCCCAGCGGGTGGCGACGCCGATGGTCTTGCCCTCGTTCAGCAGCGGCTCGAAGGGCGGCTTGAACTGGTCGTAGAAGGTCGCATAGACGTCGGCGTAGTCGTCCGGATTCAGCTCCATGGCCAGGCCGGCCGGGCCCATGCGGGTGACCCAGGGCATGTCGGTGGAGACGATGTCCACCTCGCGGCTGGCGCCGGCCTGCAGTTTGGCGAAGCCGCCGGGGGAATCGACGATGAGGTCGAAGGAGATGTCGGTGTCGTTGGCCTTGTTGAACGGGTCGATGATGCGCGGGTCGTTGTAGCCTTCCCAGCACATGTACTGCATCTGGGTCGCCGCGCGGGCGCGATTGAGCACGCCGCCGAAGCTGGCGACGCCCGCCGCGGCGGCGGCGCTCTTCATCAGGCGGCGGCGGGTCATGCCCGCCTCGTCCAGGCCCATCGCCTTGATCTGGCGCTGATAGAATTGCGGCAGGTCGCCGTACCAGGTCTTGCTCATGTCCGTCTCCCCGTCTTGCACGCGGCCCAGCGGCCGCGCTTGTCGTTGCTAGCCGGGGCAAAGTCTAACAGCAGCTTTTCCGACTGGCGATAGGAACGCATAAGACTGCCTGCCCAAAGTATGCGGTGTCGCAGGCGCGGTGACGGAATTGGTTGGCCCTGGGCAAAGGCGGTCATGCTCGACTAAGCTGATGGGGCAGCGACCATGCACGGAATGCATCGCCGCGGAAGCGAGACCAATCGAGGGACCAATGGCAAAGACGGCGAAGAGCAAGACGACGAACCTGCCGGCGACCATGCAGGCGGCGGTGCTGCGCAAGATCGGCGACAAGCTGAAGATCGAGCGCCTGCCGGTGCCGAAGCCGGGTCGCGGCGAAGTGCTGATCAAGGTCACCGCCTGCGGCGTCTGCCATTCCGACCTGCACGCCATCGACGGCGACTGGACGCCCTTGCCCAACCTGCCGCTGATCCCCGGCCACGAGGTCGCCGGCCATGTCGCGGCGCTGGGCGAAGGTGTGGGCGACCTCAAGGTCGGCGACGCGGTCGGCGTGCCGTGGATGTACAGCGCCTGCGGCAGGTGCGAGTTCTGCATGGCCGGCATGGAGACCATCTGCAAGGCCGGCGAGGCGACCGGCTATTCCAAGCCCGGCGGCTACGCCGAATACATGGTGGCGGATGCCGCCTTCGTCGCGCAATTGCCCAAGGGCGCCGACTTCTACCAGCTGGCGCCGATCCTCTGCGCCGGGGTCACCACCTATCGCGGCCTGAAGCGCACCAACGCGCGGGCCGGCCATTGGGTGGCGGTGGTCGGCATCGGCGGCCTCGGCCACATCGCCGTGCAATACGCCAAGGCGATGGGCTTCCGCGTCGCCGCGGTGGATGTCGACGACGAGAAGCTGAAGCTCGCCAGGAAGCTCGGCGCCGAGGTGATCGTGAACGGCCGCGCCCAGAACGCGCCGCAGGTGCTGCAGGAGAAGATCGGCGGCGTGCACGGCGCCATCGTCACCGCCGTCGCCCCGCAGGCCTTCGAGCAGGCGATCGGCATGCTGCGCCCGGCCGGCACGGTCTGCTACATCGGCCTGCCCGGCGGCAAGAAGGACGAGATCCGCACCTCCATCTCCGCCATCACCAACTGGGAATTGTCGGTGCGCGGCTCCAATGTCGGCACCCGGCTCGACCTCAACGAGGCGGTCGCCTTCGCCGCCAACGGCCTGGTGACGGCGAAGACCAAGACGGCGCCGCTGGCGAAGATCAACGACATCTTCGACGAGATGCGCGCCGGCAGGATCCTGGGCCGCATGGTGCTGAAGCTGGTATAATGAACGCTACGCTCTCTCAATCGTCATGGTCGGGCTTGGTCCGACCACCCACGAGTTTCTTTGGGCAAGACGGAATGCGGTGGAGGCAAACTCGTGGGTGGTCGTGCCAAGCACGACCATGACGAGATAGGATGGTGCTAGAAACTCACGAGGATCGTCGGAACATGCCCACCCTCTCCCCCGCTGAGATCGAGGCCTTCCGCCGCGACGGCACCATCGCGGTCGAGGACGCGGTGACGCCGCAGCAGCTCGCCGCCCTGCGCCGCGAATTCGACGCCTGGTGGGAGGAAAGCCGGGCGCATGAGCGCAACTACGGCGAGATGATCGACGGGCGGCCGCGCTTCGACCTGCAGATCCCCGGCCATTCGCGCGCGCATCCCCTGCTCCGCCGCGTCAATTCCCCGACCGAGATTTCCGAGGCCTATCTCGACGTGGTGGTGAACAGCCGCATCCCCGACATGGTCGCCGACCTGATCGGCGCCAACGTCAAGTTCCATCATTCCAAGATCAACGCCAAGCTGCCGGGCGCCAATACCGAGGTGAAGTGGCACCAGGATTTCCCCTTCACCCCGCACAGCAACGACGACCTGGTCACGGCCTTGCTGGCGATGGATGACGTGGACGAGACCAACGGCCCGCTGGTCTCCGCCCTCGGCTCGCACAAGGACGGCATCGCCGAGATCTGGCACGACGGCAAGTTCACCGGCATCGCCGGCGACGCGGCGGCGCGCGCCTGGGAGCGCGACGCGAAGACCTTCACCATGAAGGCCGGCAGCGTCTGCCTGATGCACACCAAGGTCGGGCACAGCTCCGGCCCCAACCGCGGCACCCGCCCGCGCCGGCTGTTCATCGCCGTCTATTCGGCGGAGGACGCCATCCCGCTCTCGCTCAACCCGCTGCCCAGCAAGCATGAGGGCCTGATCGTGCGCGGCGAGAAGACGGGCCGCGTGCGCTCCATCCCCTTCGAGATGAAGCTGCCGCAGCGCCCTTCGACCGGCTCGTTCTTCAACCAGCAGGTCGGCTACGACGGCTAGCCGTTATTGGCGAAGTCGCGGCAGCGCTCGAAATCGGCGGGGTCGTACCAGGCCTGCCGCGCGGCGCTGTCGCTCACGCGGGCGATCAGGTCCCTGGTCTTCTGCCGGTCGCCCTGGAGACAGGCGAACTTGGCGAAGTTCGCCAGGTTCCAGTCGTCGCCATAGGCGCGCAGGACATCGTCCATGCCCTGCTTCATGTCGGGCCAGGAGACATCGGAATCGGTGAACAGCGCGTCGCCGTACTGGGTCTGCGACGCGTACCAATAGAGCCGCGCATAGAGGCCCATGCCTTCCTGCGCGCGCGTCCAGTCGACCACCCGCCGGGCAAAGGCCTCGATCTTGGCAGCGCTGCCGCCCCATTTCGGCGCATAGTAGTCGAGGGCGGCGAAGTAGATCTGGTAGAAGCCGGGCGCCTTTTGCTGTCCCTCCGCCACCAGCGCATCGAGCCGGTCCTCCGGCCAGTCCTGGATATAGGCGATCTTGATCATCAGCTCGTACCAGCGCGGATCCTGGCCGGCGATCGCCTTGGTCTCCTCGAGATACGCGCGGGCCTGTTCGATATAGGCGTCGTGGTAGCTGTCGTACCACCAGGACAGCAGGCGGCGGAAGGCGCCGCTGCGATAGCTCCGCGCATAGTTCATCAGCAGCTGGACGCGGGCCAGTCGGGCCGCCGGCGATTGCGGATAGGCCGCGATCCAGCGGTCGACCGATTCCGCGAGTGCGTCCCAGTCGCCGTCGGCGCGCCGGCGCCCATCCACGGCCTTGTCGAGGCCGACATAGAACAAGGTCAGCTTCCACAGGCCGCTCGAGGTCCGCGCGCCGGTCGACCGGTAGAAATCCGACATCGATTCCAGCGTGGCGAAAGCCTCGTCGCGCATATGCGCCTGGACTTCGCTCTCGATGGCGGCGCGCTCGGCGAGCTCGCCCGCCTGGGCGCGGCCCAGGAAGACGCCGACAAAGACACCGGCGCAGAGCAGCGCCGCGACGATGGATCGGATCCCCATGACGTTCCCCACACAATGACTTCAAGCAATGACGCCATCGAATGCGGAAATGGTGGAGCACCGGGGGTTTACGCCGGGTTAAGCCGGCGGGGACCGCTGCAACCCCCGGTTACCTTCGCGAAACGTTCGCTGCCGGCGCCGTTGCCTCCCGTAGGTCGCGGCGTTGTCCGCCGTCGCGCGGGCGCCGTCCGGCCGTTCTGATCCGCCGCCCCGGAATCGATGAAGGCCCCGCTTTCACGGAGCCTTCCTCGCCGCCGGTCCGATGGCCAGCGGCGCATTCTGCGCACTTGGATCGCGCGGCCGGTCTAGACGGTGATGTCCAGGCGCCGGCCGTTGGTGCCCGACGTGTCCGAGCGCTCGCTGGTTTCCTGCACGGCCTCGGTGTCGCGCACATCCGCCTCCGACGCCGCGCGGCTGACTTCGCGCTGCGTGGTGGTGGCCGCCGCAGCGGTGCCCGCCTGCTGGACGCCGGCGGTCCGCGCGGCCTCGAAGGCCGCCGCAACGCTGGCAACTTGGGTGATGTTCATGCAACCTTCCTCCTTCGGAAGAGGAGCCTGTGGATAAGTTGAGCCCGGGCAGCCTTGGAGACAAGAACTATCGCTCGGGATTTTATGGGGATTTTAGGAAATATCGTTGCCGCGCGGCCCTCCCTCGCCGCGCCCAAGCCATTTGATTCGCTGTTCAATTCCGCGCGCTGCCGGAGCCTGCGGCCGGGCCTGGAGCCGGCGTGACCGCGACAAAAAGGACCAATTCCGGGGACGGACGGCGCGGCCTGCGCCTCAGCGACGTGCTGCGCGCCGACGTGCCGGCGATCTATCGCGCGCTGTCGGAAAGCCACGGCGACGAAAACAGCCTGGTCCGCCGCACCTACCGCCTGGTGCACTGGCTGGAGCATGGCGGCCGGCGCCACGTCCGCACTTACCTGGTGACGCCGCTGCCCCTGCTCTGGGCCTGGGCCGCCGACGCGAGCTGGGCCGGACAGGTCCACAAGCGCTACCTGCGCGAAATGTGGCGCGAGCGTGGAGCGCTGGCGCGGCTCGGCCTGCTCGCCTCGCTGCTGCTGTGGCCGCCCATCGTGCTGGCGCTCGTCGCCTGGTCAAGCGCGCTCAACGGCCTGGCGACGCGGCGCTTGGTCGCCAAGAGCATCACGCAACAGGTCCTGGAACAGATCTGGTTCGCCGGGCGTTACGGTATCCTGCCCGTCTGGTACTACATGTTCGAGATGTTCGACCCCGCCCAGCAGCGCAAGGCGCCGCACTACATCCATCGCTACGAGCTGAAGAGCGGCCTGCTGCAGGTGCTGCGGCGGAGCGTGCCGAAGGCGCGCCGGTCGCCGACGCGCAACAAGACCGCCTTCACCCACCATTGCGCCGCGGCGGGCATTCCCACCATCGGCACGCTCGCGCTCTTCTCGAACGGGCGGCTGAAGGGCGGCCGCGCCCGCCAGCATGGCCTGCCGCCACAGGACCTGTTCGTGAAGCCGGCGCATGGCCGCGGCGGCGAAGGCGCCGGGCTGTGGCGCTGGACCGGCGCCGGCTATCGCCTGCAGGACGGCGCGGAACTGGCGCCGGACGCGCTGATGGCGCAGCTGGCGGAATGGTCGCGCGTGCGGCCGCTGCTGGTGCAGCCGCATGCCAGGAACCACCCCGCCCTCGCCGATCTCAGCAACGGCGCCTTGTGCACCGCGCGCATCGTCACGCTGCGCAACGAGGCCGGCGGGTTCGAGGCGGTCTGCGCCCTGTTCCGCATGGCGGTCGGCGGCAACCACCTGGTCGATAATTTCCATGCCGGCGGCATCGCCGCGCCCATCGACGTGGCGAGCGGAAGGCTGGGCCGCGCCACCGATTGGGGCCTGCGCCCGCGCCACGGCTGGCAGACCCATCATCCGGATACCGGCGGCGCCATCGAGAACCGCATCCTGCCGCTGTGGGCGGAGACGCGGGCCCTGGCCGAGCGCGCCCACGCCGCCTTCGCCGACCGCCACATCATCGGCTGGGACATGGCGATCCTGGAGGACGGCCCCCATATCGTGGAGGCCAATGGCGGCCCCGACACCGACATGCACCAGCGCGTCAGCCGCGAACCGCTCGGCAACCAGCGTTTCGGCGAGTTGTTGGCGTTTCACCTGCGGAGCGCGTAAATAACGCCCGCCCCTATCAGGAATTCGACATGACCTTTCTTTCCCGCCTGTTCCGCCGCCTGCTCGCCCTCGCCGTGATGATCGGCCCCTTCGCGGTGCCGGCGGAGGCGCAGACGGCAACCGACAAGCTGTGGGATGCGATCAACGGCCAGGACGTCGCCGCCTTGCGCGCCGCCGTTGCCGAGGGCGCGGACGTGAACGCGCCCAACAACGAAGGCCGCGTGCCGCTCTATCGCGCGCTGGTGCTGCAGCGCCAGAAGCTGGTCGATGCGCTCCTGGAGCTCGGCGCCGACGCCAATGCCAAAGACCATCACGGCGACCCGCTGCTGATCATCGCCATGTCGGTGGGCAGCGCCGATGGCGCGCTGGCGCTGATCAAGGCCGGCGCCGATCCCAGCGCGCAGGACACGATCGGCAAGTCGGCGCTCTACTACGCCATCAACATGCAGCAGCCGGAGATCATCACGGCGCTGATCAAGGCCGGCGCCAATGTCAACGCGCCGAGCGTGGCGACCGATTCAGCCGACCCGGAACTGCCGCTGTTCCACGCCATCAAGCTGAACGACGTGGAGACGGCGAAGCAGCTGCTGGCGGCGGGCGCCGATGTGAAGGCGCGCGACGCCAAGGGCTCCGCGCCGCTGCACCGCGCGGTGCAGGTGCGCCCGGGAGACCGGCTGGTGGCGATGGTGAGCTTGCTGCTCGAGGCCGGCGCCGACCCCAACGCCATGCGGCCCAAGGGCGGCACGCCGCTGCATAACCTCGCCTTCAGCGGCGCCGATCTGCAACCGGCGGTCCTGGCGCAGGTCGTGCAACTCTTCGCCGACCACAAGGCCGATCTCAGCCTGCCGGCCGATTTCGACGGCGCCACGCCGCTCGACGTCGCCAAGTCCAAGGGCAACCAGGCGGCGGTGGATGCGCTGGGCGCGCTGGGCGGAGTTTGCAAGAAGGCCTGCTGAGCGGGCTGACCGGGGAATCCCCGTCGCTCACGATTCCGTGATCGGCGTCCGGAGCGAATCCCTGGCGCATCGTCACCGCCTTGGTTACGGTTTGGGCGATCCATAACCATCCTGTGGGGGATTTCATGGCTGCACTCACCGCGACCGCGACCGCCTGGGCGCCGCGCGTCCTGTCGATCCTGCGCATCGTCACCGGGCTGCTGTTCCTGCAGCACGGCACGATGAAGTATTTCAATTTCCCGGCCAACGACATGTTCACCGACATGCCGGTGCTGTCGATGTTCGGCATCGGCGGCCTGCTCGAGCTGGTCGGCGGCGTGCTGATCATCATCGGCCTGTTCACCCGGCCGGTGGCCTTCATCCTGTCCGGCATGATGGCGGTGGCCTATTTCAAGTTCCACCTGCCTGGCGGCTTTTTCCCCGCGCTCAATCAGGGCGAGCCGGCGATCATGTACTGCTTCATCTACCTCTATCTCGCCTGCGCCGGCGGCGGCGCCTGGTCGGTCGACGCCGCGCGCGGCAAGGCGTAGCGCCCAACCGCTATTGCAGCCGCGCCGAGGTGGCGCGGAGGCGCTGGACCAGCTCGCGGATGATGGCGAGGGCCATCTCGCCGTGATCCGCGAGCAGATCCTGGAAGGCCGCGCCATCCAGGCGCAGCAGCAGGCTGTCCGCCGCCGCCGCGACGGTGGCGGAGCGCGGCGCCGGGTCCAACAAAGCGAGTTCGCCGAACACCTCGCCCGCCTCCAAGGTGGCGAGGCCGGCGGCGCCGTGGCGCACCTCCACCCTGCCGCGCGCGACGACGTACATCGCCTGCTCGACGGCGCCTTCGGCGACGATGACGGCGCCAGCCGCCACCGGAATCTCCTCCAGGCTCGCGGCGATGCCGGCCAGCAGCGCCTCCGGCACCCCGGCGAAGAAGTTGGAGGCTTTCAGCAGCAGCACGCGTTCCACCACCGACACCATGGCGGGCTCCTTCCTTGACTCGGTTCCGTTCGATTGGCGCGCCAGGGCCCGCCGCGCCGCATCGCGCAAGGCGGGGTCCGGCGCCTCGGCCAGCGGCCGCAAATCCGCCGTGGCGCCATCGGTAGACGACGCGGCCGCGCAGGCGAGAATCCAGGCATTGGCCCAGCGCGGCCGTTCCCGCAGCAAGGCGGCCGCCGCGTCCGCCACCGGTTGATCGCCACCGTGCGGCTCTGCCGTGAACAGCGCCAGGATGCGGGCGCGCAAGGCCGGCGGCGACCACATCTCCACCAGTTCCAATGCGGCCGCGCGCCCGCGCTGCTCGGTCGATGCCGCCCCGGCCAGCAACGGCACCGCGCGGCGCATCGCCGCCGCATCGCGCCCCAACCCCAGCAGCAGCAGGGTGCGGCGCTTCGCATCGGCGAGGCCGCCCGCGAGCGCCGATGCCAGCGGCGCCGCGGCGCCGGCCTGCAGGCGGGCGATTTCCGCCGCATCGTCCAGCTCCAGCGCCAGCAAGGCGGCGCGGCGATCCGCACGCCCGGCGGCGAGATCGCCGGTCCCGCGCGACAAGGCCTGCAAGGCGTCGAGGCGCAGATCGGACTCCGCCGTGTCCAGCATGGCCCAGAGCGCCCGCGCGGCTTCCGC
>JBDHTX010000046.1:0-35422 GCA_039808885.1 Dongiaceae bacterium | reverse complement strand
CGCGGTCGCCAGCGTGCCGCCGCCGCCATCGCCGGCCGGCGCGCGCGGCGCGGGGGCCGCCGCCGAAGCAGCGCCGGATTCGCTCAGGCGGCGGACCAGGTCGGCGGGATCGGGCAGGTTGGCGGCGTGCATCAGGCGGATCAGCACCATCTCCGCCGCCGCCAGCGGCTGGGGTGCTGCCTGCACTTCGCCGAGGCCTTTCAGCAGCATCTGCCACAGCCGCGCCAGGACCGGCAGCGACAGCTCCGGCACGACCTTGGCGCCCCAGGCGCGCTCGG
Source organism: Dongiaceae bacterium (assembly GCA_039808885.1). Classification (GTDB taxonomy): domain Bacteria; phylum Pseudomonadota; class Alphaproteobacteria; order Dongiales; family Dongiaceae; genus Dongia_A. The sequence goes on along the minus strand of JBDHTX010000046.1, from coordinate 35,144 downwards.
CCTCCGGGGTCGCCGGATCCTTCAAGGGGTCGGGCGTGATCTTGGCCCGGGTCAGCCAGTGGGTCAGCTCCAGCATGTCCTGCAGCACGATCGCCGCATCGGCGCCGGCCTGATGCATGCTCTGCAGCCGCGCCAGAGCTTCCGCCGCCTTGCCCTTCAGCACGTCGTCATAGAGGTCGATGAGCTGCGTGCGATCGGCGAGGCCGAGCATGTCGCGCACCTGCGCCTCGTCGATCTCGCCGTGGGAGAGCGCGATGGCCTGGTCGAGCAGCGACAGCCCGTCGCGCGCCGAACCGTCGGCAGCACGCGCGATCATCGCCGCGGCGCCCGGAGTCACCTTGGCGTTCTCCTGCTCCGCGATCTTCAGGAAATAGGCGGCGAGTTCCTCCGCCGCGATCCGGCGCAGATCGAAACGCTGGCAGCGCGAAAGCACCGTCACCGGCACCTTGCGGATCTCGGTGGTGGCGAAGATGAACTTCACATGCTCCGGCGGCTCTTCCAGCGTCTTCAGCAAGGCGTTGAACGCCTTTTCCGACAGCATGTGGACTTCGTCGACGATGTAGACCTTGTAGCGCGCGCTGACCGGGCGGTAGCGCACGCCGTCGATCAGCTCGCGGATGTCGTCGATGCCGGTGCGGCTGGCGGCGTCCATCTCGATCACGTCGACATGGCGGTCCTCGGCGATGGCGCGGCAATGCTCGCACTGGCCGCAGGGCGACGCGGTCGGGCCGCCGGTGCCGTCCGGGCCGATGCAGTTGAAGCAGCGGGCCAGGATGCGGGCCGTCGTCGTCTTGCCCACGCCGCGCACGCCGGTCAGCATGAAGCCGTGCGCCAGGCGGCCCTGCGCGATGGCGTTGGTCAGGGTGCGTACCAGCGCCTCCTGCCCGATCAGGGCGGAGAAGTCGCGCGGCCGGTATTTGCGGGCGAGGACGCGATAGCCTTCCGCCCCCGGCCTGCCGTCGGCGGCGTCAGCCGATGGAGCGCGTGGCGGTTTTGCGTCTGCCATATTTCCCTGAAAAGCGCGGCCGGGCGCGCGGGTTGGGCATTCCTCAATCGGGTGGGAGGCTGGCAACGACCCGGGCAAAACTCGTTACGGCTGCTTCCTTCCGGACCTGACCGGGTTGGCGAGACACCCGTCCGCACCAACCTCCCGGGGCGACTATATCAGGGTTGCGGCGGCCGATTGCAACTGGATTCCGGGCCGCGCGGGACAGCCGCCAGACGACCGCTAAGCCTATGGCATCCGTAGCAATTCCTGGCGGATGATGGAGCCGTCCTTGGCCTCCATCTGCGAGGCGACCAGGACCCCGGCATCGTTGTACCAGACCTCGCGGGAAAACTCCCCGGTGAAGACGTAGTGCTTCGCCTGGACGGTGCCGATCGGCAGGGTCAGTTGCTCCACCCCGGCTTCGGTAACCTGGGTCGCGCGGGCGCGGCCCTTCACCGTCTCCAGCACGGCGGTATCGTCCACCGCGTCGGAATTCCACAAGGTGGACGGGATCAGGTCGCCGGGCAGGTCGCGCTTCTTGCCGTCATAGGCGCCGACCAGCCGGTCGCCCTTGCGCACCAGCTGCACGTCGCGGTGGTTGCCGTCGTCATTGGCGAGGGAGCGCAGCTCCATCAGCTGGCCCTGCACCCATTTTTCCTCGATGCGCTGGGTGAAATCGTAGAGGCTGAGCCCGAGCAGCGTGACGCTGATGCGCACCTCGGTCACCACCGAGAGATTGTCGCCGCGCCGCTCGAAATCGGCGCGCTGCTCGCCCACCACGTCGCCATTGCGCATCACCTGGTAGACATAGGTGCCGGTGGCCGCGGTCTCCGGCGACAAGGCGGCGGCGAGGGCCGGCGCCAGCACCAGGGCCGAGAAACCGAAGGCCAGCGCCAATGGACCCAATACCGTGCGGCGCAGGAACCGGCAGGAAAGGTTGACTGACGAGGTCAAGCGTAGCATCACCTACTCCGTAGACTGCTTCGTTTCACCAGCATCAAGCGCGGCCGATGATTCATGCTTCCGGCTTCCCTGTCAATTTCTACACCACCGGCGCGTGGGATCGCGCCGTGGAAAAGCGCGGCGACACGGATTGGTTCCAGGCATCGTTGCGCAATCCCGCCACGCGGTTGCATGTGGTGTGGCAGGGACGCACGCTGGTGCGGCACGAAGACCACGCCGTCTTAAATATGCTGGATGCGGCGACTTACAATGACTTGATCGCCGCGGCGCGCTCCGTCGTGCTGCTCGGCTGTGACGCGGAAGTCGCGCATGTCGCCATCGACCTGTCGGCACAGCCGGAAAGCGTCGTGACAAGTCTGGGACAGGCCGTCGACCTGCGCAGCATCGGTCCGCTGCTGCCCGCCCGCGACGCATCCCTCGCCGCCCTGGCGCGCGGCATGGCCTATTGGCACGAGCGGCATCAATTCTGCGGCGTCTGCGGCGGGCCGACGATGAGCGAGCAGGCCGGCTACCAGCGGCGCTGCGCCAATCCGCAGTGCAACGCGCTGTTCTTCCCGCGCATCGACCCGGCGGTGATCATGCGCATCGAATACCGGGACCGGCTGCTGCTCGGCCGCCAGGCGAGCTGGCCGCCGGGCATGCATTCGGTGCTGGCGGGCTTCGTCGAGCCGGGCGAATCGCTCGAGGATACGGTGCGGCGCGAGACCTTCGAGGAGGTCGGATTGCGCGTCGGTGCGGTGCGCTATTTCGGCTCGCAGCCCTGGCCGTTCCCGTCCTCGCTCATGGTCGGCTTCGTCGCCGAGGCGCTCGACGACAAGCTCAACCTGAATCGCGAGGAGATCGACTCCGCCGCCTGGTTCACGCGGGAGCAGCTGATCAACTCGCCGGAAGACGAGACGTTCAAGCTGTCGCGCAAGGATTCGATCTCCCGCGCCCTGGTCAACGACTGGATCGCGCAGGGCTGATCGCCGGGAGAGCACGCTCACACACATCGTCATGCCAGGGCTTGGCCCTGGCATCCACGAGTTCAGATGGGCGATACCGCGTTGCCGGAAACAAACTCATGGATCCCAAGGCCAAGCCTTGGGATGACAATTGAGTTTGTGAACATGGTTGAGACTCTACTTCTGCCCGGCGCGGAAGCTGCTGGCCGGATAGACGCCGAGGATGCGGACCTCGCGCGAGAAGAAGCTCAACTCCTCCAGCGCCAGGCGCACGGGGCGCTGGTCGGGATGGCCCTCGATGTCGGCGTAGAACTGCGCCACGGTGAAATTGCCGTCGAGGATGTAGCTTTCCAGCTTGGTGATGTTGACGCCGTTGGTGGCGAAGCCGCCGAGCGCCTTGTAGAGCGCGGCGGGCACCGAGCGCACGCGGAACACGAAGCTGGTCACCACCGGGCCCTTGGCGGGATCGGGGTCGATCGGGTCGCGCGCCAGCACCACCATGCGCGTGGTGTTGTGCTCGGCATCCTCGATGTCGCTGGCCAGCACCTCGAGGCCGTAGATCTCCGCCGCCAGCGCCGAGGCGATGGCGGCGGCGCTCTTGTCGCTCTGGGTCGCGAGCTCGGCCGCGGAGCCGGCGGTATCGGCGCGGACGATGGCCTTGAGCCCGTGCTGCTTGATGAAGTTGCGGCATTGCGACAGCGCCTGGACGTGGCTCGACACCGTCTTCAGCCCGGCCAGCGTCGCGCCCTTGTGGCCGATCAGGCAGTGGTTCACCCGCTGGAAATGCTCGCCCACAATGTGCAGGCCGGATTCCGGCATCAGGTGGTGGATGTCGGCGACGCGGCCGGCCAGCGAGTTCTCGATCGGGATCATCGCCAGCCTTGCGTCGCCCTGGCGCACCGCCGCGAAGGCATCCTCGAAGCTCGGGCAGGGCAGCGTCTGCATCTGCGGGAACGCCGCGCGGCAGGCGAGGTCGGAATAGGCGCCGGGCAGGCCCTGGAAGGCGATGGTCTGGTCGGGATGGCTGGGCACGAGAAGATCCGCCGGGTTCGGTACTAGCGGGCCTTCTGCGCCAGGATGGAGCGCGCCCGCTCGAGTTCGGCGGGAGTATCGACACCGAGCGGGACGGTGTCAACGAGCGCCACGTCGATGCGCATGCCGTCTTCCAGCGCGCGCAGCTGCTCCAGTTTTTCGCGCCTTTCCAGGACGCCCGGCGGCAGCGCCACGAAACGCGCCAGCGCCGCGCGGCGATAGGCGTAGAGCCCGACATGGTGGTAGTGCGGCCCGGCATTCGCCGGCACCGTGGCGCGGCTGAAATAGAGCGCGCGGGCGACCCCGCGGCCGGCTGCGGGATCGAAGGGGGCGACCGCCTTCACCACGTTGGGATCGGTGCGCTCGGTCTCCCGGGTGATCTCGACCGCCAGGGTGGCGATGTCGACCGCCGGGTCGCCGAGCGGATCGAGCACGCGGCGGATCATCGCCGGGTCGATGGTCGGCAGGTCGCCCTGCAGGTTGACCACGGCATCGTGGCGGCCGGCCGGGTCGACCTTGCCCAAAGCCTCGAAGATGCGGTCGGAGCCCGAGGGGTGCGCTGGGTCGGTCAGCACCGCCTGGCCGCCGGCCGCGGCCACAGCGGCGACGATCTCCGGCTCGGCGGCGGCGACGCAGACCGGGCCGATCCCCGCCTCCATCGCCCGGCGCCAGACCTGGACGATCATCGGTTCGCCGCAGATGTCGGCCAGCGGCTTGCCCGGCAGGCGGACGGAGGCCATGCGGGCGGGAATCAGGATGATCGGGGAATGCGGTCGGGACATCGGGCCTCGGGAAGGTCTCGGGAAGGTGTGGCGGGCTGGGTTCGCGGGCGGAGCCTGCCAACCTTTATTACCGCCCGGTCGATTTGGCCATCCGGCCGGTTTTGCCACCCGGGTGGGCCGGCGGCGACCCCGACTCGCGGGCGCGACATTATGCCGCTTTATGGGTATTGGCGGAACTCACCAACAAGCGGGAATGAAACGGGAAATCACGGCCATCCGGCCTAGGCGCGCGACCCCAGGCCGGATTGGACAGGGGCGCGCAAAGCCGTTAAATTCGCGCCCGATTTGCCGCGCCTGGGACGCGTCCCGGGATCACCGTGGTTGGGGAGAAGCTCGCCGCAGTCTTGCACGCGCGTACCGCTTGCCGGCGCATCCGCGATGCTTCGACTGCTGCGTGCAATCCAGGCGCATAGTATTGAAGGGTTCGTGATGTCGTCATTGGAAGGCAACAAGATTGCCGCCGCCATCCTGGTGGGCGGCATGATCACGCTCAGCGTCGGGATCGCCACCAACTTCATCTTTCCGGCGCATCATGGCGCCGAAGTCGCGCAAGAGGGCGAGGCGGAACCGGCAACCAAGGCAGCACCCGCCGTGGTCGAGCCGGTGCTGGGCCAGATCGCCAGCGCCGATGCCGCCGCCGGCGAGAAGATCGCCCAGAAGTGCCAGTCCTGCCACGACTTCACCAGCGCCAATTCCAACAAGGTCGGCCCCGGCCTCTATGGCGTCGTCGGGCGCATGTCCGGCACCCATGACGGCTTCGCCTATTCCGACCCGATGAAGGCGCATGGCAAGCCCTGGACCTTCGAGGAGTTGAACCACTTCATCGCCAATCCGAAGGCCTATATCCCCGGCACCAAGATGACCTTCCCGGGCCTGCCCAAGGCCGCCGACCGCGCCGCTTTGTTCGCCTGGCTGCGCAACCAGGCGGCCAGCCCCGCGCCGCTGCCGACGCCCGATGAGATCAGCGCCGAGGAAGCCGCCTTCAAGACCGCGCAGGAAGCCGCCGCGGCGCCCGCCGAAGCTGCTCCCGCCGAAGCTGCTCCCGCCGAAGCTGCACCTGCCGAGGCGGCCGAAGCCGCCGCGCCTGCCGCCAACGCCGTGGCGATGATCGCCACCGCCGATCCGGCCGCCGGCGAGAAGGTCGCCGCCAAGTGCAAGGCCTGTCACGATCTCAGCCAGGGCGGCAAGAACAAGATCGGCCCGCATCTGTGGGGCGTCATCGGCCGCAACCATGCCGCGGTGGAGGACTTCCCCTATTCCGACGCGATGAAGGGCTTCGCCGGCAAGCCGTGGACCTTCGAGGATCTGGACGCCTTCCTGACCAGCCCGAAGGACTATGCCCCGGGCACCAAGATGAGCTTCCCCGGCCTGAAGAAGCCGGAGGAGCGCGCGGCCCTGCTGCGCTGGCTCCGGGATCAGAGCGACTCGCCCGCGCCGCTGCCGCAGTAGGCGGCGTCAGGGCGTGAGCGCGACCGTCGAGGATTTCGTCGAACTGGCCAACCGGCTGGCCGATGCCAGCCGGCCGATCCTGCGTTCGTATTATCGCCGCAAGCTCGACGTCGACATCAAGTCCGATGCCTCGCCCGTCACCCAGGCCGATCGCGAGGCGGAAGCGGCGATCCGCAAGCTGATCGCCGCGCGTTTCCCGGAGCACGGCATTTTCGGCGAGGAATTCGGCAAGGAACGCGCCGATGCCGAATATGTCTGGGTGCTCGATCCCTTGGACGGCACCCGCGCCTTCGTCACCGGCCGGCCGACCTTCGGCACGCTCATCGCCCTCATCCGCAACGACCAGCCCTTGCTGGGCGTCATCGACATGCCGGTGCTGAACGACCGCTGGGTCGGCGTCATGGGCCGGCCGACCACCCTCAACGGCGAGAAAGTGCGGGCGCGCGCCTGCCCCAGCCTCGCCAAGGCCTATCTCTCGGCCTCCATCCCGCTGATGTTCGACACGGCGGAGAAGCGGGCCAGGTTCGATGCGGTGTCGGCCAAGGCGCTGTCCACCACCTTCGGCGGCGATTGCTACCAGTACGGCATGGTGGCGACCGGGTTTCTCGATCTTGTGATCGAGTGCTCCCTGGTCGAATACGATTACCTCGCCCTCACGCCCATCCTCGAGGGGGCCGGCGGCAGGATCACCGATTGGCAGGGAAATGGCCTGAAACTCGGTTCCGACGACAAGGTGATCGCCAGCGGCGACGCCCGCGTGCACGCCGAAGCGCTCCAGATCCTCCAGGGCTGAGCGGAAAACCCCGGTTTTTCCGCGTGTTTCCTCAGCCGCGAAGCTGAACTAGACTGCCCGCGTCGCCCCAACGGGTCCGGAGCAATCTTTTCATGGCCTTGCGTCGCTGGCTCACCTGCGCCCTCTTCGCCGCCGCCCTCGCCCATCCCCTGCTGGCACTCCCGACCGCGGCCATGGCCCAGGAGGGCGTCAAGGTCCACGCCCTCACCCTCGGCGACGCGCCGAAATACGGCCCCGACTTCAAGCACCTCGACTACGTCAACCCCGACGCGCCCAAGGGGGGCACCATCAACCTCGGCGCCACTGGCACTTTCGACAGTTTCAACGCCTTCATTCTCAGAGGCACGCCGGCCGGGCTGCCCGGTCTCTACGAGACGCTCACCACCTCGCCCGACGACGATCTCATGACCGAGTATGGCCTGCTCGCGGAGAGCATGGAGGTCGCGGCGGACAGGTCGTGGGTCATCTTCAACTTGCGGCCCGAGGCGCGCTGGCACGACGGCCAGCCGATCACCGCCGACGATGTCATCTTCACCTTCAATATCCTCATGGAGAAGGGTAACCCGGTCTATCGCTACTACTACGCCGACGTCGACAAGGTCGAGAAGCTGGGCGAGCACCGGGTGAAATTCCAGTTCAAGCATGCCGGCAATCGCGAATTGCCGGTCATCATGGGGCAGCTTTCCATCCTGCCGAAGCACTGGTGGGAGGGCCGCAAGTTCGACGACGTCCTGCTCGAGGCGCCGCTGGGCAGCGGCCCGTACAAGCTCGGCAAGTTCGAGATGGGCCGCTCCTTCACCATGGAGCGCGTGCCGGACTATTGGGGCAAGGACCTGCCGATCAACATCGGCACCGACAACTACGACAAGATCCGGTACAGCTTCTTCCAGGACCCCGAGATCCAGATGGAGGCCTTCAAGGCCGGCGCACTGGACATGCGGCCGAATGAGAATTCCGCCAAGCGCTGGGCCACCGGCTACGAATTTCCCGCGGTGCAGGACGGGCGCGTCCACAAGGAGCTGATCCCGCACAAGAACCCGACCGGCATCCAGGGCTTCATCTACAATCTGCGGAAGCCGCTGTTCCAGGACCGCAAGGTGCGCGAGGCGCTGATCTACGGCTTCGACTTCGAATGGTCCAACAAGACGCTGTTCTTCGGCCAGTATACGCGCACGCGCTCCTTCTTCGAGAACTCGGAGATGGAAGCGAAGGGACTGCCGTCGCCCGAGGAACTCGCGATCCTTGAGCCGCTCCGGGACCAGATTCCACCCGAGGTTTTCACCGCCGAATACAACCCACCCAGCACGGACGGCACCGGCAATATCCGCGACAACCTCGCCAAGGCCGCCGCATCGCTGGACGAGGCCGGCTGGAAAGTCGAGAACGGCCAGCGCGTGAAAGACGGCAAGCCGTTGGCGTTCGAGTTCCTGCTCGACGATCCGGCATTGGAGCGCATCGCGCTGCCCTATGCGCAGAATCTCGAGCGCATCGGCGTCAAGGCCACGGTCCGCGTCGTCGATTCGGCGCAATACGAATCGCGCATGGAGAATTTCGACTTCGACATGACCAGCGATATCTGGGGGCAGTCGAACTCGCCCGGCAACGAGCAGCGCGAGTTCTGGGGCTCGCAGGCCGCGAACAGCCCGGGCAGCCGCAATACCATCGGCATCCAGAATCCGGCGATCGACAAGCTCGTCGATCTCATCGTCGGCGCGGAGACACGCCAGGACCTCATCATCCGCTGCCGGGCGCTGGATCGCGTCCTGCAGTGGAACTACTACTTGGTGCCGAATTTCCACCTCGCCGCGTTCCGCGTCGCCTATTGGGACAAGTTCGGCATGCCGGCGACGCGGCCGAACCCGCTCTATGGCTACGGCAGTGCGTCCTGGTGGATCGACCCGCAGAAGGAAGCCGCTCTCGCGAGCAAGAAGAACACGCCCGCCCCGGCCGCAGAAGCCGCGCCGGCCGAAGCCGCACCTGCTCCCGCCGCCGGCACGCCGGGAGCGCCAGCTGCCCCCGCCGATCGCGGGCAATCGCCGATCATCTATGGCGCGGCAGCGGTTGTCGTCTTCCTCGTCGCCTACCTGCTTGGGCGCCGCGGGCGCAAGCGCAGCTAGCAGTACAATTCGGTCGCCGCATGCTCTCCTACATCATCCGTCGCCTGCTGCTGATCATTCCGACGCTGTTCGGCATCATGGTGCTGAACTTCGCCATCGTGCAATTCGCGCCCGGCGGCCCGGTGGAGCAGACCATCGCCCGGTTGAAAGGGACGGCCGTCTCGGTCACAACGCCCATCGTCGGCAGCGAATCCGACCTGGGCGCGAAGGCAGCCGACAAGAGCGGCGGCGAAGACAGCGAGTATCGCGGCGCGCGCGGCCTCGATCCCGCGATCATCAAGCAGATCGAGCAGATGTACGGCTTCGACAAGCCGGCCTACGAACGTTTCTTCATGATGATGAAGGACTATCTCACCTTCAACTTCGGCAGCAGTTTTTTCAAGGGACGGCCGGTGGTCGATCTGGTGATCGAGAAAATGCCGGTGTCGATCTCGATCGGGCTGTGGACCACGCTCATCATGTATCTGGTGTCGATTCCCCTGGGCATCGCCAAGGCGGTGCGGGACGGGTCGACCTTCGACGTATGGACGACCGTCGTCATCGTCGTCGCCAGCGCGATTCCCGGCTACATGTTCGCCATCATGCTGATCATCCTCTTCGCCGGCGGCAGCTTCGTGCAGTGGTTCCCGCTGCAGCACCTTACCTCGCCCGATTGGGATCTGATGACCTGGCCGCAGAGGATCGTGGACTACCTTTGGCACCTGGTACTGCCGTTGGTGGCCCTGCTGATCGGGTCCTTCGCCAGCCTGACCCTGCTGACCAAGAACTCCTTCCTCGACCAGATCAACCAGCAATACGTGACCACCGCCCGCGCCAAGGGCCTGACCGAGCGCCGGGTGCTCTACGGCCACGTATTCCGCAACGCGATGCTGATCGTGATCGCCGGATTTCCAGGCGCGTTCATCGGCATCCTGTTCACCGGCGCATTGCTGATCGAGATCATCTTCAACCTGGATGGCCTCGGCTATCTGGGCTACGAAGCCGTCATCTCGCGCGACTATCCGATCATGTTCGGCACGCTCTATGTCCTGACGCTGATCGGCCTGGTCACGCAGCTGGTCAGCGACCTCACCTATACGATCGTCGACCCGCGCATCGATTTCGAGGCGCGGGCATGAGCGAATCGATCGCCGCCTCCTCGGCCGCGCCGCGCCCGCGCCTGTTCGGGCTGCGGGTGACGCCACTCACTCTGCGGCGCTGGGCGGCGTTCAAGGCAAACAAGCGCGGCTATGTCTCCGCCATCATCTTTGTCAGCCTCTTCGTCCTGAGCCTGTTGGCCGAGCTGATCGCCAATGACCGACCGATCCTGGTTGTCTATGACAGCGGCATCTATTTCCCGGTCTTCAAGGACTACCCGGAGACCACCTTCGGCGGCACCTTCACGACCGGCACGGACTACAAGGATCCCTATGTCCAGCAGCTCATCGCGCAGAAGGGCTGGGCCGTGTGGCCGCCGATCCCGTTCAGCTACCGCAGCGCCGTGGCTGACCTTCCCGGCCCCGCGCCGACGCCGCCCGACGGCATCAACTGGCTGGGCACCGACGACAACGCGCGCGACGTGATGGCGCGCGTGATCTATGGGTTTCGCATCTCGGTGCTGTTCGGCCTGATCCTGACCGTGGTCAGTACCGTCATCGGTGTGCTGGCGGGCGCGGTGCAGGGCTTCTACGGCGGCTGGGTCGACCTGCTCTTTCAGCGTTTCCTGGAGATCTGGGGCGGCCTGCCCTTCCTCTACGTGTTGCTGATTCTCTCCAGCGTCATCGTGCCGGGATTCTGGACCCTCCTCGGGATCATCCTGCTGGTGAGCTGGACCTGGCCCACCGGCGTGGTGCGGGCCGAATTCCTGCGCGCGCGCAACTTCGAATACGTCCGCGCGGCGCGGGCGATGGGCATGAGCGACTGGCGCATCATGACCAAGCACATCCTGCCAAACGCCCTGGTGGCGACCCTGACGTTTCTGCCCTTCACCCTGGGCGGATCGGTCACCACGCTGACCTCGCTCGATTTCCTCGGCCTGGGCATGCCGCCGGGCGCGCCCTCGCTCGGCGAATTGCTGCAGCAGGGCAAGCAGAACCTGCAGGCGCCGTGGCTCGGCACGGCCGGCTTTGTCGTGGTGGGCGGCATGCTCGTATTGCTGATCTTTGTCGGCGAGGCGATCCGCGACGCCTTCGACCCGCGGAAGACCACCGTATGAGCGCCGATCCGCGACCGTTGCTCCAGATCGAGGACCTCTCCGTCGCCTTCCGCGGCCGGACGGTGGTGGAGAAGGTGAGCTTCGCCATTGAGCGCGGCGAAACCCAGGCGCTGGTCGGTGAATCCGGCTCCGGCAAGTCGGTGACGGCGCTGTCGATCCTGAAGCTCCTGCCCTATCCGGCGGCGAGCCATCCCTCGGGGCGCATCCTGTTCCGGGGCGAGGATTTGCTGACCGCGCCGGCGGAGCGGCTGCGCGAAGTGCGCGGCGGCAAGATCGCCATGATCTTCCAGGAGCCGATGACCAGCCTCAACCCGCTGCACCGGATCGAGCGGCAGCTGGTCGAGACCTTGACCCTGCACCGCGCCCTGCCGCGCGACGCGGCCCGCAAGGAGGCGCTGGAACTGCTGCGCCTGGTGCAGATCGCCGACGCCGAGAAGCGGCTCTCCGCCTTCCCGCATGAGCTCTCCGGCGGGCAGCGGCAGCGGGTGATGATCGCCATGGCCCTGGCCAACAAGCCGGACCTGCTGATCGCCGACGAGCCGACCACGGCCGTCGACGTCACCATCCAGGCGCAGATCCTGAAGCTGCTGCGCGAGTTGCAGGAGCAGCTCGGCATGGCCATCCTGCTGATCAGCCACGACCTCAACCTGGTGCGCAAGATGGCGCGCGAGGTGGCGGTCATGCAGCATGGCCATATCGTCGAGCAGGGCGCGGCAGACGAGGTCTTCCGCAATCCGCAACACGCCTATACGAAGCAGCTGCTGGCCGCCCAGCCGAAACCGAAGGCCAATGGCGCCAAGGTCGGCGCCGAGCTGATTGCCGCCCAGAACCTGAAGGTGTGGTTCCCGATCAAGGCCGGGCTGCTGCGCCGCGTGGTCGATCATGTGAAGGCGGTCGACGGCGTCTCGATCGACATAAAATCCGGCGAGACGGTCGGCATTGTCGGCGAATCCGGCTCCGGCAAGACCACCCTCGCTTTGGCGCTCATGCGCCTGGTCCAGTCCGAGGGACCGATCGTGTTCATGGGCCGCCACATCGAGAACTTGAAGCGCGCCGAGCTGCGGCCGATCCGGCGCGAGATGCAGATCGTGTTCCAGGACCCGTACGGCTCGCTCTCGCCGCGCCTGTCGGTGGGCGAGATCATCTCCGAGGGCCTCGACGTGCATGGCCTGATGACCGACGAGGACGAGCGCGATGCCGCCGTGGTCGCGGCGCTGAAGGAGGTCGGGCTCGATCCCGAAACGCGCCACCGCTACCCGCACGAGTTCTCCGGCGGCCAGCGCCAGCGCATCGCCATCGCCCGCGCCTTGATCCTGAAACCGAAGCTGATCCTGCTGGACGAGCCGACCTCCGCCCTCGACATGTCGGTGCAGGCGCAGATGGTCGACCTGCTGCGCGACCTGCAGGCCCGGCACGGCTTCACCTATCTGTTCATCAGCCACGATCTGCGCGTGATCCGCGCCATGAGCGACCGCGTCATCGTCATGCGCCAGGGCAAGGTGGTGGAGGCCGGCTCGGCCGAGCAGGTGTTCGAGGCGCCGCGCGAGGACTACACCAAGGCCCTGCTCGACGCCGCCCTGCACCTGGAAGTCACCCATCTGGACGCGATCAGGCAATGAAACCGGGCCTTGTGTCTCCGCGCCTCCTGTTTCTGGGGCCCGACAAATATGCCGGCCCTTGGGGCGCCGCCTTCGCCGAGCTGGCGCCGCAGATCGCCTTCGAGGTCTACAGGCCCGGCCAGGATCTGTCCGGCTACCCATATTGCCTGACCTGGAAGCCGCCGCACGGGCTGTGGCCGCAGATGAAGGACCTGCGCGTCGTCTTCAGCCTGGCGGCCGGCGTGGACCGGCTGCTCAACGATCCCAGCTTCCCGCGCGACGTGCCGCTGGTGCGCATGGTCGAGCCGGAGCTGACCCGCGGCATGGTCGAATACGTGCAGTGGCAATGCCTGTTCCACCATCGGCGGATCTGGGAGCTGGAAGCGGCGCAAAGCTGCGGCGAATGGCGGCCGCACACCTATCCGGCGCCGTGGGACCGCAGCATCGGCATCATGGGCCTGGGCGAGCTGGGTGCGGCTGCGGCGGCGAAGCTCGTCGAGTTCGGCTTCAAAGTGCGCGGCTGGAGCCGGTCGCCGAAGTCGCTGCCCGGCGTGCAATGCTTCGCCGGTCGCGACCGGCTGCCGGAGTTCCTTTCCGGCACCGAGATCCTGGTCTGCCTGCTGCCGCTGACGCCGGAAACGACCGGCATCCTGAATGCCTCCCTTTTCGCGCAGCTGCCGAAGGGCGCCAGCCTGATCAACGCCGCGCGCGGCGGGCACCTCGTCGAGGCCGATTTGGTACCGGCCATGCAATCCGGCCGCATCGCCGCCGCCACGCTCGACGTCTTCGCCACCGAGCCGCTGCCGCCGGAGCATCCCTTCTGGGATGCCGAGCGCGTCTACATCACCCCGCACAACGCCAGTGACACCAGCCCGCGTTCAGCTGCTTGGCGTATCGCCGCGCAGATCGCGCGCCACGAAGCCGGCGAACAGCTCGAGGACGTGGTGGACCGGGCGCGCGGTTATTGAGCGGGGCGCAAGCGCCCCCGCGACGCTCCGCAGGGAAGTTGTTGGCTAGCGCCGCCGCCGCGTCACCCGCTTCACCGGCCGCACGCGCGGCGCGGGCTTGGGGGCGATGATGGCGCGGCCGGTGGCGCGTTTCGGCCGGGCCCAGTTCTCGACGAAGGCATAGAGCGCCCGCAGGCCCAGCGCCTCGCCGCCTTCCGGCCGGCCGGGCCGGTCGCGCAGGTTCCAGCCCATGGTGTCGATATGCGCCCAGCGCGTGCCCGGCTCGATGAATTCCTGGAGGTAGAGCGCCGCCGTGATGGCGCCGGCATAGGGGCCGTCGCTGACGTTGTTGATGTCGGCCACCTTGCTGTCGAGCAGGCGGCGATAGCCCTTGTGCAGCGGCAGGCGCCAGAGGGGATCGTCCTCGGTCCGGCTGTGGCGCAGCAGCGCCTCGGCGATGTCGTCATCGTTGCAGAACAGGGCCGGCAGCTCGGTGCCCAGCGCCACCCGCGCCGCACCCGTCAGGGTCGCCGCGTCGAGGATGAGGTCCGGCTTGTCGGCATTCGCCTCGGCCAGCGCGTCGCACAGGATGACGCGGCCCTCGGCATCGGTGTTGCCGATCTCCACGGTGATGCCCTTGCGGGTGCGGATCACGTCCAGCGGCCGATAGGCGTTGCCGGAGACGGCGTTGTCCACCGCCGGGATCAGCAGGCGCAGGCGGAGCTTCAGCCCCGCCGCCATGATCATCTGCGCCAGGGCCAGCATCAGCGCCGCGCCGCCCATGTCCTTCTTCATCAGCAGCATGCCGGAGGACGGCTTGAGGTCGAGGCCGCCGCTGTCGAAGCACACACCCTTGCCGACCAGCGTCAGGCGCGGGCCGCCATTGCCCCAGTTGAGGTCGATGAGGCGCGGCGCCCGGATCGAAGCGCGGCCGACCGTGTGGATCGAGGGGTAGTTCTTCGCCAGCAGGTCCTCGCCGACGATCACGCTGACCTTGGCCTTGTGTGCCCGGGCCACCGCTTTCACCGCATCGGCCAGCTGGGCCGGGCCCATGTCCTCCGCCGGCGTGTTGATGAGGTCGCGGGCCAGCGCATAGGCGCCGACCTGCCGCTTGATCGCGGCGCGGTCGACCTCCTCCGGCCAGACCAGCCTGGCCAAATCGTCGCCGGGCTTGCCGGCGGGCTTCTTGTAGCGGCGGAAGCGATAGCCGCCCATCGCCCAGGCGAAGGCCGCGGCGGCGGCGTCGCTCGGGCTGGTGCTGTCGGCCAGGCGGTAGGCGCCCTTGGGCAGCGTTGTGGGCAGCGCCGCCACCGTCCAGCGGTCGGCGCCCTCTTCCAGCCCCACCAGCACCCGCGCCAATCCGCCCTCCCCGTCGGGCACCAGACAGGCGGCGCCCGGCTTGGCGGTGAAGCCGCTGGCGCGCGCCCATTGCTGGGTGGCGGCAGGCTGCCGCTTCAACCAGTCTTCCAGGCGCTGGGCCCGCAGCAGAACGATCTCGACGGCGTCGGCGGCGCGGTCGACGAGGTGGTCGAACAAGAGGAATCTCCCCGGCTAGAAGGTCACGCTACAAGGTCAGGCAAGACGCGGCAGGCCGCGAAACGGCGCGGATTGTAGCGATGCTTTGGCCGGCTTCCTAGGGCGTGCGGAGTTGCTTATGTTAGGCCGTCAACCGCAAGAAAATGGCATCATGAGCGACCTCAGTATCGTCATCGGAAACAAGAACTATTCCAGCTGGTCCATGCGCCCCTGGCTGGCCCTGAAAAAGACCGGCCAGCCCTTCCGCGAGGAGCCGATCGCGCTGCGCCTGCCTGATACCAAGCGGCAGATCCTGGCCCAGTCCGGCGCGGGCAAGGTGCCGGTCCTGAAGCATGGCGACATCCGCGTCTGGGAGAGCCTGGCGATCTGCGAATACCTGGCCGAGACGTTTCCGGCGGCGAAATTGTGGCCGGCCGAGAGGGCGGCACGGGCCCATGCCCGCGCCGTCAGCAGCGAGATGCATGCCGGCTTCGAGGCGCTGCGCAAGAACATGCCGATGGACATCAGCCATGACCGCCGCGCCGAGTCGCGCGCCCATCTGGTGCGGGACGAGATCGACCGCATCCGCCACATCTGGGCCGAGGTGCGCAACAGCTGGGGCGCCAAGGCCGGCGACTTTCTCTACGGCGACTTCACCGTGGCCGACGCGATGTTCGCGCCGGTGGTCACCCGCTTCCGCACCTATGGCGTAACGCTCGACGAGACCTGCGCGCGCTACATGCAGGCGGTGCTGAACTGGCCCGGCTTCAAGGAATGGGAGGCGGCGGCGCAGGCGGAGAAGCAAGTGATCGAATTCGAGATCTTCCGCCAGCCCGCCGCGCAATGAGCATCGAGGCCGTCAACGACGAACAGGCCATCTCGCCGTTCCTGCTGCGGCTGGCGCGCACGGCGCCTTACCTGTTCATGGCGGTCCTGCTGTTCGGGGCGCTGGCTTGGCGGCCGACCACGGCGCCGATCGAGCTGGAAACGCTCGCTTCCGCCTGGCACATGCATCTCGCCGGCGGCCTGGTGCCGCTGCGCAACGGCGTCGCCGATCCGGCGATCCCGCCCTTGCTGCATTGGCTGATCCTCGGCGGCTGGGAAGTATTCGGGGTCAATGAATGGTGGCCGCGCCTGGTGCCCGCCCTGGCCTCGCTCGCCACCGTGCTGCTGATCGGCGGCACCGCGCTCGCGCTGTGGCCGCATCGCAGCGAGACCCCGATCTTCGCCCGCCTGCTGCTGACCGGCGTCGGCGCCTTCGCCATCGCCATGACCATGGTCGAGCCGCAGACCCTGGCGCAGCCCTTCGTGCTGGGGAGCTTCCACGCCCTCGGCATGCTCTGGATGGCGCGCTCCGGCGGGGAGCCGGGGCGTGGCCGGCTGCGGCGCTGGGCGCTGGCCGCGCTGCTATGGCTTGCCTGCGGCCTGTCGGCGGCGCTG
The DNA here is from genome assembly GCA_039808885.1 of Dongiaceae bacterium. GTDB lineage: Bacteria > Pseudomonadota > Alphaproteobacteria > Dongiales > Dongiaceae > Dongia_A. The sequence continues at coordinate 18,382 of JBDHTX010000046.1, read as the reverse complement.
GCGGTGCTGGCGGGCGGCTGGTCCTGGGCGCTCATGCCGCTGCTCTGCGGCATCGGCGCGCCGTTTCTCGATCCGCCGGCCGCCACGGTGCGTCCGCTCCTGCCCTGGATCGCGGGCGCCGCCTTCGCCGCGCTGCTCGCCCTGCTGCCGGCCTGTCTGTGGCTGGATTCGATCGGCACCGCGGACGCGATCCTGTCCTTCGGCAATGGCTGGGTCGATCCGGCGACCGAGGCGTCGCGCGGCGCCGCCTGGACCCTGATGCTGCTGCCGGTGGTGCTGTTCCCCTGGATCTGCTGGAAGACGCTGTGGCGGGCATTGTCCCGCCATCTGCGCGAGCGCCTGGGCACCGGCTTCCGGCTGTGCCTGGCCTTCCTCGGCGCCGTGATCCTGGCGGCCCTGGTCTCGGGCTGGCAGCTCATCGGCATGCTGCCCGTCGTCTGCCCGCTGTCGCTGCTCGGCGCCCGGCTGCTGGCCACCCAGGCGATCAAGCCGAAGGACTTCCATGCCGTGGTGCCCGGCTTCCTCGCCCTCATGGTGGGGCTGCTGTTCTTCCTCATGAACATCGTGCCGACCGCGCATCTCGACGCGGTGTGGCGCCAGGTCTTCGATTCGCCGCTGCCGATCTGGCTGGGCGGCATCGGCCTGCTCTCCGGCCTGTCGCTGCTGGTGATCGGCTACGTGCTGGCGCAGCTGTCGCCCAGTCATCAATTGTCGCGCACCTTGCAGGTGGCCATCCTGCCGGTGCTGCTGATGACCTCGCTCAACCTCGAGTTCCACGGCAACCTGCGGCCGTTCTTCGACCTGACGCCGGTCGCCGGCCGCCTGAAGACGCTGCAGGATGCCGGCCTCAGCATCGGCGTCTACGGCGACTACCGCGGCGAATTCGATTTCGCCGGCCGCCTGGCGGTGGCGCCGACGCCGCTCGCCACGCGCGAGGAAGCGGCGCGCTGGGCCGCCGGCCATCCGGGCGGCGCCATCGTCACCTATTTCGACGGCTCGCCGCTGCGCCTGCCGGGCCTGCCGATGTTCCGCGGCGTCGCCCGCGACCGCTGGGTCGCGATCTGGCCGGCGGGCGCGGTGACCGCCGCCGATTCGCCGGTACTGAACGGCCAGTTCTAGGCGGAACGGTCGGTTCCGGGCCGGCGGATGCCGGAAACGGCAGGAATCGACGCCCAATCCGCCCCCACCGGGCGCAGACAGCGCGGCGGCAAAGTGTTAATCTGCCACCCCTATGGTCACTCGGCGTCCGGGGTTCGGGCGCCCACGGGGGTCGGATGACGTCATACACGCTGGGCTACTCCTCGCTGCGCGGCAAGGAACGGCGCAAGGACCGCCGGTTGCCCCTGCCCATCTTCTCGGTGCGCGTCGATGGGGTCGTCTACCACACCATGAACTGGTCGCTGGGCGGCCTGCTGGTCGAGAGCTATGACGGCCAGCGGCAGAACGGCGAGACGCTGCAGATCGAGATCAAGGCCAAGGACGCCACCGCGGATTTCCGCATGAAGGTGAACGTGCAGGTGATCCGGGTCATCCCCAACGAAAGCCTGGCCCTGCAGTTCGAGGCGATGAGCCCGGCGCTCTACGAGTTCTTCGAGCGCTGCTTCGCGGCCCGCTTCAAGCGCTAGGCGCCGGCCCCGGCATGGCGCAGGTCCCGCTCGCCGCTTCGCCGCTCGACTGGATCGCCCTGCTGCTGTTCGTGGTGTCGATCCTCGCCTATGCCCGCTATGCCGACCGCTCCGGCGCCAGCATGCTCAATGCGCGCATGCGCATGGTCCGCCGGCGCTGGATGCGGCGCTACCTCGAGCGCGACGACCGGGTGCTGGATTCGATCCTGACCGGCCATTCGATCAACTCCATCTCGCTGTTCTGCTCGGCGACGCTGCTGATCGTGGTGGCGCTGCTCGGCCTGCTCGGCAACACCGACCTCGCCCACCGGCTGGCGGGACAAGGCACCTTCCTCGTGCCGACCACCGCGGCGATGTTCCAGGCCAAGCTGATCGGCCTGATCTGCGTCTTCATCTACGGCTTCTACCGCTTCACCTGGGCGCTGCTGCAATACAACTACCTGCTGGCGCTGGCGGGCTCGGCGCCGCTGCCGGGCGACCTCACCCCGGAGAACGCGGAGAAGGTCGCCGACCAGATCTCGATCGTGCTGAACAGCGCGGTCACCAGCTTCCACAGCGGCTTCCGCACCTACTACTACGCGCTGGCCTGGATCGGCTGGTTCTTCCATCCGCTGGCCTTCGTGGCCGCGACGCTGCTGGTGACCTTCATCCTGGTCTACCGGCAGATCTTCTCGCCATCCGCCGGCGCCATCGCGCTCTATGCGAAGACGCTGGAGGCGATCGACGGAGCTTCGGAGAGGGACTAGCGGCTAGGCGTTGAGCGCCGTCAGCTTGCGGATGCGGAACTGCATGAACCAGCACGCGACACGGGTCAGGCAGCGGTTGAGCCAGCCGGTGGGGTTGAGCCCGCTCGCCTTCAGCGCCATGGCGATGCCGCGCTCGACGTGGTGGCGGCGATAGACGGCATAGGCGCGCCGGGCATAGGCATTGCTGAAGCGCTGGCGGTCGTAGGATTCGGCCGGATGGTTGGCGGCGAAATAGGCGTAGGCCAGTTCGTCGTCCTCGGATTCGGCGAGGCGGCCGAGCGACACCCGCAGCCGGCCCCAGGCGCTCAGCCCTTCCCGCGTCAGGTAGCGCCGGAGGAAGCTGTAGAACAGCTTGTAGTGGCGGAACTCGTCGGCCGCGATGTTGCGGCAGACCGCCTGCAGCACCGGCTCCGTCGTCGCCTCGGTCAGCGCCGTGTAGTAGGACGAGGTCCCGGTTTCCACGATGCAGCGCGCGACCAGCTCGCCGGACCGCGAGCCGCGGATCGAGGCGGTGACGTCGAGCGGGATGCTGTAGCCGTCGGTGAAACGCTTGAAGGCGGCGTCGAAATCGAACTCCGGATCGGCCAGCTTGGCCCAGCGCGCCAGGGCCAGGCCGTGCTGCACCTCTTCCTCGGCCCATTCATCGGCGGCGGCGCGAAACTCGCCGTCATCGCCGAAGACGCGGCCGAGATAGGTGGCATAGTCGCCGCCGTTGAACTCCACCAGCGCGGCGGCCTTCACCAGCTTGACCATTTCCGGATCGACCTTGCTGCGGTCGAATTCGGACCAGGGGATTTGATCGAGCGTCCAGTGCTTCATGATCTCGGCACGCCGCAACTGTTGACCACAGGCAATCCGCGCGAACCGGCCGGACGCCCCAGCGATGACCCCATTCGGAACCCGGCCCCCGAAGGCAACCCGTCCCCCATTGCACCGTCCTGGACGATGCGCGGCGGAAAGGTTAGGCGACGGCCAAACCCGTGACAAGCCGCGCCATGACAGTCATTTGACAATTTGGCGGCCCGCCCGGCGGCCGGACGCTCTAATAGGCCGGCGATTCGACCGCGCGCAGGCGGGCTTCGGCGACTTCCAGGGCCTTCATCGCCAGGTGGCGCACCGAGTCGTCCTTGGAATCCTCGATGTCTTCCCGGGCATCCTGGACCGCCTGCCCGGCCTGGTCGCGGCTGATCTCGGCAACCGGCGTGGCGTGCTCGGCCAGCACGGTGCAGCCCTGCGGCGTCACCTCGGCAAAGCCGCCCTCGACGAAGATGCGATCGGCGGCGCGGCCGCCCTGCATCACGGTGATGACCCCGGGGCGGATGGTGGAGATCAGGCGCGAATGACCGGGCAGCACGGTGAAGTCGCCTTCCGCGCCCGGCACGACGACCGCTTCGACCTCCGCCGAGAGCAGCAAGCGCTCCGGCGAGACGAGCTCGAACTTCACCTGGTCGGCCATGTCCTGTTTCCTAGCTTCCTCGGCGGCATCGCGATGCCGGCCCCGGCACCGCTCCGCCCCCATTCCTCAACTTCCCCGGCGGGCCAAAGTTCCCGGCCGGGGCCACGCGCCTGTTAGGCGGCCTCCGCCATCTTCTGCGCCTTGGCGATGGCTTCCTCGATGGTGCCGACCATGTAGAAGGCCGATTCCGGCAGGTCGTCGTACTTGCCTTCGACGATGCCCTTGAAGCCCTTGATGGTGTCTTCGAGCTTCACCAGGGCGCCCGGCGTGCCGGTGAAGACCTCGGCCACGTGGAACGGCTGCGACAGGAAGCGCTGGATCTTGCGCGCGCGGGCGACGACCAGCTTGTCCTCTTCGGAGAGCTCGTCCATGCCCAGAATGGCGATGATGTCCTGCAGCGACTTGTAGGTCTGCAGCACGCGCTGCACGTCGCGCGCCACCTTGTAGTGCTCCTCGCCCACCACGCGCGGGTCGAGGATGCGCGAGGTGGAGTCGAGCGGGTCCACCGCCGGGAAGATGCCGAGCTCGGCGATCTGGCGCGACAGCACGGTGGTCGCGTCCAGATGCGAGAACGACGTCGCCGGGGCCGGGTCGGTCAAGTCGTCGGCGGGCACGTAGATGGCCTGCACCGAGGTGATCGAGCCCTTCTTGGTGGTGGTGATGCGCTCCTGCAGGGCGCCCATGTCGGTGGCCAGCGTCGGCTGGTAACCCACCGCCGAGGGGATGCGGCCGAGCAGCGCCGACACTTCCGAGCCCGCCTGGGTGAAGCGGAAGATGTTGTCGATGAAGAACAGCACGTCCTGGCCTTCCTCATCGCGGAAATACTCGGCCTGGGTCAGGCCGGTCAGCGCGACGCGGGCGCGGGCTCCCGGGGGCTCGTTCATCTGGCCGTACACCAGGGCCACCTTCGATTCGCCGTCGAGCTGGATGACCTTGGATTCCATCATCTCGTGATAGAGGTCGTTGCCTTCGCGGGTGCGCTCGCCCACGCCGGCGAAGACCGACACGCCGCCATGCGCCTTGGCGACGTTGTTGATCAGCTCCATGATGGTCACGGTCTTGCCGACGCCGGCGCCGCCGAACAGGCCGATCTTGCCGCCCTTCGGATACGGGGTGAGCAGGTCGATGACCTTGATGCCCGTGACCAGCACCTGGGGCTCCGTCGACTGGTCGACGAAATCCGGGGCCGGGCGGTGGATCTGGTAATGCTTGTCGGACTGCACCGCGCCGCGCTCGTCGACCGGCTCGCCGATCACGTTGATGATGCGGCCGAGCACCGAGCGGCCGACCGGCACGGTGATGGCTGCGCCGGTGTCGGTCGCCTCCAGGCCGCGGACCAGGCCATCGGTCGAATCCATGGCGATGGTGCGCACCGTGTTCTCGCCCAGGTGCTGCGCCACTTCGAGCACCAGCAGCTTGCCCTGGTTCTGGACATGCAGCGCGTTCAGAATCGCCGGCAGATCGCCGTCGAACTGGACGTCGACGACGGCGCCCAGGACTTGCGTGATCTTGCCGACCAGGTTCTTGGCCATGGTTCTCTCCTCTAACTAACTTTTGCTCACAGCGCTTCGGCGCCGGAGATGATCTCGATCAGTTCCTTGGTGATGTAGGCCTGACGCGAGCGGTTGTAGGTGATGGTCAGCCGGTTGATCATGTCGCCGGCGTTGCGGGTCGCACTGTCCATCGCCGACATGCGGGCGCCCTGCTCGCTGGCGGCGTTCTCCAGCAGCGCGCGGTAGACCTGCATGCCGAGGTTGCGCGGCAGCAGTTCCGCCAGGATCGCCTGCTCGTCGGGCTCGTATTCGTAGAGCGCCATCTGCGCGTCGGCATTCTGGTTCGCCGCATTGCCCGGCGCGAAGGGGATGAGCTGCTGCGCGGTGACGATCTGGGTGATCGCCGACTTGAACTTGTTGTAGATCAGCGTGCAGACGTCGAACTCGCCCGCCTCGAACATGGCGCGGATGCGCTCGGCGATCTTCTCCGCCGCCGCATAGGTCAGCTTCGGCTTGGCGACATCCTCGACGGTGCCGATGATGTCGCCGGCGAACTCGCGGCGCATCTGATCGCGGCCCTTGCGGCCCACGGCCAGGATCTTGACCGTCTTGCCCTCGTTCTTCAGCTCGCGCGCCATGCGGCGCGCCAGGCGGGTGATGGAGGAGTTGAAGGCGCCGCACAGGCCGCGGTCGGAGGTCATGACGACCAGCAGGTGCACCTGCGACTTGCCGCTGCCGGCCAGCAGCGCCGGGGCGTTGTCCTTGCCGGCGACGCTCGCCGCCAGCGACCCCAGCACGCGCTCCATGCGCTCGGCATAGGGCCGCGCGGCTTCCGCCTGCTCCTGCGCGCGACGCAGCTTCGCCGCCGCCACCATCTTCATGGCGGAGGTGATCTTCTGCGTGTTCTTCACGCTGTTGATGCGGACCTTGAGGTCCTTGAGGCTAGGCATGCCTTCTGCCCTTCAGGTCAGGCGAACGACTTCACGAACGCGGTCAGGATGCTGTTCAGCTTGTCCTCGGTCGCCTTGCTGATCTCGCGCTCCTTGCGGATGGCGTCGAGCACGTCGCCGTGCTTGGCCCGCACCTCGTTCAGGAACGCCGCCTCGAAGCGGTTCACGTCGGTGACCGCGATGGTGTCGAGGAAGCCGCGCACGCCGGCGAAGATCGAGACCACCTGCTCCTCGACCGGCATCGGCTGGAACTGGCCCTGCTTCAGCAGCTCGGTCAGGCGCGAACCGCGCGCCAGCAGCTTCTGCGTGGCGGCGTCGAGGTCGGAGGCGAACTGGGCGAAGGCGGCCATCTCGCGGTACTGCGCGAGCTCGAGCTTGATGCGGCCGGCGACCTGCTTCATCGCCTTGATCTGCGCGGCGGAGCCGACGCGGCTGACCGACAGGCCGACGTTGATGGCCGGGCGGATGCCGCGATAGAACAGGCCGGTCTCCAGGAAGATCTGGCCGTCGGTGATCGAAATCACGTTGGTCGGAATGTAGGCCGAGACGTCGCCGGCCTGCGTCTCGATCACCGGCAGGGCGGTCAGCGAACCGGCGCCGTTGGCGTCATTCATCTTCGCCGCGCGCTCCAGCAGGCGCGAGTGGATGTAGAACACGTCGCCCGGATAGGCCTCGCGTCCCGGCGGACGGCGCAGCAGCAGCGACATCTGGCGATACGCGACCGCCTGCTTCGACAGGTCGTCATAGAAGATGACGGCATGCATGCCGTTGTCGCGGAAGAACTCGCCCATCGAGGCGCCGGTATAGGGCGCCAGGAACTGCAGCGGCGCCGGCTCCGACGCGGTCGCGGCGACGACGATGGAATATTCCAGCGCGCCGTTGTCCTCGAGGATCTTCACGATCTGGGCCACGGTCGAGCGCTTCTGGCCGACCGCGACATAGACGCAGTACAGCTTCTTGGACTCGTCGCCGCTGGCGTTGATGGTCTTCTGGTTGATGATGGTGTCGAGGATGACGGCGGTCTTGCCGGTCTGGCGGTCGCCGATGATCAGCTCGCGCTGGCCGCGGCCGACCGGGACCAGCGAATCGATGGCCTTGAGGCCGGTCTGCATCGGCTCATGCACCGACTTGCGCGGGATGATGCCGGGAGCCTTCACTTCCACGCGCTGGCGGGTGACGTTGGTCAGCGGGCCCTTGCCATCGATCGGGTTGCCGAGGCCATCGACCACGCGGCCGAGCAGACCCTTGCCCACCGGCACGTCGACGATGCTGCCCGTGCGCTTGACGGTGTCGCCTTCCTTGATCGAGCGGTCGTCGCCGAAGATCACGATGCCGACGTTGTCGGTCTCGAGGTTCAGCGCCATGCCGCGGATGCCGCCGGGGAATTCCACCATCTCGCCGGCCTGGACCTTGTCGAGGCCGTAGACGCGGGCCACGCCGTCGCCGACGGACAGCACGGTTCCGATCTCGGTGACGTCGGCTTCGTTGCCGAAATTCTCGATCTGCTGCTTCAGAATGGCAGAGATCTCGGCGGCGCGGATTTCCATTTATCCAATCCCTTTCATCGCGAGCTGCAGTTTCTGCAGCTTCGTTCTCACGGATCCATCGATCATGCGGCTGCCGACGCGGACGACCAGTCCGCCCAGCAGGCTGGGATCGATTTTCATGTCGATCGAAACCTTGCCACCGACGACGCGCTTGATGGCGTCGCTGACGGCGGCCTTCTGCGCGTCGGTGAGGGCATGGGCGGCGGTCACTTCCGCCGTCATCTCGCCGCGCTTGTCGGCCAACAATTTCTGGAACGCCTTGATGATCGCCGGCAGCGCGAACAGGCGGCGGTTCGCCGCCACCAGTCCGACAAACCGCCGGGTCAGGTCGCCCAGCTGTGCCGCCTTGGCCACGGCGTCGATCGCCTTGGCCTGGTCGGCGCGCTTCATCAGGGGGCTGCAGATCAGGGTCTTGAGATCGTCGCTGTCGGCGATCATGCGGGAGAGCGCGCTCAGATCCGCCGCCACCGCGTCCAGCGCGTGCTTGTCATCCGCCAGTTCGAACAGCGCCACGCTGTAGCGCGTCGCCAGTCCGCCTTGCTCCGATGTCTGGGCCGCCATCCCATCCCCGTCTGCTTGGCGATCGCGCGGCCGAACCCGGCCGTGGACCGCATGTCTTTGTTTTGAAACGCTGATCGGTCCCGCGCGAGGCGCGACCCGCATGAGTCTGGCACCACCCAGCCAGCACCTCAGCGGCCCGTCCCGGCCGTTCCCGGCCGCGAAAAGCGTGCGGTGTGTAACACAGACATCAGGGGTGCGCAACAGCACCGGTCCGGGGTGCGACACCGGGAGTCAAGACTCTGAAACGACTACATAAAACTGTAAGGATCGATATCGATTTCCAGGCCCAGATCGCGGCGGATTTTGACCCCCGACAGCCAGCCGCGGAGCACCGGTTGCAGTGCGATATCGCGGCGCGCCTTGACCAGGAACCGGCGCCGGTGGCGGCCGCGCAGCTGGGCCAGGGGGGCCGGCGCGGGGCCCAGGACCTGGACTCCCGGCAGGTGCGGCGCGCTGCGCGCCAGGGTGGCGGCCAGGTCGTCGACCTCCGCCGCGCTGCCGCCGGAGAGAATCACCGCCGCCAGCCGGCCGAAGGGCGGCATGCCGGCCGCCTTCCGCTCCTCCGCCTCCAGGGCATAGAAGCGGTCGCGGTCGCCGGCGGCCAAGGCCTGCATCACCGGCCGGCTGGGATCGTAGGTCTGGATCAGCACCAGGCCGGGCAAATCCGCGCGCCCGGCCCGGCCGGAAACCTGGTGCAGCAGCTGGAAGGTGCGCTCGGCCGCCCTGAGGTCGCCGCCCGAGAGGCCGAGATCGGCGTCCACCACCCCCACCAGGGTCAGGTTGGGGAAATGGTGGCCCTTGGCGATGATCTGGGTGCCGATCACCAGGTCCACCTCGCGCTCGGCGATCATGCGAAGAAGTTCCGCCGTCTTGGCCGGGCCGCTCGCCGTGTCGCTGGTCAGGATCAGCCGCGCGGCTTCCGGGAACAGCGCCGCCGCCTCTTCCGCCACGCGCTCCACGCCGGGGCCGCAGGCCGCCATGCTGCCTTCCGCCTGGCAGGCCGGGCAGTGCCTGGGCAGCGGCGCCTCGTAGCCGCAGTGATGGCATTGCAGCCGGCCCAGGTAGCGATGCTCGACCAGCCAGGCGGTGCAGTTCGGACAATTCAGCCGATGGCCGCAATGCCGGCACAGGGTCAGCGGTGCGTAGCCCCGGCGGTTGAGGAACAGCAGCGCCTGCTCCTTCTTCGCCAGGGTCGCGCGCACAGCCTCGCGCAAGGCCGGCGACAGCCAGGACTGCTTCGGCGGCGGCTCCTTGCGGAGGTCGATGAGGCGCACCTCCGGCAGGGTCGCGCCGCCATGGCGGTCGGGCAGATGCAGGAAGCGGTAGCGGCCGAGCTCGACGTTGTTCATCGTCTCCAGCGACGGCGTGGCGGAAGCGAGGATCACGGGAATCTGCGCCAGGTGCCCGCGCACCACCGCCATGTCGCGCGCCTGGTAGACGACGCCATCCTCCTGCTTGAAGGCCTGCTCATGCTCCTCGTCGACGACGATGAGGCCGAGATCCTTGAACGGCAGGAACAGGGCCGAGCGCGCGCCCACCACGACCTTCGCCTCGCCGCGCAGGACCGCGCGCCAGGTGAGCCGCCGTTCCAGCCCGGTCAGCTCCGAATGCCACTGCGCTGGCGCGGCGCCGAAGCGCGCCGTGAAACGTTGCAGCCATTGCGTGGTGAGCGCGATCTCCGGCAGCAGCACCAGCGCCTGTTGGCCGCGCTTCAGGCACGCGGCGATGGCGTCGAAATAGACTTCGGTTTTTCCCGAGCCGGTGACGCCGTCGAGCACGGTGACGCCGGAATGCTGCGCGACCAGATCGTCGGCGGCGGCGCGCTGGCCAGCCGAGAGCACAGCACCCGGCAGATCCGGATCGGGATCGCCGAAGGGCCTCGGCAGCGGCAGCGCCACCATGCGCAACTGCCCCAGTTGCAACATCTGGCGGACGACGCCGGAACTCACCGCCGCGTGACGCGTGAGGTCGCCGGGCTGCAACGACGGCATCTCGCCGAGCGCGTTGAGCACGCGCCGCCGCGCCGCGGTGACCGGCGCCGCATCCGGGTTGCCGAGGGCATAGACCTTCAGGCTGCGCTCCGGCTGGAAGGCGTCGCTGACGCTCATCGCCATCTTCAGCACCGCGCCGGGCGGGCTCAGGCAATAATTGGCCACCCAATCAACGAAGCGCCGGGAGATCTCCGGCAGCGGCGGCATGTCGAGCTTCGCGTCGATCGCCTTCAGCTTCGCCCGCGGCACGTCGCCCGTTGCCGCGCCCCAGACGACGCCGAGCACCGAGCGGCCGCCGAGCGGCACCTCGACGAAATCGCCAGGCTCGACCGCGACCTCCTGCGGCACGAGATAGTCATAGGCCCCGCTCAGGGGCAGCGGCAGCAGCACGCCGACCCTGCGGTCCGCGCCGTCGCCGGGCGAAATTTCCCCCAGTTTTTCCGGCGGTGTATTGCTGGCGAAGAGCGAAGCCATGGGCTAGACTCGGGCGCGAGGGGTGGCACTGATTCGGCGGCATGGTAGCGAAGCCGCGCGCTTGCCGCCATTTTCCTGAAACCAAGAGCGGGCTGCGCGCACGTCATGAAATTCTTTCTCGATACCGCCGACATCAACGAGATCAAGGAACTGGCCGCGTCCGGCCTGGTCGACGGCGTCACCACCAACCCGTCGCTGGTGATGAAATCGGGGCGCAAGTTCCTCGACGTGGTCAAGGAGATCTGCAAGATCGTCCCCGGCCCGATCAGCGCCGAGGTCATCTCCACCGATCACAAGACCATGCTGGCCGAGGGCCGCAAGCTGGCGAAGCTCGCCAAGAACGTCGTGGTGAAGGTGCCGCTGACGCCCGACGGGTTGAAGACCTGCAAGGCGCTGTCGGACGAAGGCACCAAGGTCAATGTCACGCTCTGCTTCTCGCCGGCCCAGGCGCTGCTCGCGGCGAAATCGGGCGCCACATATATTTCACCCTTCGTCGGACGGCTCGATGACATCGGCACCGACGGCATGCAGCTGATCGCCGACATCATCCAGATCTACCGCTCCTACGACACCATCACCACGGAGGTGCTGGTCGCCTCGGTGCGCCATCCGATCCACGTCATCCAGGCGGCGAAAATGGGCGCCGACGTGGCGACCATGCCGCCGAACGTGCTCAAGATGATGTACAATCATCCGCTGACCGACAAAGGCCTTGCCGCGTTCCTGGCCGATTGGGCCAAGACCGGCCAGACCATATTGTAGCGGGAGCTCTGGCGCGCATGGCCGACCGCAGCGAGGACGTCCAAAAGAAGGCCCCGGCCCTGCCCAGCGCGGCGCAGGTCATCGCCTATCTGCGCCGGCATCCGGACTTCCTGTTCCGCCATCCGGAGCTGCTCGACATGCAGGCGTCGCCGGCGCGGCACAAGGACGAGCAGGTCGTCGATCTGCAGCATTTCATGGTCGAGCGGCTGCGCCAGGACGTGGCCAAGCTGCGCGCCAACCAGGACGAGATCATCGCCAACAGCCGCGACAATCTCGGGACCCAGGAACGCATCCACAAGGCCGTCCTCGCCATGCTGGAGGCGGAGACTTTCGAGGAGTTCATCGACATCATCACCGGCGACCTGGTGCTGTTGCTCGAGGTCGATGTGGTGTGCCTGTGCATCGAGCGCACCGAGGGCTACAACCGCCGGCCCAAGCTCGACGGGCTCGAATTGCTCGAGCAGGGCGCCGTCGACCGCATCATCGGCAAGGGCCGCCAGGTCCTGCTGCGCGACGAGGCGGTGGGCGACCCGGAAGTCTTCGGCGGCGCCGCGGAACTGGTGCGCTCCGATGCGCTGCTGCGCCTGAAGCCCAGCAAGGCGGCGCCCAACGCGCTGCTCGCCTTCGGCACCCGCCACCCGGGCTATTTCCATCCCGGCCAGGGCACGGAATTGCTGAGCTTCCTCGGCCGGATCATCGAATTCGGCATCCGCTCGTGGCTGGATCTGCCGAAGCCCTGACGCGTGACGCGGAAGCCGGCGCCGGCTTCCAGGCCGCGCCGGATGTGCAGGCGGCTGTCGGCCAATGGCTGGCCTGGCTGCGCGACGAGCGCCGCGTCGCCGGCAATACCATCGAGGCCTATGGCCGCGACGTCCGGCAATTCCTCCGCTTCCTGAACCGCCATCACGGCGAGGCGCCGCGCCTGAAGACGCTGGCCGATCTCGGCCGCGCGGATTTCCGCGCCTGGATGGCCGCCCGGCAAAGCGAGGGCGTCGAAGCGCGCTCGCAGGCGCGCAGCTTGAGCGCCATCCGCTCGCTGTTCCGCTTCCTCGCCAAGCGCGACCTCGCCGCCAACGGCAGCCTCGCCACCCTGCGCACGCCGAAGCTGCCGCGCGCGGTGCCGAAGCTGCTCACGGTCGGCGAGGCGCTGGAGGCGGTCGAGGCGGTCGCCGAACTCCAGAACGAGGACTGGATCGGCAAGCGCGACGCGGCGATCCTGCTGCTGCTCTATGGCTGCGGCCTGCGCATCGGCGAAGCAATCGGTTTGAACCGCCGGGACGTCCCCAACGCGGGAGAGGCAACCACCCTTACCGTGACCGGCAAGGGCAACAAGACCCGCGTGGTGCCGCTGCTGCCCCAGGTCCGCGAAGCCCTGCGCGACTATCTCGCCGTCTGCCCCTGGATCAGCCGGGGGGGCGGCGCCGGCGGCGACCCGCTTTTCGTCGGCGCCAAGGGCAAGCGGCTCAACGCGCGGCTGATCCAGAAGGCCATGCAGCAGCTGCGCCTGGCGCTCGGCCTGCCGGAGACCGCGACCCCACATGCCCTGCGCCATTCCTTCGCCACCCATCTGCTCGGCGCCGGGGCCGATCTGCGGGCGATCCAGGAACTGCTCGGCCATTCCTCGCTCTCGACCACCCAGCGCTACACCGACGTGGACGCCCAGCATCTGCTGTCGGTCTACGGCGCGGCGCATCCCAGGGCGCGTCCGAGGGCCCGCCGCTAGCCGTTTCATGCCGCCGGGGCATTGGCACGGATGACGGCTTCATGGCATGGAAACGGCCTGCAATTCCCGGAGCCCGCCATGAGCCTGACCATCCGCAACCTGACCGCCGCCGATGCCGATGCGGTCATCGCCATGAACGCCGAGTTCGTCGCCTATCTGGCGGCGATGGGCGATCCGGATTCGCAGGCCCAGCATTTCACCCGGGAGAAATTCCTGGCCGACGGCTTCGGCCCGAAGCCGGCCTTCTCCGGCTATATCGCCGAGGATGCCGGGGGACCGCTCGGCTACCTCATCTATTGCTCCGGCTACAACGTCGACGTGGCGGAACGGCTGTTCTTCATCTGCGACCTGTGGGTCGGCGCCAGGGCCCGGCGCAAGGGCGTGGGCCGGGCGCTGATGGCGCGCTGCGCCGCCGATTGCCGGGCCTGGGGCGGGCAGCGGCTGGAATGGAACGTCTACCAGCCCAACAAGCTGGCCTTCGATTTCTATCGTCGCCTGGGCGGGGAAGTGATAGAGGGTTTGGTGGTGATGTCGCTGCAGACCGATAAGATTTGATCCGTCTCGCCGCCCTGCTGATCCTGTTCTGGCCCGCTTCCGCGCTGGCGCTGGAAGTGTCGGGAAACCTGTTCGTCGAAAACGGCCAGACCGTGATCCTGCGCGGCATCGCCATGGGCGACGTCACCGATCTGCCGGCCGATGTAAACCCCTACGCCGAGATCGCCGGCAACTGGCACGCCAACGCGGTGCGGCTCTCCATCCATCCCGGCACCTGGCGCGACAAGAAGACCGAGGCGCTGGCCGCGTTGACGAAGCACGTCGCCGAGGCGCGCGCCGCCGGGCTCTACGTCATCATCGACTATCACGTCATCGGCTTCCCGGACGGCTACCAGCTCGACTATTTCGACGTGACTGAGCCGGACACCAAGACCGACTACTACGATTCGCGCTTCACCCTGGCGATGGATTTCTGGCTCACCGTGGCGGCGCAATTCAAGGACCCGGGCATCCTCTACGAGTTGTGGAACGAGCCGATCTCCGGCAACGAGGAGGATGAGGGCACCGGCCTGACCTACTGGAAGAAGTACCGCCCGTACTGGCGTGTGCTGACCGACGCCATCCGCAGCAGCGGCAACGCCAACGTGGTGCTGGTGGCCCCGCCGCTCTGGGCCTTCAACGCGCGCGGCCTCACCCAGTCGCTGCTGCCCGACGCGAACACCGCCTATACCTGGCATGTCTATGCCGGCGAGGTGCCCGAGGAATGGTCCGACGCCCTCGACAACCTCGACCGCGAGAAGCCGGTGGTGGTCACCGAATGGGGCTTCGAGCCCAACGCCAAGCAGCACTGGGCCGGCACCGCGGAGGATTACGGCAAGCCCTTCGCCGCCTTCCTGGACGAGCGCGGGTTGTCGTCTACCGCCTGGTGCTGGAACCCCGATTACGGCCCCAGCCTGCGCTACAAGAGCGGCAAGCTCACCTTGTGGGGCCAGTTCGCGCAGGACTACCTGACGAAGCACGCGGTCGGGCAGTAGCACTCACTTAGTCGCCGAGTATCCTCCAGGAACGCGTCGTCGCGTCTCGGCGATAGAGGACGGGCTGTAGTGGGTGATCCCCACCCTGCGTGCGCGCAATCACACGGCGGAGCTCGTCGATGCCCATCCGCGACTGTGCATCGCAGAACGCCAGCACGTCCCGCGTCGGTATGGCGACCACGAAGCCGTTGGGCGCCAAGTGCGCCAACTCTTCATCCCACAGGGAGTCAACAAGGATGAGGGTCGCTTCGAAATTTCCGTCGAAGATAATGGCCGATACGCCGTTCACCGCGGCATGCAATCGTGCCTCACGTTGCGCGAGCAAAGCGGCCAGGTTGGCGATTGCCTTCTCGTGCAACGCCGACTCGCTTAAGCCGGCTAGGTTGATGTGTCGGCGCTGGACATAGCTGAAGTGGTCGCCTTCATCGACCAGGTACGCTACCAGCAATCCATTGCCGAGATTTCTTAGGATGGGCTCATCATCACCGACCATGGAAACGGCATCACCGCTCTCGCCGGTAAGGTCTGCCTTCAGGTAGACAATCGCTCGCTCGCAGAACGCCCCGCCGCGCATCGGTTCGTCCAAGCGTGCGATCACATATGAATCGGCTTGCCGGTCACCGCCATCGCCGCTTCCTTGATCGCCTCGTTCAAGGTCGGATGGCCGTGGAAGGCGCGGGCGACATCCTCGGAAGAGCCGCCGAATTCCATCGCCATGGCGATCTCGTGGATCAGGGTGCCGGCCTCGGGACCGAGGATATGCGCGCCCAGCACGCGGTCGGTGGCCGCATCGGCCAGGATCTTCACCGTGCCCTCGGTGTCGGAGTTCGCCTTGGCGCGGGAATTGGCCAGGAAGGGGAACTTGCCGACCTTGTACTGGATGCCGGCCGCCTTCAGCTCCTCCTCGGTCCTGCCGACGCTGGCCAGCTCCGGCCAGGTGTAGACGATGTTGGGGCAGGTTTCGTAGTTCACATGGCCTGCCTGGCCCGCCAGCATCTCGGCCAGGGCCACGCCTTCCTCTTCCGCCTTGTGCGCCAGCATCGGGCCGCGCACCACGTCGCCGATGGCATAGATGCCAGCCACGTTGGTGCGGAAATGATCGTCCACCGCGATGCGGCCCTTCTCGTCCAGCTTCACGCCGGCCATTTCGAGCGCCAGGCCATCGACATAGGGCCGGCGGCCGATCGCCACCAGCACCACGTCGCCGGCGAGCTCTTCCGCCGGGCCGCCCTTGGCGGGCTCCAGCGTCAGCGTCACCTTGCCGCCGGCCTTCTTCGCCCCAGTCACCTTGGTGCCGAGCTTGAAAACCATGCCCTGCTTCGCAAGCACCTTCTGGAAATCGGCGCCGATCCCGGCATCCATGGTGGCGACGATGCGGTCGAGGAACTCGACCACCGTCACATTGGCGCCGAGCCGCCGCCAGACCGAGCCGAGCTCGAGCCCGATGACGCCACCGCCGATCACCACCAGGTGCTCCGGCACCTTCTCCAGCGCCAGGGCGCCGGTCGAGGACACCACCTGCTTCTCGTCGATCTCGACGCCCTTCAGCGGCGTCACGTCGGAGCCGGTGGCGATGACGATGTGCTTGGCGGCGATGGTCTCGCCCTTGCCCCCATTGGTCGAACCGTCCACGATGGCTTCCACCTTGCCGCCGCCCAGCAGCCGGCCGAGGCCCTTGAAATATGTGATCTTGTTCTTGCGGAACAGGAACTCGATGCCCTTGGTGAGGTCGCCGACCACCTTGTCCTTGCGGCCCATCAGCGTCTTCAGGTCGAATTCGAGTTTCCCGGCCTTCAGGCCGTGCTGGGCGAAATCGTGGCCGGCCATTTCGTAGAGATGCGAGGATTGCAGCAGCGCCTTGGACGGGATGCAGCCCACATTGAGGCAGGTGCCGCCGAGGGCGCCGCGCTTCTCGATGCAGGCGGTCTTCAGGCCCAGCTGGGCCGCCTTGATGGCGCAGACATAGCCGCCCGGGCCACCGCCGATCACCACCACGTCGAATTCCTGGTCAGCCATCGTTCCGCTCCACTTACTTGCCGCGCCGGATCAGCACCGTCGCGCGCTCCTTGCGCTTGCCATAGCAGGTCATCTTGACGAATTCGGCGCGCGGCACGGCGTAGTCGGTGACCGTACGCCGGGTCTGGCCCTTGTCGCGCGAGATCCAGGGGTCATTGACCGTGACATGCTCGCCGTCGATCCCGGTCACCACCACCCAATGGGCGGTCGGGTCCTGGTGGATGTATTCCATGCTGACCAGGACGATGGGCATGGCGCCGTCGTGCAAGGCCTCGGCCAGGTCGTCGATCGACAGCGCGCCGATGCGGTAGGGAATACCGAGGCGCTTCATCTCCGCCTTGTCGGCGCGGTCGAGCTCTTCCATCACCTTGGCGCGGGCCTTCTCCGTCGGGCGGGTACTGAGCAACGCGCCCTTGTGGTTGACCCAGACCTCGGATTTGAAGCCGCGGCGATGGGCGGCCAACGCCAATCCCGTCGCGCCGCAGCCGCCGTGATGCGGCCCGCCCATGAAAATGGTCGTCGCCTCGCGGTAGAGCTGCAATTCGGCGGCGCGCGAGAAATCGGATCTCGGCGCCAGCGTCTTCATCGCCATCAGCAGCGCCGACGGCCCGCAGGTGAAATCGGTGGTCTGGTTGTAGTGCGGCACGGTTCCGCGCCGGCCGACCTTGGGCGGACGGGTTTTCCGCGCGCGCGGCTTCGCGGCTTCGAGCGCCGCGGCCTTGCCGGCGGCGCGGCGGGGCGCCGCCTTCGCCATCGCTAGAGCTCCAGGATCAGGCGCTGCGGATCCTCCAGGCACTCCTTCATCCGCACCAGGAAGGTGACCGCCTCGCGGCCGTCGATGATGCGGTGGTCGTAGCTCAAGGCCAGATACATCATCGGCCGGATCTCGACCTTGCCGGCGACGGCCATCGGCCGCTGCTGGATCTTGTGCATGCCGAGGATGCCCGATTGCGGCGTATTCAGGATCGGCGTCGACATGAGGGACCCGTAGACGCCGCCATTCGAGATGGTGAAGGTGCCGCCCTGCAGCTCGTCCAGAGACAGCTTGCCGTCGCGCGCCTTCTTGCCCAGCTCGCCGATCTTGGCCTCGATCTGCGGCAGGCTCATCTTGTCGGCGTCGCGCACCACCGGCACCACCAGGCCCTGCTCGGTGCCGACGGCGACGCCGATGTCGTAGTGGTTCTTGTAGATGATGTCGGTGCCGTCGATCTCGCCATTGACCGCCGGAATCTCCTTCAGCGCCTGGATCGCCGCCTTCACGAAGAAGCCCATGAAGCCGAGCTTCACCTTGTGGCGCTTCTCGAAGCTGTCCTTGTACTGGTCGCGCAATTCCATCACCGCGCCCATGTCCACCTCGTTGAAGGTGGTGAGCATGGCGGCGGTGTTCTGCGCCTGCTTCAGGCGCTCGGCGATGCGGCGGCGCAGCCGCGACATCGGCACGCGCTCCTCGGCCGGCGCCAGGGCGCGCGGCACGTGCGGCTGCTCGGGTTGCGGCGCCGGACGCGGCGC